>DATJZM010000033.1:0-15363 GCA_035499135.1 Casimicrobiaceae bacterium | reverse complement strand
GTGCGCGTGAAGTGGAGCCGCTGACATGCAAGTCCCGCTGCAGATCACCGTCCGGCACATGCCGCAGTCTCCGGCGCTCGAGGAGCGCATCCGCGAAAGCGCGACGAAGCTCGACGAGTTCTACCGGGGCCTCATCAGCTGCCACGTCGTCGTGGAGCAGCAGGCGCGGCACAGCGAGCAGGGGCGCTGGTTCAACGTCCGCATCGTGGTGCGCGTTCCCGGCCACGAGCTGATCGTCAACCGCGACCACGACGAGGATGTTTACATCGCGCTGCGCGATGCGTTCGCGAGCCTGACGCGACGTTTGGAGGACGTCGCCCGGCGACAGCACGGCCAGGTCAAGACCCACCCAGCCTCGCGCTGAGCTGCGCGCTGCTCATGTCTCGCCCAGCCGAGCCCGCGGGAACCGTCGCGGAAGGCGCGAGCGAGCAGGCACGCCTGTTCGACGCCCTGTCGCGGCCGGAAGCATTCGGTGCGGATTGCGCGCGCGTCGAGCGACTCGAAACGCACATCTCCTGCGTGCTCCTGACCGGGACGCACGCCTACAAGATAAAGAAGGCGGTCGACTTCGGGTTCCTCGATTTCACCACGCTCGAGGCGCGGCGTCGGTTCTGCGAGGAGGAGCTGCGGCTCAACCGTCGGCTCGCGCCGGCGCTCTATCTTGAGGTCGTGCCCATCACCGGCCGCGTCGATGCGCCGGTCGTCGGCGGCTATGGCGAGCCGCTCGAGTATGCGGTGAAGATGCGCGAGTTCCCGCAGGACGCGCTCGCAACCCGGATCCTCGCCCGCGGCGAGCTGGCTCCCACGGACATCGACGCGCTGGCGGAGAAGGTCGCCGCGTTCCACGCCGCGATCGGCGTGGCCGGCCAGGAGAGCGCGTTCGGCGCGCCCGGCGAGGTGTTGCGGGTCGCCCGGCAGAATTTCGCGCAGCTTCGCCCGCGGCTTGCCACCGCGGAGGAGCGCGAGGAGCTGGATGCCCTTGCGGCATGGACTGAGCGCGAGTACGCGGCCCGGTACGACGCGTTCCTGCGAAGGCGCAAGCACGGCTTCATCCGCGAGTGCCACGGCGACCTGCACCTCGGCAACATCGCGCGCGTCGACGGCGTGCTCACGATCTTCGATTGCATCGAATTCAACGAGTCGATGCGCTGGATCGACGTCATGAACGAGATCGCCTTCACGGTGATGGACCTCGAGGATCGCGGGCGGCCCGATCTCGCGTATCGCTTCCTCAACGCCTATCTCGAGCGCACGGGCGACTACGCGGGACTGGCGGTGCTGCCGTTCTATCTTGTTTACCGGGCGCTGGTGCGCGCCAAGATCGCGCGGCTGCGCGCTGCGCAGATCGAGGCCGGGGAGCCGAAGCGAGCGCTGCTTGCCGAATACCGGGGCTACGTGACGCTCGCGCGCGGCTACGCCGAGCCTCGCCGCCCGGCGCTCGTCATCACCCACGGGCTCGCCGGCTGCGGCAAGACGACGCTGTCGCAGGCCATCCTGGAAGCGTTGCGGGCCGTGCGCATCCGCAGCGACGTCGAGCGCAAGCGCATGCACGGCCTCGCGGCGCTGGAGCGGCGGCCGGCCGGGGTCGAGGGCGGACTCTACACCGCGGCTGCGACCGAGGAAACCTATGCCAGGCTCGCGGCGCTCGCCCGCGAGATCCTCGGCGCCGGGCTCGTGGCGATCGTCGATGCGACGTTCCTCGTGCGCGCGCAACGCGACCGCTTCCGCGATCTCGCGCGCGAGCTCGGCGTGGCCTTCGCGATCGTGGACTTCACCGCGCGCGAAGCGACGCTGCGTGCGCGCATTGCCGTGCGCGCCACCAGGGGGGCGGACGCTTCCGACGCGGACCTCGCGGTGCTCGAGCATCAGCTCGCCACGCAGGAGCCGCTCTTCGCCGACGAGCGCGTCTTCGCCGTGCGGTACGACGCGGAGTCGGCGCTCGAGGCGGCGCGCGGACCGCTCGCGTGGGCCGAGCTCCGCTCGCGACTCGAATCGCCGGACGGCGTGGAGCTGCGCGCCAAGCTCGCCTTTCTCCTGCAGCCGGCGAGCTACCCCGAGCCCACGCCCGGCGTGGAAGCGATCGAGACGCACATGTCGTGGGTCTTCCTCACGGAGCGCCACGCGTGGAAGCTCAAGAAGCCCGTGCGCTCGCAATACCTCGACTTCAGCACCGAGGCAGCGCGCCGCCTCGATTGCGAAGAGGAGCTGCGGCTCAACGCGCGGTTGAGCGACGGGGTGTATCTCGCGAGCGTTCCCCTCGCGGCGGATGTCGAGCGGCGCCTGCGAATCGGCGGCGACGGCCGCATCGTCGACTGGCTGGTGAAGATGCGTCGCCTGCCTGCGGCGCGGATGCTCGACCGGATGATCCGCGATCGCTCGGTCGACGCTGCGGACGTTCGGCGGGCAGTCGAGCGGCTGGCCATCTTCTATCGTGGCAGCGCGCCGATCGCGATAACGCCGGACGCCTACCGGGCGCGTTTCGCCGCGGAGATCGCGGGCAATCGCCGCGAGCTCGCGGCTCCCGCGTATGGGCTGCCGGCCGCTCTGATCGAGGCGGTCTGCTCGCGCCAGCAAGCGTTCCTCGACCGACGGCCGGGCCTCTTCGACGCCCGCGTGCGCGAAGGCCGCATTGTCGAAGCGCACGGGGACTTGCGGCCCGAGCACATCTGTCTCGAGCCACGGCCGCAGATCATCGACTGCCTGGAGTTCTCGCGTGAGCTGCGCGTGCTCGATGCAGCGGACGAAATGGGTTTCCTCGCGCTCGAATGCGAGCGGCTCGGTGCGCCCGACCTGGCACCCGTAATCTTCGCGACCTATGCCGGAGCCACTGGTGACGTGGCGCCCGAGGCGATGACGCGTTTCTACCAGAGCCACCGCGCGTGCGTGCGCGCCAAGATCGCCATCCGCCACCTCGACGACCCGGTGTTGCGCGGTCAGCCGCGGTGGACAGCTCAGGCCCTCGATTACCTGCGCCTCGCCGAGGAGCGCAGCCGGCCCGTGGCCTGAGCCGCGTTCAAGCTTCCTGCAGCTCGACCAGTGAGCCGCCGCCGTGCAGGCGGCGAATCGCTTCGGCGAAACGCGCCGCCGTGCTCACCTGATCGATCCGTGCGGCGAGCCGCGCATCACCGATGCGCAGCGGAATCGTGTCGGTGACGACGATGCGCTCGAGCGCGCTCGCACCGAGCACGCTGGCGGCCGCCGGCGCGAAGACGCCGTGGGTCGCGGCCGCAACAACGCGCGCGGCGCCGCGCTCGCGGCAGGCCTTCGCGGCGCGCGCCACCGTGTTGCCGGCGCTGATCAGGTCGTCGACGATCACCGCGACCTTGCCCGCGACGTCACCCACGAGCGCTTCGCCGCTCAGCGTACCGGAGCTGCGGTATTTTTCCGCGAATGCGGCCGCGATCGGGCGGCCGAGCGCCGCAGCGAGCCGGGTGCGGAACGCTTCCGCGCGCTTGATGCCCCCCGCGTCGGGCGAGACCACCGCGACCTCCGCGCCGCCGAGCAGCGGCGCGAGATGCGCGACGAACAGCGGCGCCGCCTGCAGGTGCTCGCTGCGGCAGCGAAACGCGTTCTGGTACGCGGCGAGATTGTGCACGTCCATCGTCACCACGCAATCGGCCCCGACCGCCTCGAAGAGCTGCGCGACGTAGCGCGTCGTCACCGGGTCCCGGCTCTTACTCTTCTGGTCCTTGCGCGCGTACGCAAGATAGGGAACCACGGCGGTCACGCGCTCCGCGGCGGCGTCCTTAAGCGCCCCGATGAAGAAGAGCAGCCGGACGAGCTTGTCGTTGACGCTCTGTCCTTCGCCGGAGTAGAGCGAATGGATGACATAGACGTCCCGGTCGCGAACGCTGGTGAGCGAGCGGGTCTTGTGCTCGCCGTCCTCGAAGACCCGCTCCTCGTTCACGCCGAGCGCGATACCGAGCTCGCGCGCCACGGCCTCGCCCCAGGTGCGGCTCGCGCCGAGCGCAAAGAGGACAGGCTCGCCGCCGGTGGTCATCGCGCCGACTCGTTCGAGCCGATCGCGCCGGTCGCCGCGAGGCAAACGCCGCGACCTTGACACGGATCAAGGCCTCCAGGCCAAGAGGGCAGAGAATGGACCTGCGAGCCGCGATGCGCCGCGGTGCGGAGCGGCCCGCCGCAGCGACGGAGGCCACGATGACGCACAGGAAAGTCGGCAAGCCCACGAGCCACCGCAAGCACAAGCCGCAGAGTGTGAGATCGCATCCGCACGCCATCGCGACCATCGTGCCGCCGGCAAATCTCGAGGAAATGGCGGATCAGCCCTTCGCGGAAGGGGTCGCCGATCAACTCGATCCCGATCTCCGGCATCGACTGATAAGTGAGGCAACGTTTCACCGCCAGTCGGAGCGCGTCTACAACAAGGAGGACTACGACCGCGAGGACTGGCTCGAAGCGGAGACGGCGGTCGATCACGTGGTGATCGGACCGAGATCCGACTAGCGCCTGCGGGCGCGCTGCGGCGCGCGCACGAGCAGCACGGGAACCGTAGCTTCGCGGACAACGATTTCCGCGTCGCTGCCCATCACCATGCGCACCAGTCCGTGCCGCCCGTGCGTACCGAGGACGATAACGTCGGCGCGCCACTTCTTCGCCTGCTTCACGATCAGGTCGGCCACGCGGCGGCCCATGGTTTCCACCAGCACCGTCTCGACGGGTACCCGGTGCTTGCGCACCTTCGCTTCGGCGCGGGCGAGAAGCCGCTTGCCGCCGGCGCGCAACGAGCGCATGAAATCCTCGACGTAGCTCGCCGGCATCGCCATCATGCCGTCCGAGCCCGTGGCGATCACCAGCTCGTCCACCACGTGCAGCAGACAGATGCGCGCCTTCTGGTTGCGCGCGAGCCCGATCGCCTCCTCCAGCCCGCGGTTCGAGGTCGGACTGCCATCAATAGGAACCAGTATCCTGCGGAACATGATCTACTCCTTGCGTTTCATTGGTAGCGAAGCGCGTCGATCGGCTTGAGCCGCGCCGCCTTGTTGGCCGGGTAGAACCCGAAGAATACGCCAACGCCGGTCGCGACCAGAAAAGCGAGCAGCACCGCGGCCCCGGTGATGACGACCGGCACGCGGGCGACCAGGTTCGCAGCAACCGCTGCGCCGACGCCCAGCACCACCCCCACGATACAGCCGATGAGCGAGATGATGATCGCCTCGAGGAGGAACTGTGTGCGCACCTCGCGCTCGCGCGCGCCGATCGCGACCCGGATGCCGATCTCACGGGTGCGCTCGGTCACCGACACCAGCATGATGTTCATGATGCCGATGCCGCCGACCAGCAGCGACACCGAGGCGATCGCGCCGAGCATGATCGACATTACGCGCGTGGTCTGCGCCGCCGCGTTGGCGAGCGCGGTCAGGTTACGGATGTCGAAATCGTTGTCGGTGCGCTCGGGAAGGTGATGCCGCTGGCGCAGGAGCTGCGTCATGTCGCGCTCCGCCGCCGTCATGGCATCTGCAGAGACGGCTTGCGCAACGATGAAGCGCACACTCCCCGGGAACTGCGTCCCGAAGACGCGCGTTTGCGCAGTCGTTACGGGGATGAAGGCCGTGTCGTCCTGATCGCGGCCGTCGAGGCTCTGTCCTTTGGGCGCGAGGACGCCGATCACGAGAAAAGGGCTTTGCTTGATGCGGATGGTTTTGCCGACGGGAGCGGCGTCGCCGAACAGGTTCTGCACTACCGTCTTCCCGAGGAGCACGACGCGCGTCGCCGAGCGCACGTCCGAGTCGGTGAACGCGTAGCCCGACTCGACGCTCCAGTCGCGCACCGCAAGGTAGCCCGGCGTGGTCCCGGCCACCATGGTGCTCCAGTTGTTCGAGCCGTAGATGAGCTGGGCGGTGCCGGGGGCGATCGGCGCCACGTCGGCGATCGAAGAAAGCTCGCCGATCGCTTCGGCGTCGCCGGTGGTCAGGGTCGGCGTCGCGCCCATTCCCATACGGAGGCCGCCCGAGGTCGCCGAACCCGACAGCACGATGAACAGGTTGCTTCCCATCGAGGCGATCGACTGGTCGACCGCGAACTGAGCGCCCTGACCGACCGCGAGCATCATGATCACCGCGGCCACGCCGATCATCATGCCGAGCATCGTGAGAAACGAGCGCAGGCGGTTCGCGCCCATCGCGTGCCACGCTTCTTCGAGCATCGGCGCGATCATGCCGGCTCCGTCTCGATCGCCTCGACCGACACGCCGCCATCGTGGGTGATGCGCCCGTCGACGAAGCGCACCAGCCGCTTGGCATATTTTGCGATATCGGCCTCGTGCGTCACGACGACGATGGTGATCCCGTCCTCGGCGTTGAGTTGAACGAGCTGCGCCATGATGTCGTGGCTCGTCTTCGTGTCGAGGTTACCCGTTGGCTCGTCGGCGAGAATCAGTTGCGGGCGATTGACCAGCGCACGGGCGATCGCCACACGCTGCTGCTGGCCGCCGGAGATTTGATTGGGAACGTAGCCGGCGAAGCTGCCGAGGTCGACCTGCCCAAGAAGCTCCAGCGCGCGGCGATTGCGCTCGGCTTTGGCGACACCGGCGTAGAGCAACGGCAGCGCGACGTTGTCGAGAAGCGTCGCCCGCGGCAGCAGGTTGTAACCCTGGAACACGAAACCGATCACCCGGTTGCGCAGGCGGGCGAGCTCGTCGGCATCGAGCGTGCCGACGTCGCGTCCATCGAGCGTATAGCGGCCGCTCGTGGGCAGATCGAGGCAGCCCAGGATGTTCATGAAGGTCGATTTGCCCGAGCCCGAGGGGCCCATGATCGCGACGAACTCCCCTCGTTGGATGGTGAGATCAACCTCCTTGAGCACTGGCACCGGCCCCGCGGCGGTCTCGTACTGCTTGCACAGCCGCTCGGTGCGGATGAGGGTGCCCTGTGCCATCAGAAGGGCCTCAGGCGGAGCGTGCTTTGCGACGCCTCGGCCGGGTTTTCCAGGGCGCCTACGACCACGGCGTCGCCGTCCTTCAAGTCGCCCGCGACGATCTCGGTGACGCGGCCGTCGCTGATTCCCGTCTGCACGGGAACGACGCGCAGCTTTCCCGCTTCGAGAACATACGCGGTCCCCGAGCGCGCCTCGGCCCGCGCCGGCGGCTTGGCTCGCGCCGCGACTTCCGCCGCGTCGGCGGGCCGGTAGCGCAGCGCGGCGTTCGGGACCGTGAGGACATCCTTGTGCTGCGCGACCTGAACGTTGACGTAGGCGGTCATTCCGGGCATCAGGATCTGGTCCGGATTGTCCACGGCGACGACTACATCATAGGTGACTACATTCTGGACCGTGGTTGGGTTCAGGCGCACTTGCCTCACCGAAGCGTGGAACGTCCGCTCGGGGAACGCGTCGACGGTGAACTGCACCGGCTGGCCGACCTTGATGTTGCCCACGTCGGCCTCGGCGAAGCTCGAGTCGATCTGCATCTTCGAGAGATCCTGCGCGATCTGGAATAGCGTCGGGGTCTGGAAGCTCGCGGCGACGGTCTGCCCGATGTCGACCGCCCTGTTGACCACCACGCCCGAGACCGGAGAACGAATCACGCTGTAGTCGAGGTTCGTGCGGTCTTTCGCGAGCTGTGCCTCGGCCTGTTTCACCTGCGCCTGCGCCGACTCGCGAGCCTGAACGGCAGTATCGAGCGCCTGCTTGGCGATCGAGTCCTGCGCCCAGAGCGTCTTGCTGCGCTCTTCGTTGGCGAGCGCTAGATCGAGGCTGGCTTTGGCGCTGGCCATGTTCGCTTCGTCCTGGCGCACCTGCGCTTCGAGCAGCGCGGGATCGAGCTCGAGGAGCACCTGTCCCGCCTTGACCCGGTCGTTGAAATCGACCAGCAGCTTCTTGACCGTTCCCGATACCTGCGTGCCGACGTTGACGAGCACGACCGGATTGAGCGTGCCGTTGGCGGAGACTGTCTGCGTCACCTCAGCCTTCGCTGCCGGCGCGGTGCGGTACTTCTCCTCCGCGCCGCGCTGCGCTGTGAATTGCCAGACGGCGACGCCGAGAGCAAGGGCGCAGCCGAGCGCGACCAGCCCCGACAGCTTGCCATGCAGAAGCCTCATCCGGTCCTTGGTTACGCCTTCGCGGGCAGAGGCTACGCCGGTGGGTTCGTCCTTGGGCATGCGACCATCCTCGAGCGCCGGCTCAATGCGCCATGAGCACCGGCAAGGTCATTGCCGCGAGCAGCGCCTGAGTGGCACCTCCGAGCGCCTGCTCGCGCCAGCGGGGGTGACCATACCCTCCCATGACCAGGAGATCACCGCCGAGGTCGGCCGCCCGGGACAGCAACCAGTCTCCGATCGCGACATCTGCGCCGCCCAGTTCGTAGGAGTCGATCTTCGTCGCCGCGCCATGGCGTCGCAGGTAGGCCGCGAGACGCTCGCGTGCCGGGGCATCGACGCCTCGCTTCGCGGCGCCGGGATCCAGGCAGACGACCGTGACCTGCCGTGCGCGGACCAGCAAGGGCATCGCATCCGCGATCGCGCGTGCCGCCTCGCGTCCGCCGTCCCAGGCGACCAGGACGTTCGATCCGATTTGCGGCGGCGCGCCGACGTAGGGAACGAGCAGCACGGGCCGCCCCGACTCGAGGAGGACCGCCTGGACGAGCTGCTCGGAAAAGATTTCGGCGGGCTCGGTGCGGGGCTGGCTCAAGACGGTCAGGTCGGCGCATCGGCCATGCGCCACGACGGCATCGATCGGTGCGCCAAGCGGCGCGCGCCAGTCGACGTCGGTGACGCCGCCTGCGGCGGCGGTGTGCCGAAACGATTCTCCGGCGGCATGCTGCGCGTCGGCCGCGTTGTGCAGGTATTCCTCGACCACGCTCTGGGGGAGCAGCGCGGCGAGCGAAGGCGCGATTTCCAGCCGACGATCGAGGTAGATGCCGATGAGCTGTGCGCTGAAATCGCGTGCCAGGCGGACGGCCACGTCGACCCTCGCGTGCGATTCGCTGGTCGGATCGACAGGTACGAGGATGCTGCGATAGGTCATTCGGATCGCGCCTGCTCCTTGCGGCGTCCATCCACGATGTTTGACAACCAAGCATAGCAGCGGTGCCCAAAGGAAACTTGCGCGAGATCAATGGGCTGGCCGGCACTCTCGGCTTGATTTCGGTCAAGGGGTGCTCGCGCGCACCCGGGGAGCGCATGCCGTATGATGGCCGCGATGGCCCGCCAATGAGCAGGCGAGTCAGGAGATCGGATGTCGGTTCAAAACTTGGCGGTCTCCGCCATCTTCGAGGAAATCGCCGACCGCCTGGCGATCCAGGGCGCGAACGCGTTTCGCATCCGCGCCTACAGCGACGCCGCGCGCATGCTGCAGGGACTCGGTCCCGACGTGAAGCAGATGCTGGCGCGCGGGGACGACCTCACCGAGCTGCCGGGCATCGGCCCCGACCTCGCAGCCAAGATCGCCGAGATCGTGCGCAGTGGCCAATGCGCGCTGCTGCAGCGGCTGCGTCGCGAGATGCCCGCGGCGATCACGGAGCTGCTCAAGGTGCCTGGCCTCGGGCCGAAACGCGTCGGCACCCTGTGGCACAAACTCGACGTGAAGACCCCGCAGCAGGTCCTGCGCGCGGCAAGGGAGGGACGCATCCAGGCGCTGGCCGGGTTCGGCGAAAAGATGGAGCGGCAGATCGAAGCGGCGGTCGCGGCGCAGCTCTCGAAAAAGCAGCGCATGAAGCTCGCGGTGGCCGCGCAGTACGCCGAGGCGCTCGTCAAGCATCTCGAAGGCACGCCGGGAGTGGACCGCGTGGTCGTCGCGGGCAGCTTCCGCCGCATGCGCGAGACCGTGGGCGACCTCGATCTTCTCGTTACCGCGCGTAAGGCGAACGCGGCGGTCGAGCGCTTCGTCGGCTTTCCCGAGGTCGAGAAGGTGACGGCGCAGGGCGACACGCGCGCGAGCGTGAGGCTCAAAAGCGGGCTGCAGGTCGATCTGCGTGTGGTCGCGGTCGAGAGCTTCGGCGCCGCCCTCGTCTACTTCACGGGCTCCAAGCCGCATAACATCGCCCTTCGCCGCATCGCCCAGGAGCGCGGGCTCAAGATCAACGAGTACGGCGTTTTCAAGGGCGAGAAGAGGATCGCCGGCGAGACCGAGGCTTCGGTCTATCGCGCCGTGGGGCTGCCGGAGATACCGCCAACGCTGCGCGAAGATCGCGGCGAGATCGAGGCGGCGCGCGCCGGACGCCTGCCGCAGCTCGTCGAGCTCAAGGATCTCAAAGGCGACCTGCACGCGCACACCGAGGCCACTGACGGCAGGAACTCGCTCGAAGAGATGGCTGGGGCCGCTCAGGCGCTCGGCTTCGAATACCTCGCGATCACCGAGCATTCGCGGCGGCAGACGATGGTTCACGGACTCGATCCCGAGCGGCTGCGCAAGCAGATCGACGCTATCGACCGCGTCAATGCGAAGAGCCGGCGCATTCGCTTGCTGAGGGGCATCGAGGTCGACATCCTGGACGACGGGACGCTCGACCTTCCCGACAGCGTGCTCGAAGAGCTCGACCTCGTCGTCGCCGCGGTGCACAGCAACTTCGGCCTCTCGCGTGCCCGGCAAACCGAGCGCATCCTGCGCGCCCTGGATAACCCTCGCGTAACGCTGCTCGCCCACCCCAGCGGGCGACTCATCGGCGAGCGCGAGCCCTACGACGTCGACATGTTGAAGATCGTGCGCAAGGCCAGGGCGAGGGGCGTCCATCTCGAGCTGAACGCGCACCCGGAGCGGCTCGATCTGACCGATGCGAACTGCCGGATGGCCAAAGACGAGGGCGTACTGGTGGCGATCGACTCCGATGCCCACGACAGCGCCGAGTTCGCCGATCTGCGCTTCGGGATCGGGCAGGCGCAGCGCGGCTGGCTCGCTTCGCGCGACGTTCTCAACACTCGCCCGCTCAAGGATCTGTTGCCGTTGCTCGAGCGCGAGCGCAGCGGCGCCTCCCGCGCCCGCGCAGCCTCGCGGCCGCGCTGAGACGAAGGTGCGCCGATGCCCTGGAATTCCAGCTACTTTCCCGCGTCGATGAAGCATCTGCCGCCCCGCGTGCGCGAGAAGGCGATCGAGATCGCCAACGCATTGTTGGCGGAGGGTATCGAGGAGGGCAAGGCGATCCGCATCGCGATCGCCAAGGCGAAAGAGTGGGGGCGGCGCGAGCCCGCAACGAGGGGCCCCGTGCGCAGCACGGGGATCGCGCGAGGCGAGTCGCGACGCCGGAGGCCGACGCGCGGGTGCTGCGCTCGCGGCGCCGGGGCAAGGAGGCCGAGCGCGAGCCCGCAGCGAGGAGCCTGAGCGCGAGCCCGCAGCGAGGGGCCTCTGGCGTTGAAGGAGGAGGCCGAGCGGCGGGGGGAGAGCGGTGAGCTTCGGCGTCCCGATCTTGCTCGTGCGACTTGCGCATCGTGGTTGACGTGCGTCAACCCGGGTTTCTCCAACAGGGCCAGAATGAACCGCGGCAATGGGCCGAGTGCGGATCGCGCAGACAGATCGGAGGCACGGTATGGTTGCAAAGAAGGTTCCTAGGCCAGTTCAGCGCAGCAGATCGGGGCCCAAGCACGTTCAGCGGTCCCGGGGTGCCGCCGGCGCAAGAGTGGCGCGCGGGAGTGCCAGGGAAGCGGAAGTCGCGACCGAAAATGCCTGGAGCGCCGTGAAAGGAGTCGTGAGAGCTGGCAAGACTCAGCCCAAGATGGCCGCGCGGGCAACGCGAAAAGCGGCGCGAAACGTTGTCAGGTCGGGCGCAAGGCAGACGCGCGTTGCAGCTGAAGCGATCAGCCGGGCGGCGGGGGATTTGCTGGTGTCTTCTATCAGCGAGGCAAGGACCGCCGCCAGGGCGGCACGCGAGGCGGCAGGAGAGGTCGAGAGGTCGGTCAGCAAGGCGTTGAAGGCTATCAATAGCGCACTGCGCAAGCGCGCGCGCGTCGCGGTCAAGCGGGCGACGCGAAAGCGTACGCGCATGGCGGCCAGCAAGGCAGCGTGAGTAAGATCGGCGTTGGGCCGGCGTGAGGAAGTTCCGGGTACGCGGTGCCGATCTTCGCGGAATCAACCGTTTGACCGTCGACGGCATCGCCGGCATTGTCGACCTGGTCGAAGCGATGCACTACAACATCGCCGGCGTCCCGCCGATCCTCGCCAAGCCGAAGCTCGACCGGACGAGCGGCATCACGCGCTTGGTCTACCAGAGCATCCGCGGCGTCATTCGCATCGTCGGACACACGCTCGATGGGCTGCTCGCCGGGCTCGAGCCCTTGCTCGGCGAACGCAGCACATGGCCGGGGCGCGAGGCGCTGCTCGCCGCGCTCAACGGCGTGCTGGGCGACTACTTGGAGGCGTCGAGCAACCCGCTGGCTATTCCCATGCACCTGCGTCGCGGCGGCATCGCGTTGCCGAGCGAGGGCCGGGCGCTGGCCGCAGCGATCCCGGGTGCCGGCGGCAGACTGGTCGTGCTGCTGCATGGCTTGTGCATGAACGATCTGCAATGGAAGCGTAGAGGACACGACCACGGCGCTGCGCTGGCGCGCGACCTTGGCTACACGCCGGTCTATCTGCACTACAACAGCGGCCTGCACGTCTCCACCAACGGGCGCGCGTTCGCGGCGCAGCTCGAAGAGCTCGTGCGAGCCTGGCCGGTGCCGTTGACCGAACT
The DNA here is from genome assembly GCA_035499135.1 of Casimicrobiaceae bacterium. GTDB lineage: Bacteria > Pseudomonadota > Gammaproteobacteria > Burkholderiales > Casimicrobiaceae > PALSA-1003. The sequence continues at coordinate 2,747 of DATJZM010000033.1, read as the reverse complement.
CGTGCTCGTCGGGCACAGCATGGGCGGGCTCGTCGCGCGCAGCGCCTGCCATTACGGCGCATTGGCGCGCCACGGATGGCTGCGGCGGTTGAACAAGCTCGTTTTCATCGGCACGCCGCATCGCGGAGCGCCGTTTGAGCGGGGCGGCCACTGGGTCGACATCCTGCTCAGCGCGAGCAGATACACGGCACCGTTGGCTCGCTTGGGAAAGATCCGCAGCGCGGGCATCACCGATCTCAGGTTCGGAAGTCTCGTGGACGAAGATTGGGAAGAACGCGGTCGCTTCAGGCGCAGCGACGACATCCCCACGACGGTGCCGCTGCCGAAAGGCGTCGCGTGTTACGCGATTGCTGGAGCCATTGGCAAGAAAGCGGGCCGGCTCGGGGCGCGGCTGATGGGCGACGGCATCGTTCCACTGGAAAGCGCGCTGGGTCGCCACCCGGATGTGCGGCTCGCCTTGAACTTCGACGAGTCGCGGCGATGGGTAGCCCGTGGCACCGGCCACCTCGACCTGCTCAGCCGACCGGAAGTCTACGCACAGATCAAGCGCTGGCTGGCTGCGTCGGATTGAGCCCCCGGGACCGAGGCTCCCTTCGGCGGCTGGTCCGCAAACGGGCGGATAGGCGTCGAAACTTGGCCTAGACCTGGGCGGGTTTATGGGGCGCCAGCCGTGACCGCCTTCGCCTTTTCCTTCCTCAGCTTCTTCTCTTGCTTGGCTGCCTGCGCAAGGCGTTTCTTGGTTCTTTGTTTCCTACGCCTCGCTTTGAGCATCTTAGAGCGACTCAATGGAGCCTCCGATCGATGTTCGATTGACTGGGCGTTAGTTTAAGCCGTTGCTCGACTTGCGTGGTCGCTGTCAGCTATAGAGCACCAGGATCAGGCAAATGGGAGTGCGCAAGACTTCTTCGACCTTGCGCCGATTGCCTGAAGCCGACGATGCCGGTGCTACGCGTCACCGCCGCCGCGCGCATCCGGCGTCAGCACTTCGCCGGTGACGGGGTTCGGACGGAAGGCCGTGCAACCCTTGAGCCCGAGCGCGTAGGCGCGCTCGTAGAGGTCGCGGAACGCAGAGAACCCGAAGTCAGCGGGAACGGTCACCGTCTTCGAGATCGCGTTGTCGACGTAGCGCTGCAGTGCGGCCTGAAGCCCGAGCTGCGCTTCGGGGGCGACCTGCGGCGCGGAGACGAAGGCGGGCGGGAGCTCGGCATCGGCGCGGAAGCGCTCGCGGTAGAGCCGCCGTGCGTAATCCTCGATCTGCACGGTTCTTTCGCCGCCATCGGCCTGCCGGATCCGGCGCTGCACGCTGAACGCGTACACGGGCTCGAGCCCGCTCGAGACGTTGCCGGCCAGCAGGCTGATCGTGCCGGTCGGCGCGATGGCGGTGAGATGGCTGTTGCGGATGCCGTGGCTGCGGATCCCGGCGACGATGTCCTCGGGGAGCGCGCGGATGAACTCACCATCGAGGTATTTTTCGGCGGCGAATTCCGGGAACACGCCCTTCTCGCGTGCGAGCTCGATCGAAGCCCGATAGGCGGCGTGGCAGACCGTGCGCATGACCTGAACTCCGAGCGCGAGCGAACGCTCCAAACCGTAGGTCACGCCCAGCATGATCAGCGCGTCGGCGAGCCCCGTGACGCCGAGGCCGATGCGGCGCGAGCCGCGGGCGACGGCTTCCTGCTGCGCGAGCGGGAAGTGCGAGATCTCATATACGTTGTCGAGCATCCGCACCGCGACCTGCGCGGCAGAGGCGATACCGTCGAGATCGAGCGAGGCGGACAGGCTGAACGGCTCGCGCACGAACTGCGTCAGGTTGAGCGAGCCCAAGTCGCAGGCGCCGTAGGCCGGCAGCGGAATCTCGCCGCAGGGGTTGGTCGCGCCGATCTGCTCGCAGTAGTAGAGGTTGTTGGCGCGATTGACGCGGTCGATGAACAGCACCCCGGGCTCGGCGCAGTCGTAGGCCGCGCGCATGATGCGCTCCCAGAGCGCGCGCGCGTCCACGCGCCGATGGACACGACAGGGTTTCGGCTTGACCGCCCCCGGCCAGACCCGCTCGACGATTTCCACGCTCGCTCCCTCGTCGGGGCCGACCGGGAAGACGAGCGGCCAGTCGGTTCCGGCCGCCACCGCGCGCATGAGATCATCCGTGACGAGCACCGAGAGATTGAAGCGGCGCAGCGCGCGCTCGTCGCGCTTGGCGTCGACGAACTCCCCGATGTCAGGGTGGTCGCAGCGCAGCGTCGCGATCATCGCGCCGCGGCGGTTGCCGGTGGAGAGCAGGGTGGCGCACATGCTGTCCCAGATGTGCATGAAGGACACCGGCCCCGACGCGATCGCGCCCGAGCTCTTCGCGAGCGAGCCGCGCGGACGCAGCGTCGAGAAGTCGTAGCCGACGCCTCCCCCCTGCTGCATGGTGATGGCGCCCTCCTTGAGCGCCTCGAAGATGCCGTCGAGCGAGTCCTCGATGCGGCCCATGACGAAGCAGTTGAACAGGGTGAGCCGCCGGCGGGTGCCGGCCCCCGCCTGGATCCGGCCGCCGGGAAGAAAACGGAACCCATCGAGCGCGGCGTAGAAGCGATTCTCCCAGCGCTCGCGGTCGGCGCTCTCGGCCGCAGCCAGTGCGCGGGCGATGCGGCGCCAGGTGTCTTCGATGCTGCGTTCTGCGGTGTCCCCGGTGCCGCCGGAGCGATAGCGTGTCTCCCAGATCTGCCGGGAAATATCCATCAAAGGTCGCCGCGGGACGCAGTCAC
>DATJZM010000032.1:0-9060 GCA_035499135.1 Casimicrobiaceae bacterium | reverse complement strand
TTGCTGCCAGTCGACACCACTTCTTCGGTGAACGCTCCCGCGCAGACTACGGACAGTTGCCCGCTAGAACCGGTAGCCGATACCAGCCAAGATCACATCTGTATCGCGGCTATAGCGGGTGACCACCCGGTTCCACGTCACTCGCGCGGACCAGTGTTGCGTGACGCGATACGAAGCCGATATCGACACGAGTCCAGATAGAATGCCGTCGCCCCCGGTGTCGCCATTTTCAGTCGACTCGCCATGATGGATTGCCACGTAGGCTCCAGCGCCGACGCCCAGCGCCAGACGCTCGTTGAAGAATGCCCGCGTGAGCCAGAGTTGCGCGGTCACGCCGTCACGCCGCGCGGTCAGAACGTTGCCTTCGTGCAGATAGCCGAGCGTTGCATCAAGATAGTTTGTCAGCCCACGCCTGTATTCGACTGCCTCCGCTGCCGATGTCTGCGAATCGAGGCTATTCAGGATCGACGCGCCCGCCATTAGCGTGATTTCATTGTTCGTGACCTTGTGCGTGCGCGGCAGCGCGAACTCGCGCGGGCCCGGCGTGTCCGGTGCGTCCAGCTGATAGCCGACGCCGAGCATGACTGCCGTGGTCGACGGCCCGTTCGTTACCTGCACGTGATTGAGCTGCAGATTCGCCGTCCAGCGCTGCGATGAATACCACGTGGCGCGTGCACTGTAGACGATGCCCCAGCCATGCGTATTCGAATATCCGAGGCCCTGCTCGGCTGCTTCCGTGTCAAAGTAACGATAAGGGCCCACGCCGAGAGCGACGACGAACCTCCGCTGCGCGAGTGGAAATCTGCCCCACACCTGCACGAGCGGGCCATCGCGGTGATGATCGGGAATATGGCCTTCGTTCAGCCAGGTGATGCTGCCGGCAAGGTACCGGCCGAATCCCTCTGTATAGTCGACCGACCACGCGTAGGAATGGCTATGCTCACCGGCCAACGGTCCGGTGTACAGCGCGAATTCCTGGGCCGACGCGCGGCCCGCACCCGTGCATAGCGCCGCAGTAGCAACGGCGAGAGTCCAGTTAACCTTCATCGTTGTATTAGATGTCTGGTCGTTACGGAAAGCGCATCAGCCTGTTGGCTGGCGGTTCTGCTCGTTGCTCACAGGCATTGTGACAGGATTTCGTGAAGTACACCCTTCGAAAGATAAGCGAATGTACTTCATCGGGTTTCCGTGAACGACGCCTGTCAGCATCTAAGGGGGCGGTCGCAGAGCTATCGCGCCCGAATGGAACTGAACGGCAGAGGCGGCGCTCCCCCCGTTATCCTCGGCCGCGGTGAACGCCTGCTTTCAGTATTGAGCAGTCGTTCAAGGACGGAGCGCGACCGGCTGTTAGTGGCCGACCAGCGCCCCACGGCTGAGCTCGACAATCTCCTCGGGTGCGCACCTCATGCAAATGGCATAACGCGACCCTCAGCCGTCGTTCGGCTCCTCGACACCTCGATGCCCGCATTTGGGGTGCTTCAGACAGTGACGCCGGGCTTGGGCGCTGGGAATATCCGGGCAGGCATGTCAGGTCCGCGGTGCAATCGCAACTTGTTTTCCCGGGCGACGCGAGAAACCGGCAGTTTTCGGCGCCCTTTGACTTCGGTGTCAGAGGCTATCGCCGCCATAGCGCAACTCAATAAGCTTGCCATAAGAATGGACTATGCTGTCCTGGCGGGTTGTGCCCGCATACATGTCGTGGTGCTGGCACGGCCTTTGAACAACCGGGACCTAGTGAGAGAACGATGTCATCCGAAGCTCAATGCCCGTTCTCGGGCGATGCCTCCATTGCCACACGCGTTGTTGCTGGCACCATGACCAACCAGGATTGGTGGCCCAACCAGCTACGCGTTGACCTCCTGAATCAACATTCAGACAAATCCGATCCGCTTGGTCGGAAATTCAACTACCGCGACGAATTCAAGAAACTCGACTATGCGGCCCTCAAGGCCGACCTGCGCAAGCTGATGACCGACTCGCAAGAGTGGTGGCCGGCCGACTTCGGTCACTATGGCCCGCAATTCATCCGTATGGCCTGGCATGCCGCCGGTACCTATCGCACGGTCGACGGCCGTGGCGGCGCGGGTCGGGGCCAGCAGCGCTTCGCGCCGCTGAACTCGTGGCCCGACAACGTCAACATCGACAAGTCGCGCCGCCTGCTGTGGCCGATCAAGCAGAAGTACGGTCAGAAGATCTCGTGGGCCGACCTGCTGATCCTGACCGGTAACGTCGCGCTCGAAACTATGGGCTTCCGTACCTTCGGCTTCGGCGCCGGCCGCGAAGATACCTGGGAGCCGGACAACGACGTGTACTGGGGCGCGGAAACGACCTGGCTCGCGCTCAGCAACGATCCGAACAACAAGCACAGCCGTTACTCGGGCAAGCGCGATCTCGATAATCCGCTCGCCGCCGTACAGATGGGCCTGATCTACGTCAATCCGGAAGGCCCGGACGGCAATGGCGACCCGGTCTCGGCGGCGGTCGACATCCGCGAGACCTTTGCCCGCATGGCAATGAACGACGAAGAGACCGTCGCGCTGATTGCCGGCGGTCACTCTTTCGGCAAGACCCACGGCGCGGGACCGGCGACCCACGTGGGCCCCCCTCCGGAAGCGGCTCCGGTCGAACTGCAGGGCCTCGGCTGGGCTAGTACCTACAAGTCGGGCACGGGCGGTGACGCGATCGGCAGCGGCATCGAGGTCACATGGACACAAACGCCCGCGCAATGGAGCAATGCCTTCCTCGAAAACCTCTTCAAGTACGAATGGGAACAGGAAAGGAGCCCGGCGGGCGCGATCCAGTGGGTCGCCAAGAATGCCGAAGCGGTCATCCCTGGCCCGAGGCCCGATTCGCCCAAGCGCAAGCCGACCATGCTCACAACCGACCTGTCGCTGCGCATGGACCCGGCCTACGAGAAAATCTCACGCCGCTTCCTCGATGATCCGCAGGCGCTTGCCGAAGCCTTTGCACGTGCGTGGTACAAGCTGACCCACCGCGACATGGGCCCGAAGGCACGCTATCTCGGCCCGGAAGTGCCGCGTGAAGACCTGATCTGGCAAGACCCGCTGCCAGCGGCGACGCACCATCCGAGCGAGACCGACATCGCCGAACTCAAGGCGAAGATCGCGGCTTCGGGCCTGTCGGCTTCGGAACTCGTCGCGGTTGCGTGGGCTTCGGCCTCGACCTTCCGTGGTTCGGACAAGCGCGGCGGGGCCAACGGCGCGCGCATCCGACTCGCGCCTCAGAGCGATTGGGCCGTCAACCAGCCCGTCGGCGGCACGCTGGCGAAGCTGGAAGAAATCCAGAAGGCTTCGGGCAAGGCGTCGCTCGCCGACGTGATCGTGCTGGCCGGTAGCGTCGGCATCGAAATGGCTGCAAAGGCAGCGGGCCTCGCGCTCACGGTGCCGTTCGCGCCGGGCCGCGTGGATGCCACTGCCGAGCAGACCGATGCAGTCGCGATGGCTGTTCTTGAACCCGTCGCCGATGGCTTCCGCAACTTTGAGAAGACCAGGTCGCCGGTTCCGGCCGACGCATTGCTGATCGACAAGGCCCAGTTGCTGACCCTGACGGCTCCGGAGATGACCGCGCTGATCGGTGGTCTGCGCGCCGTCAACATCAACGCAGACAGTAGCAAGCACGGTGTCTTCACAAACACTCCGGGCGCGCTGACGAACGACTTCTTCGTCAATCTGCTCGACATGGGCACCGAGTGGAAGCCGGCCGGCGATATCTACGAGGGCTATGACCGCAAGACGGGCCAGCTCAAGTGGACAGGAACCCGCGTGGACCTCGTGTTCGGTTCGAACTCGATCCTGCGGGCGCTGGCCGAGGTCTACGGCAGTGCCGACGGGAAGGAGCGTTTCGTCAACGACTTCGTCGCCGCGTGGGTCAAGGTGATGAACCTCGACCGCTTCGACCTGGCCTGACGCGAGACTGCACCGAGCGGCTGCCTTTAGGGAGCCACTTGAGCGTTGCCCGCAGAGCCGGAGGTTTGCGCCTCCGGCTTTTTTCAGGTGCTCGAAGCGCAATCAGCCCGCCGCGCTTCGTTTCCCCCACACGCGCAGTCTCGTCAGCGTGCGGTATCGGTACGCAAGCGTCCGGCAACGGAGCGAAGCCGCCGCCCAAATGTCAAACTTTAGATCGACGCCAATGGCGCGTCCTGGCCGACCAGCGCCCGACGCGGTTGGCGCAACCCGACCCACTTAGGACATCCGTCCTCTCTCATGCCGGGCGACCAGTAACGGAGTGCAACGGTCATTGCGTCAACGCGCGACAACACGCCACCGTGGCGCCTGATGTCAATTGACCTGCGGAGTGCGCGTCGACGCCAGACGCGCCGAATGGGCCGAGGGGTACGTCAACGACGCGGCGGGACGGTCACGAAGCCGATTTTTGTGAGGCCGCCGGTTTGCGCGGCCGACATCACCTGTGCGATCTTCTCGTAAGCGACCTTGCGGTCCGCGTTCAGATGCAACTCGGGCTGCGGTGTCGCCTGCGCGGCCATCATGATCTTCGCGCGCAGTGAATCGTCGTCGACCGGCATGCCGTCCCAGAGCACCGTGCCTTCCGCATCGATCGACACGTCGATATGCGTCGGCTTCGTGTCCTCCTTCTGGCTGCTCGCGTGCGGCAGGTCGATCTTCACCGAGTGGCGGACCACCGGGATCGTCACCATGAATACGATCAGGAGAACCAGCATCACGTCGACGAGCGGCGTCATGTTGATCTCGTTCATCAGGCCGTCGTCATCGTCGCCTGCAAAGGGGCTCATCGCCATAGGAAGTCTCCGTTGTTACTGGCCGCGTGCGGCGACGCGCAGATTGCCCTTCGAAGAAGACAGCCGCGCGCCCGTCACAAAGAACGCATGCAGCCCGTGCGCGAAGCGGTTCAGCCTGGTCACGATCGCCTTGTTCGCGCGCGTGAGCGCGTTATAGCCGAGCACCGCCGGTATTGCCACGAAGAGGCCGAACGCCGTCATGATCAGCGCCTCGCCGACCGGGCCCGCGACCGCGTCGATCGAGGTCTGCCCCGTCGCGCCGATGGTGAGCAGCGCGTGATAGATGCCCCACACGGTGCCGAACAGGCCCACGAATGGCGCCGTACTGCCTATCGACGCGAGCACCGCGAGGCCGCTTTGCATCTTCGCGACCGAGTCATCCATCGTGTCCTTCAGGCAGCGCGTGATCCAGTCGGACACGTCCATCCGGTCGTGCAGTTGCGGCTGTGTCTGGAGTTGATGTTCGGAGGCTTCCTGGCCCGACAGCGCAAGTGCGAGGAACGGATTGTCCTCACGAGTGCCGTTGCCCAGGTTCTTCATGCCGTCGGCAAAATCGTCCGAATGCCAGAACGCCCGTTCGGCATTCTTCGTCAGGCGCTTCAGGCGCATGACGTTCCAGCTCTTCACGACGATCACGCACCACGACAGGACCGACATGATCAACAGCGCGAGCGCGATGCCGCACGTCACGAAATCCCCTTGCGCCCACACGTGGGCGATACCATAGTTCTGCATTGCCATTCCTTTTAAGTCATGGTTCGGGCACGGTTTCAGTCGTGCAGGTTGAAGTCGAAAGGCTGCGTATACGCGGCGCGCACGGGCTCGCCGTTTTCCAGATACGGCTTGCACGAACTGTCGCGCATCGCGTCGAGCGCGGCGTCGTCGAGCCGGCCGTAGCCGCTGCTCTTCTTCAGTTCGATGTTCCCAATCTGGCCGGTCAGGCCGACCACGAAGCGCACATAAGCGATGCCGGTCTCGCCGCGCCGCTTTGACAGCATCGGATAGTCCGGCTGCACGATCCGGCAGTCGAGGTGCGAGACGTTTTTCGGTGCGCTCAGCGCCATCGTCGGCCTGTCCTGCGGAGGCGCGGCGGTCCGTGCGGGCTCCGGGGCGGCAGGCGCGGGCGGCGTCAGCCCGGCGGGCGCTTCGACCTGATGCTGAGACGGCACCTCGGCGACCGGCAACGGGGGCGGCGTGGACTTCGGCTGGATCTTCGGCTTTGCGCGCGTCACGTGCCGCACGGGTTTCGGCGGCGTCGGAGTCGGCACCGACTGGATTGCCGCCGGTGCGGTTTCCGGCTCGGGTTGAAGCAGCGCGGCTGTGATCGTGCGCGATACGACGGCGACGGGCGCGGCGATATCACGTCTCGTCAACACGAGCGCGATGAGCGCGGCATGCAGCGCCACGACGATGGCGCCGGCGTAGACCAGGCGGCGGTTCGCTTCGGACGCGAAGGTCGAAGTGACACTGTGTACGGTGGACTTCACTGTCGTTTCCAGTGGACCAATGATGCAAGGGTTGGAGGCCGGCGAATCGACTTCAGGAAAGTAAACGCGCCGGCCCTGAACCGGACAGGGACGATGTCTGCCGTGGCGATTCGCGTTGGGGTACGCATATCGAATGTGTGCACCCCGGCAGGGTCCCCGAACGACGGCTCGTCAGTTCGATGTCGCGCCGGCGCTCTTCACCGCGCACTCGCTCGTCACCGTCTCGCCATCGCTGAACGAGAACGTCAGCGGAATCGACGTGCCGACCTTGGCCGGCTGCTTCGGCTGCTCGAGCATCACGTGATAGCCCCCGGGCGTGAATTTGAGCGTGCCGTTCGCCGGGACCGTGGCCTTCTCGACCATAACCATCTTTGACGTGCTGCCATTGCTCTGCGTCTGATGGAGCATGGCCATCCCGAAGGCGTCGGTCTTGACGCCGGTCAGGTCGACGGGCTTGTCGCTCATGTTCATCACGCTGAAATAGCCGCCAGACGGCAGGTTGCCGGGCAGCGCGCGCACCCAGCAGTCCGACACCATGACGGACGCCGGGGCTGCCAGCGCAGACGCGGCACAGACACTTAACGCGAGCGGCAGGAGGGTTGTTTTCATTGAAGGTTTCATGGTCTTCTCCGGTTGATATAGCAGGACGGGTTGCGTCGATCACGACACGGCGGGTTGGGCGGCGCGGCCAAACAGGACGCGGTCGGCCACCCAGACCGCGACAAGCGTCACGCCCATGAGCGGGAATACGATGCCAAGGACGACGAGCGCGGCTTTCCAGCCGCGCATCCGCACAGGGGCGCGTTCGCGCGCGGGGGCGCCGAGCGCGCCGGACGGCCGGCGCCTCCACCACGTCACGCAGCCTGTGATGGCGAGCATTGCCAGCCCGAGCGAAATCGCCGCGCAGACGATCTGGTTCGCCACGCCGAAGTAGCGGCCCATGTGCAGCGACGTGCCGTACGAAATCGCCTTGCCGACGGCGCCATAGTCGCGATAGCGAATGTCCTTCAGCACTGCGCCGCTGTACTGGTCGATGTACACGGTGCGCTCGAGCTTCGGGTCCGCCGGAAAGTACGACACGGTGTACACGCCTTCAGGCGAGGTCGGCAGCGCGATGTCGTAGCCGTCAGTGAGTCCGCTCGCGCGCATCTGCGCGAGGATGCGCACAAGCGGCAACGGGCTGGCGCCGGGTGCACCGGCAGCGGGCGAATTGGGCACATGCACCGCGCCGACCGCCCAGGGCACCTGGGGCAGAGGCATGTCGTCCATCGTCATGCCCGGCATCGAATCCATGCCAGACGTCGCCGCATGCAGGTCCGCGTTCGTGTTGCGCGCGGCCGGCTGCCCCGGCCCCTTCGAGTGCATCGGCCGTCCGCCCCACGAACCCGGCGGGGAGCCGAGCTTGACGCTGGTCGCGAGCGCCTTGAAATGCTTGCCCCAGGAGCCGGTCCACGGCAGGCCAGTCGTCACAAACGCAAATGCGCCAATGGCGAGCCAGATGCCGAGCGTTGCATGAATGCTTTTCCAAAGCGGCCGTCCCCGGCGCGTGAGATCGGGCGCGAGCGCCGCGCGCAGCGAGGCCGTCTCGGGCGGCCACCACAGCGCAACGCCGGTGGCGATCATCACGAGCGTCCAGCACGCGACGAGCTCCATCAGCAATTCGCCCGGCCTGCCGAGCAGCAGCTTGCGGTGAATCATCCGGTCGACCTGCATGAAGCGGCCATCGACGTCGAGCGTGCCGAGTATCGCGCCGTCGTAGGGATTCAGGTAGACGCTTTCCTTGTGGCCGTCCGGCAGCCGGAAGATGAACTCGGCGCTACGGTCCTTGCGGGACGCGATGCGCGCGGTCGTCGGCACGGCGTCTGGCGGCATGGCGGCGCGGGCGCTCGCAAGCAGTGCGTCTTCGTCGAGTCGCGGCGACGTCCGTGGCGTCACGACGAACCGCTGCGGATACAGCAGCGGTTCGATCTGCGGCTGAAAGCAGTAGATCGTGCCGGTCACGGCGAGCACGACGAGCAGCGGCATCACGAACAGCGCGGCATAGAAATGCCAGCGCCATAGCGTGCGGTACGCACTGGGGAAACTGTGCGCGCGCGTAGCGCGGAAGTCGGGATCGGCGATCGATGACATGGCGTGTTCCTCGATGAGGGGGATCGTGGCGTCGCTCGCGTGACGCCGGTCGCGATCAGAGGTCGTACTTCAGTTCCGCGTAGAACGTGCGCTGCGGGAACGGGTGATACAGGAAGTACTTGCGGTTGTTGAGGTTGTCGACGCCGAGCGCGCCGCTCCAGTGCTTGTCCAGCTGGCAGTGGACACGGGCGTCCATCACGAAGAAGTCCTGAAAGCCCCCGTAGGTCGCCGGATTGATGTCGCTGTTGTCGACCGTCGCGTACACGCGTGCGCTATACCGCGCGGCGAGCGTGTACGCCCAGCGCGCGTCGGGCCGGTAGGTCGCGGCGAGCGTCGCGCGCCAGGTGGGCACGTATGGCACGCGCTTGCCCACTGCCGTGGTGCCGGTCGATGAGATAAAGTTGCCGTCCGACAGGATCGTCGCATCGACATACGTAACGTTGCCCGAGAACGACAGCCCCTTCAGCACCACGTTGTCGAGCTGGCCCGCCAGTTCCGCCCCGGTCTGGCGCGTCTTGCCGATGTTTTGCGTGAACGAGACCGGCGTGGCGTAGCCGGGGATGATCGATGTCTGCGAGATCAGCGCATCGGACACGAATTCGTCGAACACTGACAGGCGCAGCTGGCTGTCGGTGGTGTCGCGCTCGATGGCCAGTTCGCCGGACA
>DATJZM010000031.1:0-11662 GCA_035499135.1 Casimicrobiaceae bacterium | reverse complement strand
AAGTGCGCGCCTCGCCCCCGTACTTCTTGGCCAGAATGTGCGTCATCGCCGCCGTCAGCGTCGTCTTGCCGTGATCCACGTGACCAATCGTCCCCACGTTCACGTGCGGCTTGGTCCGCTCAAATTTGGCTTTGGCCATGTTTCATACTCCTCGCAATTACCTACGCTACCCCTGCAGTCCGTGGTGCCCATGGTGCGGATTGAACGCACGACCTCTCCCTTACCAAGGGAGTGCTCTACCACTGAGCTACATGGGCTTGCTGCCTCGCGTGTGCCCTGTGCTGTCTGCTCGTCCGTATGAAGCGCCCTTGGCTGGAGCGGGTGAAGGGAATCGAACCCTCGTCGTAAGCTTGGAAGGCTTCTGCTCTACCATTGAGCTACACCCGCTTGGGCCTTCCTGACCTGGTGGAGGGGGAAGGATTCGAACCTTCGAAGGCAGAGCCGGCAGATTTACAGTCTGCTCCCTTTGACCGCTCGGGAACCCCTCCAACGAAACTGCACATTTTAGCAATTTCCGTTCCCGAGTGTCAAACCAGCGCCCTTTCTGCGCAATTACCGGGCGCAGGCCGGAGCCCGCGGCCGACTAGAATTCGCCCGTGATCCACGACTACGTGATCGTCGGCGCCGGATCGGCGGGCTGCGTGCTCGCCAACCGGCTCTCCGCCGACGGGCGGCACTCCGTGCTGCTGCTCGAGGCCGGCCCCCGGGACACCTATCCCTGGATCCACGTGCCGATCGGCTACGCGAAGACGATGTTCAATCCGCGCGTGAACTGGTGCTTCCAGACCGAGCCCGAGCCCGGCATGAACGGCCGCCGCATCTACTGGCCGCGCGGCAAGACGCTCGGCGGCTCGAGCGCGATCAACGGCCTGATCTGCATCCGCGGCCAGCGCGAGGACTACGACCGCTGGGCCGCAGCCGGCAATCCCGGCTGGGGCTACGCGGAGGTCCTGCCGTATTTCAAGCGCCTCGAGCACGCGATCGACGGCGACGCGGCGTATCACGGGCGCGACGGCCCTCTGTGGTGCTCCCCGATCGAGCGCAAGCACGAGCTGATCGAGGCCGTCATCGCCGCCGGCAACGAGTTGGGCATCGCCCGCAACGACGACTTCAACGGTGCGGCGCAGGAGGGCGTGGGTTATTACCATCTCAATACGCGCCGCGGCTGGCGCTGCAGCACCGCCGTCGCATACCTGCACCCGGCGCGAGGCCGGCCCAACCTGACGGTCGAGACCGACGCAACTGCACTGGCAGTCACTTTCGACGGGCGACGCGCGACCGGCGTCCGCTTCCGCAAGAACGGTGCCGAGACCTCGGTCGTAGCGCGCCGGGAGGTGCTGCTTTGCGCGGGCGCGCTCCAGTCTCCGCAGCTCCTGCAACTCTCCGGGGTGGGACCCCGAGCGCTTCTCGATGCCTTCGGCATCCGTGTGGTGCATGACCTCCCGGGGGTGGGCGAGAACCTCCAGGATCACCTGCAGGCGCGGGTGATCTTCCGGTGCACCCGGCCGATCACTACCAACGACGATCTCGGCAGCTGGTGGCGCACGTTGCGCATGGGGCTCGACTACGTGTTCACCCGCAACGGCCCGATGGCGGTGGGCATAAACCAGGGAGGCATCTTCGCGCGCATCAACCCCGCCGCCCGAACGCCCGAGGTGCAGTTCCACGTGGCGACGCTCTCCTCGGACATGGCCGGCTCCCCGACCCACGACTTCTCCGGCTTCACGATGTCGGTCTGCCAGCTGCGCCCGGAGTCGCGAGGCACGGTGCGCATCAAGTCGCCCGATCCGCTCGCCGCGCCAGCGATGCAACCCAACTACCTCTCGGCGGAGGCGGATTGTCGCACGCTCGTTGCGGGAATCAGGCTGGCGCGCGCTCTCGGCGCCACCCGCGCGCTCGCGCCCTTGGTCAAAGGCGAGTACCGCCCGGGAAGCGAGGCCCGCACCGACGACGAGCTGCTCGAGTTCGCCCGCAACACCGGGGGCACCATCTTCCATCCGAGCGGCACCTGCAAGATGGGCGACCTGGCGCGCGATCCCATGGCCGTCGTCGATTCGACGCTGCGCGTCCACGGAGTCGACGGGCTACGCGTCGTCGATTGCAGCATCATGCCCACCCTCGTCTCGGGAAACACGAACGTTCCCGTGGTGATGATCGCGGAGAAAGCAGCGGACCTCATCCTGCGGGACCGAAAGGTCGACGCCGCACGATCCGCGGCGTGAGACGCGCGTGCTTCGCGGCATCGGCGTCGTCGCGTGTCTGTGATAACTTTCCGAAGGAAGGAGTTAGCTCATGCCCTGCTGCCACGCTGATTTCGCACTCACCGAGGAAAGCGACAAGGCATTCACGATCGGGATGCCCACGTTTACCTTCGGGCACGGCTGCCTCGCCGAGGCAGGTGACCTGGCGCGCGGACTCGGCATGTCGCGCGTTGCGTTGTTCACCGACCGGACGCTGCGCGACTCGGCGCACGTCGCGACGGTACGTTCGGCGCTCGCAGCAGCGCGACTGGACGCGGTTGTCTACGACGAGGTCGTCGTCGAGCCCACCACCGCGTCGTTCAAGGCCGCCACCAAGTTCGCCGCCGAGGGGCGCTTCGACGGCTATGTCTCCGTAGGCGGCGGCTCGGTCATGGATACCTGCAAGGCGGCCAACCTGTATGCCACGCATCCAGCCGACTTCATGACCTATGTGAACGCGCCCATCGGCGCCGGGCAGCGCGTCCCGGGTCCGCTCAAGCCGCACATCGCCTGTCCGACCACGTGCGGCACGGGCTCCGAGACGACCGGGATCGCGATCTTCAACCTGACCGAGATCAACGCGAAGACAGGCATGATTTCGCGCCGGCTCATTCCCACGGCCGCGCTCATCGATCCCAACGTCACGGCCACCCTTCCGCGCAACGTCGTCGCAGCGAGCGGCTTCGATTGCATGAGCCATGCGCTCGAATCGCTGACCGCGCGTCCCTGGCCGAAGCGGTCCAACCCGGCCAAAGGTACGGGCAGGCCTGTGTCGCAGGGCGCGAATCCGTTCTCCGACGCGCTGGCGAGCGAGGCGCTGAAGGGCGTCGGGCGTTATCTCGTCCGGGCGGTGAGTGACGCCTCCGATCTCGAGGCGCGCACCGAGATGATGTACGCCGCGATGCTTGCCGGCATCGCCTTCAACGCGGCCGGGTGTCATCTGCCGCATGGACTCTCGTACGCCGTGTCGGGACTCGCGCGCGATTATCGTGTGCCAGGATATCCGGAGGGCAAGACGCTCGTGCCTCACGGCATGGCGGTGGTGCTCAACAACCCGTCGGTCTGGCGCTATACGGCGGCCTGCAGCCCTGAGCGGCACGTGCAGGGAGCGGCCTGCCTCGGCGGCGATACGCGCAGCGTCAAGCCACGCGACGCGGGGGAAGCCGGCGAGGCGCTCGCCGGCCGAGTGATCGAACTCATGCGCGCGGTAGGTTTTCCCAACGGCCTGTCGGATCTCGGCTTCGGTGCCGCCGACGTCGATGCGCTGGCAGCCGGCGCGGAGCCGCAATGGCGCGTCATCAGGAACGCACCCAAAGATGTCTCGCACGACGATCTCAAGGCGCTGTTCGGCGCCGCGATGAGGTACTGGTAGCCGCCGTCGTCGGCTCCGACGCGGGGCGCAACCTGCCTGCAGCGTTGGCGTAGCCTCGTGTTGCGCCGCGGCGCTAGCGTCCGCCCGCCACTTTGAACGGCGCCGGTGCGGGATGTCCCGCATTCGTGCCCTTGCGGGAGTTCGTCCAGATCAACTCGCCCCGGGTGAAGTGTCTCTGCACCGAGCGCTGGGCACGAAATGCACGCGCCAACAGGGCGCTTGCGATATCCATGCGCACACTTTCACCGCAGGTGAACACGTCGATCGCGGCATAGCGCATCTCCGGCCATATGTGAATGGCAAGGTGCGATTCCGCGATGACGACGACGCCGGAGATGCCCCACGGAGCGAATTTGTGGAACACCGTATCGACGATCGTCGCTCCCGCCGCGCGTGCAGCATTCATCAGGGTTGTCTTTACCCAATCGATATCGTCGAGATGCTCCGTCCTGCAATCGTAGAGGTCGAGCACGACCTGCGAGCCGATCATCGCTTGTTGCGCCGGTGTGCCCGTCGGCATGACGGATTGTGCGGTTCCCATCATCTAAGTCGCTCCCACATGCATTCGTCATCGTCTCTTGCTCTTGCTTCGGTGCTTCTGTCGGCGCTTCTTCTTGCCTTTCTTCTTCTTGCCGGGTGGCCGCCCGGTCTTGACGCTCTCGACCGTGGCAACGAGTTGGGCCAGATCCGCGTCGGGCAGCCGTTGCAGTGCCGTAAGACCTGCCCGCAACAGCTCGCTCTTCTTCATGGCGATTCCCACGTTGATGCATCGCCTCTTGAGCACGCCGATCAATCCATAGTCCGCAAGCGGCATCGTGAAGCTGTCGCGGATCACCTTGCCTGGCTTGACTCTTACCATCGACCGAGCCTCTGCATTGCCTGGAGCCATGGATGTTTCAACCGATATTAATTATATACCGTATATACCGTATGTCAAACTGCATTCCACGGTTGCCCCGGCGTACGCGATGCGATCGCCCGGCGACCCGGGCCGTCGTGCCGACCTGATCGATCGAGGCACGTCGCGAGAGCGGATGCACGCCGGCTTCCCTGACTTGATCGGGTAGTTGATTGGACGGACTCGCGTGCCGGTCCTTCGCGAACCGCGCCGCGATGCCGCGCACGGGCGGGCGCAGACAACGAAGCGGGCTTTGCTCGCGAGCGAGCAGTGCCGGCGGGCGGCTCGCGCCTCAGGCGCTCGTCGCGCGGATCGCGAGCTTGGACAGCAGCTAGTGGTCTACCGGAGCCTGGCCGGTGGCCGCTTCCGGCGCGACCGCCTCGCCCACGGTCTTGACGCGACGGGAGGGCAGCCGCACGGTGAACCGGCTACCCTGGCCCGGTGCACTGTCTATCGCGAGCTCGGCCTGGTGGCGGATGAGCACGTGCTTGACGATGGCGAGCCCGAGTCCCGTCCCGCCGGTGGCCCGCGAGCGACTCCGATCGACGCGGTAGAAGCGCTCGGTGAGCCGGGGGATGTGCTCGGCCGAGATCCCGATGCCCGTGTCGGCCACCGTGAACTCGCCGCCCTCCGCAGTGACGCGCCAGTCGAGCGCGATGCGACCGCCGTCGGGCGTATAGCGCACCGCGTTGCTCACCAGATTGCCGAACGCGCTCGCCAGCTCGTCGCGGCCCCCGATGACATTCGCAGCATCGCGAATCGACAGCGTGATCTCGTGACGTCCCCCAGACAGCGCCTTCGCGTCGGCAGAAGCCTGCAACAGCAGCGGCACGATCGCGAACTCGGTTTCCTGGTGCACGCTGTGCTCGCTTTCCAACGCCGAGAGTGTGAGCAGGTCGTCGACCAGCCGCTGCATGTTCTGGGTCTGCTCCTGCATCAGTGCGAGATAGCGCTGGCGCTGGCGTTCGTCGAGTTGCAGATCGGACAGTGTCTCGAGAAAGCCGCCGAGCACGGTGAGCGGCGTCTTGAGCTCGTGCGAGACGTTGGCGATGAAGTCGCGTCGCAGGCGCGCCACGGCCTCCAGGCGAGTGATGTCGCGGCTCATCAGCAGTTTCTGCTCGACGCCGAAGGGGACGATCTGGATTGACAGCGTCGCGCCCGCCTCCCGCTGCGAAGCCAGGACGACCGGCTCGCTGAAGTCGCCGCCGGAGAGGTACTGGATGAAGTCGGGCTGGCGCACCAGGTTGACGACTGGCGCGCCCGCGTCGTGCCGCATGTCGATGCCCAGATGCACCTGTGCGCGCGGGTTCGCCCACTGGATCCGGTCAGCCTTGTCGAGCACGACCACGCCGTCGGGCAGGGCCTCGGCGCCGCTCACGAAGCGATCCAGAGCGAGTCGCAGGTCGCGCTGCAGCGCTGAACGCAGCCTGACGCGGCGATAGAGCGCTCCGTAGGCAAGCGACCAGGTTCCGCGTCCCTCCGGCACCTGCGCGTCGAGCGGGCCGCCAGCCCAGCGCGCCAGCGCATCTATCTGGTACAGATGCCAGCAGAGGACTGCGAGCAAGCCCAGGGCAAGCACGGTGAGCGCCCACAAGCCGCCCGCTACCGGCCAGGTCAGCAGCGCCAAGGCCCCCACCGCCAGTGGAGCGAGGAGCCCCCGCTGCCAGATCGAGCTCATCGGTGAGGCTCTGCGCTCAGGCTCCCGGCGAGGCGAGACGGTATCCGCCGCCGCGCACCGTCTCGATCATCCGCGCGCACTCGGCAGGTTCGAGCGCAAGTCGGAGCCTCCTGATATGAACGTCGACCGTGCGCTCCTCGATGTAGACGTGATCGCCCCAGACCTGGTCGAGGAGGTGTGCGCGGCTGTGCACGCGCTCGGGGCGCGCCATGAGGAACTTGAGCAGGCGGAACTCGGTCGGCCCGAGTTGAACGAGCCGGTCGCCGGCGGTCACGCGATGCGTTGTCGGGTCCAGGCGGAGAGGCCCGACCGTCAACGTCTCCTGCGCCGCCTCCGGCGCGCGCCGTCGCAGTACAGCCTTGATGCGCGCCTTGAGCTCGCGCGGCGAGAACGGCTTGGTGACGTAGTCGTCGACCCAGGCCTCGAGGCCCGCGACACGGTCGGCCTCCTCGCCGCGAGCGGTGACCATGATGATCGGCAGCTCGCGCGTGCGCGCCTCGCCGCGCAGGCCGCGCGCGAGGGCGAGGCCGGACTGGCCGGGGAGCATCCAGTCGAGCAGCAGCAAATCGGGCAGCGCGTGCCTGATCTGGGCCAGCGCGCTTTCCGCGTCGGCCACCGTGCGCACGTTGAAGCCCGCGTCTTCGAGGTTGACCCGTAGCAGCTCCTGGATCGCCGGCTCGTCTTCGACCACCAGAATCGACGGCATCATCGCGTGCCCCGTGCAGTCAATCGGCAACCTCGGCGCGGATCTGCTCCGCGGTCGCGTGGCGCACGTCCACTCCCTTGACCGCGTGGACCACGTTCTCGGCGATGTTCTTGGCATGATCGCCGATGCGCTCGATCGATTTGGCGATGAAGACGATCTCGAGCGCGGGCGTAATGGTGCGCGGATCCTCCATCATGTAGCTGATGAGCTGCCGCAGGATGGCCAGAAAGGCAGCATCGATCGCCTCGTCGTTGCTCACCACGGTGGCCGCCGCGTTCACGTCGAGCCGCGCGAAAGCATCGAGGGCGAGCTGCAGATTGTTTTCAGCCAACTCCGCCGCCCGCGCGATGTCGTGCAGGCGCACCGCGGTCAGCCGCTCCGGGCGCTGCATCTGCTGCGCCTTGTAGGCGATCTTCTTCACCTCGTCGCCGATGCGCTCGAGCTCGTTGACGATCTTGACGACGATGAGGATCGTGCGCAGGTCGATCGCGGCCGGCTGCCTCTTGGCGATGATCTGGCTGCACTGCTGGTCGATGTTCATCTGCATCTGGTTGATCGCCTGCTCGTCGGCCGCCACCGTGTCGATCTGGTCAAGCTCCGGGTGGCGCAGCGACTGGATGGCGCGGGCAAGCTGTGTCTCGACCAGCCCGCCCATCGCCATGACGCCGGAGCGGATCTCCTGCATCTCGGCGTCGAATTGCTTGTAGGTGTGTTCGGACATGGGCATTCCTTCGAGGGTCCGCGCTTCAGCCGAAGCGGCCCGTGATGTAGTCCTCGGTCTCTTTGCGAGACGGCTTGAGGAAGAGCTCGTCGGTGGCCCCGAACTCGATCAGCTCGCCCAGGTACATATAGGCAGTGTAGTCTGAAACGCGGGCGGCCTGCTGCATGTTGTGGGTCACGATGGCGATCGTGTAGTCCGCCTTGAGCTCGCTGATGAGCTCCTCGATCTTCGCGGTCGAGATCGGATCGAGCGCCGAGGTCGGCTCGTCGAGAAGAAGCACCTCGGGCTTGACCGCCACGGCGCGGGCGATGCAGAGCCGCTGTTGCTGCCCGCCGGAGAGCGCCATGCCGCTCTGCTTGAGCTTGTCCTTCGCCTCGTCCCACATGGCTGCCTTGACGAGAGCCCACTCGACTCGTTCGTCCATCGCCCGGGGACTCAGCTTTTCGTAGAGTCGCACACCGAAGGCGATGTTGTCGTAGATCGACATCGGGAACGGCGTGGGCTTCTGGAACACCATGCCGATCTTCGCGCGAAGCAGGTTGAGATCAACGCCGGTGTCCAGGATGTTGCGGCCGTTGAACATGATCTCGCCGACCGCGCGCTGGCCCGGATAGAGCGAATACATGCGGTTGACCGTGCGCAGCAGCGTCGATTTGCCGCAGCCCGACGGGCCGATGAACGCCGTGACGCGCCGCTCGGCGATATCCAGGTTGATCTGCTTGAGGGCGAGGAAATTGCCGTAGAAGAAGTCGAGCTGACGGATCGAGACCTTGGTCGCCGGCGGCGCTTCAGGCCGGACCGCGGTCTCGGGCGGACTCGCGAAGATGTCAAGGTTCATGGGGTCGAGGTTACTTCGGCTTGGACTGGCGGAAGAACGCCCGCGCCATCACGTTCAGGGCGAGCACGGCGAGCGTTATCAGCAGCGACCCCGCCCAGGCAAGCTCCTGCCAGTCGTGGTACGGGCTCATCGCGAACTGGAAGATGACCACGGGCAGGTTGGCCATGGGTGCGTTGAGGTCGATGTTCCAGAACTGGTTGTTGAGCGCCGTGAAGAGCAGCGGCGCCGTCTCGCCCGAGATCCGCGCCACTGCGAGCAGCACCCCGGTGATGACGCCGGCGCGGACCGAGCGCAGGATCACCATCACGATCGTCTTCCATTGCGGCGTTCCGAGGGCAACCGCCGCCTCGCGCAGGCTGTCGGGCACCAAACGCAGCATGTTCTCCGTCGTCCGGACCACCACGGGGATGACGATCAGCGCGAGCGCGAAGGAGCCCGCCCAGGCCGAGAAATGGCCAACCTGGAAAACGTAGATCTGGTAAATGAACAGGCCAATGATGATGGACGGCGCGGAGAGCAGGATGTCGTTGATGAATCGCGTGCTCGGTGCGAGCCAGCCGCGACTGCCGTACTCGGCAAGGTAGATTCCCGCGAAGATTCCGACCGGCGTCCCGATGAGCGTGCCCGTTGCCGCCATGATCAAACTGCCGACGATCGCGTTGAGCAGGCCGCCGTTGCTGCCGGGCGGTGGCGTCATCTGGGTGAACAGCGCCGTGCTGAAGGCGTGAAACCCCGCCGCCGCCAGCGTATAGAGGATCCACAGCAGGAAGACAATGCCGAAGCCCATCATCAGCAGCGACATCGCGAGGTTGAACCTGTTTACATACAGCCGGCGTCTATAGAGCGTGTTCATGACCGGTCGTGGCTCTAAGTCTTCCTGCCCTCGCCCTTGGCAAGCTGGAGCAGCAGCAGTTTGGCAAGCGCGAGGACGATGAACGTGATGACGAACAGTATCAATCCGAGCTCGATCAGCGCCGATGTGTACAGATCTCCGACTGCCTCGGTGAACTCGTTGGCGAGCGCAGACGCGATGCTGTTGCCCGGCGCCAGGATGGAGGCATTGAGCTGGTGCGCGTTGCCGATGAGAAAGGTAACCGCCATCGTCTCGCCGAGCGCGCGGCCGAGGCCGAGCATGATCCCACCGATGACCCCGACCTTGGTGTAGGGAAGAACGATGTTGCGCACCACCTCCCAAGTCGTGCAACCGATGCCATAGGCGGATTCCTTCAGCACGGGCGGGACCACCTCGAACACGTCGCGCATCACCGAGGCGATGAAGGGGATGACCATGATCGCGAGCACGAATCCCGCCGTGAGGACGCCGATGCCCTGGGGCGGACCCTTGAAGAGGACACCGATCAGCGGCGCCGCTCCGATCGTGCTGATGAGCCACGGTTGCACGTGGTCGGCGAACAGCGGCGCGAGTACGAACAGTCCCCACACGCCGTAGATGATGCTCGGGATGGCCGCGAGCAGTTCGACCGCCGTGCCGAGCGGGCGCTTGAGCCAGAGCGGAGAGAGCTCGGTGAGGAACAGCGCGATCCCGAAGCTCACCGGAACGCCGATTGCCAAGGCGATGAATGATGTCACGAGCGTGCCGACGATCGGGACCAGCGCCCCGAACTTCTCGGTGACCGGGTTCCACTCCGACGTGAATAGGAAGCCGAGGCCGAACTTCTGCATTGCCGGCAGGCTGCCGTAGACGAGCGATACGATGATCCCCGCCAGGATCACCAGCACCGCGCACGCGAAGAGGCGCGCGACAGCACGAAAGAGCAGGTCCTGGAACTGGACCCTCTTCTGCTTCGGATCGGGCATCCTGGCGATGCTGGCGCGGGGTGGCAGCGCGCCGATTGTAGTCGATAGGCTCTCCGCGGTCGCTGCCATCATCCGTCCTCGCGGGCAACCCGCCGCCGGCGGGATACGCCCTTAACCGCGTCTAGACCCATGACCGCCCTCTGCGTGCAGCAGATGCACCCCGCCGGCCGCGCAGACTCCCCCGCCAATGAGCGACGGTGCTCGGTGCCGACGCGAGGAACAGAGGGCGGCGGTTCAGAATACAGGCTTGCCCGAAGCGTCCTTGATCTGCGCCCTCCAGGTCGTCTTGATCTGCTGCGTAACGGCCTCGGGCAGCGGAACGTAGTCCAGCGAGTCCGCGAGTCTGTCGCCGTCGGGCGAGTACGCCCAGTCGAAGAACTTGAGCACTTCCTTGGCCGTTTCGGGCTTTTGCTGCGTCTTGTACATCAGGATGAATGTAGCACCCGAGATCGGCCATGCATTCTTGCCGGGCTGGTCGGTGAGCAGCAGGTAGTACCCGGGCGCCTTGTTCCAGTCGGCACCCGCCGCGGCTGCCTTGAAGGTTTCGGCCGATGGGTTGACGAAATTGCCCTCGCGGTTCTGCACCTGCGCGTGAGTCATCTTGTTCTGCAGTGCATAGGCGTACTCGACATAGCCGATCGAGCCCTTGACCCGCTGCACGTACGAGGCGACCCCTTCGTTGCCCTTCCCGCCCACGCCCACGGGCCAGGCGACCGATGTGCCTTCCCCTACTTTCGCCTTCCACTCCGGGCTCACCTTCGAAAGGTAGTTGACCCAGATGAACGTCGTGCCCGAGCCGTCCGAGCGATGCACGACGGTGATCTCGGAATCCGGAAGCTTGGCGCCCGGATTGAGCTTCGTGAGCGCCGGATCGTTCCACTTGGTGATCTTGCCCAGATAGATATCGGCGAGGACCGGGCCCGTGAGCTTGAGCTCGCCCGCCTTCACACCCTCCAGGTTGACGACAGGAATGTCGCCGCCGATAACGGTCGGAAACTGCATCAGGCCGTCCTTGTCGAGATCCTCCGGCTTGAGCGGCATATCCGACGCACCGAAGTCGACGGTCTTGTTCTGGATCTGCTTGATCCCGCCGCCGGACCCGATCGACTGGTAATTCAGCCCTACGCCTGTCTTGGCCCTGTAGGCTTCCGCCCACTTCGCATAGATCGGATACGGAAACGTCGCGCCCGCACCCGTGATGTCGGCGGCGTGGGCTGCGATGCCGCAGCTTGCAGCGGCGCAGATCAAAATTGTCAGGAACTTCCTGGGGTTCATCGAGGGTCCTTTCTTAGTGGCGACCGCGGCACGTGGCGATTGTCATATTCGCGTGTTACAGCCAGATGACCGCCCGGCTCGCGGCGGATCTGCGGTTCGAATCAGCGGGTTAAACC
>DATJZM010000030.1:0-15789 GCA_035499135.1 Casimicrobiaceae bacterium | reverse complement strand
ACAACAGCACCCGGAGGAGAAGATGAGACAGTTCCTGCGCATCATCGCCGTGTTCGCAACCACGGCTGGGCTTTCCCTTGGCGCCGCTGCACAGCAGCCTTTCGCAGACGTAGGCAAGCAGCCGCCGATCACGATCCTCGTCAACTCCTCGCCATGGTATGGCGGGTTCGAAAAGGTGGTCGATCTGTACGAGAAGCAGACCGGCAACAAGGTCAAGCTCGACACCACGCCCTATGGCGGGATGCTCGAGAAGGCGCGCAACGCAGTGCGGGGCGACAAGAGCCCGTACGATCTCGTCAACCTCGATACGCAGTGGACGATCGAGTTCTACGAAGGCGGCTTCCTCACGCCGCTGAAGGAGATCGATTCCGCGTTCGACCTGCCGAAGGAGGTCCTGAGCTACGGTGATTCGGGCTACTGGAACGCGACGAAGCGCTGGCGCACGCCCAACGGCGGCAAGCTGATGGCCTGGCCGCCGAACGGCAACGTGGATCTCTTCCTTTACCGCGAGGATCTGCTCAAGGAGGCCGGCCTCGCGCCGCCCAAGACTTGGCAGGATGTACTTGCGTCGTGCGCGAAGCTCCAGAACCCGCCGCAGCGCTATGCGGTTGCGATCCGCGGCGAGCGCGGCAACGGCATCCGCTTCGAGTGGATGTTCTTCATGCTCGGCACCGGTGCAAGCGTCGTCAAGGATGCGGAGAACGGCGACTACACCGTGACGATCAACAGCCCGCAGGCGAAGCAGGCCCTCGATCTGTTCATCGAGGTGCAGAAGAAATGCGGGCCGCCCAACGCAGGCGCGCTCGGTCAGGGTGACGTCATACAGCTGCTCGCCACCGGGAAAGCGGCGCAGGCCATGGTCGTGTCCGCGGCATGGAGCAACTTCGACGACCCGGCGAAATCGGCGGTCGTCGGCAAGATCATGGCCGTGCCGGTGCCGGCTCCCGTGGGCGGTAAGCCGCCGGCGCTGCTGGGCAACTGGAACATGGCGGTGCCGAAGAATCTCCCCGAGGCGCAGAAGAAGGCTGCGCTCGCATTCGCGCGCTGGTTCCTCACCGCGGGCGCGCAGAAGGCGTATGCAGAAGGGGGCGCCATTCCCGTGCGCAGCGATACTTTCGAGGAACTCGGCAGCAATCCCAAGTTCCGCTGGATGCCGGCGTACCTCTCGATGCAGAAGTACGCGGTGCAGGAGCTGGGCTACGCCGAGGGCGCGCAGGTGGAGCAGGTCCTGGGGCTGCGGCTGAACCAGGCGCTGATCGGCGAGATGAGCTCCGGCAAAGCGCTCAACACCGCCGCAAAAGAAATCGAGGAAATCTTCAAGAAGAACGGGCGGCGCACCGGCTCGCTGCCGCCGCTGCCCGAATAGCGCCGCCCGGTGAACCGCAGCTTCCGGCACTGGAGCCTGCTGCCGGCCGTTCTGCTCTTCGTCGCGTTGACCGTCTACCCGATGGTCAACCTGCTGCGCATGAGTGTCTCGACGATCGAGTTCGCCGAGGGCCGTGCGCTGTGGAGCTTCACGCCCGCGCACAACTTCTCGCTGCTCGCCGGTGACACCGTGCTGGCGGCGGCGGCGCTCAACACCGCCATCTTCGTCGTCGCCGCCGTGGCGGCCGAGGTTCTGCTCGGGTTGCTGCTCGCGCTCCTCGTCGCGCGGCTCGAGCGCGGCAAGGGGCTCGCGCGCACGGTGATGATCCTGCCGATCCTGGTGCCGCCGGTCGCGATCGGCAGCATGTGGAAGCTCATGTACAACTACGACTTCGGCGTCTTCAATCAGGCGCTGGTCGCGGTCGGGCTCGACCCGATCAACTGGCTCGGCTCGACCTCGATCGCGCTCGCCGCGGTCATCCTGGTCGACATGTGGCACTGGGTGCCATTCGTCTTCCTGATCCTGTTCGCCGCGGTGGAGGGCATCCCCGGCGACGTGATCGAGGCGGCGCGTATCGACGGCGCCACGGCGAGCCAGATCGCCGTCAAGGTCATGATTCCGCTGCTCAAGCCCGCGCTGGCGATCGCCTTCGTCTTCCGCGGAATCCTCGCCTTCAAGACTTTCGACGAGGTCTTCCTGCTCACCTCGGGCGGACCGGGGACGTCGACCGAGCTGGTGAGCCTTCACCTGTACAAGGTGTTCTTCGAGCAGAACCAGCTCGGCTACGGCGCGATGCTCTCGCTCGCACTGATCGCGACGATCGCGGCCGCATTGCTCGTCAGCCGGCGCGTGCTGGCCCCGAGAGCGGGCGCATGACGATCCCGTCTCCGAGCATCCTGCCGCTCAAGGGCCGCGAGCGCGTCGTCGGCTATCTCCTGCTCGCGCTCGCGCTTGCGTCCATCATCGGCCCGTTCGCGTGGATCGCGATGACTTCGCTCAAGCAGCAGATTGCGATCTACAGCGGCGCCTGGTCCTTCACGCCGACCTGGTCGAACTACTCCGACGTGCTGTTCAGCCGCCGCTCGGACTTCGCCGCCAACGTCGTCAACAGCCTGATCGTTGCCTCCGCGAGCACGCTCCTCACGCTCGTCATCGGCACGCTGGCCGCGTATTCGCTGTACCGCTTCCGCTGGGCGCGCTGGGTCGTCACGGGATTTCTCGGCTGGACGCTGCTCTTCCACATGATCCCCGTGCTCACGCTGGTCGGCCCTTGGTACATCGCGTTCCGCGAGCTGGGCTGGTACGACACGCTGGGCGCGCTCGTGCTCACGCACGTCACGCTCAACCTGCCGATCACGGTGTGGCTGATGATGGCTTTCTTCCGCGAGATCCCGCCGGAGCTCAACGAGGCCGCGCAGGTCGACGGCTGCCCTCCCCTCCAGGCGTTCTGGTCGATCGCGCTGCCGCTCGCCGCGCCGGGGCTGATCGCCGCGGGCGTCCTCGACTTCATCTTCAGCTGGAACGAATTCTCGACCGCGCTCAATCTCACTTCGCGCGACACCGCGACCGTTCCCGTGGCGATCGCGCGCTTCGCGCAGCAGTACGAAACGCAGCACGGGCAGATGGCCGCGGCCGCGGTGATCGCGACCGTGCCCGCGCTGATCCTGATGGCGGTCGGTCAGCGCTTCATCGTGCGCGGGTTGACGATGGGATCGGTGAAGTAGCTGCGCATTTCTCCTTGACATACGAGAGCGGATTGCCCTAACTTTCCCTGTAATCGCTCACATCTGAAGCGAGTTCTGATCACGTTTTCACCTACAAGAAACGGAGGCGTCGTGATGGGTGCTCCGCTCAGAATGATCTTGCTGGTCCTGCTGGTTTTGCTGGCTGTACCGGCTACCAGCGTTGCTGCCAAAGAACCGGCGCAAACGAAGCAGATTCGCGTCTACATCGATCGCCAGGTCTTGGTCGCTCTGGAGGGGGAGAATAAGGCCTATACATTTGATGTGGTCACCGGAAAAGAAGGAAAGGAGACCGAGGCCGGCAATTACAAGATCTTGAAGAAGCATTCGAAGTACGTGAGCAAGACCTATGGCTCAGAGATGCCTTACGCCATGTTCTTCACCGCGGACGGAAAGGCGATCCATGGCACCCTGACGCCCAACGCACGATCGTACCTGCGCTCCTATATGACTGAATCGGTCGGCTCGCACGGCTGTGTGGGCCTGAGCGATGATGCCGCCAAGCTATTGTTCGCTTGGGCGCCTGTCGGCACGCCAATCGTCGTTATCAGAGGCAAGGGGGAGGAGTGAAATGGGACGAGCTCAAGCAGCGGGAGGACTGACTTGCGCTCTGGTGCTGCTGTTTGCTGCTTGCGCCTCGGGTGCGGAAAAGGCCGACGCCGTTTTGGTCGTCAAGAGTGAACGGCAGCTCTATCTCATGAAAGGAGATAAAGTTCTTGCGGCCTATCCCGTGCAACTGGGTGGAGAGCCCAAAGGTCCCAAGCAGGAGGAAGGAGACGAACGTACGCCGGAGGGGCGTTACGTGCTGGACCATAAGAACGCGAACAGCAGGTTCTATAAATCAATCCACATCTCCTATCCCAACGCACAGGACCGCGAGAATGCAAGGAAGCGCGGTGTGTCTCCCGGCGGCGAGATCATGATCCATGGCATGCCGAACGGCTGGGGTTGGGCCTGGCCCGCACTGCAGACGGTCTCCTGGACTGCCGGCTGCATCGCGTTGCGCGATCAGAGCATGGATGAAGTCTGGGCGGCCGTGGATGTGGGGACACCTATCGAGATCAGACCTTAGTCACCCGGCAGGTGTGTTCTGCCAGGCGCGTGCCGCGGCACGGCAAGGTCGAGTCTTCATCACTCTGACACAAACGAAGCGGGGGGATATGCCAACAGCAGCCACGTTGGAAAGGCCGGCGAAGGTTGTTCTTGCCCTCAGGATGCTCTACGTTGGTATCGGGATCGGAGTCATCCGAACTGCGATTGTCGTGCTGCGCCACCTGGAGGTGCGAACGCCGGACTTCATAATTCTGGTCAAGCTCGTGATCTGGGCGGGCGTCTTGTACGCGATATTTCAGACCGGCAAGGGCCGCAATTGGGCAAGGTGGCTGCTGGTGGCGCTGTTCATCGTTACCATTCCGTTGAACTTCCTGCCGCTGATTCCGACCTTCACCGACTACCCCGTCGACGGGTCGCTCGGAGTCTTGCAGTATGCACTGTTCCTCATTGCGCTGGGATTGCTGTTTCACCCCGATGCGTCGGCATGGTTTAGGAAAGGAAGGAGCTCGACGCGCAGTTAACGACAGACGAGCGCGATCCAGCGCCACATACAGTGCCAAAGCGGGCCTTCGCTACAGCAGGGCCTTGATCCAGCCGAGGCCGTCCACCGTCCCGTTGAGCGGGCGGTACTCGCAGCCGACCCAGCCGCCGTAGCCGAGCTCGTCAAGCAGAGCGAAGAGGTGCGCGTAGTTGATCTCGCCCACGTCCGGCTCGTGGCGGCCGGGAACGCCGGCGATTTGAATATGCCCGATGTGTGGCAGCCAGCGCCTAAGCTTCTCCGACAGATCGCCCTCCACGATCTGCGCGTGGTAGAGGTCCATCTGCACCTCCAGGTTGTCGGCGCCGACCTCCTCGCGCACGGCATGTGCTTCGGCCTGCGTGTTCAGGAAATAGCCGGGAATGTCGCGCGTGTTGATCGGCTCGATGGTGAGCTCCACACCCCGCTCTTCCGCCTCCCGCGCCGCGAAGCGAAGGTTGCGCACGAACGCAGCGCGCTGTCGCCCGCGCTGCTCGCCATTCGCGCCAGGCGCTATCAGCCCGGCCATGACATGGATCCGTGGACAGGCGAGCGCGTGTGCGTAGTTGAGCGCCGTGGCGATGCTCGCGGCGAATTCGTGCTCGCGGCCCGGCTGCGCCGCGAGCCCGCGATCGCCGGCGGCGGCATCGCCCGCCGGCGCGTTGATCAGCACGAGCGCGAGCGAATGCTCGTCCAGCCGCGCCGCGAGCTCGCGCGGCGGATACTCGTAGGCGAAAGCGAACTCGACGGCCGTGAATCCTGCGCGCGCCGCCGCTCCGAAGCGATCGAGGAACGGCATCTCGGTAAACAGGAACGAAAGATTCGCTGAGAAACGCGGCATCGTGGCGGGCTAGCGGGACATGCGGCCCCGCTGGCGATGTGGGTATGTTGCACGCTCCGGTGGTGGCCGGCAACAAGAACAGGGCTTTGTGCGTAGAATGCTTCCTCCTGCCGATTCGTCTGCCGATTCTCCATGATTACCGCTGAGCTCCTCCGCGCTGTGCCGCTGTTCGCCGAGGTTCCCGACTCCGAGTTGCAAGTGATTGCCCGGCGCACGGCGGATGTGCGCGTGCGTCCGGGCGACTGGCTGATTCACGAAGGCGAATTGCCCGCCTTCTTCATCGTGCTCGACGGAGCGATCGACGTGCTGAAAACGGTGGGTGGGACGGAGCGCGTCATCAACCACTATGGACCTGGGGAGTACGGTGGAGAAGTTCCCCTGGTGCTCCGCTCGCCCGCGATCGCGGGGCTGCGCGCGACCGAGGCGACGCGTGTCGCGCGTCTCGAAGCGTCCGATTTCCACGAGCTGATCGCCTCCTGCCCGCGGCTCAACGGGGAGGTCATGCGCACCATGGCTGCACGGATCAGCCACGTGCAGGAGGTTCACGCCTCGACGGTGGCGGCGCCCTCCGTCACGTTGATCGGGCATCGCTACGACATCGCCTGCCACGATCTGCGCGACTTTCTCACTCGCAATCACATCGCGTTTCGCTGGCACGACCTGCGCGACCCTGAGGCCCGCGTCGGCCTTACTGCCGCCCCGCAACCGGGCGAAGCCTATCCGCTAGTCATCCTCGCCGACGGTACCCGGCTCGTCACACCGACTTTCCGCGAGGTCGCGCAGGCCCTCGGCTTGCAGACGACGCCCTCGCCGGAGGTCTACGACGTAGCGATCGTCGGCGCAGGACCCGCCGGGCTTGCCGCCGCAGTGTACGGCGCCTCCGAGGGCCTGCGCACCATTCTGGTCGAGCGCCAGGCGCCCGGCGGACAAGCCTCGACCTCGTCGCGAATCGAAAACTATCTGGGCTTTCCGACTGGCGTGAGCGGCGACGATCTGGGCTCCCGCGCTCTGCAGCAGGCCAAGCGCTTCGGCGTGGAGATCCTGGTGGGCCGCAACGTCGAGGGCATCGCCACGCGCTGCGGCGGCGCGGCCTACGCGGTTCGCCTCGAGGACGGCGACGAATTCCGCACGCGCGCCATCGTGATCGCCACCGGCGTTTCCTGGCGACAGCTCGACGTGGCCGGAGCGAATCGGCTCGTGGGCCGCGGCTTGTACTACGGCGCGGCGCGTACAGAGGCTTTGGCGACCGCGGGGAACGACATCTTTCTCATCGGTGGCGGCAACTCGGCCGGCCAGGCAGCGATGTTCTTCGCCGACTATGCGCGCAACGTGTCGCTGCTCGTGCGCGGCGCGTCGCTCGCGGCGACGATGTCGCACTATCTCATCGAGCAGCTCGCGACGAAGTCGAACATCCGCATCGAGACCGGCAGTCAGATCGCGGCGCTCGAGGGAGAGGAGCACGTGGAGTCGATCGTCGTCGAGCGCCGCGCGACCGGCGAGCGGCGACGCGAGAACACCGAGGCGGTGTTCGCCTTCATCGGCGCCGATGCCGAGACGGGCTGGCTTCCTGCCGACGTCATCCGCGACGAGCGCGGTTACATCTGCACCGGTCGAGACGTGATGGATCTGTTCGCCCGTGATGCGCAGCGCTGGCCGCTCGAGCGCGACCCCTACCTGCTCGAGACGAGTGTGCCGGGCGTGTTCGCGGTAGGCGATGTGCGGCACGGCTCGATCAAACGCGTGGCCTCCGGAGTCGGCGAAGGCAGCATGGCGATCGCGTTCGTGCACCAGTATCTCGCCGAGCAGCGCGAGGCGCTCGACGATGCTCCGCCGACTGCGGGCAGTGTGCCGCGCCGCGACGCCGCGCTCGCCTAGCCGCTACTCCTGCAGCACGTAAATCCCCGGAGCATCAGCGAGAGGCGCGTAGCCCGCGCCTGCAGCGCCCATCGCGGGCGGCTTCACCGATGCACCCGAGTGCGCCGTCAGCCAGCCAGCCCACTGCGGCCACCACGATCCGTCCTTCTCCGTCGCCTTCGCGAACCAGGCATCGGGGTCAAGGTAGCGGTCCTCTGATCGCTTGGTCGCAACCCGGTAGTGCCGATTCGGGTGTCGCGGCTCGGAGACGATACCGACGTTGTGTCCGCCACTGGTGAGCAGGAAGGTCACCTCCGCGTCGGTCAGCAGGTGGAACTTGTACACGGACCGCCACGGCGCGACGTGATCGGTCTCCGTGCCGACGGCGAAGATCGGCGTGCGCAAGTCGGAGAGCGCCACGGGTCGTCCGCCTGCCGGATAGCGGCCTTCCGCGAGATCGTTGTCGAGAAACAGCCGTCGCAGATATTCGGAGTGCTGGCGGTACGGCATCCGCGTCGCATCGGCGTTCCAGGCGTTCAAATCGGTCATCGGCTCGCGCTCTCCCATGAGATACGTGCGCACCATGCGCGACCAGATCAGGTCGTTCGAGCGCAGCAGCTGGAAGGTGCCCGCCATCTGCCGGCTGTCGAGAAAACCCTGCGACCACATCACGTCTTCGAGAAAGGCGAGCTGGCTTTCGTTGATGAACAGCATCAGCTCGCCGGCTTCGCTGAAGTCGGTCTGGGCCGCGAGGAACGTCGTCGTCGCGAGCCGCGCGTCGCTGTCGCGGGCCATGGCCGCCGCGGCGATCGCGAGCAGCGTCCCGCCAATGCAATAGCCCACCGCGTGGATCTTGCGCCCGGGCACGATGGCCCCGACCGCGTCGAGCGCGGCCATCACGCCGAGCTGGCGATAGTCCTCCATCGACAGATCGCGGTCCTCGGGTCCGGGGTTTCGCCACGAGATCATGAACACCGTGAAACCCTGCTCCGTGAGGTAGCGCACGAGCGAGTTGTGCGGGCTCAGGTCGAGGATGTAGTACTTCATGATCCACGCCGGCACGATGAGCAGCGGCTCCGGACGCACTTCGTCGGTCGCCGGCGCGTACTGGATGAGCTCGATCAGTCGATTCCGATACACCACCTTGCCCGGGGTCACGGCGACCTCGTGCCCGACGCGGAAGGCTTCCGTGCCAACGCGCTTGCGGCCGGCCATCGCCCGCTCGACGTCCTCGGCGAAATTGCACGCGCCGCGAAAGAGGTTTATCCCCCCCTCCTGCCGCGTGCGCTCCAGCACCTCGGGGTTGGTGAGCAGGAAGTTCGACGGCGAGAACATGTCGAGCCACTGGCGCGTGCCGAAGGCGATCATCTTTTCATGCTGCGGCAACACTCCGCGGACATCGGTCATCGCGTTGTGCCACCATTGCTGACCGAGGAGAAACGACTGGTAAAGCAAGTCGTATGGCGCTTTGCGCCAGCCTTCCGCATTGAAGCGTCGATCCTGCGGCAGCGGCTCGATGCAGGGCGGTGAGCTGCTGCGATTCAAGGCGCTGCGAGCAGTGTAATTTGCGAGCCGCAGCCATTTGCGAGCCGCCTTTTCCGCGAGCTGCAGCCTCTTGCCGGGAGCCGCTGCGAGATGCGTCGCCCAGTCCGCGTAGGCGCCGGCGAGCGTCATCGGTGCGAGCCCCGCCGTGAAGCGCGCCATCGATGCGTGCAGCGAACGGTCGATCACCTCGGCAAAGGCGGTCGAGCCGTAGGAATCGCGCAGGAATTCCGGCTCGAGGCCGGCCGCGCGCGTCGCTTCGGTCCGCGCTTCGGAAGGGCGCGGCCGTGTCCTGGGTTTGAGCCGAGTCACCGTCGCCCGATGCGGCGCACCGGGCCGCTCGGCGAGCTTGCGCCTGGCGTCCATTGTTCCGCCTCCGGTCGGATCGTCGTTCACATAGCTATCTTCCCACCTGGCGCAGAAGCGGGATTGATCCAAGTCAGCGCCGGCCGCAGTCGGGGGCCCCTATCCGTTCGATCCGCGCCGTTGTCCTTCGTTCCCGGCCTTTGGGGGGAGCGACGCCCCGTTGCGCCGCGGGCCTCTTCGGCGGTGCTGCTTGACGTGTATCAAGCCCGGCGGTCGGCGAGGCCTCTAGGATCGATAGGGCAGGCCCGGGGCGCGCGGCGCCGCCGGGGGCCGCGACTGAGTGGAGCAAGAGATGGCTGCGAAGATCCTGAAGTTTCATCACGACGCACGCGAGAAAATCTGCGCCGGGCTCAACACCCTGGCCAGGGCGGTCAGGGTCACGCTCGGGCCCAAGGGGCGACTGGTGGTGCTCGAGCGTTCCTTCGGCTCCCCGACGGTGATCAACTCCGGCGTGATCGTGGCCAAGGAGATCGAGCTCGAAGACAGATTCGAGAACCTCGGGGCGCAGATGGCGCGCGAAGTCGCGGCGAAGACTTCGGAAAGCGCAGGCGACGGCACGACCACGGCCACCGTGCTCGCCCAGGCGATCGTCAACGAGGGAATGAAGTATGTCGCCGCCGGGCTCGACCCGATGGAGCTCAAGCGCGGCATCGACGCCGCGGTCGACACGGTGGTGGCCGAGCTGAAGAAGAACTCCCGGCCGTGTACTTCGTCGACCGAGATCGCGCAGGTCGGCACCATCTCCGCCAACGGCGACGAGGCCATCGGCAAGATGATCGCCGAGGCCATGGCCAAGGTCGGCGAGAACGGCGTCATCAAGGCCGAGGACGGGCGCGGCATGACCAATGAGCTGGAGGTGGTAGAGGGCATGCAGTTCGACCGCGGCTTCCTCTCGCCGTACTTCATGACCGACATGGAGCGCCAGCGCGCCGTGCTCGAGGATGCCTACGTGCTCGTTCACGACCGCAGCATCTCTGCGATCCACGACATGCTGCCGCTGCTCGAGCAGGTGTCGCGTGAGAACCGGCCGCTGCTCGTCATCGCCGAGGACATCACCGGCGAGGCGCTGGCCACGCTGGTGGTCAACGCGCTGCGCGGTGTGCTCAAGACCTGCGCCGTCAAGGCGCCCGGCTTCGGCGACCGGCGCAAGGCGCTGCTGCAGGACATCGCGGTCCTGACCGGCGCCACAGTGATTTCCGACGAAACGGGATTGAAGCTCGAGAAGACCACGCTCGCCGATCTCGGGCGCGCGCAGCGCATCGAGATCGACAAGGACGACACCACGCTGATCGGCAGCGGAGGCGCGCCGGAGAAGATCAAGGCGCGCGTCGCCCAGAT
Source organism: Casimicrobiaceae bacterium (assembly GCA_035499135.1). Taxonomy (GTDB): domain Bacteria; phylum Pseudomonadota; class Gammaproteobacteria; order Burkholderiales; family Casimicrobiaceae; genus PALSA-1003. The sequence continues at coordinate 5,170 of DATJZM010000030.1, read as the reverse complement.
CAAGAAGGCGATCGAGGAGACAAGCTCCGATTACGACCGGCAGCAGCTCGAGGAGCGGGCGGCGAAGCTCGGCGGCGGGGTGGCCCTGATCAAGGTCGGCGCGTCCACCGAAATCGAGATGAAGGAGAAGAAGTCGCGCGTCGAGGACGCGCTGCACGCGACCCGCGCCGCGGTAGCCGAGGGGGTCGGGCCGGGAGGAGGCGTCGCGCTATTGCGCGCCCGCAGCGCACTCGACGCGCTGCCTGAAGCTTCGCTCACACGGCAAGCCGCGGTGAAGATCGTCCGCCGCGCGCTCGAGGAGCCGCTGCGTCAGATCGTCGTCAACGCGGGAGGCGAGCCCTCGATCATCCTCGAACGCGTGCTCGCGGGTAGCGGCAACTTCGGCTACAACGCTGCGACAGGCGAGTTCGGCGACATCGCCGCCATGGGTGTGATCGATCCCACCAAGGTCACCCGGCTCGGCCTGCAGAACGCGGCCTCGATCGCAAGCCTGATCCTTACCACCGACTGCATCATCGTCGAGCGGCCCAGGCATGACGGCCGTGGATCAGCGCAGATGGCGGAAATGGGCTAAGTTGAGCACACGGACGGTCATCGCCGGGTTGCCGTCTCGAACTGCCGGCCGCGACCGCTCAGCCCGGCGAGCGCCGCAAGAGGTCCCGCGAGCTGCCACAGCATGTCGTCGAGCGTAATGATGCCGGCGAGCGATCCGTCCGCCTTGACGACCGGCATGCGGCGCACGCCCTCGACCGCCATCTTGGACACCGTCTGCGCGTAGCTCGCACTTTCGCCGATCGTGGCCAGAGGAGCAAGTTTCAGGTCCCCGAGCTTGAGCGTGCTCGGATCGATGCCGGCCGCGATCACTTCGACCACGATATCGCGGTCGGTCACGATGCCTACTGGTATCTGCTTCTCGCCGCGCTGCTCCGCGATGATCACATCGCCGATATGGTGCTTGCGCATCAGAGCTGCAGCTTCGGTGACGGTCGTTTCGCGGCTCGCGCAAACGACCTCATGACGGCAGAACTCGGTGATCGACATCTCGATTCCTCGTCATCGTGGCCGGGACGTGCCCAGCACCCGCGTTGATCTTAGGACATGCGAGCGCGTCCTCATTGATCCTGGTCAATGCGCGCCCGCCCACCCGTTCTAGTCTGATGGTTGCAGCACCCCGGCGCAGGTGCCGGGGCAGGAGTCGAATGATACATGCTGTTCCGTGACCGCACCGACGCAGGCGAGCAGCTGGCGCGCGCGCTAAGGAAGTGGCGCGGCAGCCGCCCGCTCGTGGTCGCCATCCCGCGCGGGGCCGTGCCGATGGGAGGGATCATCGCCGAGCGCCTCGAAGGCGATCTCGACGTCGTGCTGACGCGAAAGCTCGGCGCGCCGGGGAATCCCGAGTTCGCGATCGGTGCCATCGATGAGAGCGGCTGGACCTATCTCGCTGATTACGCCGAGTCCGCGGGCGCCACGCGCGAATACGTGGAGCACGAGGCCGCGGCCGAGATGGAAACGATGCGCCGCCGCCGCGAGCAGTACACGCCTGCACGCTCGCCGCTCGACCCCGCGGGCCGCGTGGTGATCGCTGTCGACGATGGGCTAGCGACGGGCGCGACCATGATCGCCGCCCTGCACGCGCTGCGCGCCAAGGGGCCCCAGCGCCTGATCTGCGCGGTGCCGGTAGCATCGGAAGAGGCGTTGGAAAAGGTCCGCGCAAAGGCCGACGAGGTCGTATGCCTGCACGTCCCGCCGTTCTTCTATGCGGTGGGGCAGTTCTACGACGACTTCCCGCAGGTAAGCGACGACGAGGTCATATCGCTCCTGCGCGTAGCAGGGGCAGAGAGAAAGGCGACCGCCTAGCCTCGCTAGGCGCTTTGCAGGCGAGGCTCCCCCTCGACCGGGAGCCAGCGGCGGAACCATTGCGACGCAAGCGCGCATACCTGCTCCAGCGTGCCCGGCTCCTCGAACAGATGCGTTGCACCGGGGACGATCTGCAGGGACTTCTCGCAGCGAAGACACGCGAACGCGGCGCGGTTGAGCGCGATCACCTCGCGATCTTCCCCGCCGACGATCAGGAGCGTAGGCGCCGAGACGCGTGCGAGCACCGGCTCGCCCGCGAGGTCGGGCCGTCCGCCGCGCGACACCACCGCGGCAATGCCCTGCTTGAGCTCCGCCGCAGCGACCAGTGCCGCGGCTGCGCCCGTGCTGGCGCCGAAATAACCTATCGGGGCATCGGCCGCACCACCCTTGCGGCGGAGCCATTCAGTCGCGGCCACCAGGCGCGAGCCCAATAGCGCGATATCGAAGCGCGTGGAATATCCGCGATCTTCGTCCGCCGTGAGCAGATCGAAAAGAAGCGTCCCGATGCCCGCGTCGGACAGTGTCCGCGCGACGAGCAGGTTGCGCGGGCTGTGACGCGAGCTGCCGCTCCCGTGCGCGAACATAACGATACCGCGCGCACGCGGAGGAAGCGAGAGCTCGCCCGCAAGCCGGACGCTCCCCGCCGCAATCTCGACCGGGCGCCGCGGATCAGCCACCCTGCCCCTTTCCGCCCGGCGAACCGGGCGAGCGCTCGCCTTAGTGCGCTGCGGGCCGATGCGCCGGCCGCTTGGTCGACGCCTCTCTGCTCTCGTATGCCGGCTCGGCCAACGCACCTGCACGCGCAATCTTGCCGAGGGAGGCCGCGATCCTCTGGCTCTCGTTGACGAAATCGGCGAACACGTGCCCCGCATATTCCGCTTGCACAGTCAGCACCTCGGCCGGCGACTTGCAGCGTCCGAGACGCGTCACGGCTTCGGAATCCCTGGCCAGACGCTCGTTGAAGAACGCAATCGCCTGAGCTTGCATCTCACCGGCGGCCTCGAGCCAGGCCCGGTAGGCCTTCTCCGCGTAATCGACCGACTTGCCGTTGATGTCCCACAAGGCACGCACATCGACGGGGAAAGAGGGAAAGAATTCGTTTCGGTTCATCATGGTCGAACTCCTTGCACGACCGAGCCGATCGCCGCTTGCGTCGCACATGCGGCTGCAAGCCGCCGGCTTCAAAACAAAGGATAGCAACCGCCCGCGGGCCCTTCGTTGACCCCAGTCAAGCCCTGGTCAATCAGGGGCGCGCCCGCTGGCTCTATTCCTGCGCGTCGAGGCGGCTCGCCAGCGCGCGCACCGACAGTGCGACATCGACCGTGTAAGGCGTGGACTCGCGCAGCGAGCGCAAAGCCTCTGGCACGCGCGCGAGCTCCGCCTTGACGCGGTCGCGCGCCGCTGCGAGCCCGGGACGCTGGGCGAGAGGCCGCCCGCCGCGCAGCACGGGCTGCAGCAGCGGCGTACCCGGGATCAGATCGTCGGCGAGCGCCAGAACGTCGCCCGTCGAAAGACCTGCGGCATCGTAGCAGCGGTAGACCTGCTTGCGCCCGGGCCAGGTCGCTTTGCCCTCGGAGCGCTTGCGACGCGGCCTCCCCTCGTACTCCTCGAGCTTGTAGGCGCAGTCGAGGAACGGCGCATCGGCGGAAGTGTTCATGCGCGTGCCGATGCCGAAACCGTCGATCGGCGCCTTTGAAGCGACGAGGTCCTGCACGCGATGCTCGTCGAGGTTGCCGCTCGCGAAGATGGTGAGCGCAGTGAGCCCGGCTGCATCGAGAATCGTGCGCACCCGCCGTGCGTGCTCCCCCAGATCGCCGCTGTCGATGCGCACACCCTTGATCGCGATTCCCTGCGTGGCGAGCTTCGCAGCGAGAGCGACGACCTTGTGCGCTGCGCGCTCGGTGTCGTAGGTGTCGATGAGCAGCACGGCGTTTTCCGGCTGGGTACGCGCGAAGTGCTCGAAGGCGCTCGCCTCGTCGCCGTGAGCCTGCACGTAGGAGTGCGCCATCGTCCCATAGATGGGGATTCCGAACCGGCGTCCCGCTTCGACCGTCGCCGTCCCAGCGAACCCGGCGAGGTAACTCGCGCGCGCCGAGAGCAGTCCGGCTTCCGCGCCGTGCGCCCTGCGCAGGCCGAAGTCGACGAGCTGCGCGTCCGGCGCCGCGAGCACCGAGCGCACCGCTTTGCTCGCGATCAGGGTTTCGAAGTGGAGCAGGTTCAGGATCCGGCTCTCGACGAGCTGTGCCTCGCGCAGCGGCGCGGTGACGCGCAGGATCGGCTCGTCGGCAAAGAAGACCGTGCCCTCGGGCATGGCGTCGACGTCGCCTGTGAACGCGAGGTCAGCCAGCGAATCGACGAAATCGGGGCGGAAGCGGCGGCTCTCGCGCAGCCATTCGAGCTCGTCTGAGGAGAAGGACAGCCCGGCGAGGTAATCGAGGACCTGCTCCAGCCCTGCGGCGATCAGGAAGTTGCGCTGTGGCGGGAGCTTGCGCACGAAGCATTCGAACACTGCGTCGCCATTCATGCCCTGCACGAAGTACGCCTGCAGCATCGTGAGTTCGTACAGGTCGGTAAGCAGCACGCCGGCCATCGCGGATCCCTTTTCCCCTGATGGGCTGCGAGCCTAACCGCAAAGCGCAGCAATGCTCAAGCGCCGAACGCCGGCGAGGCCGGCATCCGCCGTCCTACAGCTGATTGCGGCAGCGTCAGGTGTTAGCGCGATCGGCGCGCGAGAACGGCTGCGCTGTTCCGGCTACGCTCCGTGCTCACTCCGCGTCGAGCCACCAGGGGCCCAGGCCCTTCAGCTGCTGCAGTTGCTCCTTGGTGAGCACGGCGAGCGTCTGCTCGTGCGCAGCAAGGTGCGCATCGAAACGCTGCTGCCGCAGGTCGTTCATCTGCTTGTACACGGCGTCGAGCGCGGTCCGGTCAAGCGGCTCCGTGGCCAGCAGCTCGCGCATCTTCGACATCTCGATGCGCATCTTGCCCATGAGGTCCCAGTTTCTGGTCTGCATGTCGTCGTGGATCGCGTCGATCTTCTTGCGCTGCTCGTCCGACAGGCCAAGCGCGCCCTGCATCCCGTAGCCATAGCCCATCATTCCTGGACCGCCGCCAATCATCCCAGGACCACCACGGCCACGCATTCCCGGGCCGTTGCCATAGGCCATCATGCCGTCCGGACCGTAGCCTCCGGGCCCGTAGCCCATCATTGCTCCCGGGCCGTACCCCATTGCGCCCGGGCCGCAACCCGGGGCCGCCTTGCCCGTGCCCGGCGGGTCCGCGAGGACGAGTCCCGCCAGCGCGGCGAGCGATGCCG
>DATJZM010000029.1:0-13442 GCA_035499135.1 Casimicrobiaceae bacterium | reverse complement strand
CTCGCCTTCGGCTTCGAGATGACGAATCTCAGCCTCATCCATGACGACGTCAATCAGTTCGACATACAGGACACGATCCTCGGCCACTATCTCGGCCGCTTCGGGGCCGGGCTTCTCTACTATTACACGCAGAACCATTACTTCATGCCGTTCCTGCAGCTCGCGGAAGGCATGCTGTTGATGAGCGCCTACGGCGTCGTGGTCGCGCGCTGCTGGGGCGCGCGCACCGCCGTCGACATTGCCGCCGTCGCCGCGATCGTCTGCGTGTTCCCCTACATGGCGCACACGTACCAGTACAACACGTCGATGATGATCAACCCGCTCGCGCACCTGCTGGCGGCGCTGGCGGTCGTCTTCTCGCTCCGCGCGACGCTCGGCTCCGTCGCGCTCGCGGCGCTGCTCTACATCGGCGCGTTCTCCATCTACCAGTCGGTGGCGGCGAATGCTGCAACCCTGTTCGTGCTGTGGCTGCTGAGCAGGCTCCTCTTTGCCGACGCGGCAGATCCGCTCACGCCCAAGCGGGCGCTGCGGGCCACGCTCGCGGTCGTCGCCGCGGTGGTCGTGGGCGGCCTCGTCTACGTGGCGATCGTCTCGGCGATGCACATCGATTTCGATACCGATCACGCAGCAGCGGAGGCCTTCCGCTTCGGCGGCGTCACGAAACTCGGCGAAGCGATTCCGCTCGTTCTCAACGGAACCCGGGCCTTCTTCGTCTGGCCCGAGGCGTACTTTCCCGACTACCTCAAGACGATCCAGCTCCTCTTCGCGGCGGCGGCGGCTGCGATCTGTCTCTGGATTCCGGCGCGCATTCCCGGCAAGGTCGCCGCCCTGGCACTGCTCGTCTTCGCCGCGTTCACCCCGCGCGCGCTTCAGCTCCTGCATCCGGACGGGAGCTTTCATGCGCTCACACTCACGGCGTACGCGCTCTTCGTCGCAGCCACCGTGCTGATCGTGCTGCGCGCGGGCAGGGTGGCGCTGCGGAACGTAGGACTGATCGGCGCGGCGCTTCTCGTTGCCGGCTATGTCATGCAGTGCAACTGGATCTCCACCGTCAACTACCTCAACACGACGGCGCATTTCAACACGCTGACGCAGATCCTGGCGCGGCTGCGGTCGATTCCGGACGCGCGCTGGGATGGAAAGAAAATCGCCGTGGTCGGCCGCTACGACATGCCTTCGGACTATCCCTTCAGGCTCTCCGCGGGCGTGGCGATCAAATTTATCGACCCCGAGCACATGACGTCTCTCGCGCGACTGATGCGCGACGAAGCGACATTCGTAGCCGCGGATCGCTCGATGCCCGGCGTGCTCGAATACGCCGCGACCCACGCTCCATGGCCCGCGCCGGGGAGCGTGGCGGTCGTGGACGGCATGGGCGTGGTCGTCCTGTCCCGCCCCGGCACGGCCGATCGCTGAGAATCGCGCCCGGCTCGCAGGCGTGGCCGGTCAGGAGTCGCGGCGCGGCTCGAGCAATTCGGCGAGCGGTCGCGCGGCGCGCCCCGCTCGCTGCGCTTCCTGCTGCTCGAAGCCAACCTCGGTTTCGACGAGGTACGGCGGCCGCGCCTTGATCTCGTCGTAGATCTTGGCGATGTACTCGCCGATGATGCCGAGGCTGATCATGATGAAGCTGCCGACGATCAGAAGCGTGATGATCGTGGTGGCGAAGCCCGATACCGCGCGCCCCTGGAACCAGGCGATCAGTGCGTCGGCGCCGACGAAGAAGCCGAAAGCGAGCGTGGCGAACCCAAGCACCGTGACGATCTGCAGCGGTGCACTGGTGAAGGAAACGATTGCCGTTGTCGCCAGGCTGAAGAGCTTCAGCAGCGACCACTTTCCCTCGCCGTCGGCCCGCGCGGCGACGTCGAACGGAATGCTCGCGTGGCGATATCCAACCCAGTCGGCGAGTCCGCGGTAGAAGCGCTGGCGCTCGGGGAGCTCACGCGTGATCGCGTCGACGACCACGCGGTCGAGCAGCTTGAAGTCAGACGCGTTCTTGAGGTTGATCCCGCCCAGACGGGAGAGCAGGGCGTTGAAGAGCCGGGCGCGCCCTCGCGTAAGCGCTCCATCGGTCGCGCGATCGCGTTTCACCGCGTCCACGACCATGGCACCGGCGCGCCACTCCTGGATCATCTGCGGAATAAGCGCAGGCGGATGCTGGAGATCCGCATCGATCGTGACCACCGCCGCCCCGCTTGCCGCCCGCAACCCTGCGAGCAGCGCCGCTTCCTTGCCGAAATTGCGAGTGAAGCGCACTCCCTTTACGCGGACGTCCGCCGCGGCAAGCGCCCGAACGCGCTCGAAGGTTTGGTCGCGGCTTCCGTCGTCGACGACGATGATCTCGAAGCGCATCGCGCCGGAAGCAAGGACGCCCGAGATGGCCTCCACGGCGTGCGCGATGCCGGAGGCCTCGTTGTGCGCCGGAACGACGATGCTCAGGAAATCGGAAGGCGATGAAGCGCCGTCCCGAGGCCGCCGGCCCGGAAAGACTTCGCCGCCCGTCATGCGGGTTGCTCCGCGCGGACCACCAGGCGGTCGTCATCCACGCGCAAGTGCCGAAACCCGATGAGCCGGATGCCGCGGCGATCGAGAAGCTCGCGCACGGCGGCGCCGGTCAGGGTGCGCAGCTCGCCCTCCCAGTCGTGATAGCTCAGAAGCCGGGCATCGGTAACTTCCTGCGGATCGAGACGGCCGGGATGGCACATCAGCTCGTAGATGCCTCCGGCGCGAAGCCTGCGCATCGCGTTCTCCAGATAGTCGATCGTGAGTCTGCCGCTCGCCTCCATGCCGATGAACTCCGCGGTCGGTGCGTCGGCATGGTGGCGGTTGAGCGCCCCGAGTCCCTTGATCACGGCGCTGCGGACGAGCGATCCCGCGGACTTCGTTCCCTGGAAGCTCGCGGTGGGAAATCGAACATGGGCGATATCGTAGTCTCGGGCCAGCATCCTTGCCAGCGGGAAGAGCCCCGGCAGCATGTGCAGATGCTCGTGCGAGTTGAGAAAGCGTAGCCTGAGCCCCGCACCGCGGCAGCGCTCGATCTGCGCGCGCCATTCCGTCTCGACGTCGTCGACCGGGACTGTCCCGGAGGAGATCGCTCCAGCCATCGCGAGCTTGCGCGGAAACGCGCCGGACCATCGGGCGAGCGCCTTGCGCATGCGCTCGGTCAGGGGAATGCCGTCGGTCAAATTGAGATGCACCCCGGCGTCGAGCACGGCGCATTTCTTCAGCCAGGCCACCCGCTCCTCGAAATTCGGCATGTTCGCGAATACGCCGGTCGCCGTGACGACGCCGTTCTCGGCCGCTTCGATGATGCCTCTGCTCACGCAGGCGAAACAGCCGTAGTCGTCCGCGTTGACGATGAGGCAGGGCGCGGCATCGGCACGCGGCGTCATCGCCTGTCCTCGGTCGGCTTGCCGCGCTTGAACAGGCGGTAACGGAAATCGCGCCCTGCCAGGCAGGCGGCCCAGGTGACCAGCGCGAACCAGAAGGGGGGCCGGATCGTCGCCTTCCCGGCGCGCGCCGCCGCGACGATGCGGGCCGCGACCCGGCGCCGCGACGCGAACAGGATGCGGGCGACGCGCACGTTGTCGGACATCGCCGACTCGAATATCCCCGGCTCGACGATCGTCACGCTCACCGACCGCTCGGGTGAGCGGCCAAGCTCCATGTCGAGCGACTCGCCCCAGATGCTCAGGGCGGCTTTCGATGCGTTGTAGCCGCCGACGAAGTGCATTCCGTGCCAGCGGCCCATGCTGGAGACGAGAACCAGAGCGCGCTTCGGGACGGATTGTGCCGGGTCGCGAGTCGTCGCGCAAAACCAGCGCGCGAATTCCGCCGCCGAGAAGAAATTGACCTGGAACGTCTCGCGCAGAGGGCCGAGCGACAGGACCGGCTCGCCTTCATGCTTCGTGCCGGCGTTCAGGATTGCGATGGCGAGCGACTCAGGCCGGATCTGCTCCGCCTCGAGCGCGTCGACCAGTGCGCCTGGCTGCGCGAGGTCGGCGACGAGAAGCGTCACGGGTGCCGCAGCGGGCAGCCAGCGCCTCACTTCATCCGCCGCCGCCGCATTCCTCACCGTAGCGACGACCTGCGCCCCGCGCTCGAGGCAATGCAGCATCAGGTCCTTGCCGAGGCCGCGGTTGACGCCGGTCACGAGAACCCGCTCGGCGAGTGCGCCGGAGGCCCCCGAAGAAGGCGCCGCCGCATAGGCGAGAAACCTCCATCCGAGCCAAGGAACGGTGAGAGCCAGCCGCCCGAGGTATCCGACCAGCCACGCGAGGATCGCCACAGGAGCAGCCGGACCGGTAGGAACAGCCGTCATCTCGCGCTCGCCCTCGGCGTCGCATTCATGCAGCGCGATAACGCCGTTGAGCGCGTGTCGCACGGGGTGACTCGGCAGAAAGAGCTTGGTCGCCTGATCGAGACGGGCGATGCGGAAGCGGGTGCGCCGCAGCCCGGCGAGCGAGAGGGCGAAACCCTCCGGCCGCGGCAAGCGAAAAGGAGCGCTCGCGAGGTAGGCCGCGAGGCGCTCGTAGAGCTGCGCCTTGGGAGTGAGCCCGAGATGCGCGCAGATCGCCTGGTATTCCCCGCGATCGGGCTGCCACAGCGGAAACAGGGGAGGGCTCTCGTCGGCCATCGGCGCTAGAGCGCAGCGGCGCGTGCGATCCGCGTCGCGTGCGCGGCGAGTGAGATCGTGATCGATTTGCTCGGCAGCGACGGAAACGCGGCGCCGTCGGCGATGTAGAGGTTCGCGTAGAGGTTCGAGCGGCCGGTCGCATCGCAGCGCATCGGGCCCGCGCCCATCGGCACGGTGCCGGCGTAGTGGATGCCGGCTCCGGGAATCGAGCGGACGGCGGCGCGGGTAAGGCAACCGAGGCGGCGCAGCGCTTTGCGACCCGCTGTCAGCGATTTCCGGATGTGCGCCTCTTTGTCGGCGCTTTCGCGATAGCGAAGCTCGACGGCCTCCCAGCGCCCCGGCCGTTCCACGAGCGCCTGGTGATTGCCCGGGGCGATTCGGTCGGGGAAGAAGAATGTCGCCGCGCCCAGCGCCGATCTCAGCGCAAAGAACAGCTTCTTCGAGAGCTTGCTGTCGAAAGGCATGTGCTCGATGAGCGGATAGTAAAGCAGACTCGTCAGGTGAAGCAGTTCGGCGTGCAGGTAGCGCGGCCAAGATCCGCCTTCGGCAATGACCGCCGCGATGAGGCGATTGAACTGGAATGAGCGCGTCTCCGCGGGCTGGCCGATGCCGCGCAGCAGGAGGTATGGGATTCTGACGACCGTCGTGTCCATCAGCCCGTCGGTCCGGTCCGCAAGGTCGGGCCGGCTCGCCTTGAGCGTGCGCAGGAAGATGGCGCCCGTCTGCAGGGCGCCCGCGGCGAGGAACACTGTGTCGCACGGCTCTTCGCGGATCTGGTCAGTCGCGGTATCGAGATAGCGGATGCCCGTGACGCGACCATCCCGGACGATCAGCGACAGCACCAGGCGACCGCGCAGGTAGCGGAATCCGGCGCGCGCCTCGCACGCCGCGAGAGTGCTGGTGCGCGGGTTGTAGATCGACGCGGTCGGGCATCCCCAGAGGCACCGGTCGCAGTATCGGCAGGCATCCGGCCGCGCGAGGTCGGTGACAACTGCGAGCCTCGCCCGGCCGATCCGCACGCCAAGCGACGCGAGGCTGCGCTTCACGCCCTCGTAGCTCGCGACCAGGCGCCGGTCCCGCGGGGTCAGCTCAACCGGCGGCTGCGAGGGGTAGACGCCCGCAAGGTACGGACTCAGATCGTCGTCGCGCGGCCCGGCTACCGGGATGCGCCCGAAAACGGTCCGGTACGCAGCGTCCATCTCCGCGGCAGATACGGGCCAATCCCGCAGGTCGTCTTCGTCGAAGGCGAGGGCGTTTGCACCCCAGCCGTTGGCGAAACCGCCTTTCGCGAAGCTCGCCTGCGCGTCGAAGCCGTCGCCGACGAAACTCCACAGCGGATCGTCGGGGGAGGCGAGGAAACGGCGCGAGACCGGGTAGCGGTGGAGCTCCTTCGACGCCGGAGGAAGGAGGCCTTCGAGATGGGGCCCGAGGAAGAAGCCGGCCGCGTCGCGAAGCTGCTTGAGCGCCTGGAAATCGCCGCTCGGATAGCCCGTTTCCTCGCGCCCCACGTCCCAAAGCTCGACGTCGCTTCCGCGTTCCAGGATGGTCAAGGCAGCGTGGGCAGCGGCTACGCCGGCGCCGACGACGACGATTCGTGTCACGGCCCGGTCCCGCGATGGCGCCGAGTCACGGTGCTCGACCCTCTTCGCGTGAACGCGGTCGGCAAGTGCGATCGCTTCAAGCGAGGATCAGGTAGATCGCTACGGCGCCGAGCGCAAGACCGAGAGCGTGGCGGCCGCCCACCGCCTCTCCGAGGAAGTAGCCGCACAGCGTGATCACGAGAATCTGCGCCACGGTCATTGCCGGATAGATCTTGTTCAAGGCGAAGTACTTCAGGATCTGCGAGTACAAGATGAAGGACGCGACATAGGTCGCAGCGCTCGACGCGAAGAGGATCGCCCACGGCGCTGTCCGGACTTCGTAATCAGCCGCCTTCTTCAGCAGCACCTGCGCCAGCGCGGTCAACACGATCGCGACGGCGACAAGCAGCGTCGGTGAGATTCTGGTCATCGCCTCTCCTCGGGGTTCGAGCGCATTACACGGGTTCCTGCAAGCCTGGATACTCGAGCCTGATCCGCGCCAGCTCGGCGCGCGCGCCGGGCGGGGAGAGCGCGCTGTACGCACCGACGATTCCCACCGGCAGCGGCCCGACGAGCCGCGTGAGATCGGCGAAGCGTATCGCCTGGCGCACGAGATACGCAACGTACGTATGGCGCACGCAATCGGCGTTGACTTCCATCGGCGCCTCGATACCGGCGTCGTGCGCAGCGCAAAGGATCTGCGCATCGATGCTCTCGCGCGGGCTCGCACCCGCAGCATGGGGCAGCAGGAGGTCGGCACCCGACGCGGTAGCCGCCGCGAGGTTCCGCTGCAGCGCAGGACTGAGAGGAATCTCGCGTCCAGCCTGTCCCAGGCGGATCGCTCCGCGCGCCACATCGACGTCGCCCGCGGAGAGCTTCAGCGCTTCGTCGGGCGAAGCTCCGCTCAGGAGCAGCATGATCAGCATACGACATTGCGCATCGGCCGCTCGCAGGAGCGCAGCGACTTCGTCGGGCCTGAGCTCGCGAGGAAACGACGGCGGTCGCGGCAGGAGCTCGGGGCGGGCTGCCTCCAGCGAGGCCGGGGATGCGCCATACTTCGCGAGTGCGGGCGCGATCTCGAATGGCAACGTCCCCACCTGAGGTTCAATCAAGACCACCGCCGGCCGCGGCTCCGGACGGTTGAAGAGCTCGACCAGCCACATCACGAGAAGCGCGAGCAGGAGCGATCCCGCGAGGCTCAACCCCGTGTCGCGCCAATACGCTGGCCGCCATGGCGCGCGCGGGAGCGCTGCCGCCTCGAGGAGCTTGATCCCGGGCATGCGTTCGCGTTCGGTTGCCTCGAGCCGCGCCCGCCGCTGCGCGGACTCGCGATAAGTCTTCTCGAGGCCGTCGAGTTCCTCCTGCTGGGCCTTGTACTGGTCGAAGCGGGAGGTGAACTGACTCGCCTCCTGGCGGCTCGTCGCCATCTCGCTCTGGATGCGCGCCACCGCCGCCTGCGCCGCGTCGAGGTCCTGTTGCGCCTCGGCGACTGCTGTCTGATGGCCCGCTACGCGCTGCGCGCTTATCTGCCGCTCGAGCTCCGCCAGGCGAGCTCGGTCCGCAATGACCTTGGGATCCTTGGCCATGTATTCCGGCGTGAAATCGCGCTCGAGATTGCGCAGGTCCTCGCGGATCTGGGATGCGCGCAGCTCGAGATTCGCCAGCGTCGGATCGTCGCGCGCCCGCACCGCCGCGCCGCTTCCGGCACCGGCCGCGGTGAGCGCGCGCACCCTGCCTTCCGCGGTCGCCACCTTGTCGTTTGCCGCGCTGAGCGACGTGCCGAGATTGCGCACCCGGGCGAGCACCTCGTTCTCGTCGCGTTCCAGCGAAACGATGTTGTTGCGAATGCGAAAGGCTTCGACCTCGCGGCGCTTCGCGGCGACGCGCAGCTCGAGCCTGGCAAGCTCGTCGTCGGCCTGTGCGAGCGATTCTCCCGATGCGCTGCTGTGCGCCTGGACGAGCCTATCGCGATAGGCTTCCACGACTGCGTTGAGCAGCGGCGCCAGCAGCTCGGCGCGCTCGCCGGTGGCGATCAGCTCGACCACGCTCGTGCCGCTTATCGGCACGGCCTCGAGATGCGCCTGCATGGAGGCGATCGGGTCGGGGCCGAATGCCGAGAGATCGTAGCCTCCCTGCTTGAGCCGTTTCGCGGCCTCTTCGAGCACAGGGCGGCTCGTGATCACCTGGACCTCGGTCAGAAACGGCTCGCGTGCCGCTTCGGGATTCTGCGCCGTTGCCGTGGCCGGCGCTGCCGACGTGCTTCCCGGCGTGATCGCGACATCGGTCGAAGCGCGATATTCGGCGGGACGCGACCAGATGAAGCCGATGCTTATCACCAGAGCCGCGAGCAGCGTTCCGAGGAATACGCGGAGCCGCCGCCGGTTGGCGCGCTGCGACTCAGGCAGGAACTCCGGCCGTGCTCCGGCCCGGCCTATGCGATCCGCATGAAGTACCCTAAACGGTAGCGCGGGTTGCGCCATTCATCCGAAACGGCTGTCGATCGGAGCGGTTGCCCGCCTGGAGGCGGGTCCGGAATCGTCCTAACACCGACCCACGAAGGTTACCAGACGTCCGGGGCAGGCGACACCTTTTGCGCTCTCAGACCGCACCAAACTTGCCAGGAGCGCCGTCCTGGCGGCCAATTGCACGATTGCTGTGCTCGATAGCCCGTACTGCACATCCGCGTGAGGCGCTGAAATGCCCCGGCGCCTCGATCGCTACAGGGGGTCGAGAACCCCCATGCTGCGCAGCCGCGCGACGATCTGCTCAGCCGCCTGATCTGCCGCCGCGCGCGTGGTGTCGATTCTCACTTCGGCGTGCTCCGGCGCCTCGTACGGCGAGTCGATTCCAGTGAAGTTCTGCAGCTCGCCGCGGCGCGCTTTCTTGTACAGGCCCTTCGGATCGCGCGCCTCGGCCACCTCGAGCGGCGCATCGACGAAGACTTCGCAGAACTCGCCGTCCTTGACGAGCGCGCGCGCCATGCGGCGCTCGGCGCGGAACGGAGAAATGAACGACACGAGCACGATCAGCCCCGCGTCGACCATGAGTCTCGCCACCTCGGCTACGCGGCGGATGTTTTCCACGCGGTCCGCTTCAGTAAACCCGAGATCCTTGTTGAGGCCGTGGCGCACGTTGTCACCGTCGAGCAGGTACGTGTGGCGCCCCAGCGCATGGAGTTTCTTCTCGACCAGGTTGGCGATCGTCGACTTGCCCGCGCCCGAGAGGCCCGTGAACCAGACGACGCAGGGCCCGTGTCCCTTGAGGCGTGCATGTGCCTCCTTGTTGACCTCGATCGCCTGCCAGTGAATGTTCTGCGACCGGCGCAGGGCGAAGTGCAGAAGGCCGGCACCGATCGTCTCGTTGGAGATACGGTCGATCAGGATGAAACCGCCCGTGTCGCGGTTGGCCTGGTAGGGATCGAAGGCGATCGTCTGGTCGAGATTGAGATTGCACACGCCGATCTCGTTCAGGTGCAGCGTCTTCGCGGCGAGGTGCTCGAGCGAGTTGACGTTGACCTTGTACTTCGGCGGAGCGACGGTCACGCCGACGGTCTTGGCGCCGATCCTGAGCAGGTACGGCCGGCCGGGGAGCATTTCCTCCTCGTTCATCCACACCAGGGTGGCTTCGAACTGGTCGGCGACGCTTGCCGGCGAATCGGTCCTGCAGATGAGATCGCCGCGGCTGATGTCGATCTCGTCGTTGAGCGTGAGCGTGATCGATTGCCCTGCGACCGCGTGCTCGACGTCTCCGTCGCCGGTGACGATGCGGGCGACCGTACTCTCCCGGCCCGAAGGCAGAACGCGCACCCTGTCGCCCTGGCGCACGCTCCCGCCAACGATCCGCCCCGAGAAGCCGCGGAAGTGCTGGTCCGGGCGGTTCACCCATTGCACCGGCATGCGCAGCGGCCCGCTCTCCGCATCGCTCTCGACCGCCACCGTCTCCAGAAAGCCAAGCAGGGCAGGGCCCCGGTACCACGGCGTGTTCGCGCTCGGCGCCGTGACGTTGTCGCCCTTCTTGGCCGACAGCGGGATGCAGACGACGTCGGCGAGCCCGATCGACGACGCGAACTGCCTGTACTCCGCCTCGATGCGGTCGAACACCGCCTGCGAATAGTCGACGAGATCGAGCTTGTTGATCGCGAGTGCCACGTGGCGGATGCCGAGCAGCGCCACGAGGTAGCTGTGCCGCCGCGTCTGCACGAGGATGCCTTTGCGCGCATCGATCAGGATGACCGCTGCGTCGGCCGTCGAGGCGCCGGTGACCATATTGCGGGTGTACTGCTCGTGGCCGGGCGTATCGGCGACGATGAACTTGCGCTTGTCGGTCGAGAAGTAGCGGTACGCAACGTCGATGGTGATGCCCTGCTCGCGCTCGGCCGCGAGGCCGTCGAGCAGGAGCGCAAAGTCGAGCTCGCCGTCGGCCGTGCCGAGCCGCTTCGACTCGGCCTCGAGCGCCGCGAGCTGGTCGTCGTAGAGGAGCTTCGACTCGTATAAGAGCCGGCCGATCAAGGTGCTCTTGCCGTCGTCCACGCTGCCGCAGGTGAGGAAACGCAACAGCGTCCTGCTCGCGTGCGCGGCGAGGTAGGTGTCGAGGTCGCTCGTACCCGGGTCGACCGCGCGCGTCATCAGAAGTACCCCTCCTGCTTCTTCTTCTCCATCGAGCCCGACGAATCGAAGTCGATGACGCGTCCCTGCCGCTCGGAGGTCGTCGCGAGGAGCATCTCCTGGATGATTCCCGCAAGCGTGCCGGCCTCGCTTTCGATCGCTCCGGTAAGCGGGTAGCAGCCGAGCGTGCGAAAGCGCACGCTCTTGAGCATCGGCGTCTCGCCCGGGGAGAGCGGGATGCGCTCGTCGTCGACCATGATCAGCGTTCCGTCGCGCAGCACGACCGGCCGCTTCTTGGCGAAGTAGAGCGGAACGATCGGTATCTTTTCGAGATAGATGTATTCCCAGACGTCGAGCTCGGTCCAGTTCGACAGCGGAAACACGCGCATGCTCTCGCCCTTGTTCTTGCGCGCGTTGTACAGGCGCCACAGCTCGGGCCGCTGCATCTTCGGATCCCAGCGGTGCTGCGCCGAGCGGAAGGAGAAGATGCGCTCCTTCGCGCGCGACTTCTCCTCGTCGCGACGGGCGCCGCCGAAGGCGAGGTCGAAGCCGTACTTGTCGAGCGCCTGCCTGAGGCCCTGCGTTTTCCAGACATCGGTGTGCACCGCCGAGCCGTGCGTGAACGGGTTGATTCCGAGGCGCTGGGCGTCCGGGTTCACGTGGACGATCAAATCCATGCCGACCTCGCGCGCCCGCAGGTCGCGGAAGGCGTACATGTCGCGGAACTTCCAGGTCGTGTCGACGTGCAGCAGTGGAAACGGCGGCTTGGCCGGGTAGAACGCCTTGAGCGCGAGCTGCAGCATCACCGAGCTGTCCTTGCCGATCGAGTAGAGCATCACCGGCTTCTCGGCCTGCGCCACGGCCTCGCGCATGATGTCGATTGCCTCTGCTTCGAGTCGCTGGAGATGCGTCAGGCCGGTCATCGGAGTTCGGTCTTCCGGTAGTCGTTCTGCTGGTAGCCGAGGACGGAGCAGGGGCAAGCGGGCCGACATGCGCCCAAGTCAGTCATTGCCGGAAGCTGCACAGCCCGAAACTTACGGAAACTCGTGCGAATCGGCAATGCCTCTCGCTGCCCGGCTCGGGGTTCCCGGCGTGCAGGCAAGCGCCGCTGCGGCTCGACGCCACCCATCACTGCCCGCCGAACAGCCGTCTCACCAGAGCGAGATAGCTTGGATCCGCAGGTGGCGGATTCTCCGGGCCGCTGACCTCGTAGTGATGACTGTCCGCC
Organism: Casimicrobiaceae bacterium; assembly: GCA_035499135.1. Lineage (GTDB taxonomy): Bacteria > Pseudomonadota > Gammaproteobacteria > Burkholderiales > Casimicrobiaceae > PALSA-1003. The sequence continues at coordinate 1,397 of DATJZM010000029.1, read as the reverse complement.
CCGCCGACGACTTCGATCTCCGCGCGGTTTCGACCCGGCTCGAACCACCAGCGGGTCGTGCGATTCGGGCCGACGACCTCGCATCCCACGCGATTCCCGGACTGAAGCAGGCGAACCTTGTGCAGCGGATGCACGTTGTTGGCCACAGGCAGCAGCACCACGAGGAAGACGTCGTCCTTCGCATCGCGGCTGGGGCTCACCTCGATACGCCAGGCGCCGGGCTCGCCATTCGCGGGGCCGAGCTTGCGTATCGTCTCGGCGAGCTTGCCGGCTTCGTCGTAGTTTCGGTCGTCGACGAAGAACTCAAGCCCCCGGCCGCCGATGGGATTGATCAGCGCATCGCGCGGCAGCAGCACCTTGCCGTAAAGGCTCCCTCCACGGTGTCCCGGTCGCTCTGCAGGTGCTACGCTGACGACGAATCCGTCCGGGGAAACCATCGGCTCCTCTATCGTGTGCAGAAGCCAGCGCTTGCGAAACGACGCCTTCGTCGCAGTCACCTGGTCGAATACCACGACAACGTCGTCGATCCGGTCGAAGCCGAAGATGCGCCAAAACCGCTCGACGCGCCGCGTGCGTGCGGAGAAGCTTCCCCCGCCGGAAGCCGCATTGGTGTACGCGGGCGTGATGTCTGCCGCCGCAACCGACAGTCCGCCCTGATCGAGCACCGGGCCGAGCGCGCCGGTGTGATAGATGTCGCGCTTCGCCTGCCACTCCTCGAGGTCGAGCGGTGCCGCCTCGATGCCCCACCCGGAGCCTATCCGGCGCTGCCCTCCGTCGTTTGCTATGGGGCGAGGCTTGTCCTTGCCTGGAGCAGGTACCGTGTCCTCCGGGTCGGTCACCGTGACGACGTTGTGCGCGATCGTCTGGTACGTGTAGTTCATGTGGTGGTCGGAGCCATATGAAGGCCCGTACAGGCCGCTGTCGATCGCGAGCGCTCCGCCCTTGTAGATCGTGAAGGCGCCCTGGTCGAGGTGGCTGTGCGACCAGTAGTTGTCTCCGGCCTTGAAAGTCACGTACGTCGCGTCCGGCGTCCAGTCGCTGCGTGCAACCAGCATGCCGATGCCGTCGAACACGCGCGCCAGCGGGAGCTCGGTCGGGGCGCTGGGAGCGTTGAGCGAGGTATCGGTCAGAGGTCCCCACGGCCACGCTGAGGGGGTCGCGTCGTGCGCGGGCGGGCGCAGGTTGTACGCCGCGAGGTTGTGGGACTCGAGTGCAAGAGCAGTGGCATCGGGGACAATCCTGTCGAAAGCACTGCCGTCGCCCCAGCGGTAGTGCGTCCCGTCGGGCCGCGTGCGATAGACGAGGAAATCCGCGAAGCCGCGAATTCCTGTCTCGCTCTCGAAGAGGTTCTCGCCGGTGGCGCTGAGCCACATCGCCGGCAGCTCGTAGATCGCCTG
>DATJZM010000028.1:0-12059 GCA_035499135.1 Casimicrobiaceae bacterium | reverse complement strand
GACGTCGCCTGCCGCGTCGGCAATGCGATTTACCCGGACCATTACGACCGCGGCTGGCACATCACCGGCTCAACCGGCATGCTGGGCGCGGCGGCCGCCTGCGCGCGAGTGCTCGGTCTCGACGCCGAGCGGGCGACGATGGCACTCGGCATCGCGGCCTCGCAACCCGCCGGTCTGCGCGAGCAGTTCGGCTCGATGACCAAGGCGCTCCACCCGGGGGCCGCAGCGCGCGCCGGGCTGACCGCCGCGCTGCTCGCCCGCCACGGGTATACCGCATCGAGCCGCGCGCTGGAGGCGAAGCATGGGCTGCTGCAGACGTTCTCCAGCAAAGTCGACTGGCGCGAGCTGACCGATGCGCTCGGCGCACGCTTCGAAATTTCGTTCAACTCGTACAAGCCTTTCGCCTGCGGGGTGGTGATCCACCCGTGCATCGACGGCTGCGTGCAGTTGCGCAACGCCCACGGGCTGCAAGTGGAGGACATCGAGCGGATCTTCCTCAAGGTGCATCCGCTCGTGCTCGCTTTGACAGGGAAGACTTCGCCGCGAGACGGGCTGGAAGGCAAGTTCAGCGTCTATCACGCCTGCGCCGCTGCGATCGTCTTCGGGCAGGCGGGCGAGAGCGAGTTCTCGGATGCGGTCGTCGCGCGGCCGGATCTCGTCGCTCTGCGCCAGCGGGTGAGCGCGGTCGCCGACGCGGCGATTGGCAAGGAAGCCGCCGACGTGACGATCCTCTGCCGTGACGGCAGGCAACTGCATGTATTCGTCGCTCACGCGATCGGAAGCCTGGAGCATCCGCTCACCGACGCCGATCTGCAGCGCAAGTTTCACGGGCTCGTCGATCCCGTCCTCGGGAGAGAGCGCGCCGACGCGTTGATCGAATGCTGCTCGAGTCTCGCGGCGTGCGAGGACTTGCGCCGGGTCACGGCGCTTGCCTGCCCTGCTCCGGAACCCAGCGCTCGCCGTCGCGCCGAAGCCACTTGATACTGTCCGGCGGGGCGCTTCGCGGGCGGTCGCCGCCGGTGACGTTGATCAAAACGGTCTCCTGCCGCGGGAAATCGTCCGCGCGCACGAGCTTGATCACTCCCGCGACGGCGGTCGACGCCGAGAAGCACGGCGAAATGCCCTCGAGCTCCTCGACCAGCTTCCTCGCTTCCCTGATTTCGCCTTCGCTTACGCGGGCGAAAGCGCCGCGGCTCTCGACGACGATGCCCTTCACGTACGGGTAGACGCGAGACGGATCGCCGCGAAGAATTGCCTCGGCGATCCCCTCGGGACGCTTCACGATGTGATGCGGCTGGATCGCCTCGGAGCCCTCCTCGTAGGCGCGTACCATCGGCGCGCAGCTGTCCTGCTGCACGCAGAGCAGCCGCGGGAGGCGATCGATGTGCCCGATGCCGAGGAGCTCCTTCGCGCCCTTGTAGGTTCCGTAGACGCCCATCGCGCTCGACACCGCCTGCACGTACCAGTCGATCTTGGGAACCTGGTCGCTCGCTTCGAGGTACGCCATCTTCAGGCCCTCGCGGCGCCCGAGATTGAAGAATCCCCGTTCGGAGACGAGCTTGTGCTCGCCGGCGTAGGTCCCGGCGTAGTTGAACGCGTCGACGAAGCTCGCGTCGCGCATGCCGAAATGCACGATCTGCGGCGGATCGGCGTGCTGCACGCGCGTCACGAAGTTCTCCGCCGTGAAGAGGTTCAGCGTCATGTCGGGAAAGGCCTTGATCGCATGCGCGTAGGCAGTCGAGCTGTTGCCGGTCGACGAAGTACAGAAAGCGCGCACCCCGCTCTCCCAAAGGTAGCCCACGGACACCGCGGCCATGCGATCCTTTGTCGTGCGCGTGGGCAGCACCGTTTCGTCCTTGAGGAAGAGGCGCGGCATGCCCAGGCGGGCGCCGAGCGCCTTGGCGTGAACGGCGGGCGTGTACGCGGCGTCGTGCGGCAGCTTGTCGCGCGTGCGGGAGATCGGCAGGAGATCCGCGAATCGGACGTACGGATTGTCCGACGTGGCGAGCCTTACCTTCTTCGGATCATAGCCCACCTCCACCATGCCGCCGCATTCGCAGAACGGATGGTACGAGGTGCCGGTATCCTTGCCACAGCGAGTGCAGTAGAAACGCATCAATGCGGTCCTCTCGGAGCGAAATCCTCTACGGGCAGCGCGGTCGTCCCCGTCATTACGAGATCGCAGATGGCGGCGCCGATGCCGGCGGACAAGAGCACTCCCTTGATGCCGCCGCCGTTCGCCACGAACAGGTTATTCCAGCCGGGAACGCGTCCCACGATGGGCAGGCCCGTGGTCGTCATCGGCCGCAGCGATGCGACGTGCTCGCGCACCACAGCCTCGCGAATCGCCGGCAGGAGCCGCACGGCACCCTCGAGCAGCGCCTTGCGGGCGGCCGCGGTCGGCGCCTCGTCGAAACCGCGTCGCTCGCGCGTGACGCCGACCCACACCTCGTCGTGGCCGCGACGGTACAGCGATATCAGCCCGTGCGTGAAATCGCGCGCGATCGTCGGTGGCGCAAGCCGCATGCGTAACATTTCTCCCTTCACCGGCTCGACCGGGAGCTCGAAGCCGAACCACGCGGCGACCTCTGCAACCCAGGGCCCGGTGGCGAGGACCAGGCTGTCGCAGTCGATCCGCCCCGCATCCGTATCGATCGCCGACACGCTGTGACTCGTGGCGTGAATACCCTGCGCCGTCGCGCGCAGGATCTCCGCCCCGGCGCTGCGCGCGCCCTCGACGAGCGACGCATTGAACGCCGCGCTGTCGATCGATTCGTTGCCATCGATCTGCAGGCCCTCGATGATCGACGCCGAGAGGCGCGGCTCGATCGCTCGCAGCGCACTCGCCCCGAGCCTCTGCGTCGGAAACTCCGGATAGCGCGCAATGAACCGCTCGGTCGCGTCGAGCTCGGCGCGGTCCCGGTCGTCGAAGGCGACGAGCACACGCCGCACCGGCTCGAGCGCGTAGTGTAGGCCCGTGCCGTGCAGCTCGGCCGCCAGAGTCCGATGAAGCCGCAGGGACTCAAGAGCCAGCGGGATCAGTTCCGTCTTGTTGCCAAGAATCGGGTTCAGGTTGCCCGGATTGCGCGCCGATGCATGCCGGCCCGGTTCGTCGCGCTCGACCACGATTACGCGCGCCCCGGCGCGCGCCAGCCGATACGCCGTGCAAGCGCCGAATACGCCTCCTCCGACTACAGCAACGTTCAGTTTCGCGGCGATGGCTCTTACCGATTCGTCGGGTTGCTCGGTGTCGGCGGAGTCTAATGTGTTGCTGCGCGGGGCTGGATCGCTCGCGCCGCGTCGCGGATGCGGCCAAGACAGTAGGCGAGGTGTGTCGCGAACAGCGGGTTATGCGAGTCCAGGATCTCCGAGTGCGTGCTCGCGACCTCGAAGCGTTCGACCCGGCCCGCGTACAGGCGCCTCAGCGCCGCCGGGTCGGCGCCGATGCGGGTGCTGCTCGAGAGCATGAATACGGGGCCGTCATAAGGCGCCGGACGATAGCGACGTATCGCCTGCTCGAAAGCCTGGGCGACGCGCACCGATGCTTGCGCATAGACGGGGTTGTCGATCGGCGCGTCGATGCGTCCCATCGCCTGGCGCTTGCGCAGACGGCCGAGCAGCTTGCGCTCGCTCAACCCCTGTTCGGCCATGGCAAAGGACTGCTCGGGCGGGTCGAGCAGCAGCAGCGGCAGCACCGTTTCGCCCGCCTCACGCAGGCTGTGCGCCATCGCCATGGCGACGAGCGCTCCCGCGCATAGCGCACCGACGAAATACGGGCCGTGCGGGCGAAGCCTGCGCATCTCCTCGACGTACTCGCTCGCCATCTCCTCGATCGTCGCGTACGGCTCGCGCAGCCCGTCGAGGCCGCGCGCCTGGAACGCCCAGACAGGCTGCTCGTTGCCGAGCAGCCGCAAAAGGTGCGGGCTGACGAGCGCCTGCCCCAGCCGGCCGTGCACCAGAAACAGCGGCAGCTCGCCTCCGCCTTCGCGCAGCGCGGTGAGGATCGGCACCGAGCGAGCAGCGGGGCGAGCCTCTGCCGAGGTGATCTGCGCCGCGATCCCGGCAACAGTCGCGTCTTCCTGAATGCCCCGGAGCCCGATTCCGAACGCATCGCGCAGACGCGTCTGCAGCTCGACGACAGAGAGCGAATCTCCGCCCAGCAGAAAGAAATCGTCGTCCCTTCCGACCGCAGGCAGCTCCAGCAGCGCCTCGAACAGGCGCGCAACGATCCGCTCGGCATCGTTGCGCGGCGGATCGATGGCGCGCTGCTCCATCGCAGCCCGGGCGGCCGCCTCGAGCGCCTTGCGATCGACCTTGCCGGTGGCGGTGATCGGGAGCGATTCGACCATCACGACGCGCGAAGGAAGCATGTACGGCGGGAGACGCGCGCTGAGCGAGCGCCGCAGCCCGCCTTGGTCTTCCGCCAGTTCCGGTCCTCCGACGACGTAAGCGACGAGCCGGTCCGGCTCGGGCGATGAGCCGCGCTGCTCCGCAAGGACCGCCGACTTGACGACGCCAGTGCAGGAGGCGACGGCTGCCTCGACTTCGGCAAGATCGACCGTGAAGCCTCGAATCTTGATCCGGTTCCCGCTGCGCCCGAGGAAGTGCAGATTGCCGTCGGCGTCGAGGCGCCCGAGATCGCCGGTGAAATATCGCCGCGACCCGGGCTCGAGCGGATCGGGCGCGAAGGCGGCGGCGTTGAGCTCGGGCCGCTGCCAGTAGCCGGGGCTCACGTGCGCGCTGGACACCACGATCTCGCCGACTTCGCCAGCGTCGGCAGCGGTCCCGTCTTCGCGACGGATCGTGACGCGCAACCCCGCCGGCGGACGTCCCACGGGAAGAATGCCGGTGACGAGGTCGGCGCCATGACCGACCGCGTGCTGCGCGATGACGCTCGCTTCGGTCGCGGCGAGATGGTTGACCAGGATGCAGCCGGCGTTCGTGTGACGGTGAAACAGCTCTACGTCGCTCCCGAACACCGACTCGCCGCCGAGGTCGATCGCGCGCAGGTGAGAGAGTTTCCTGCCTGGGGCGAGCGATGTGAACAGCTCCCGAAATACCGTGGGTACCGCGTGCAGAACGGTGATCTGCTCGCGCTCGAGCCAGTCAGCGAGCAACGGCACGCCGTCGCGGCGCATGTCGTAACCCACCAGCGTCCCGCCGCTCAGCATCCCTCCGAAAATGTCCATGTTCGCCGCGCTGAAGCTCAGCGAGTACAGAAGCGACAGCCGGTCCTTGTCGGTGATGCGAAGCGCCGCGGCATAGGCATCTGCGAAGAAGAGCAGGTTGCGATGCGTCTGGCTCACTCCCTTGGGCCGACCGGTCGATCCCGAGGTATAGAAAAGATACGCGATCGCGTCCGGAGACGCCTGCGGGAGCCCGCCCGCAACCGACGGCCCATCCGCAACGCCGCCGACGAGGATCGTGCACCCTTCGCGGGCAAGCCCCCGCGCACGGCCGAGCAACGACGGCTCGGTGACGATCGCAACGGGTCGGCAGTCCTCGACGATGAAACGCAGCCGCTCATCCGGATCGCGCGCGTCGAGCGGGACGTAGGGACGCCCGCTCCGGCCCGCGCCGAAGATCGCCTGGACCGCGGCGATCCGATCTTCGAACAGGAGGCAGACCGTGCCGTCGCGCTCGCCCGCGGCCGCAACGATGCGTGCAGCGATCGCATCGGCCGTTGCGTCGAGCTCGGAGAAGCTGATTCGCGCCTCGCCTTCCAACATGGCGATTCGCGACGGCGAGCTTCGGGCAAGCGTCAGAAGGCGCGCCCCGATCGTGTCACGGGTATTCATGCGCGGCGGGAAAAACCGGTGGAGATCGCGTCGACGACGGCGGCGAAGCACGCATCTTACAAGCCGCTGACGTTCCAGGCAAAGCCCGCAGCGCGATTCGCCTCAGCGCGGCGCAGAGTTGCTCGTGGCCGGCTTGTTCGCGCACTCGAGCGTGGCCGCCCAGTATGCGCTGCCGGGTCCGTAGAACGTGGCGAGCTGGCTTTCAACCGCGGCGCCGGCGCGGTTGGCTGCGCGCATCGCCTTCAATCCCTCGCAGTTGGCCTTGATCTCATTGCTCGTGGGAACCTGCGCGTGCGCACACTCGTGGAAGAAAAGCAGATCGTGGATCGCGGGCGGTTTCTCCGCGAGATCCTTGGCATTCCAGATGATGATGTAGTCATCTCCCCTCGTGACCGTCATGCCCGTGCGCCCCAGACGCGCGATATCGCTGTCCGGCGGTTGGTAGATTTCGCGCACGGCGCGACCGTGGGCAATGCATTGCGTCGTGGCTCCATCACTGAAGGTGAACGCGGCGCCGTCCGTCGTTGCCAGCAGCGTGGCGCAGAGCAGCCCGAAGGCGACGTATCGCATGCGTATCGTGCGTCCGACTATTGCTCCGGCACGTAGCCGTTCTTGCCGATGCTGAGCCGCTCGGCGAGCAGCGTGCCGTCGGGCTGCGGCTCTGCTGTCGTCGCGACGAAGTCCCCTTCCTTGAGCGCGTCGCGTTCGAGCGGCGCGCGCGTGCTCATCCGCGTGCGCTCCGAGAGCTTGATTGCGACCGATTGGCTGGAGCTCGCCCGCAGCTCCACGTTCTCGCCGTCGACCAGAACGATGTCCCCGCTCACCTTGAGCAGCGGAGACTGAGCCGACGCCCCGGCGACGCTCAGGAGCAACAGAAACGGCAGGATCATGCTGGAGAGCCGAAGGCTCATGCCGCCGCCGCCTTTACGCGCTCGCGCGTGAAAGGCACCGTACGCAGACGCACGCCGCACGCGTCGAACACCGCGTTGGCGAGCGCCGCCGCGACGGTCGTGGTCGCAGCTTCGCCGGCGCCGAGCGGAGGCTCCGCTGGCCGATCGATCAGCTCGATCGCGATCTCGGGAACCTCGGGGAACGTGAGGATCGGGTAACTCTTCCAGTCGACGCTGGTGACGCGCATGCGGTCGAAGGCGACTTCTTCATGGAGCGTGCGCGAGAGCGTCTGCAGGATGCAGCCCTCGATCTGCTGCCGCAGCGCATCGGGATTGATGACGAGACCGCAGTCGTGCGCGCAGGCCACGCGCCGCACGCGGATCGCTCCGCTCGCGCGATCGACTTCGGCCTCGATCGCTGTCGCAACGTAGGTTTCGTTGTTCTTGTAGTGCAGGTAGGCGATGCCGCGGCCCACGCCGCCGGGCCCCGGCGCCGGGCGCGACTGCCAATCGATCAGCTTCGCCGTACGCTTGAGCACCTCGATGCCTCGCGTGTCGGTCAGGCCGGCGAGCCTGAATTCGAACGCATCGCGCTTCGCCGCCGCCGCGAGCTCGTCGGTGAAGCTCTCGACGGCAAAGCCGTTCGCGACTTTGCCCGGAGCGCGGAGGTTCGACGGTCGTAACGGCGAATCTGCAAGCCAGCGAACGACGACTTCTTGGTGTGCCACTGCATACGGCGGGTTCCCGTTTTGACTCAGAAGCCCAGTGCCTAACGCGCCCGGCACATCGATCCCTGCGGCGGCCGGGGCGAGTAAAGGCATGTTGGGAAGCCGGTCGGTCGCTTTGGGCAGCCACATCTGGGTACGCCATGCCGTGATCTTGCCGTCGGCATCGAGCGCACCCTCGAGGTCAAGCAACTGCGGCGGACCTTTCGGGTCCCACCCGAGCTCGTCTTCGCGCGTCCATTGCACGCGCACCGGTCGCCCGACAGCGGCCGATACCAGCGCCGCATCGGCCGCCGCATCGTCGTGGCCATTCATGCCGTAGCAGCCCGACCCATCGACGTAGATCACGCGCACCGCGGCGCGCGGCAGGCCGAGCATCCGCGCGCAGGTCTCGCGGAACTTGTGCGTCGCCTGCGAGGCGCTCCAGACGGTCGCCTTGCCGTCGCGCACGTCCGCTACCGCACATGAAGGTCCCATCGATGCGTGACTCTGCATCGGCCAGTAGTATTCGGCGGCGAGACGTTTCGTGGCAGCGTCGAGCGTTTGCCTTGTGTCGCCCTTGCGCACGAGAAACTCTTCGCCCTCGAACGGACCAGCCCGCATCCAGTCGCGCACGGCAAGCTGTCCGATGAGCGAGGCCGATTCCGACCAGCGGGTCTTGAGCGCGCCGGCGGCGCGTATCGCGTCCCACTCGTCGTCGGCGACCACCGCGAGGAAGCTCTCGCGGCGAACGATGCGAGCCCCGGGAATGCTCTTGAGCGAGCTCTCGTCGACCTCGACGAGCTTCGCGCCGACCGAAGGTGGTCGGATCACGCGCGCGTGAAGCATTCCTTCGACGACCAGGTCGTGGAGGTAGACGTGGCGGCCGGTAACCTTCCCCGGGACATCGGGGCGCGGCAGCGGCTTGCCAACGATCGTGTAGCGCGCCGGATCCTTGAGCTTCGCCTTGGGATCGAGCTTCAGATCGAAGCGCCCGTTGCGAACGAGCTCGCCGATCGCGATGCCTGCGCCGCCCGCCTTCGGGCGAGCCATTCCGTCCACGATCTCGAGCTCCCCCGGGGCCTTGCCCGTGCGCTCGGCCGCCATGCGCAGCAGGGCCTCTCGCGCGGTGGCGGCCGCCTGGCGAATCTGCACCCCACCCTGGGTAATGCCCCTGCTCCCGCCGGTCGATCCCTGGTCGGGCGTGAGCGCAGTATCGCCCTCGACGAGCAGGACGCGCTCGAGCGCCACGCCGAGCTCCTCGGCCGCCATCTGCGGAACCGCCACACGCAGTCCCTGCCCGAGATCGACCTTGCCGCAGTAGACGACGACCGTGCCGTCGGCGCGCACGGCGAGAAAGGCGTCGACCTCGCCGGAGTCAAGAGTCTTGGCAATGGACGCCTCGGCACCGCTCGCGCGCTGCGCAGCCGCCGACACCGGCAGCGCGAGCCCCACGACGAGCGCCCCGCCGCTCAGCAGAAACTCGCGCCGCGTGAGCTCGGCGCTCATGCGCCTGTCGCCGCGCGCATGGCTGCGCGCAGGATGCGTTGATGCGTGCCGCAGCGGCACAGATTGCCGGCGAGCGCCGCCTTCACCTCCTCGGGCGAAGGATGGCGCTTGCTCTCGAGCAGCGCCACCACTGCCATCACCATGCCATTGGCACAGTAGCCACACTGCGCCGCCTGCTCCGCGATGAACGCGGCCTGCACCGGATGCGGCTTCTCGGGAGTGCCCAGTCCTTCGATCGTCGTGATCTTGCGCCCCGCCACAGCCGAGACCGGCAGCGTGCAGGAGCGCGCCGTGGCGCCGTCGATGAGGACGGTGCAGGCGCCGCATTGCGCAAGGCCGCAACCGAATTTCGGACCGGTCAGGCGCAGCTTGTTGCGCAGCACATACAGCAACGGCTCGTCGGGATCGCTGACGGTCACGGACTTCGCCGTGCCGTTGACGTGCAGAACAAACGCCGGCATGAACACTTCCCCCGCCCATCGGATTCCGGGCAGATCATAAACTAGCTTGGAAGTTCCGGCGCTGACGCCGGGTGACGAAAAACGGCGCTTTGCGCTGCCGTCAGTGCCGCGCGCCGGGCTGGCAGCACAGCCAGGCGCAGAGCGCCTGCTTGAGCGCGATGCCGGCGCGCTCGAAGCCCTCTTGGCACGGATCAAGCAGCGCCGCGTGCCTCACGACCGTCGCATACGCCCTCGCCTTGTCGTCGATCGCCGTCTCAGGATCGGCGAGCACTTCCTGAAAATGCGCGACCTCCGACACGAATGCGCTGGGCGTCACCGCGTACGCAGCTCGGGTTGATAGCGTGGGCATCGACGGCTCCTTGGCGATCGCGGCGCTTCCTGTGAGCCCCCGCCGCGCGGGCGGGCCGGCTCTTGACGCGCCCGTGCCGGGTATGGTGCAAGGACCGTACCAGGCCACGGCAGAACAGACGAGCGGCCGGGGCCCGATGCGGGGCCCGGCCGGGGCGGCGGCGCCCGTGCACGGCTCCTCAGCGCGGGTCGAGCTCCATCAATTCGTCGTCCACATGCCAGACGCCCTGCTCCTTCATGAGCAACACCTCGCCGGTGAGCTTGCCGGCCGTGGATTCGCCGGCGACGAGCAGCACGGCCGTATCGGACTTCGCGAAACCCTTGCTGATGTGCAGCGACTTCTCCGGATGCTCCGAGGCGAGATAGTCGATGAACGCGTCGAGCTGCCCTTGTTGCTCCGCACGCGCCCAGGTCTGGCGTTGGTCCGCGGAGAGCAGCTGCTTCAGTGCGGGGCGATCGCGTTTCAGGAGAGCCTGATGGTAGGCAAGGTAGGCGACGCCGGGCGCGCCGCCGTCGCCAGCGAGCGGCGCGCCATGGTCGTCGCTCATGACGGGAACATCGATGGCGAGATCGAACGGCCGATCCTTCTCGGTGCCCTTCAGCGAGCCCGTGAGCTTGCCGTTCGCGAGGCGCACCGTGGAAGCGACCTCGCTGCTGCAGAAGCCGCAGCCGTTGCCCTGAGCGAAGTAGTAGCTCAAGCCGCGATAGCTGCCATCGGCGCGGAACTCGAAATAGACGACCCCAGTTTCGTCGTCCTTGACGCGCTTCTCGACGACGCGGCGTCGGTCGTAGTACTCGGCCAGCGCATCTGGGTACACGCGAGCGTTCGTCACCGCCACGATCAGCGCATCGCCCGTGCCGAGGAAGGATTTGCCACGATAAGCGATCGCACTCTTTGCCTGCAGGGTAATCGCCTTGCTCTTGAAGCTGCCCTTCACTGTATCGGGCACATCCGCCGCGCATGCGAGTCCCGCCGCGAGCGCGATGCACAGCGCGACAGTAGCCTTCTTCATAGCGGCCTCCCTGAGCGCCGCCCTTCCGATTGCGGCGGCAACCCGATCCTACTCCCCGCGGAGCGCGCCCGCCCCTGGCCCGGCGCGCTCAGGTGCTACTTGCCGACGTAGCGGTCCGGAAACTGCTGCCGCAGCGCGGCGAGCTTGGGCATGTCGTGGAACACGATGTAGGGCTGGTTCGGATGGAGCGCAAGGTAATTCTGGTGGTAGGCCTCGGCCGGATAGAACGCGGGCAGCGCGACAATCTGCGTCACGATCGGCTCCGCAAAAACCTTGGCCTGATCGAGCTGGGTGATGTACGCCTGCGCGACACGCTTCTGCTCCTCGCTGGTAACGAAGATCACCGACCGGTACTGCGTACCATAGTCCGGGCCTTGGCGATTGAGCTGGGTCGGATCGTGCGCAACGGAGAAGAAGATGCGCAGCAGCTCCCCGTAGGATATCTGCGCGGGATCGTAGGTAACCTGCACCGACTCAGCGTGCCGGGTCATGCCCGTGCTGACCGTCTCGTAATCGGCCGTGCTGGCGGTGCCGCCCGCATAGCCCGAGACCGCGCTGCTGACACCCTTGACGTGACGGTAGACCGCTTCGACGCCCCAGAAGCAGCCGCCGGCGAACACCGCCGTCTGCGGCCCCTTGGCCGCAGCCGCCCCCACGTCCGTCGCCGGAGGCGGCAGGCTGACGGCGCCGCTCGCCGCGCCGCACGCCTGGACGATGCCGAGCAGACCGGCGCAGAGCACCGTGGCAATACGATCGCGTAATTGGTCGTGCATTCTCGCTCTCCTTGGCGGCGGTTCCCTCGCCGCTGTGTGGTCCGCTGATTAGTCGCCGTGGCCCGTAGATCCTTGCAGCGGCGCGGCACCGATGGTAGAGCAAGACAGGCCGGGGTCTGCAGAGGTTCCTTTGGCGCGTGCAGAAAGGCGACCGTCGATCCGGGAACCCGGCAGACGCCTTCTTCCCGAGGAGGAGCGGCGGTATGATGGTCGGCTCGGGCGGTGTCAGCGCTATCCGGCCGGGAAACACTTTCTATAGGAGGTGAGCGTGGCCAAGAAAAGCTCCAGCGAAGGCGTCTATCGCGTGATCGACGTCATCGGAACCAGCACGACTTCATGGGAAGATGCAGCGCGCAAGGCCGTCGCCACGGCCAGCAAATCGCTGCGCGACCTGCGCATCGCGGAGGTATCGAAGCTCGACATGAAGGTGCAGGACGGCAAGGTCGTTGCCTATCGCGCCCGGGTGCAACTCTCGTTCAAGTACGAGGCTTAGGGCCCAAGGCGCCGGCGCTCGCCTTCGAGGGTCGTCCTCAAGCGCCCCGCACCCCTGGCGAACAGCCTCA
>DATJZM010000027.1:0-8504 GCA_035499135.1 Casimicrobiaceae bacterium | reverse complement strand
GCTCTCGCCGGAATCGGTCGAGGCGCTGCGAGCGCAGGCCGAAAAACTGTCGGTCGACGTACTGAAGGAAATCAACAAGCGGGGGATGGCGCTCGAGCGGGAGGATCCGCCGTCGCCCGGGAAGCGCATGCGCATCCGACTCGGCGTCTTTTTCTATTCCGCGCCGATGCCAGGGCAGGGCGCTGCGGACGAGAAGGCCAAGCCGGAAGACACGAAGCCCGCAAAGACTCTTCCGGGTCGCAGGAGATCGAGGTCGAGGGGCTGATCACGAACTTCGTATCGGTGTCCAACTTCACCGTGGCCGGGCGCGTGATCGACGCCAGCAGCGCCAAGTTCAGCGATGGCACGGCGGCGGACCTCGCCAACGGAAAGAGCGTGCACGTAGAAGGAGTTCTCAACGGCCAGATGGTCAAGGCGACCGAAGTCGAGTTCGACGACTGATCGGGCCATTTGTCCATGGGCGGGGCCGTCTCCACGCGACCCGCCCAGGGCTTTGCGTCGGTGAGCTGGCGCGTCATCGCCGGCGCGGCGGTCTGGGCTCGTACGCTGCCGTCCCGCGGTGCGCTACACTCGCGTCGCCAGACTCCGGCGGGTGCGAGAGTGAGCGAGCTGCGGCACGTTTTCGGTTTTCACGCCGTTACCGCGCGGCTGCGTGCGCAGCCGGCCAGCGTGCGGGCCATCTACGTCGCGGCAGCGCGGCGCGACCAGCGCGCACGAAATCTCGCCGAGCGCGCCGAGGCTGCGGGCGTCGCGGTACACGCCGTCGACGATGAGCGCCTCGACGCGCTCTCCGGTCACGGCCGCCACCAGGGCGTGGTGGCGCTCGTGTCCGCGGAAGCGCGCGAGCGCACGTTGGGCGAGATCCTCGGGGATCTGAGCGAGCCTGCGCTGCTGCTCGTGCTCGACGGCGTTACCGATCCGCACAATCTCGGCGCCTGCCTTCGAAATGCGGACGCTTTCGGCGCGCACGCCGTGATCGTACCGAAGGATCGCGCCGTCGGCATCAACGCCACCGTGGCGAAGACCGCGTCCGGGGCCGCCGAGACGGTGCCCGTGGTCAGCGTGACCAACCTTGCCCGCACGCTGCGCGAGCTCAAGGAGCTGGGCGTATGGCTGCTGGCCGCCGACGCGGGTGGCAGCGAGAGCCTTTTCGACGCTGACCTGTCGGGGCCGATCGCATGGGTGCTGGGCGCGGAAGGCACGGGGCTGCGCCGTCTTACCCGCGAATCCTGCGATCGCATCGTCAGCATTCCGCTCCAGGGCTCGGTGCACTCGCTCAACGTTTCGGTGGCCGCCGGCATCTGTCTGTTCGCTGCGCGCATGAGGCGTCGGCGCAGCTAGCACCGCGCGCGGAGTTTGCTTTCCGCGCCCTGAAGAGCTAGTGTAAACACGCCGTCCGGCGCGTTCCGGGCCGTCGCCACGCCGACGATCAGCAGAGGGGGCAGGCATGAGCAAAATGAAGAAGATGAAGCTCACGACGTGGATCTTTCTGGCGATGCTCGCGGGCATCGGCGTCGGCTGGTTGTGCCACAACCTGCTCCCGACGCCCGAGTCCGCGAAGACGGTCGCCGGCTACATCTCGCTCTTCACCGATGTTTTCCTGCGACTGATCAAGATGATCATCGCTCCGCTGGTGTTCTCGACGCTGGTCGTGGGCATTGCGCACATGGGCGATGCCAAGGCGATCGGGCGCATCGGCATCAAGACGATGGCCTGGTTCATCACGGCTTCGCTTGTCTCGCTGCTGCTCGGCCTCGTCCTGGTTAACGCTCTCCAGCCGGGGGCCTCGCTCAACCTGCCGCTGCCCGAAGTCGGCACCTCGGCGAACCTCAAAACCTCCTCGCTCTCGTTCCGCGAGTTCGTCACCCATCTCGTGCCGCGCAGCGTGATCGAGGCGATGGCCAACAACGAGATTCTGCAGATCGTCATCTTTTCGGTCTTCTTCGGCGCGGCCGCCTCGACCTTCGGCGAGAAGGCCGGCGTCGTCATCAGCTGGATCGAGCAGCTCTCGCACGTCATGCTGAAGGTCACGGCCTTCGTGATGGCGCTCGCGCCGATCGCAGTTTTCGCAGCGATGGCGTCGATCGTGACCACGCAGGGGCTCGGCATCCTCTGGACGTACGGCAAGTTCATGGGCCAGTTCTATCTCGGCATACTCATCCTGTGGTGCCTGCTCGCGCTGGCGGGCTTCATCTTCCTCGGACCCCGCGTCAAGCGACTCATCAGCCTAATCAGGGAGCCGATCCTGCTCGCGTTCAGCACCGCGAGCAGCGAGGCGGCGTATCCGAAGACGCTCGAACAGCTGGAGCGCTTTGGCGCAAGCAAGAAGATCACGAGCTTCGTGCTGCCGCTCGGTTATTCGTTCAACCTCGACGGGTCGATGATGTACTGCACCTTCGCGACGCTGTTCATCGCGCAGGCGTACAAGATTCCGCTGTCAACGCTCGACCAGATCACGATGCTGCTCATCCTGATGGTGACCAGCAAGGGCATGGCCGGCGTCCCGCGCGCGTCGCTCGTAGTCATCGCGGCAACGCTCGCGACGTTCAACATCCCGGAAGCGGGGCTGCTGCTCATCATGGGTATCGATCAGTTCCTCGACATGGGACGCTCGGCGACCAATGTCGTCGGCAACAGTCTGGCTACCGCCGTAGTCGCCAAGTGGGAGAATGAGCTGCGACCCGAAGCCCAGGCGCAGCGGGAGATCGATCGCGACGAAGGCCTGGCGCCCGCCCGCGCCTGATCGATCAGGGGCGACCATGAGCCTCATCGCTACGACCGGGCGAGTAGTGCTGGCTCTCGCCGCCTGCCTCCTTGCTGGCACTGTGCCGGCGGCGCTTGCGCAGGACGCGGTCGGTGTCACCGAGCTCAGCGGCACGCTGGCGAAGATCAAGAAGACGAAAGTAATCGGCATCGGCTATCGCGACGCGTCGGTGCCGTTTTCCTATATGAACTCGGCGCGCGATCAGGGAGCGCGCCAGCCGATCGGCTATTCGATCGACATCTGTCTTGCCATTGTCGAGGACATCCGCGGGGAGCTGGGCGACGACACGATCCAGGTGCGATACCTCCCGGTTACGCCGCAGACCCGCATTCCCAGGGTGCTTGATGGCTCGGTCGATCTCGAGTGCGGCCAGACGACCAACAATGCCGAGCGGCGGAAGCAGGTGGCCTTCTCGCCGATCATCTTCGTGAGCGGCACGAAGCTGCTGGTCAAGCGCGCGTCAAAGCTCAGGTCGTACACGGACCTCAAGGGCCGCACGGTGGTGGTCACGGAGGGGAGCACCAACGAAGCCGCGGTCAAGTCCGTGGACGCCAAGCAGCAGCTGGGCATCAAGCTGCTCGCCGTGCGCGACAACGACCAGGCGTTCCAGGCGCTGGACTCGGGCAAAGCCGACGCCTGGGCGGGCGACGACGCAGTGCTCTACGCTACGGCGGCCGAATCGAAGAACCCCAAGGATTTCGCAGTGCTCGACGAATATCTGTCCTACGATCCCTACGGGATCATGTACCGTAAAAACGATCAGGACTTGGACGCGCTGGTGAAGAAGAGCTTCGAAAAGCTCGCCGAGACGCGCGAGCTCGAGCGGATCTACGAGCAATGGTTCCTGCGCAAGCTGCCTTCGGGTCGCACGCTGGGCCTGTCGATGAGTCCGCAGCTCGAGGGGATCTTCGAGTCGCTGGGTCAGCCCACCGAGTAAGCGCGGCAGCGCACCTCGCCGCGCGCGACCAGCCGATCTCAACTGCAAATACTGCCCCTGATCGCAGCGCTCGACCATCAGCGCAGTTGCCATCAAAGCCCCGGGCGACTAGCATTCACAGGTTATTCGCCGTTCGGCGATTTCACATCCGCATACGCACATCTGGAGGGGGATTTCATGATCAACTGCTCGCCAGTGCGGCGCCTGCTGGCGCTCGCGCTGCTCGCTGCCTTCTCCGCGCTTCCATTCGCGGCCGCGGGCAAGGGAACGCTGGTCTACTGCTCCGAAGGCAGCCCGGAGGGATTCCAGCCGCAGTTCTTCACCACCGGAACGACCTTCGACGCTGTCTCGGTGCCGATGTTCAACCGACTGGTCGAGTTCGAGATCGGCACCACCAACATCGTGCCGGCGCTGGCCGAATCGTGGACCATATCGGCCGACGGGAAGACCTACACGTTCAAGCTGCGCAAGGGCGTGAAGTTCCACAGCAACGCCAACTTCAAGCCTTCGCGCGACTTCAACGCCGATGACGTCGTCTTCTCCTGGAACCGGATGGCCGACGAGAACCACCCGTTCCACAAGATGACCGCAGGTCAGACCTTCTCCTACTACGACGACATGGGGATGAAGAATATCGTCGACTCGGTGCAGAAGGTCGACGACTACACAGTGCGCTTCAATCTGAAGCGACCGGAGGCGCCGTTCCTCGCCGACATGGCGATGGACTTCGCATCGATCCTGTCGAAGGAGTACTTCGAAACGATGCAGAAGAACGGCACGCCCAATGCCGCCGACGTCTACCCGATCGGCACGGGCCCGTTCGAGTATGTTTCCTACCAGAAGGACGCGACGATCCGCTACAAGGCGTTCGACAAGTACTGGGGCGGGCGGCCCAAGATCGACAATCTGGTCTACTCGATCACCCGGGATGCCACGACGCGCTACGCGAAGCTCAAGACCGGTGAGTGCCAGGTGATGGCCTTCCCGAAGCCGGCCGACCTTGACGAGATGAAGAAGGATTCACAGATCACCGTGCAGCAGAAGGAGGGCCTCAACATCGGCTACATCGCCTTCAACGTGGAGAAGAAGCCTTTCGACGACAAGCGCGTGCGCCAGGCGCTGAACATGGCGGTCGACAAGGCGGCGATCCTGAAGGCGGTCTACCAGGGCAATGGCCAAGTCGCGAAGAACCCGATTCCGCCGATCCTGTGGAGCTACAACAACGCCGTCAAGGACTACCCGTACGATCCGGCGAAGGCGAAGGAACTGCTGGCGCAGGCGGGCTTTCCTAACGGATTCGAACTCGAGCTCTGGTATCTTCCCGTGACGCGCCCGTACAACCCCGATGGCAAGCGCGTGGGAGAAATGATCCAGGCCGACTGGGAGAAGATCGGGGTCAAGACCAAGCTCATCACCTACGAATGGGCCGAGTATCGCAAGCGCGCCAAGCAGGGCGAGCACCAGGTGGTCATGTTCGGCTGGTCGGGAGACAACGGCGATCCCGACAACTTTTTCGTGCCTTTGCTTGGCTGCGAAGCGGTCAAGGGCGGAGGCAACAACGCGCGCTGGTGCAACAAGTCCTTCGAAGACCTCGTCGTCAAGGCCGCGCAAACCGCCAAGCAGGCCGACCGAGCGAAGCTCTATGAGCAGGCGCAGGTGATCTTCAAGGAGGAGGCACCGTGGATCACGCTTGCGCACTCGATGCGCTTCGACCCGGTGCGCAACGAGGTGAAGGGCTACAGGATGGACGCCACGGCGCACCACTACTTCGACAAGGTCGACCTCGCGCCAGCGCCATAGGGTCATGGCGGTGTCGCCCCGGCGAACGCCGGAGACGCCAGCGCCATAGGGGTCACGGCGGTGTCGCCCCGGCGAAGGCCGGGGCCCAAGTTCGTACCCAACGGGCCTTTGCGCGCCTACTTGGATCCCGGCCTGCGCCGGGCTGACGTTCGATGCTCGCTTTCATTCTCCGCCGCGCCGCGCTGGTGATCCCGACGTTCATCGGGGTCACGCTGCTCGCCTTCGCGCTCATCCACCTCATCCCGGGCGATCCTGTCGAGAACCTGTCGGGCGAGCGCGGCATGGACCCCGCGCGTCGGGCGAGACTGCTCCACGAGTTCGGTCTTGACCGGCCGCTGCCGGTCCAGTATGCGGAGTACATCGGCAACGTGCTGCACGGCGATCTCGGCACGTCGCTCACTACGCACGAGCCCGTGCTCCAGGAGTTCGTGACGCTGTTCCCGGCGACCGTGGAGCTCGCTTTCTTCGCCATGCTCTTCGCGGTCACGCTTGGGCTCCCCGCGGGAATTCTCGCCGCGCTCCGGCGCAACACGCCGGCGGACTACGCCGTGATGGGCGCCTCGCTCACCGGCTACTCGATGCCGATCTTCTGGTGGGCGCTGCTGCTGATCCTGTTCTTCTCCGTCCAGCTTGGCTGGACACCGGTTTCCGGTCGCATCGCCGTGGAATTCGACGTGCCCGCCGCAACCGGGTTCATGCTGCTCGACACGCTGAAGCTCGGCGACTGGGCCGCGCTGCGCTCGGCGCTCTCGCACCTCATTCTGCCTTCGATCGCGCTCGGAACGATACCGCTGGCGGTGATCGCGCGCATGACGCGCTCGGCGATGCTCGAGGTGCTGCGCGAGGACTACGTGCGCACAGCGCGGGCGAAGGGCCTGCCCCCCAGGCGCGTGATCCTCGTGCACGCCTTGCGCAACGCGCTCATTCCGGTGATCACGGTCATCGGGCTGCAGGTGGGGCTGCTGCTGTCGGGCGCTATCCTGACGGAGACGATCTTCTCCTGGCCCGGCGTGGGGAACTGGCTCGTGCACGGCGTGCAGTCGCGCGACTATCCCGTCGTGCAGGGCGGAATCCTGCTCGTCGCGACGATCGTCATCAGCGTCAACTTGATCGTCGATCTGCTCTACGGCGTAGTCAACCCGAGGATTCGCCATGGCTGATCCGATCGCCGAGGCACCCGATGGCTTGCCGGCGGTTCGCTCGTTGCGGGCCGACGAGGGATTGCTGCGCGAGTTCTGGCTTGCCTATGCGCAGAGCCGCGGCGCGCTCGCCGGGCTTGGATTGATCGTCGCCTTGCTGCTGCTCGCGCTTTTCGCCGGCCTCATTGCCCCGCATCCGCCGAACGAGCAGTACCGGCAGTTCACTCTGGCACCACCGATGTGGGAGGCGGGCGGCACTTCGCAGTTCGTGCTGGGCACCGATCCGGTCGGACGCGACATGCTCTCGCGCTTGATCTACGGCACGCGGCTGTCGCTGCTGATCGGCTTCATTTCGGTCGTGCTCTCGCTGTCGCTGGGCGTCGTGCTCGGCACGATCGCGGGGTACGCCCGTGGAATCACCGAGACCGTGATCATGCGGCTCATGGATGTGATGCTGGCGCTGCCCAGCTTGCTGCTGGCGATCGCCGTCGTGGCGATTCTCGGGCCGGGGCTCATCAACGCGATGTACGCGATCGCCATCGTGCTGCTGCCGCACTACGTGCGCCTGACCCGCGCCGCCGTCATCGGCGAGGCCGGCAAGGAATACGTGCAATCCTCGCGCATCGCGGGCGCCGGTGCGCTGCGGCTGATGTTCAACGCGATCCTGCCGAACTGCGCCGCCCCGCTCATCGTGCAGGCGACGCTCGGCTTCTCCAACGCGATCCTGGATGCAGCCGCGCTGGGCTTCCTCGGCCTCGGCGCCCAGCCGCCCACGCCCGAGTGGGGCTCGATGCTCGCCGGCGCGCTCGAGTTCATCCAGCGCGCGCCCTGGGTCGTGACCTTTCCCGGGCTCGCCATCCTCATCACTGTGCTGGCCTTCAACCTGATGGGCGACGGCTTGCGCGACGCGCTCGATCCGAAGCTGAAGCGATGACGGCCCATGGCGCTGCTTGAGATCGAGAGTCTGCGCGTCGAGTTCGGCAGCGAGGCCGCGCCGCTGATCGCGGTCGATGGCGTCGATCTGACGCTCGAGGCCGGCGAGGTCGTCGGTTGCGTGGGCGAGTCGGGCTCCGGCAAGAGCGTGACGGCGCTGGCCGCGATGGGTCTCGTCGAGTTCCCGGGCCGCGTGCAGGCGAAGCGCCTCGCCTTCGGCGGTCGCGACCTGCGCGCCCTCGGTGATGCCGAGCGCCGCAGCCTGGTCGGCAAGGACATGACGATGATCTTCCAGGACCCGCTGGCAAGCCTCAACCCGTGCTTCACCGTTGCCTTCCAGCTGATGGAGGCGCTACGCGTCCACGGCACGGAAGAGGAGCGCGCAAGCGCGCGCCGGCGGCGCGCCCGGGCGATCGAGCTGCTGCGTCAGGTCGAGATCCCCGATCCCGAGGCGCGGCTTGCCGCCTTTCCGCATCAACTCTCCGGCGGCATGGCGCAGCGGGTGATGATCGCCATGGCGATCGCCTGCAAGCCGCAGCTCCTGATCGCCGACGAGCCTACGACGGCTCTCGACGTGACGGTGCAGGCGCAGGTGCTCGCGCTGCTGCTGCGACTGCAGCGCGAGCAGGGCATGGCGCTGCTGCTCATCACCCACGATCTCGCGGTCGTCGCGGAGACCGCGAGGCGCGTGATCGTGATGTACGCAGGGCAGGTGGTCGAGACCGGACCGGTGCCGGAGATCTTCGAGGCGCCGCGGCATCCTTACACGCAGGCGCTGCTCGCGGCCCTGCCGGAGCACAACCGCGATCGCGAGCGCCTCAAGGCGATTCCCGGCGTCGTGCCTGGCCAGCGCGACCGGCCGAGAGGCTGCCTGCTGCATCCGCGCTGTGACTACACCGTCGCACGCTGTCGCGACGAGCGGCCCGCGCTC
>DATJZM010000026.1:0-3392 GCA_035499135.1 Casimicrobiaceae bacterium | reverse complement strand
CGGAATTTCGCCTCCGTCTTCCTCCGCGCGCGAGAAGTCCGCGTCGAGGACCGCGATTTCTTCGCCGATCCAGGCACCGGAGGCGCGGGCGCGCTCGAGCAGGATGTGATCGAAGCGATCGCGCTCGACGTGCAGCGCAGGTCGCGTGTAGCCGAAATCGCTGAACGAGAGCCGGCGCATCTCGCCTTTCCAGTCGACGCTGCCGCCGGCCTTGCGTACGAAACCCTCGCTCACGATTGCGTCGGCGACACCAGCCGCGTCACAGTACTTCCAGATGTCCGGGAGCAGGCTCTCACCCACGTTGTAGCGAGGATGCTTCTGGCGCTCGAACAGTGCGACGGAGTAGCCTTTTCCGGCGAGGAAACTGGCAGCGAGGCTCCCTGCGGGACCGCCACCGATCACCGCGACGTCGCAGAATTCGGGAACGGCGCTCATCCGAGGGGAGCGCCACCAGCCCCGGTCGCGCCGTGCTTCGGCTCGGCGTTTTCGAGCTTCCTCACGATGAGGTTCCGCAGCGCCTGGAGGGTCTTGAAGTTTTCCAGCAGGACCTCGTCGGGTTCGATAGTCACGGCGAACTTCTCTTCGACGAAAGCGATGAGCTTGAAGATGGCCACCGAATCGACCAGGCCTTGGCCGACGATGTCGGTTTCCGGCGCGATGGCGATGGCTCCCTCACCGCGCGCGCCCTCCTTGGCGAGGAACCCGGCCAACCCGGCGAAAATCTGCTGGTCCGTGTACTTCATCTTGCGGTTCGAAGCCCCGCGCAATGCTTCATCATTGAATAGCCCCCGTCCCCGGCGTCTCTCTGGCGAGACCACATGCCCCCCATGGGACATACAGCGGATGCACCGCTTTCGGCGCGATAAGTCAGCTCAGCGCCCGAACGCCTTATGACAGGCGATTGTAAGGACTTGCGAGCAGATGTGTAAGAACTTCCACCCTACGCGAGCGGATTCTTCTCGAGGCGATGCGCCAAAGGCGACACTTCCCGGTCCCCGGCAGGGCGGCTCAAGCCCCCTCGAATATCTCCGCCCCGGGGCGAAACGCGGCGAATACGTACCACTCTTCGATTCCTGAATCGAGGTAGACGAGTTGTGTTCCTGCGAGAGGGCCGGAAACCGCCTTACCCCCTTCGTTCCACGTGGACATCGTTTGGCGATCGTGCACGATACCGGTTTCGGACGATGCGAAGTCCAGCACGCGATCTCCGACGCGGCGACGAAAGGCGAGCGCCTGCAACGTCCCCGGCCTGCACCTCACGACGATCTCCGCATCGCCCAGCGCGTCGTTGAGGACCGGGCCGATGCGCGCCAGGGCCTGCAGCGGATAGGCACGAGCGTGCGCACCATTCACCACGCCGAGAACTAGAGTGTTGTGCGGGAGCCGTTCGTCGAGCGGCTGGACCAGCGACTGTTGAAAGCTGCGGCCGATCCCCGGCGACCCGGGCGAGTACTCACTTCCATGCCCGTGGCGCAGCGACTGGTCTCCGTAGAGGACCTCGGTGCTCGGATGCATGTCGAGCCACTCGCGCCAGAGACACTGCAGAAGCGGCAGGCGCTCCAGCGTAGCGCCTCGCATCGCCCCGGCGAGCGCGACACCGGTAAACGGCGACCATAGGCTGTTGGTCGACGTGTCGTCGAGAAGAATCGTCGCGTTGTAATTTCCCCGCAATCGAAACGACAATCGGCGCCCGTCGACTTCCGCGCGAAAGGCCGCTGCGCCGCTGCACATTTCGCAGAGGGTCACAAGTATGGGCAGGCCCTCCAGTACGAGGTTCGCGACGTGATGGTTCTTCATGATCCACCACGGGAGCGCTCGAGGGCGATCGTTCAGGGAAAGACCGAGGATGGGGTCGTCGTCGCGAAGGTGGTCGTAGGTGTTCGTCCAACGCGGCTCGCTCAACGGCGCGTGCCAGCTCTTGGTGAAGTCGGAGCGGAAGAGCAGCGCGTGCGGCAGCGCGTCGGTCGTTTCGAAAGCGTCATGGCCGCCATGATCCCCATGCTCCGACGCCGCGGATCGGGGCGCTGCCCCGAGCGGAAAGAAGTTTCGCAACGTGGACAGGTTCGGGTGAGACTCTTTAGCCATCGTGAAGCTCTTTCTGAGCGGTAGTTTGTCGAACAGCCCGGCGTTACGGGCCCACGGAACCGAGCGCGCGAACTCCTGCCGGGGCAAAGATTTCGGCGTCGGGATGGTTGGCCGCGAATTCATACCACTCCCCGACTCCGGAGTCGAGGTACGCGAGTCGGCCTCCGGCGAGAACACCGGAGACCGCTTCGCCCATTTCATTCCACACCGAGCCCGTCTTGTGGTCAAACACGACGCCATTTTCCGAGCAATCGAAGTCCAGGACGCGCTCCCCGACGCGCCGCCGAAAGGCCAGCGCCTGCAACGTCCCGGGCTTGCACCTCACGACGATCTCGATCCCGCCCAGCGCATCGTTCAGCACCGGGCCGATGTGCGCCAAAGCTTGCAGCGGATAGGCGCGGGCGTGCGCGCCGTGCACGACGCCGAGGACCAGCGCATTGTGCGGCAGTCGCTCGTCGACGGGTCTCAGCAGCGTTGTCCTGAAGTCAGGCGGGATGCCAGGCGAGCCGGGCAGGTGCATGCGAGCAGGCGGTTGCCGTGCGGCCCGCTCGGCGTACAGGACCTTGGTCGAGGGATGCATCTGCAGCCACTCGTTCCACAGACACTGCGAGAGCGGCAGACGCTCGAGTTCGGTCCCTCGCATCACGCCCGCCAGCGCAACCCCCGTGGAGGGTGACCAGAGGCTGTCAGTCGCTGTGTCTGCGATCAGCATCGTCCCGTTATGCTTTCCACGAACGCGAAAGCTGAGGCTGTGGCCCTGAGCTTCCGCCCGGAAGGCCGCCGCGCTGCTGCAGATCTGGCAGAGGGCGACGAGGACGGGCCGACCGTCGAGTACGAGGTTCGCGACGTGCGGTTGCGCCATGATCCACCACGGAAGCGCCCAGGCGAGCCGCCCATATAGAGGCCGAGGACCGGGTCGTCAGCACAAAGGTGGTCGTACGAGTCGGTCCAGACCGGATCGTTCAACGGCCGGCGCCTGGCCTCAGCGAGCTGCCTCGCGTCAAAAAGCTCCGCTCGCTGCAAGACGTCGAGCGCTTCAGCCACCGGAGATTTCCTCGCGAAGTCGCATCCGGTCGACCTTGCCCGTACTCCCGCGAGGGAGCGGTCCGCGCACCTCGATCGAGACCGGCATCATGTAGGTGGGCAGACGCTCGGCGCAGAACGCTCGGAGCTTCGTCTCCTCCAGCGCCTGGCCGGCGCGCGCAACGGCGGCAACGCGGATGACGTGGCCGCTTTCTTCGTCGGGCAGCGCAACGGCGGCCGCTTCGGCGACTCCCGGATGCTGATACAGGACGCTCTCGATCTCA
>DATJZM010000025.1:0-14317 GCA_035499135.1 Casimicrobiaceae bacterium | reverse complement strand
TCCACGATGTATCCGCTCGTCTCCGGATATCCGGGAAGCCATCCGTCCTCGAAGCTCCATCCGGCCGACACGCCGCCCGAGTCGGGCTGGTCGTTGCGCACGTCCTGCGCGAGACACAGCCAGTCGATCGCCGCGCGCAGGTGCTCGGCGTTCGGTCGCGCCGCCTGCGCGGCTGTACCCAGGAGGTCACGCCCGATCAGTCGCGCATGCCGCGGGCGCCACGGCCGGTAACGCAGGGGTGCGGCCGCCAGTTTCGCGAGATGCCCAAGCATGGCGTCAGGCCCGCGCCGCCTCGACGGCGCGCATCTCGTGCACGAGGCCGGGTTGGGGCGCAACGTGACTCACCACATAGCGGTACTTGCCGGAGGCCTCCACCGGAATGGCGTCGACGAGTTTGACCGTGATGCGCGCATCCTTGCCAAGCCTCGCTTCGAGGCCAGATACGATCTTGGTCCGACAGGCGTCGGTCCATCGCGCGTCCGGCACGACGAGAACCTCGAGCTCCCGCAGCTCGTGCTGCACGATCCTGAACTGGGAAATGCCCTCGACCGCGCGGAGCACGTAGATGACCGCCAATGCGTGCATGACCGTGCCGTCGGACCGGACGACGAAGTCGGTGCTGCGGCCGATCACCTCGGCAAGGACGTGCAGGCTGCGTCCGTCGGCACAGCGCGCCGGGCTCATCCGCACCATGTCACCGGTTCGGTAGCGAATGAATGGCTGGGCATCCGAGCACAGCCCGGTAGCGACCGCCTCGCCGAGCTCTCCGGGCGCCGTGGGACTGCCTGATTCGTCCAGAACTTCCAGAAGGATGCTTTCGCTGATGAGAAGCATCTGCTTGTGCGGCGTCTCGTGTGCCGTGAACCCGATGTCGCGGCTGCCGAACTCGTTGGCGGCCGGAACGCCGAACGTCTCTTCGATAAGCTGCCTCTGGTGAGGATAGAGCGGCTCCCCCGTCGCGCACACGACGCGCAATTCTGGGAGTCGCAAGGCGACATTCCGCGCGCGGGCCCTTGCCGCGAGGAGAGCAAGGCTGCTCGCGTAGCCGTAGATGCATTTCGGGCGGAAGTCCTGCACTGCGGCGAGATACGCATCCATGTTCGTCGCCGACATTTCGAAAGCATTCAGCACGAGCTGATTGAGCAGACCGTCGCGGATCGACTTGATGCGATCGGTCTTGCCGAGCTCCGCTGGTGCGCCCCACAGATACACCTCGCGATCTCCGACGTCCACGCCCCACCAGCGGCGAGCACGAATGCGTCCGGCTGCGTCCGAGGCCTGGCGCCGGCGCCCAAAGTAGAAAATCAACGGCTCGCCGCTCGACCCGCCCGTGTTGTAGCGCGACGCACCGCCGGGCACGCCGGGCCAGCGCACCCGTTCGACGTTCGCTCGCGCGTCCTCCTTCGTCATGCGAGGGATCCGGCGCAGCTCGTCGAGCGAAACGGGAGCGCGACCTCGCGCGACGTCAAGGCCGCCAGCGCGGATGCGCTCGGCGTGCCACGGGCAGTGCTCGACGGCGAGGCGCAGCAGCGCGGTGAGTTTCTGCGCCTGGAGTGCTTCCAGCTCCGCGCGCGAGAACCACTGGCTCTTCTCCAGGCTCTCGAGATAAGCGAAGGTGGGGCGCGCGAGCAGCCGCTCGTGCAGCGGATAGACGACGCGGCGAGAGACCCAGGGATGCGGCATCGTCAGCTCCGCGCCAGCGGGTTGTCGGCGGCCCCGCGACGCATGGCGTCGTCGCCGGCGTGGCGGGCGGCGATCGCGGCAAACTCCTCGGCAAGCGTTCCGATGCGCCGCTCCCAGCTGTTCGCTCGCGCATAGGCAACGATCGTGTCGCGGTCCCAAGGGCGCTCCAAAGCTGCGGCGAGCGCGGCGGTAAGCCGGTCGCGGTCTCCGAAAGGCACGAGCGTACCGAGCGTCGGAGCACAGACGACTTCTGCATTGCCGCCGACGTCGGTCGTGACCACCGGAAGCCCACAAGCCATCGCTTCGAGCAACACGTTGGCCCAGCCTTCGTTGCGCGTGGCCAGCACGAAGACGTCGGCTGCGGACAGCGGCTCCTTGAGCGCCTCCGGCGCAACTACGCCCAGGAAGCGCACGCAGTCCTGCAGCCCCAGGTCTGCAACCGTGCTTCGCAGCTGCGCGCTCCAGTCTCCCTCCGGCCCCGGACCGCCGACGACGAGGTAACGCAGCCCGGGGAAGCGCCGGCGCAAGGCCGGCAGGCATTCGAGGACCCGGTGAAAGCCCTTGCGCTCGACGAGCGCACCCACCGAGATCAGGACTGGAGCATCCGCGGCGAGCCCGAGCTCTTGCCGGGCCGCCTGCGGGTCGACGCGATGGAACTTCGCTGCATCGACACCGTTACCGACGACGAGAATCTTGTCGGAGGCGATGCCGAGCTCCATCGCGTGCCGCTTCAGCGATTCGGACACCGCAAAGACGCGCGTGGCTCGCTGCAGAGCCAGGACGATACGCCGGCGCCGTCTCGGGTCGCGAGCGAGCGGCACTTCGGTGCCGCGCAGCGTGATGCACACGGGAATACGCAGCCATTTCCCGAGGAGCGTCGCCGCGTAGCCCTCGGGGTAGGCGAAATGGGCATCGATGATGTTGAAGCCGAAGCGATGCTTGAGCCGGGCCAGCGCGGGCAGGCAGGCGATGGCCATCAGTGACCCGTCGAGCCACTTGAAGACTCGCGGCACGCTCAAGAAGCGCGGGCGCCGCACCTCAATCCCATCCTGCTGCTCACGCGCGGGCGCGGGAGAGCGGAAGTGCGGTTTCCAGAGGCGCAGCAGCCCCTGCAACGGGAACCACGGCTGCGGCGCCACGACGGTCAAAGGGACAGAGCGCGCGACGCGCAACATTCGCTCGCGGATGAAGATGCCTGCCGCTGGCTGCCCGGCGTGCGGAAACAGCGTGCTCAGCACGACCACGCGCGGCTCATGCGCGGGCATAAGCTGTCTCGGCCGCGCCGGTGAGGCGATAGTACGGCTGGCGATAGCGACCCACGCTCGAGTGCCAGTTGCGCTCCGTTTCCACGAAGCGGCGCGCGCTTGCGCGAAGCTCGCCCCAGCGACGCCGGTTCGCCAGAAGCTCGAGCACCTTCGCTGCCAGGGCGTCGACGTCGCCCGCCCTGAAGAGCATGCCGGTTTCCTGGTCGCGGATCAGTTCCCGGTGGCCGCCCACGTCCGAGGCAACGAGGAGCCGGCCCTGTGCCATCGCCTCGAGGGGCTTGAGCGGCGTCACCAGTTCGGTAAGGCGCATCGCCAGCCGCGGGTAGACGAGCACGTCGATCAAATCGTAGTAGCGCTGCACTTCGCCGTGCGGCACGCGTCCGGTGAAGCGCACCTTGTCTTCGACACCAAGTCTCGCCGCAGTTTCCTTGAGGTTCGCTTCCTGCGCACCACCACCGACAAGCAGCACGCACAGTCGCGGCTCCGCAACGAGCATCTTCGGCAACGCTTCGATCAGCAGCGCGAGCCCTTCGTAGGCGTAGAAGGAGCCGATGAAGCCGAGCACGATGGCATTCTCCAGGCCAAGGCCTCCGCGAAGCGACAAGTCGGGCTCGCGCCCGAGCACGAACTTCTCGATATCGACTGCATTCGGCACTACGGTGACCTTCTGCGGGTCGATGCCGCGCTCGACGATCTCGGCACGCAATCCCTCGCAGATCGTGATCACCGCGTCAGCGTGCTTGAGTGCGAAGGTCTCGAGCGCACGGGTGAGACGGTAGCGCGGCGCGCCTTCGCGCGTAACCCCGTGGTCCACCGCGGCATCCTCCCAGAAGGCGCGGACCTCGTACACCACGGGTAGCCCCAACTGGCGCCCCACACGGAGCGCCGGTATCGCGTCGAGTGCCGGCGAGTGCGCGTGCAGGAGCTTCGGCTTTACCGAGCGCGCGACCTGCCCGAGACGGCGCGTCAGCGCGGCCATCATCGCCGCCTCCGCAACCCCCGGGACACCGCCGAGACGTGCATGATCGAAAGGCGTGCGAAAGAAGCGCCAGCCATCGACGCTTTCCTCCGGCTCCGCTCCGCCCTTCTGCTTCGGGCCGGTGATCTGAAACGTCTCCCACCCGAAGCGCCGCTGCTCCTGCAGGATCGAGAGCGTGCGGAACGTATAGCCGCTGTGCAACGGCAGTGAATGATCGAGAACGTGCAGGATGCGCACCGCCGTCGGCTGCCATGGGCGCGGCAGCTATGCCGCCTTGAACGCGTTGGAGGCAGTCGCTCCCATGACCTTGCGCAGGAACGCCTCGAACATGAGCAGCGACCAGAGCGACACGCTGTAATCGCGCGCGCCCGACTGGTGCTCGTCGACCATCTCGCGCAGGAAACGCGGATTGAAGTAGCCCGAATCGGTCATTACCGGGCCGAGCACCGCGTCCCTCACCTGCTGGCGCAAGGGACCGCGGAACCAGCCTGCGAGAGGCACCGAGAATCCCATCTTCGGGCGATAGAGGATCTCCTGCGGAAGATAGGGTTCGAGCGCCCTCTTGAACAGGTACTTCCCCTCGCGGCCACGCAGCTTGAGACCGGGCGGCAGGCCCGAGAGCCACTCCATCAGCGGGTGATCGAGCAGCGGCTCCCGTACCTCGAGCGAGTGCGCCATGCTGGCCCGGTCGACCTTGGTCAGGATGTCCCCGACCAGATACGTCTTCATGTCGAGATACTGGACGAGCGACAGCGGCTCGCCTTTCGGGGCTCGCTCGGCGTGCCGGCGCAGCACCTCGATCGCACGGTATCCCTGCAGGTCCCGCCGGAACGAGTCGCTGACGAGCTTCTGGCGCTGTCCATCGCCCATCACCGAGACGCTGTGGAAGTAGCCCTCGACCGAGTTGCGCGCGAGTGCTTCGAGGGTCGACTTGGCACGAAGCGCCTTCGGCGCCCAGTCGGCCTTGGGATAGATGTCGCCCAGGAGCCCGAACACCGGTGCGCGCAGCGCCGGTGGCAGCGCGGAGCGCACACGCTCTTCGTAGACGTGCCAGCGGTAGCGCCGGTACCCGGCGAAGTTCTCGTCGCCACCGTCCCCCGAGAGCGCCACGGTGACATGCTTGCGCGCGAGCTGGCATAGCCGGAAGGTGGGGATCGCCGAGCTGTCGGCGAAAGGCTCGTCGTAGATCTCCGCCAGCGTGTCGAGGAGATCGAAGTCGTCCGTGTCGACCCGCTCGACGAAATGCCGCGTGCGGTAGCGCTCGGCCACGTCGCGCGCGTACGCCGCCTCATTAAAGGCAGGGTCGCCGAAGGAAATCGAGCAGGTGTTGACGGGATCGGTCGAGCAACCCGCCATCATCGCCACGACCGCGCTCGAATCCACGCCGCCCGACAGGAAGGCCCCGAGCGGCACCTCGGAGACGAGGCGAATTCTGACCGCTTCGCGCAGCCGCTCGATGAGCTCGTCCTGCGCGGCCTGCAGCGTTAGCGCCGAGCCCGGCTTGAACGGGACATCCCAGTATTCGCGCGGTTGGGGCAGCGCGGCGCCGCGCTTCACGCTCAGCGTGCACCCAGGCGGCAGCTTCAGGGCCTGGCGGAAGATCGAGCTCGGCTCCGGCACGTAGCCGTAGGCGAGATAATCCTCGACGGCACGCGGCTCGATCTCACGGTTGAAGGCGGGGTGGAGCACGAGCGACTTGAGCTCGGAGCCGAACGCCAGCGTTCCGTCTCCCAGCGAAGCGTAATGGAGCGGCTTCACGCCGAGGCGGTCGCGCGCGAGGAAGAGCGTCTCCCGATTCCGATCCCACAGCGCGAAAGCGAACATCCCGCGCAGCCTTTGCACGCAATCTTCTCCCCACTGCTCCCATGCATGAACGATCACCTCGGTATCGCTCTTCGTGCGGAAGCTGTGACCGAGCCCGCTCAGCTCGGGGATAAGCTCGCGGTAGTTGTAGACCTCGCCGTTGTAGACGATCACGACACTGCCGTCTTCGTTGTACAGCGGCTGCTGCCCGGTGGAGAGGTCGATGATGGACAGGCGTCGATGGCCGAGGCCCAGTCCGGGCTCGAAATGGAAACCGAACTCGTCCGGCCCGCGGTGAAGCTGACTGTCGTTCATGCGCGTGACGAGATCGCGGGAGACGGGCCGCTTACCCGTCACGTCGAATATTCCTGCTATGCCGCACATAAGCTGCCCTCTAACGATGCGTGGCGCGTTCTAGCGCCGTCAGCTTGGAGGAATTCGAGCCCCCGCCGCCCGAGACGCTGATGTGCACTCCGGCGGCGAGCAGCGCACGCTCGTACACCTTGGCATACGAGGCGATCATAACAGGGAGACTGAAGCGCGTTGTCGCGGCGTATTGCGCAGCCTTCGCGTGGCGATGCGCGGTGGCGCGATCGCCATAGTAGGCGAGGATGGCCTCGGCGAGTGCTTCCGGACTGCCCGCGGGCACGAGCGTGCCGCTCAGTCCGGATTCGATGAGCTCTGCATTGCCGCCGACGCGCGTCGCTACGATCGGCAGGCGGGTGGCCATAGCTTCGAGGATCGTATTGGACACACCTTCGGCGAGCGAGGGAAGCACGAAGCAGTCCAACCCGCGCATGAACTGCGGCGTGTCGCGCCGCTCGCCGCCGAACCAGGCCAGATGGCGCACACCCGCTTCGCTGAGAAGTCTTTCCGCCTCGCCCCTCAAGGCTCCGTCACCGGCGACGAGCAACCGGACGTGCTCTCGTGCCGCGGGCCGGATCCTGGAGATCGTGATAAAGGCGCGGATGAGGTTCAAGGGATCCTTGATCGACTCGAGCCGGCCGACGCTGCCGATGAGCCAATGTTCGTTGCTTCCGAATGGGCAATCGGCAATCGTGGCGCGCGCCGCCTGGGCCGGATGGAAGCGCTCCATGTCTACGCCGTTGTACACCTGCGATACCGACGACTCATGCACGCCCACCTGCCGTATCAGATACTGGGCCTGATGGCGAGAAAGGGCGATGTACTGACTGACGAATGGCCGGTAGAACTTGCGCAGCAGCCGATATCTCCGTCGCCGTCCCGCGGGATCGTGAATATCCCATCCGTGCTCGCCGTGGATCCGAACCGGCACTCGAGCCGCCCACGCCGGCACGACCGCCTCCAGGGCGGCAAGATTTCTCGTATGGACCACGGCAGGGCGCAGTTCCCTGAACACGCGCAGAAGCCGCGGGTAGTAGCCGACCAGATGCCCCGGCTTCTTGCCCAAAGCGATGTAGCCGACGTCGGAGCGCGTGATGCGCTGCGTGAATTCGTCCGAAACATCCGTAAGCGAGACTATGGCGTGCCGCCAGCGTTCACGCGGGAGGTGATTGATGAGATTGACGATCCCGTTCTCCAGCCCGCCGACCGCGAAGCGGAACACGACATGGGCGATCAGTGGTCTGGGATCGGGCACGTGCGCCACCGATTTACTGCCCGCTCGCCATGAGCGCCGCGTCTACGCGTGCGAGAGCGCCGTCGATCGAAGGCATCATGTCGGTGGCGAACTCGCGCAGCACCGCGGTCGGGGGATGGGTCGGATCGTCGTACGGCGCGACGAGCATGATCGCGCTGCCCGCGTCGCCGCGGTTCGAGAGCTTGTCTGCCGCCAGCGTCAGCTTGGCGACGTACGGACTCAGGATGTCGTGGCCGGAAATGCGATACCAGTCCCAAATCAACAGCCGCTGCTCGGGAGAACGCAACCGGGTCTCGCGCACGTCGAGCGTGCCGGAGCCCAAAGCGCCCTCGACGCGCTCCTGTCCGACGTTATTCCAGACAGGGTGTTTTTGCACGATCATGACGTTCCAGGAGCTCACGAGCTGCGCTCCCCGCTGCTGGCTGCGGTAGTACGCAAGATAGACCGCGACTACCTTGTCTCCTTTCCGGTACGTCTGGAAGAGGCCTGCCGAAGGAGGGTCGTAGTGGGGGCGCCAGTCGGTCAGAGGATCGGAGTCGAGGACCCAGCCTCGGGCTCCCGCCGGCGCAGCGAGGGTTAGCGGCGTTTGGGCGCTGGCGATCGACTGGCGCTCCAGGTGCTGGGCGTACAACGGCCAGGCGGCGACCGTCGCGATCGCTGCGGCAGCATAGGCGGCAAAACCCACGCGCGGCGTCGCCGGGGCATCGGGCACCGGACCGTCCCCGACGGGCGAGCTCTTGTCTTCCGCATCGCGCCAGAAGGAGCCGACCCAAAATAGGAGCAGCATCACCAGGCCGAAGAAGAACCACCCGTATATGAAGTGATCGATGCCGTGCGCAAGCCTGTTGTCACTGAGGTGCGCAATCATTACGATGAGGTACGCCCGGAAGCCGTTGGCGATGATCGGCACGATGACCGAGGCCGCAACGAATAGAAGGCGCTTCCACAGCCGGCGGTAGGACAGATTGGCGAACAGAACGCCGACGGTAAACGAGGCAATCAGGTAGCGCACGCCGCTGCAGCCTTCGACGATCGACCATTCGCCCGAGGGAATCGAAAAGAACAATCCTTCGCGGAACACGGGGATTCCCGAAAACTGAAGCGCGACCACGGTGAAGTCGGCCGTCCATTCCATCAGGGGCGGGATCAGCACCTCGCCCATGGGCACGGCCAGCACGAGAAATCCCAGCGGGAACAGCATCGCCTGGGCGACTTCGCGACCGAGGATCGCGATGACGACGCCCCAGATACTGGCGACTAGCGCAAGCTGCCTTACGACCAGAACCTCGCCAGCGTACCCGGCAAGCCAGAACGCTCCCGCGCCGACGAGGAGCAACACGCCGAGCCAATCGGGATGCGGCGTGAGCACGCCCAACCTACGCCGCCGATGCCAGATAAGCGCCAGTACGATGGGAACGATCAGGAATCCATGGGCAAAGGTCTCCGAGCGCCACCAGATCGCAACGATGGACTCGACCGTCGATGCATGGATCGCCAGAACGATGATGAGCGCGCCAACGACCGTAGGCAGCGCATAGCGCCAGCGGTGCCACGCTGCGCTGCTGTCGCGCGAGTGCACCGCAACGCCGACGTCGACGTCGCTCATCGCGCACTCACGGTGGTGAGTACCGCGCGCTGTCGCCTGTCGGCCGCTTCCGGGGCCGGGTGTCCGACGGGCGCTCCCGCGACAAGCTCGTTGAGCCGGCCCAAGCGCGACGCCCAGGTGTAGTCGGAAAGCACTCGCATGCGTGCGGCGGCGCCGATCCGGTCGCCAACGGCTTGCTCGATGAGCCGGAGCACCGCGTCGGCGAAGTCCGTGGCTGCGTCGGCAACGGCCAGCTCGACCTCCGGAGCGGCTCGCAAGGCGAGCGCCGCAGCCGAAGTAACCACGGTGGGCCGCCCCATGGCCATCGCTTCGAGCACCTTGTTCTGTATCCCACGGGCGACGCGAAGCGGAGCGACGACGACGCGCGCGTGCCTAAGATAGGGACGAACGTCCTCGACCCGACCCGTGACATTGACGGCGTCGCCCTGCAGTGCTCGAACGGCCCGGCTGGGCCTCATGCCGACAATGTGGAACCGCGCCTTCGCGTCACGGCGCCGAACGAGCGGGAGAACGTCCTGTGCGAACCAGGCAACAGCATCCTCGTTCGGCCAATAGTCCATGGTTCCGGTGAAGACAATGGAATGTTCGTCCGGCGGAAAAGGCGATTCGTAAGAACGGGCGGGCGAGAAATAGTCGCCATCGACTCCGTTCTCGATCACGACGAGACGATTCGCGCACCCTGGCGAGGCCGAGCTGAGCAGCCGCGCCTCCTCGCCGGTGACAAAGAGGCTGGCCGTGGTGCGACCCGCGACGAGCTTCTCGAATTCCAGCAGGCGCCGCGCTTCGAGCGCGTAGAGCATGGAGATCGGCCACGGGCGTCGGCGGGCGTAGTCGGCCCACTTCGCGGAGTCGAGATCCACGAAATCGACGATCGTCTGGACTTCCGGAAAAGCGAGGACGTACTGGGCCATGGCGGACGAGAACACGAGCGCCCGCTTTACGCCTTCGCGGTGCACGACATCTTCGACCCAGCGCTGCAAGGCATGGCTGCGAAAATAGCTCAGGGTCGCGGCCTCACCGCTCAGGGTCGCTGCGATGCTGCCAAGCCGGCGGGACCAGCGAACAATCGGTTCGGCGCGGACCTCGGCGCACCAGGACTTCAGCGTTTGCACATGGGGCAGGTCCACCGGGTCGTCGACAAACGCCCCGAGCAGTATCCTGTAGTCACGCGCGAGATGCCGGAGGAGATGGTACGAGCGGACCTTGTCGCCCTTGTTCGGGGGATAAGGGAGGCGATGCGCGAGGAAGAGCAGGGAATCCATGCGGCACGCAACCTCTAGCCCAAGCTCCTGACGAGATGTGGGCCGATGGCATTGGCGAGAGGCAGCGGTAGAAGGCGCCACATCGCCATCAGCGCGCGATATTTCGGATTGAGCGGATTGTTTTCCGGAATGCTGTCGCGCCGGTAGAGCCAGTATTCGTACGCGAGCGGAATCGCCTCGGCGCCCCAATGCTCCTTGAATGCGAAGGCTCCGGTACCACGTTTGCTGCGGCCGAAATCGAAGAAGCGCAACCCCCGCTCGCTCGCCCGACGGAGGAGCTCCCAGTACTTGAAGTCGTTCGCCGCCAGATCCCGTGCCGCATCGACATCACCGGCATAGTAGGGCAGCACCTCGTCCCTGAAGTAGAAGCTCAGCACGCTCGACACCGCCCTGCCCCCGACGTCGGTGACGGTCATGACCTCGCAATCGCCGTCGAAGGTCCTGCACAGCGCTTCGAAATAGCGCTTCGGCAACGGCGGCGTTCCGTGGCGATGAACGTTGTCCGCATAGAGCGGGAAGAAGCTGCCGACCCCGGGATCGATGCGGCTGGCCAGTCCGCGGCCGATGCCCTTGCGGACCATCGCGCGCTGCTTGCGCGGGATACTGGTCAGGTTGGCCTCGATCCCGGTGAGGATCTCCTTGCGAAAGCGCACGTAGAGCTCCTGGCGGGGCCACGCTGTCTCCCGCGGCGTGCGATCGCGCAGCTCGAGGTGCTCGACCCCCAGCCTCTCGCCGAGCTCTCGGGCCGCCGCATGCAGCGCCGAGACGGCTTCCGAGTCTACCGCGGCGACGCCCCCGTACGCGCAGAACGGGAGCGACACGAGGGCGTGGCCGAAGAGAAAGCTCTTGACTTCCGCAAGGGGGAGCACGGCGACGACTCTCGCACCTCGTTCCGCCAGCAGATAATGGGTCCCGTGCCCGAAGCACTCTTCGATGACCCGCTTCCATCCGATGCGGTGAAAGAACGTGGCGTCCGGGCAGCGAAAGACGAAATCCTCCCAGCGCGCGCTGTCTTCGTTCGCGAAAGAGCGCACGCTGACGGGCACCACGCCGGCCGGGCGGTCGATGCAGGCGTCCAGGGGGGAGCTCATGCGAGACCGAAGACGACGTGATCCAGGCGATCCCAGCGGAAGTCTGCGAGCAGTAATTGCAGGCGCGTGGCGGTTCGCTCCAGATTGATGTAGTGACGGAAGCGAGCCTTCGGGTCTGCTTCCTTTACGCGCGGCTGCTCCGGATCGATCTCCCAGGGATGGAAGTAGAAGACCGCGGACTCCTCGTCGGCATCGTTCACGCGACGAATGAGCCAGCGCGAGAGCGCGTACGGCATGAGCCGGAAGTACCCGCCCCCCCCAGCAGGCAGGTTGGTGCGGAACAGCCGCACCGTCGCGATCGGGACCTCGAGCACGCCCGCGCTCGCCAGGTGCGCAAAACGCGAGCGCCCGGGCGCCCCGTAGTGATCGTGCCGGATCGGGTACACGCTGGAGCTGTATCGATATCCCGCCTTCGCGAGGCAATCGTAGGCCCAGAGGTTGTCGTCGTTGATGGAGAAGCTCGGCGCGCGGTAGCCCTGGACTTCGGTGCCGATGATGTCCTCCAGCACCGCCTTGGCGAGGGCGACGTCGGCAAAGAACGGGTCGGGGCCCTGGGTGGCCGCTCGTTCATGCGCGTAGCCGTGGCTGGCGAGCTCGTGCCCACCCGATACGATGCGCCGCACCATCTCGGGATAGCGCTCGGCAATCCAACCCAGCGTGAAGAACGTCGCGTTCACGCCCCTGTCTGCAAGCAGCTGCAGGACGCGGTCGATGTTCTGCTCGATCCGACACGGCCAGGAGTCCCAGGAGGAACGCGGGATATACGGAGCGAACGCCGAGACGTGGAAGTAGTCCTCGACGTCGATGGTGAGCGCGTTGACGACTGGGTGAGTGACGACAGGCGCGTCCATGGTCTACGCGAGAGCGGGTTCCGTGCGGCGGGCAAGCCACTGCACGAGGTGAGAGGCGATGCGCTCCGAGGCCCTCCCATCCCAGAGTTCCGGAATGCGGCCGCGCTTCCCGCGTCCGGCAAGGATCTCGGCGACGCCGCGCAGGATGAGCGACCGATTCCTGCCTACGACGGTATTGGTCCCCTCCTCCACGGTCACGGGCCGTTCCGTGTTCTCGCGCATGGTCAGGCACGGCACGCCAAGCGCGGTCGTTTCCTCCTGGATGCCGCCCGAGTCGGTAATGACCAGAGCTGCGTCCCGGAGCAGGCCGAGTGTCTCCAGGTAGCCTTGCGGCGGCAGAGAGGCGATTCTTTGGCCGAGCAGCCTCGACAGGCCGAAGCGCTCGATGTTGGCGCGTGTCCTCGGGTGCAATGGCCATACCAAGGGCAGCTCGGTGCTGACCTCGCTCAGGATCGCAAGAGCGTCGACCAGGTCTTCCCGGCTGTCGACGTTCGCGGGGCGGTGCAGCGTCACGAGCCCGAAACGCCCCGTTCCTCCGAACAAGGAAGGGTCTATGCCGTTTCCGGCGAAGACGGCCCGGGACGCGACGGCATGGGAAAGACTTGCCTTCAGCGAATCGATCATCACGTTACCGACGAAGTGCACACGACTCATCGTGATCCCTTCGCGACGAAGATTCTCCGCGGCCGAGCGCTCGGTCGTGTACAGCACGTCGCAGATCTGATCGGTCAGCAGGCGATTGATCTCCTCCGGCATGGTTCGGTCGAAGCTGCGCAGGCCCGCCTCGACGTGGACGAGAGGAATGCCCATCTTCACCGCCACCAGCCCGCACGCGAGCGTCGAATTGACATCGCCGACGACAACCACGCAGCTTGGCGAGGTCCGCTCTACTACGGGCTCGAATCTGCGCATTATCTCCGCCGTCTGTACCGCGTGAGTTCCCGATCCCACTTCGAGGTTGATCTCCGGCGCTTCCAGGCCGAGGTCGGCGAAAAGGCGGTCGTTCATGGCAACGTCGTAGTGCTGCCCCGTGTGAAGCAGCATGGCGTGCGGAGCCGACGAGTCCGCGCGAAGCACCCTGATGAGGGGCGCGACCTTCATGTAGTTGGGTCGCGCGCCGACCACGCAGATGATGGGACCCATCGATTGCAGAATTT
Organism: Casimicrobiaceae bacterium; assembly: GCA_035499135.1. Taxonomy (GTDB): domain Bacteria; phylum Pseudomonadota; class Gammaproteobacteria; order Burkholderiales; family Casimicrobiaceae; genus PALSA-1003. The sequence continues at coordinate 999 of DATJZM010000025.1, read as the reverse complement.
CTTCCATCAGCCCTTGATCTGGTCGGGGGGCCTCGCGCCCGTGCCAGTGCGGCGCAACTGCTGCAGCAGGTCGAGCGTGGCCGTCATCGCGCGTTCGAGCCGAACGACCCGCTCCTCGAGAGCCAGCCCTGCCTCGTTGCTTATGAAAGTCGGGTCCTCCGGCTTGGGCCCGGCAGCCGCCGGGGCGGTCGCGGTGCCCGCGCTGAGCTCGAGTCGAATCTCTTCCGCCGTAGAATCCACGCTGGCGGCGGAAATCACGTGCTCCTCCGACAGCGAGGCTGCCAGCAGCAAGCGGTTGCAGAGCGTGTTGATCCGTCGCGGGATGCCGCCGGAGAAAGTGTAGATCGCGTCGAACGCGCCGTGCTCGAAGCGCGGGTCGTTGTTCCATCCGACGTGGTGCAGCCGGTGCTCGACGTAGGCTTGGGTTTCGCCGCGGTCCATCGGACCGAGGTGGTAGGAGGCTATGACCCGTTGCCGGAGTTGCTGGAGATCCGGCCCCTGCATCAGATGGCGCAATTCCGGCTGACCGATGAGGAAGCTCTGCAGCAGCCCCTGGTTGCCGAGCTGAAAGTTGGACAGCATGCGCAACTCTTCGATGGCGCGGGCCGGGAGGTTCTGAGCCTCGTCGACGATCAGCAGCGCCCGCTTGCCCTGCGGCACGAGCGAGGTGAGAAATGCCTCCAGCTCCGCGAGCAGCTGAGCCTTGTCCACCGCCTTGATCGGCAGCCCAAATGCCACAGCGACCGATCGAAGCAGGTCGTCGGCGTCGAGCTGGGTGGTGACGAGTTGAGCTGCTATGAGGCGGCTCGGGTCGATCTGTTCGAGGAGGCTGCGCACGAGAGTCGTCTTTCCTGCCCCGACCTCGCCGGTGATGATGATGAAACCCTCGCTCTGGTGAACGCCGTACTGCAGGTATGCGAACGCGCGCTTGTGCCCCCGGCTGCCGTAGAAGAAGGCGGGATCGGGATTGAGCTGGAACGGTTTCCCGGTAAGCCCGAA
>DATJZM010000024.1:0-50617 GCA_035499135.1 Casimicrobiaceae bacterium | reverse complement strand
AGACAATCTGTGCTGTCGTGGTTCCTGAGCGGCGATCTGTTGAAGACAGCGCTCGTCGACAGTTTCCGACGGTTGACGCCGCGCTACCAATGGCGCAATCCGGTGATGTTCGTGGTCTACATCGGCAGCATCCTGACCACGATCCTTTGGCTGCAGGCGCTGTTCGGCCAGGGCGAAGCCCCAGCTGGCTTCATCCTAGCAGTCACTTTGTGGCTCTGGGTCACGCTGCTTTTCGCCAACTTCGCGGAAGCGATCGCGGAAGGCCGCAGCAAGGCGCAGGCCGCCTCGCTCAAGAGCGCGCGCCGGGAGACGACGGCGAAGAAGCTGGCCAAGCCCGAGCGCGGCGCGGCGCAGACGCCCGTGCCCTCCGCCAACCTGCGCAAGGGCGATGTCGTTCTCGTGGTGCAAGGCGATTTGATTCCCGGCGACGGCGAGGTGATCGAGGGCGCGGCCTCGATCGACGAATCCGCGATTACCGGAGAAAGCGCGCCGGTGATCCGCTCCGCAGGCAGCGATTTCGACACAGTGACCGGCGGCACGCGCGTGCTTTCGGACTGGCTGATCGTGCGCATAAACGTCAATCCCGGGGAAGCATTTCTCGACCGGATGATCGGCATGGTCGAAGGGGCGAAGCGGCAGAAGACGCCCAACGAGATCGCGCTCACCATCCTGCTCGTGGCGATGACGCTCATTTTCCTGCTGGCGACGGTGACGCTGCTGCCTTATTCGCTCTACAGCGTCGACGTTACCAAGGCGGGGACGCCGGTGACGATCACGGTGCTGGTGGCGCTGCTGGTGTGCCTGATTCCAACGACGATCGGCGGGCTCCTCTCGGCGATCGGCGTGGCCGGGATGGGCCGGATGATGCGTGCCAACGTGATTGCGACCTCGGGCCGCGCCGTCGAGGCGGCCGGCGACTGCGACGTGCTGCTGCTCGACAAGACGGGAACGATCACATTCGGTAACCGCCAGGCCTCTGCGCTCTACCCGGTGGCGACCGTCACCGCGGCGCAGCTAGCCGAAGCCACGCTGCTTGCCTCGCTCGGCGACGAGACCCCCGAAGGCAAGAGCATCGTCGTGTACGTCAAGCGCGCCTGGGGCGTGATGCCGCCGCCGCTGGAGCCGGGGCAGTTCACGATCATCCCGTTCTCCGCCCAGACACGCATGAGTGGGGTCAACTATCGCGGGCGAGAGATTCGCAAGGGGGCGCTCGATGCGATCAAGAGCTGGATCGGCCCGCAGGGCGGAAACGTCGACGCGGAGGTGATCACGCGCGTCGAGGAAATCGCCCGCCGCGGTTCCACACCGCTCGCTGTCGCCGAGGGGCGCCACATCCTCGGGGTGGTCGAGCTCAAGGACATCGTCAAGACGCACATCAAGGAGCGCTTCGCGGAGCTCCGCAAGATGGGCATCCGCACGATCATGATCACCGGCGACAACAAGCTCACCGCCGCGTCGATCGCGGCCGAAGCAGGCGTGGACGATTTTGTCGCCGAGATCAATCCCGAGGCCAAGCTCAAGCTGATCCGCGGCATCCAGGCCGAGGGCAAGCTCGTCGCCATGACCGGCGACGGCACCAACGACGCGCCAGCGCTGGCCCAGGCCGACGTGGCCGTCGTAATGAACAGCGGCACGCAGGCGGCCAAGGAAGCCGGGAACATGGTCGACCTCGACTCGAACCCGACCAAGTTAATCGAGATCGTCGAGATCGGCAAGCAACTCCTGATGACGCGCGGGGCGCTGACGACGTTCTCCATCGCTAACGACGTTGCCAAGTACTTCGCGATCATTCCCGCGGCGTTCGCAACGACATATCCGGTGCTCGACGCTCTGAACGTCATGCATCTCGCCACGCCCAACAGCGCAATCCTGTCCGCGGTGATCTTCAACGCGCTGATCATCCCGGCGCTGATCCCGCTCGCATTGAAAGGGGTGAAGTATCGTCCCGTTGGCGCTGGGTCGGTCCTGCGTCGGAACATGCTGATCTACGGCGTCGGCGGCATTCTCCTGCCGTTCGCCGGCATCAAGGTGATCGACATGCTGCTCGCCGCGGCGAACCTGGCCTGAAGGGAGACGATCGATGTTCGCATTCTCTGAAATCGTACCGGCGCTACGCATGCTCCTAGCGCTCACGGTTGTCACCGGCCTCGCCTATCCGCTCGTGATCACCGGCATCGCCCAGGTTGCGTTTCCGACTCCGGCGAACGGCAGCCTTATCGTCGTCAACGGAAAAACCCTGGGCTCCACACTGATCGGCCAGCCGTTCGACGATCCGAAATATTTCTGGAGCCGGCCGTCGGCGACCTCGCCCCAGCCGTACAACGGGGCCTCCTCCGGCGCATCGAACCAGGGTGCCCGCAACCCCGCACTGGCCGACGCGGTGAAGGATCGCATCAAGGCATTGCGCGAGGCCGATCCGGACAATAAGGCGCCAGTGCCGGTGGACCTCGTCACTGCGTCTGGCAGCGGGCTCGACCCACACATCAGCGTCGCGGCGGCCGAGTATCAGATTGGCCGCGTGGCCAAGGCCCGCGGGCTCTCCGAGCAGCAGGTGCGGAGCCTCGTGAGCGACACGACCGAGGGACGCACGTTCGGCATCCTCGGCGAGCCGCGGGTCAACGTGCTGGTTTTGAATCTGGCGCTCGATCGCGCAGGGGCCGGCAAGTAGGACCCGGATGCTCCGGCTTGGCGTCGCCCGGCCCGCAAAGAGCGGCTGGCTGCGCGTGACCCCCTGGTTCGTGCGACGCGCTATGTCCTCGCGCGCCGCGCTTGTCCCCTTGACGCGACAACTGGAAGGACGACGATGACTGCGGCCTCGACCCTGGCGGCGACAGCCTTGGTCGGGTTGTTCACGACCTCGGCAGTCATGATCGGTACGACGCTCGGTCTGTACGCGGATCTGTCGAAGAAAGTGCTTGCCGGTATGCTCGCCTTCGCTGCCGGGATGCTGATTTCATCGCTGGGCCTCGAGCTTGCGTACGAGGGTGCGCGCGAGCTGCACGGCAGGGGCTTTGCCACGGTATTCGCCTGGGCCTTCGTCAGTGGCGGCTTTGCCAGCGGCGCAGTCATCTATTACGTCGCCTCGCGGTTCCTCGACCGGCACGGCGCTGCTGTTCGCTCACCTACAAGGTTGCGCGAATATGTTCTGGAACAGCAGCAAGAGCACATCAGGCTGCTATCCAAGTGCGATCTTCTGCGGCATCTTCCCGCCGAAGGAATCCGAGACCTTCTCGCCTATGTCCACGCCCTCCACCTCAACGCCGGCGAGGTTCTCTTTCGTGCCGGCGATCGTGGCGACGCGCTGTACATCGTGGTGCACGGACGTGTCGAGGTCCTGCAAGCGCCGCAGGGGCCGGCGTTGCCCGAACGCGCCATCGCTGAGCTCGGCGAGGGAAAGGCATTTGGCGAGATGGCGCTCCTCAGTGGTTCGCCGCGCACCGCCACCGTCCGCGCGGTCACCGACGCGGACCTCTTGCGGATCGGCAAGGAAGATTTCGATCGCCTGGTGTCCGCCGATCGCCAGCTTGCCGCAGGTCTGCTGCGCCTCAGCCACGAGCGGGCGATCGACAACCTCACCGTGGGCGGCAGCGGTCGCGCGTTGTGGGCCAAGATCGCCACCAGCAGCCTTGATCACCCCAGTCGCCGGGAAACCGACGAGGCCCTGACCAAGGCGGGTCATGGCGCGGGGCTTGCCATCGTGCTCGGCGATCTTCTCGACACGATCCCGGGGCTGTTGGTGGTCGGCGCCAAGTTCACGAGCCTGGCGACTCTTTCGATCCCGGTGATGTTGGGAATCTTTGTCGGCGGCGTTCCAGAGTCGGCGGCGAGCGCGGCACTACTGCGCAGGGCCGGGTTCCGAACGCGGACGATTTACGGCTTCTGGTCGATCACCCTGATTGCCGGCGTGCTATCGGCGGTCGTCGGAAAGCTCTTCATAGGCGCGTCGGACTCGCTCGTCGCGGTATTCGCCGAGGCAATGGCCGGCGGCTCACTTCTGGCGCTGGTCTCGCACGCGATGATCCCGGAGGCGCTCGACAAAGGGGGCTCGCAGATCGTTCTGCCCACGGTTGGCGGCTTTCTCGTCGCGCTTTACCTAATCTTGAGCCACTCGCTTCTTTGAGTCTCGAAAGCGGCCCCCGGCGAACCCGACGCCGACGTCGCCGCGCCGTACGTCACGCCTGACCGAGCGTGCAGACGGCAAGAGATCACGTCGCGCGGTACACTACGCGCCGTTGCCACCCTGACGGCGCGCGATGGAAGGCGAACGTCCCGATCCGGACCAGCTGCTTGCCGAGGTGAAGGCAGCGGCCGCTCGCGCGCAGCGCGGGCGGTTGAAGATCTTCTTCGGCGCTTCGGCGGGTGTCGGCAAGACGTTCGCCATGCTGGCAGCAGCACAGGCGCTGCGCCGCGCCGGCACCGACGTGGTCGTCGGCCTTCTGGAGACGCACGGCCGCGCCGAAACAGCGGCGATGCTCGAGGGCCTCGAGCAGCTCCCGCCGCTAATGCTCGACGTCCAGGGCGCGCCGATCAAGGAATTCGACCTCGACGGCGCACTTAAGCGGCGCCCCGCGTTGCTTCTCGTCGATGAGCTCGCGCACACGAACGCGCCGGGTGCGCGTCATCCCAAGCGCTGGCAGGATGTCGACGAGCTGCTCGGCGCGGGGATCAACGTCTACACGACGCTCAACGTCCAGCACATCGAGAGCCTAAACGACGTCGTCGGGCAGATCACCGGCGTCCGTGTCAGCGAAACGCTTCCCGACACCTTCTTCGAGACCGCCGACGAAGTCGAGCTGATCGATCTTTCGGCCGACGAGCTGCTCAAGCGTCTCAAGGAAGGCAAGGTCTACATCCCGCAGCAGATCGAGCGCGCGCTCGACAACTTCTTCAAGAAGGGCAATCTGATCGCATTGCGCGAGCTGGCGCTCCGGCAGACTGCCGACCGGGTCGACGCGCAGATGCGCGAATACCGCGAGGAAAAAGCGATCGCACCGGTCTGGCCCGCCGGCGAGCGCATCGTCGTCGCTCTCGGGCCCGATCGCCGTGGCGAGCAACTGGTGCGCGCTGCCAAGCGCATCGCCGACCGGATCGATGCCGAGTGGCACGCCGTCTACGTCGAAACTCCTGCGCTGCTGCGTCTGCCGCAGGCCGAACGCAACCGCATCCTGGGCTACCTGCGCCTCGCCGAACAACTGGGGGGGAAGACCTCGGTCCTGACCGGCGCGCGCGCCGCCGACGAGCTGCTGACCTTCGCCCGCGAGAACAACGCGACCCGGCTTATCCTGGGCAAGCCGACGCGTCGCGGCTGGCGGCGGTGGCTCTTCGGTTCGCTGGTCGACGCCGTGACCGAGCGTTTGCGCGGCATCGATCTGCTGCTGCTCGGAGATCCCGAGACCGGATCCGCGGGCGCGGCCTTCGCCGAGCAACTGGCGCGTACGAAGTCCTATCTTGGTATCGACGAGAGCAAGGCCGCGTCGCACAAGGTGCGCTGGCACGGCTACGCCGCGGCGGTCGCGATCTGCGCGGCGGCGACCGGGTTGTCGTGGCTGCTCTTCGGGCGCCTGGAGGCGACCAACCTCGTCATGGTCTACCTTGTCGGCGTGCTGGTGACCGCCTACCGCTTCGGACGCGGGCCGGCGATCATGGCCTCGATCATCTCGGTCGCGCTGTTTGATTTTCTCTTTGTTCCCCCGTTTTACAGCTTCGCGGTTTCCGATACCCAGTATCTGCTGACCTTCATCGTCATGCTGGCTGTCGGACTCGTGATCAGCAACCTCACCGCGAGCATCCGCTTGCAGGCGCGGGTCGCGCAGCACCGGCAGGGGCGTGCCGAAGCGCTGTATACGATGACCCGCGAGCTCTCGCGCGCCGGTACGCAGGACGAGGTCGTCGCGTTGGCTGTCCAGCATGTCTCGCGCGTGTTCGAGGCGCAGGCCGTCGTGCTCATCCCCGATCCCGCTGGAACGGTGCGCTACCCGAAAGCTCCCGGGATCTACGGCTCGCTGCACGGGGCGGATCTCGGGATCGCGCGCTGGGTCTACGGCAACCGCGTCGCGGCCGGACTCGGCACGCACACCCTCGCAGGCGCCGACGCCCTGTATCTCCCGCTCGCGGCCGCGCACAAGCTCGTCGGCGTGCTGGCGGTGCTGCCTTCGCGGAAGGAACGGCTCCTCATCCCGGAGCAGCGCCACCTGCTCGACACGTTCGCTGCTCAGATCGCGGCGGCCGTCGAGCGCGTGCAGCTAGCTTCCGATGCCGCCAAGCTCGCGCGCCAGGCCGAGACAGAGGCGCTTCGCAATTCGCTGCTGAATGCGATCTCGCACGATCTGCGCACGCCGCTCGCTGTGCTCGTCGGCGCCTCGTCGAGCCTCGTGCAGGACGCGGAGCGCCTCTCGCCAGCCGCGCGACGCGAGCTTGCCCAGACGATCCACGAAGAGTCCACGCGGATGACCACGCTGGTGACGAATCTGCTGGACATGGCACGGCTCGAATCCGGGGCGATCGAGCTCGCACGCGAATGGACACCGCTCGAGGAGATCGTGGGCAGTGCGCTCGGCAGGTTACGCGACGCGCTCGCCGGACGCGCAGTGAACGTGTCGCTGCCGCCGCACCTGCCGTTGCTGCGCGTGGACGCGGTGCTGATCGAGCAGCTGCTGGTCAACCTGCTCGAAAATGCGCTCAAGTACACGCCGGCCGGTACGCCGATCGACATCTCGGCGCAGGCGGTGCCCGGGCACGTCGTCGTGGAGGTCGCCGACCGCGGGCCAGGGATCCCGGAAGGGGAGGAGGACCGGCTGTTCGACAAGTTCTATCGGCTGCAGCGCGAGGCGGCGCAGAGCGGCTTCGGACTGGGTCTCGCGCTCAGCCGGGCCATTATCGCGGCACACGGCGGGAGCATCACCGCGGCGAACCGCGCGGGCGGCGGGGCCGTGTTCCGCTTCGAGCTGCCGGCCGGCGAGCCGCCCACGGTCGAGGCCGAGCCGGATGCAGAACCCGCGCGCACCGTTCCCGCTGCGGCACCGACGCGACCGTGAATGCGACGGTTCCCACGCTGGTCGTCATCGAGGACGATCCCCAGATCCGCCGCTTCCTGCGCAGCGGCCTTTCCGCGCAGCCGATGCGCATCTTCGAGGCGGAAAGCGGCGCGCAGGGTCTCGTCGAGGCGGCAACGCGCAAGCCCGACCTGGTTATCCTCGACCTCGGCCTTCCGGACGTCGACGGCGTCGACGTCGTGGCGCGGCTTCGCGAGTGGTATACCGGGCCGATCGTCATCTTGTCGGCGCGCAGCGCCGAGCAGGAGAAGATCAAGGCGCTCGACGCGGGTGCCGATGACTACCTCACGAAGCCCTTCGGGATCGGCGAGCTGCTCGCACGCATCCGGGCGGCACTGCGGCGTGCCGCTCAGCCCGCGGGCGGAGATGGCGCCAGCACGTTCGAGTTCGGTGATGTGCAGGTCGATCTCGCTGCGCGGCGCGTCTTCCGCGCTGGGCAGGAGGCCCACCTCACGCCAAACGAGTATCGCCTGCTGGCGGTCCTCGTGCGTCATGCAGGCAAGGTTTGCACGCACCGGCAATTGCTCGCCGAGGTGTGGGGTCCTTCGCACGTCGAGCACGCGCACTATCTGCGTATCTACATGGCGCAGCTACGGCACAAGCTGGAAGCGGATCCCACCAATCCCCGCTTTCTGCGCACCGAGCTCGGCGTCGGCTATCGTCTTCTCGCCGAGTAGGCGACGGCCCGCGTCTAGCAGTCGACCACGTTGACCGCCAGGCCGCCGAGCGAAGTCTCCTTGTACTTGGCCATCATGTCGCGGCCGGTGTCGTACATCGTCTTGATCACGGTGTCGAGCGCGACGCGATGCGTGCCGTCGCCGCGCAGCGCGAGCGATGCGGCGTTGATCGCCTTGACGGCCCCCATGGCATTTCGCTCGATGCAGGGAATCTGCACCAGGCCGGCGACGGGATCGCAGCTCATGCCGAGGTGGTGCTCGATGCCTATCTCCGCGGCATTCTCGATCTGCGCGTTGCTGCCGCCCAGCGCCGCGGCCAGCCCCCCGGCCGCCATCGAGCAGGCAACACCTACCTCTCCCTGACAGCCGACTTCCGCGCCGGAGAGCGAAGCGTTGCGCTTGCACAGTCCGCCGATCGCCGCGGCGGTCAGCAGCATCACGACCACGCCGTCGTCGTTGCTCTCAGGGTAGTACTCGCGGTAGTAGCGAATGACTGCCGGCATGATCCCGGCTGCGCCGTTGGTAGGCGCGGTCACGACGCGCGATCCGGCAGCATTCTCCTCGTTCACCGCGATGGCGTACACGCTGACCCAGTCGATCGCCTCGGTAGGGCTGCTCTGCTTGGCAGCCCGCCGCGCGAGCAGTGTGTCGCGCAGCCCCTTCGCGCGCCGGCGCACGTTGAGGCCGCCGGGGAGCACTCCATCGTGCGCCATTCCCCGCTCGATGCTGTCGTTCATCACCGACCACAGCCGCAGCAAACCACTGCGGACCTGATCCGGACTGCGCAGCGCGTGCTCGTTCACGCGCATCATCTCGTGGATGCGCTTCCTCGCGGCCGCGCCCATCGCCAGGAGCTCTGCAGCACTCGAGAACGGGTGGGGGACACGCGGCCCCTCGACAGGTTCGCCGAGGTGCTCCGCCTCGGCCTCGTCGACGATGAACCCGCCGCCGACCGAGAAGAACACCTTGCGTGCGAGCACCGTTGCGTTCGAGTCGTAAGCGGTGAATCGCATGCCGTTGCTGTGAAAGGCGAGCGCCTTGTCGATGCGGAAGCGCAGGTGCGCCTGCTCCGTGAAGGGAATCGGGTGCCGACCGTCGAGCAGCAGCACGTTCTGCGTGAGGATTAGACGGACCTTGGGCTCGACCTCGTCGGGTTCGATCAGGTCGGGCGCGTCTCCGGACAAGCCGAGCAGGATGGCTCGGTCGGTGCCGTGGCCGCGCCCGGTCAGTGCCAGCGAGCCGTAGAGGTCGACGACCACCTGCGCCGTCTGCTCCAGCTTCCCTTCGCTGGCGAGATCGTGTGCGAAGCGCCGCGCCGCCCGCATCGGCCCTACGGTGTGCGAGCTCGATGGACCGAGTCCGACCTTGAACAGATCGAAAGTGCTGACGAACATGCGCGGTGCTAGACTGAAGCGGCAATGATACTCCGGGAGTTTCGTTGATGCGGGCGAGGGTGCACGCGGCTCGCGCGTTGTTGCTTACAGCGCTGGCGATCCTAAGCCCGGCGAGGGCAGCGGCGCCTGCCGCTGACGCCGGGTGGCAGGCTTACAGCGGCGGCGACTATGGCGCAGCGCGCGCGATATACGAGCGGGGTGCTGCGGCCGGCGAGCGGCTGGCCGAATTCAACCTCGCAAGCATGCTCCTTCGGGGCGAGGGCGGCCCGCCCGACGTCGAGGCCGGCCTGCACTGGCTGCGGCGAGCGGCCGACGCGGGGTTGCCGCAGGCGCAGTACAACCTGGGGCTGCTCTACGAGAGCGGCCTCGGCGTTTCGCGCTCGCTCACCGCCGCCACCGAGTGGTGGCGGAGGGCGGCCGAGCAGGGACACACCGAAGCGCAGGTGGAGCTCGCGACGCAATACTTTCTCGGGCGCGGGGCGCCGAAGGACTGGAAGCTCGCCGCCAAGTGGTACGAGGCGGCGGCGCAGAATGGCCATGTCGGCGCCCAGTACATCATGGGCAGCTTCTACGAGCACGGCGATGGGGTCGCCAAGGACCTGCGCAAGGCGCTCACCTGGTACGTCGCCGCCGCGAAGCAGGGCGATGTAGGCGCGGCGGTGCAGGCAAAGGACGTCGCGCGCCGACTTGCGGAAGGTAGCGCGCCCTAGGCTCTGCCGGCGCGCGGCACGAAGCGCAATCGCTCGGGATACGACAGCACCTCGGGCAACTCGCCCCCCGCAAGGCGAGCCTGCTGTGCGCTCCACCAGTCGGCATCGAGCAGCTCCGCGTGGTGCTCGAGGAACGCTTCGCGCACGGCGGGGTCGGTGAGGAGGAAGGTCCCGAACTCCTCTGGGAACACGTCGGCGGGGCCCACCGGATACCAAACCTCGTCCGACATTTCGTCGTGCCCCGCGGGGGGCGGCGGGATGCGCCGGAAGCGGCAGCCCGTGACGTATTCGATCTCGTCGTAATCGTAGAACACGACCCGCCCGAAGCGCGTGACGCCGAAGTTCTTGAACAGCAGGTCGCCAGCAAAGATATTTACGGCGGCCATCTGCCTCAGCGCCTCGCCATAGTCGCGGATGGTTCGCGCGCGCTGCTCCGCGCTTGCCGTCTCGAGGAAAAGGTTGAGCGGTGTCATGCGCCGCTCGATGTACACGTGCTTGATGAGAATCATCTCGCCGTCCTCCTCGATGGCGGACGGCGCGACCTCCCGCAGCTCGGCAACGAGCTCGCGGCTGCAGCGCGCGCGCGGGATGGCGACGTCGGAGTATTCGAGCGTATCCGCCATGCGCCCGACCCGATCGTGGTGCTTGACAAGGAAGTATTTCTCCTTGACCTTTTCCGGCGTGGTTTCCTTCGAAGGTGCGATCCGGTCGCGGATCACCTTGAAGACGTACGGGTACGAAGGCAGCGTGAACACGCTCATGACCAGGCCCTTGATACCGGGCGCCAGGACGAAATCGTCCGTCGAATGCTTGAGATGGTGGAGGAAATCGCGGAAGAAGAGCGTCTTGCCCTGTTTCTGCAGGCCGACCATGGTGTAGAGCTCGGCCTCGGTGCGCACCTGCACGATCTCGCGCAGAAACGCGACGTAGGCGGAGGGCACGTCCATGTCGACCAGAAAGTAGGCGCGGTTGGCCGAAAAGACGAGCGCGATCTGCTCCGGCTCGAGAAGCAGCGCGTCCACGTAGAGCCGGCCCTCGCGGTCATGCTTGATCGGCACCACGAACGGGTAGGCGTGGAAGCCGTTGATCACGCGGCCTACGATGTACGCGGTCCGGTTCCGGAAGAAGAGCGAGGAGAGCACCTGCAGCTGGTGATTCGCCTCCAGCACGAAAGGCCGGGGGAAGCGCGCACGGAATGCCGCAAGGATGTTCCTCAGGTCGCGCCTGAAGTCGGCGAAGCGGCGCTCGAGGTGGAAATCGAGGATCACATCGATCAGCGCCTGGCGAAGGCCATGCTGTCGTGGATAGTAGGACCGGTACGACGGCGGGTCGGAGTCGATGTGATCCGTCGACACGGCTGGGCGCACGAACAGGCAGCGGTTGTGGAAATACGTCCGGTGCAGGATCTTGCACGAAACCGAATTGAAGAACGTCTCGGCGCATTCGGGCTGCTTGTGGTCGATCAACAGCCCGATGTAGTGCCGCTTGACGGCTTCCCAGCGCGCTTCGTCGATGCGCGCGCAGCCGAATTCGCGCTCGAGCCGTGCGACCGTCTCGAGCACCCGGCGGTCGTAGAAATCGATGCGATCCTGCGAGGTGTGGGCGATGGCGAGCCAGTTGCCGCTCTCGAAATGCCGCTTGGCGGCGCGCGCGCAGTCGCGGAATAGCGCGTAGTGCCGCTCGAAACCGTCCAGCGCGGCGCGCGCGATGGCCGCGGGCTCGGCCGGAGAGGCCAGCTCGAGCGGACGCGGGCGGGCGGCAGGTTGAGGCGAGGGCGACATGGGCGATCGCGCAGCAGGGCAGGGGTCCAGTTTACAAGACGCTCCGGGGATTGTGCGGCCGGGGATGACGTTGGCATCGCAGGGGCGTACAGTGAGCGCGTCATGACACGCGCGCCCCAGCCCCGCCAAAGCCGCATCCTGAGCAGCCTCTGGACTGTGCTTGCGCTCGGCTCGATCGCGCCGCTTGCGAGCGCAGACATCTACAAGTGCATAGATCGAGCGGGCAACATCACCTACCAGAACGAGAAATGCCCGGCCGGCGGCAAGGCAGAACGCGTAGACATCTTCGACAACAGCTGGACCGCTGATCGCGCCGAGAAGGAGGCGCAGTGGCAGCGCAATGCGGCGGAGCGGCGCGTGGTAGCCGGGATGCCCGCGAGCTGGGTGCGGGAAGGCTTCGGCGACCCGGCCGAGATCAAGGAGACCACGACGGGAGGCGCGACCGAACAGTGGACGTACAACCTGTCTGATCGCAGCATGCAGATCGGCATGCTCCGCGACCGCGTGCTTTGGTTCCGCGAAACGCCCATCGCGGTGGCTGCAGCCCGCTCGGCGCCCCTTCCGGCTGTCACACCGGCGATGCCCGCTGCGACGCTGTCCGTGGCCGCGGCGCCGAGTTCGCTGCCTCCCGCGGCCGCGAAGGCGGAAGCGCCACGACCCGTCGATCTCCTGCGGGCGCCTGAAGCGCTTAGTCCGTCCAATTCCACGCGGCCGGCTGAGACTTCCTCGCCGGCCGAAGCCGTGCGACCCGCGGACACGCGAGCCGCGGAGGCCCCGCGTCTAGCCGCGGCTCCCCAGAAGGGGGCTCGCGGTCGCGCCTGTGAGGAGGTGCTGGCGGAGCTCGGCAAGCCGGATCGCCAGCGCGAGATTGCGGCCAGCGAAGGGGGCGCACTCATGATCGAGTACGTGTTCGAACCCGGTGGGAGCGCTGACCCGGCGCGCACGCGCGTGCTGTGCGCCAACGGTAAGGTCGAAGGCGTCGACCGCAGCATGGCGCGCTAGCCGCTCCGGCTCGTCCACGCTTGCGAAGGCGTTACTTGTCGCTGCCGACCTGCTTTTTCAGGCCTTCGTTGAAGTTGTTGTATTCGGCCACCGCCTCGTTGCCCTTGGCGATCGCGGCATCGGCCCAGGCACGGAGGTTTTCAACGTACTTCCTAACGCAGGCATCGTACGCCGCGTAGGCGGCGTTGAAAGCCTTGACCTTCTCATTGTTTGCTTGCTTGCCCGGGTATTCGGGCGCGACACAGTTGTGCGGCGGAATCGTCGGTAGCGCTGGCTGCTCCGATGCGGGAGCCGCGGGTGTCTGGGCGTGAGCCGCAAGCGCGAACGGCGCGGCGGCGACCAGTGAAATGAGAGCGCGGAGTTTCATTGGAAAAAGCCCCGAAGCGGGTGAAAGGAGATGCGGATTCTAAGCCTCGGGACTTTTCGGCGGAAGCGCAGCCGTGGCCGAGGCGCAGTCGCGGCCGGCCCAGGAGGGCTCGCCAAGCCGGTCAGGCGCGCCTGAGCATGGCGGCGACCACCGCGAGGCCGGCACCGACGAGATCTCCCACGATCGGGCTGCGGCTGCTCGAGTCGGCCGGCGGGTGCATCGTCAGCGCTTCGGCGAGCCGGTCGATATCGAGCGTGTGTGCGCGAGAATCGGCCTCGCCGAGCGTGCGGATGGCATTGGCTACGGCGTCAGGATCGAGGATCGACACGGGCGACCCGCAGTACTTGCACACGCTGTCTTGCTCGAGGTCGAGCGGTGCGCCGCAGTTGGAGCATTGCACGGTGCGCACTTTCGCCTTCAGGTCGGCGAGCTCACTGCCGGTGATCGGGCGAACGAAATTCTTCTCCAGGAGGAACTGGAAGAACGGGCTGAGGCGGCCGTGACCGAAGCCGCAGCGAAAGTAGGTGAAACGCGTCGTGTGCTGCAGATCGTGCGTGAGCGCGAGCCGCGAGTGGCAGCGCGGGCAGGAAAGCAGTGCGGGCAGCGGGTTGCGCGCCGCCGTACGATGCTCGTTGAGCGTGCCGAACACATCGAGCACGCCGCGCGGTGCGAGCTGCAGGCTTTGCAGCGCGTCGAACCAGATCACCTGGCACGGGAAGCAGAAATGCAAGTCGACGCTGCCCGCGTCGTGAGCCTCGAACCCGAGCGCCTGCATCTGCGCAGCACAAGCGGGGCAGTCGATCGCGTCGCCCACCAAGGTCCTCTCTGGGTTTGGTTTTGGGGCAGGCAGTCTAGCAGACGTGGGCGCTTCGAAAGCGCTAGCCGATCTCGTCGATCGAGCGCGGCCAGTTCGCCTTGAGCAGCCGCGACAAAGCGCGATCGGCCAGGATCGTACCCCCGGTTTGGCAGCGCGCGCAGTAGTTCGTCTCGTTCTCCGCATACACGATGCGCTGCACGGGTGCCCCGCAGACGGGGCACGGCTCGCCGAAACGACCGTGCACGGCCATCTCGGGCCGGAAGGCGGTCACCTTGTCCGGGAAATGCCCGCCGGCATCTGCGCGCAGGCGCTGCGTCCAATCGGAGAGCACCCTGCGCGCGGCGTCATACAGGCGCGCCACGTCGGCCGGCGGAAGTTTGCGCGTCATGGCGATGGGCGACAGCCGCGCGCGATGCAGAATCTCGTCCGAGTAGGCATTCCCGATGCCGCCAAAGAGTCGCGGATCGGTCAGCGCGCGCTTCAGGGTGTGGTTCTCGAGCATGAGGCGCTCGCGAAACGCTTCGGCATCGACTGCGAGCACGTCGATGCCGCCCATGTCGAATGCGGCGAGCGCGGCACTTCCCTGCACGAGATGCAGCGAGGCACGCCGCCTGCTGCCCGCCTCGGTGAACGCGAGCGTGCCGACCGGGAATTCGAAGAGCGCCAGCGTGATGCGCTTCGGCGCAGCTGCCCCATGCTCGAGCCAGCGCAATCGTCCGGCGATCATCAGGTGAAGGACGAGGAAGAGATCGCCCTCGAACGAGAGCACGATGCGCTTGCCGAGCCTGCCCACGCCAAGGACCTTGCTGCCTTCGACCTCGGCGATCGGCGGCACCGCCGTGCGCAGCAGAAACGGGCTGGCAAGCCGCACCCGCGACAGCGGCTGGCCGACGACGCGCCGCGCGAGCGCCTCGACGTAGACGACGATGTCCGGCAACTCCGGCATGCGTGATGGGTCGCCGCCTTTGCGCAGCTCAGACCAAGCCGACTGCGCCCAGCGCGGCGGCGGCGCCGAGCAGCCACAGGGGGTGCAGGGGCGTGGCAAGAGCGAGCGCGAGCGTGACCCCGGTGATGGCGTAGGCGGCCCAGGTAGCGTCGGCCGCGCGGGTGAGTACGTAGCCTGATGCGAGGATGAGCCCCACGGTCACGGGCGCCAGCCCCTGCTGGATGACGACGCGCCAGGGCGCGTCGCGAAAGCGCTCCCAGGCGTGCGCCACGGCGTAGGTGAGCGCAGACGACGGTCCCGACATGGCGAGCATCGCTACCACGCCGCCGACGACCCCGGCGACCTTCCAGCCGATGAGGCTGACGATCAGCACGTTGGGGCCGGGCGCCGCCTGCGAGAGCGCGAACATCTGTGCGAAGTCTGCGTCCGTCATCCAGTGCTCCACGTCGACCGCTCGGCGGTGAATCTCGGGAATGATGGCGTTCGCCCCGCCGATCGAAAGCAGCGACAGGACCAGGAATTGCGCCGCCAGCTCGGCGAGCACGGGCGGGATCAGGCTCGCCTCCACCAGGCGATCGCGATCGATAGCGGGCACAGCACCAGGAGCGTCCAGAAAAGTGGAACGCGCAGCAAGGCGATGGCGACGAACGCCATGACGCATATTGCGATCTGCCATGGGCGATGCTTCAGCGGGCGAGAAAGCTTCAGCGCCGTGGCGAGGACCAGCCCCGACGCGGACGCTGATATTCCGCTCAGAGCGCCACGCACGGCTGCCATCTGCGCGACCTCGGCGTACAGAGTCGCGAGCGCGAGCACGATGATGAGCGGCATCAGCATCAGGCCGGCAAAGGCGGCGATGGCGCCGCGGACGCCTGCAAAGCGCCGACCCACGACGATCGAGACGTTGACGATATTCGGCCCCGGCAGGAACTGGGAGAGCGAAAGGACGTCGAGGAACTCGTGCTCGCTCAGCCACTGCTGCTTTTCGACGATCATCCTCCGGGCGAACGGCAGGACGCCGCCGAATCCCGACAAGCCGATCTTCAGGAACCCCACAAACAGCGCCGAAGCCCCGACGGACGGCGGCGGCGCCCTCACTTGCGCAGCAGCCAGAGCACCAGGCTGATCAGCGCCGAGACGATCAGACCCGAGGTAATCGGGAAATAGAAGGTAAAGCCGCTGCGCTCGATGCGGATATCGCCCGGCAGCCGCCCGAAGCCCAACTTGGCGAGCAGCGGCCACGCCAGTCCAACGGCGACGAGCACGATGCCCAGGGTGATCAGCAGCCGCGGCATCGCGCCATTGTAAAGCCGGCCGGAGGCAAGGACGGCCCTGCTTACTTGCCGTTACCGCCCGTCGCCTTGTCGCCTCGCGCACGGGGCGGCAGGCTGACGCTACTCACGAACGGCGCGAATCCGACGTGCGACGAATCGATGAGCTCGGCCTCGCTTTCGGTGGGGGCCAGCTGCGGGCCGCCAGCCGCTTCCGGGGACCGCAGCCGCGCCCGCCGCACGAGCGCGAAAGCGACGACCACCAGAAGAACGATGATGATCGCGAGGAGCAGAAGCAGGATGGGGGAGAGTCTGTCCACGATGCGCCCGTTGTTCGTCGCCGTGCTTACAGTCTAGCACCGCGCGACAGCGCGGCGCCGCTCAAACCCGCCAGAGGTACTCGACATCGGGTTCGGACTCGGGGGCCGGGCTCGTTCCGAAGGCGATCGGGACGAAGCCGTGTTTTTCGTAGAACGAACGCGCGGGGTAATTGCGACGGAAGGTGTACAGGCGCATTTCCTGCGGCGACTGCTCGCGCGCCCTGCACAGCAGCGCCGTTCCAACGCCTTGCCTCTGAAACGCCGGGAAGACGGCGAGTTGCCGGATCCACGAATCACACATGGCGAGCAGGCCCAGCGGGTCCGTGCCGCGCTCGGCGATCCAGACGCGGCACTCCTGCAGGAGCTTTTCGCGAAAGAACGCCCGCGCGTCGTCGAGCGTGTGCTGCTGATGCAAGAGGACATACGGATAGCTGAGGCGGTTCGTTTCGTGCCAGCTGGCGACGACGCGATCGAAATCGGCGTCGACGAACGCGCGCACCGAAATCTCGCCTGTAGCTTCCACCTTCCGTGTCGGGTCCGAGATGTGTTGCCCCTGGCTTATCGTGGTGCCAGCCTCGATAGGCTACCGCAATGGCCGGCGTTTGATCAGGCGCAAGTCGAGTTTCGCAGCCGCTGACTATGCTAGCCGAAGGAAGGGTCCCGCGAGCAATGGCCAGCCGACCGTCAGCGCAGCCCGACACCGCTGTCGAAGCAGCGATCGCCCGGATTCTCGACGCCGAGCGCGCGGCTCGCGAAACTGTCTCGCGGGCGCAAGCCGAGGCGGCCGCCATAACCGACGCGGCCCGCGCGCGTGCACGAGCGACAGCGCAACGCACTGAGCAGCGGTTGCGACGCGTGCAGGCGGCCTATGAAGGCGCCACGCAGGCCCAGCTCGACCAGTTGGCTGCCGCCAAGACCGCGGTGGGAAGCCGCGATGCGCCGACGGCCGTCGATCGCGACCGCCTCGCGGGTGCCGTCGTGGCGCTTGCCGCGAGGCTCACCGGGGGACCGAGGTGAACCTGCGCAGCGGTGATCTCGACTATGCGTGCGCGCGCATCGCAGCGCGCTTTGGGGCGCGGCCGGATGCGGCCGCTTGGCGCCGCATCGAGAGCGTGCGCGACCTTGCGGCGATGCTCGACGCGGCGCGCGCGACGCCGTTGCGCCCATGGACGGCCGGGCTGTCGGCGGAAGCCAATCCACATGCGATCGAACGGGTGCTTCGGGGTCATTGGCGCGCACTGGCCGGCGAGGTCGCGACGTGGATGCCGCGGCGCTGGCGACCAGCGATCGAATGGGCCGCCTCAGCGCCTGATCTACCTGCGCTCGCCGCCTGGCGCCGCGGCGGACGACCGCCGCAATGGTTCGCTGACGATCCCGTGTATCGCCTCTGGAACAGCGAGGCTGCGCCGGAAACTCCCGGCGCCGCTGGCGCTCTCGCCGCGCTTGGCCCGGCGCACGACGTCGGGGAACTCACGCACGCGTGGCGTGCCGAATTGCTGAGCAGATTGCCTGATTCGCACGCCGCTGAGGCGCCGCTGCTCGGAAAGTTCACGCAGCTCGTCGAGCGCAGCATCGGTGAAATGCACGCGGCGCCGCCGGGGGACGGCTCGCCGATCATGCGCTCGCTGCGGGAGCGGCTGGAGCGACTATTCCGGCGCGCCATGCTCGAGCCGAGCGCAGCATTCGTATACCTCGCGCTCGCCGCGCTCGACCTGGGAAAGCTTCGCGGCGAAACAATGCGCCGCCTGGTCTTCCCTCAACTCGCCCCGGCGCAATGATCCGGCCACGTCCCGCCCGCTGGTTCGAGATCCTCGCCGCCCGCGACGACGCGACGCTGGCACTCGGCGCGCTGGCGGGAACCGGCGCGGTCGAGCTCGAAGCGAGGCCGGTTACCGCGCTGCCGGAGGAGTTCGCGGAGATTGCCCCCCTCGTGGCTCAGTTCGCCGGGCTCGAGTCACGCTACGGCCCGTATTGGCCCCGAACGCGCGAGCGCTGCTCGCCCTTTCCCGAGCGCCCGGCCGTGGCGCTCGAGCGCGCGCTTGCGGCAATACGCGCGTGGAGCGCCGAGGCCGAGCCGCTGATCGCGCGCTTGCAGCGAGGCGAAGCCGAGCGCATCGAACTGCTGCTCTGGCAGCGTGTGCTCGTGTCGATGCACGGCGCGTCGATCGACTTCGGCGCGCTCGGCGAGTCGGGTCCCGTGCTGCACAAGCGCCTGTTCGTGTTTCCCGCGGACAGCAGGCCGGAGTTGCCTGACGGAGTGCTTGTCCGGCGCATCGAGGGTGACGGCGTGCTCTGCGCTCTGGCCGTCGGAACGCCGGAGGAGCTGCGCGCGCTTGCGGACCAGTGCGCGGCGGCGAAGGGCCGAGGGTACGATGCGCCACCCTGGCTCGAGCGCGGTGCGGTGCAATCCCTGAGCTCGCTCGAATTGCGTCGCGCATCGCTGGACCGCGAGCGGGTCGAACTCGCCGCGGCGCTCGAGGCCGCGAATTCACGCCACGATCTGCTGACCGCGCTCGGCGACGCGCACCGGCTGCAGTGGGTGATCCGCAATGTCCGCTCGCTCGAAGCGGGCGAACTCTTCTGCTGGATCACCGGATGGACGAGCGATTTCGACGGAGCATCGCTCGCCGCAGCGCTGCAGGCGAGCGGCGCGCGGACCTTGCTGCGCTTTCCGCCGCCGCCGCGCGGGATGCGGGCGCCGCTGCTGCTGCAGAATCCCTGGTGGGCGCGTCCCTTCGAGATCTTCTGCCGCGCGCTCGGCATGCCGTCGCGCGACGAGGCTGACCCGAGCGTGCTGCTCGCGCTCGCCGTGCCGCTGCTCTTCGGCTACATGTTCGGCGATGTGGGGCAGGGCGCTCTTCTCGCGCTCGGCGGTTTCGTGCTGCGCAGGCGATTCGCGATAGCGCGACTGTTCGTCGCCGGCGGACTCTCGGCGATTGTATTCGGTGTGCTCTTTGGCAGCGTCTTCAGCATGCGCGCGTTCGCGCCGCTGTGGGTCGATCCGCTCGAGGCGCCCCTCGCCGTGCTGGTCGTGCCTCTTTGTGGAGGCGCTGGATTGCTGCTGCTGGGGCTCGCCCTGTCGGCGCTCGAAGCATTCTGGCGCAAGGAACTTCTGCGCTGGCTCGCGACCGATGCCGCGATCGCGGTGGCGTACGTCGCGTTTGTCGCGAGCTTTGTGGCTCCGAGCGCGCTCGCGATCGCCGGAGTCGCCGCCGCATGGTTCTGCCTGGGGCACGCGGCCGCCGCTCGCGGCGTGCGTGCGGGGCTGGCGGCGGCAGGCGAGCTTGTCGAGCGCCTGTTCCAACTGGCGATCAACACGCTATCGTTCGCCAGGGTCGGTGCATTCGCTCTCGCGCATGCAGGGCTTTCCGCGGCGATAGCCGCGCTCATGGCGACGAGCACGAGCCCGTTCGCAGGCGGCCTCGTGCTCGTCCTCGGCAATGCGCTGGTCATCGCACTTGAGACTCTCGTCGTTTCGGTTCAGACGACGCGCCTTGTGCTGTTCGAGTTCTTCACCCGCTTTCTCGTCGCTGAAGGGCGGCACTTCCGGCCGCTGCCGCCGCCCCCGGCATTTCCGCAGGAGACATGAATGTCCGTCGCCCATCGTTTCGTCATCGCACTGGTCGCACTTGCCGCCGTTCTCGGTGTCGCTGCAACCACGCTTCTCGTCGCTGCTCCCGCTAAAGCCGCAGCAGCCGGCAGCGGATTGCCAGCCGACGCCTGGAGCCTCGGCCTGTTGGGGGCGGCGCTCGCTACGGCCGCCTCGTCCATCGGCGCCGGGATGGCCGTCGCGAAGGTCGGCGCAGCCGCGATCGGCGCACTCGCCGAGAAGCCCGAGCTGTTCGGCCGTTTGTTGATCCTCGTAGGTCTCGCCGAAGGAATCGCGATCTACGGCTTGATCGTTTCGATCCTGATTCTCAACCGGCTAGCCTGATGCGCGCGATCTTCCTCGGTGACGAAGCGAGCGCTGCTGCGTACCGCCTGGCGGGCATCGAGGCGCGCACGGTCCCGCCCGGTGGCGAAGCGGATTCGCTCGCGACGGCGCGCGACGCGGCGGCGCTCGTTCTTGTTGCAGCGTCGGTGGCTGCGCGGTTACCCGCGGCGCTGCTACGCACGGCCAGCGCCGGCATCGCACCGCTCGTCGCGGTCGTCCCGGATCTGGGAGGCAACGGGGCACTGCCCGATCTTGGCGCGCGGCTGCGCCGCCAGCTCGGCCTCGTGGAAGAGCGCGACGCTGCCCGAGACGGGAGAGGCTCGCGATGAGTATCGAGTCAAGCGAGCGTTCTCTGCTCGCACTGGTTGACGCCTATCGCTCACGCGAGTGCGCGGCGCTGCTCGACAAAGCTCGCGCCGAGGCTGCCGCCGAGCTCAGGCAGGCGCATGCCCAGGCGCGGGCGAGCATGCGGCGGGGATTCGTGGAGGCGCGCGAGCGCCGCGCGGCGCGCCTTGCGGCTGCTCGGGCCGAGCTCGCCACGCGCGAGCGGCTTGCCGAGCAGCAGAGACTGTCGACCCTGCTCGACGAGGCCTGGCCGCTGCTCGCCGACGAGCTCTCGCGTCGCTGGGCCGAGCCGGAGTTGCGCAGCCGCTGGGTCGCGCACACCGTCGAGCTGGCGCGCTCGCTCCTGCCGCCAGGACCGTGGCGCATCACCTACGCACCGGGCTGGCCGGAAGGCGAGCGAAGCTCGGTTGCCGCCGCACTTGCTGTGGCGCCTGCGTTTATTGCGGACTCCTCGCATCGCGCGGGGCTCTCGATCGCCTGCCTCGCGAGCTCGATCGACGCCACGCTCGAAGGCCTTTTCGCCGACCGTGCCGAAATCGGAGCGCAACTCCTCGTGGAACTCCAGCGCCAGCCGTTGCCCGAAGGGGTCGCGCCGTGAGCCGTGCGCGCATCGAGTCGATCGGCGGACCGGTTCTGACGGCGAGGGTCGACGGGCCATTCGCACTGCGAGAGGCAGTGCGGGTCGGACCGCAGGCGCTGCTCGGCGAAGTCGTACGCATCGACAGCGAGCGCATCGTCGTCCAGGTCTACGAGGACACGACGGGACTTCGCCCCGGCGACCAGGTCGAAGGCGACGGGCTGCCCCTTGCGATCAAGCTCGGCCCCGGGCTCCTCGGCCGGATGTTCGACGGGTTGCTGCGGCCGCTCGCCGGAGTGGAGTGCACCTATGTGCAGCCGGGGCTGCGTGCCTCCCCGGCCCGACCATTCGACTTCGCGCCGCAGGTTCGGGCAGGCGACACGCTTGCGCCGGGAGAGATCATCGGTCACGCGACGGACAGCGACGGCCGCGGGCATCGCTGCCTCGCGCCGCCGACCATCGGCGGCACGGTTGCTACCGTCGTTGCCAATGGCAACTACATGGATGATGCGCCCGTCCTCACGGTGTCTGCGGCCGACGGCTCGACGCATCCGCTGGCGATGTCGCACACGTGGCCGGTGCGCGCGCCGCGACCGAGCCGGGCGCGCAAGAGCGCTGGCATGCCTTTGGTCACCGGGCAGCGGATTCTGGACGCGCTCTTTCCCGTTGCACTCGGCGGCAAGGCGGCCGTGCCGGGAGGCTTTGGCACGGGCAAGACAGTGCTGCTCGAAGCGTTGGCGAAGGGGTGCAATGCCGACGTGATCGTCTATCTGGGCTGCGGCGAGCGAGGCAACGAGATGGCAGGCGTCCTCGAAGAATTTCCGAAGCTCGACGATCCACGCAACGGCAGGCCGCTCATGGAGCGCACCGTCATTATCGCCAACACCTCGAACATGCCCGTCGCGGCGCGCGAGGCTTCGATCTACTGCGCCATTACTGTTGCCGAGTACTTTCGCGACCAGGGACTGGCGGTGGCGCTGATGGCCGATTCGACATCGCGCTGGGCCGAGGCGCTGCGCGAGGTGTCGGGGCGCTTCGGTGAGCTGCCAGGCGAAAGCGGTTATCCGGCGTACCTCTCGTCGCGGCTGGCTGATTTCTACGAGCGCGCCGCGGCCGTCGAAACGCTCGGCTGCGGCGAGGGCTCGGTCACGGTGATCGGCGCGATCAGCCCGCCATCAGGCGATTTCTCCGAGCCGGTCACGAGTCACACCAAGCGCTACGTCAAGGCTTTCTGGGCGCTTGACACCCGGCGCGCGCAGGCGCGGTTCTATCCCGCCGTCCATCCGCTCAGCTCCTACGCGGAAGATGCGGCGAACTTCGCTCCATGGTGGGCCGCGAACGGCAATCCCGAGTGGCCGGCACTACGCCGCCGCTTCCTCACGCTGCTCGACGAACAAGCGCGGCTGGAACGGATGGCGCGCATCATTGGCAAGGACGCGCTGCCCGCGCGCCAGCAGCTGACGTTGATCTGCGCGGAGCTCGTCAACGATGCGTTCCTGCGGCAGTCGGCCTTCTCGCCCGTCGATCGCGTGTGCGGCCCCGCGAAGGCGGCTGCGATGATGAAGCTCGTCGGCCGTTTTTGCGATCTCGCCGAGCGCGCAGTCGCGCAAGGAACTGCGCCGGCCGCGATTTCGACGCTCTCCAGCATCCGCACGCTCGCGCGGGTCGGGGAGGATGTTGGAGAAGACGCGCTTGAGCGCTGCGATGCTATCGCGGTGGCGATGGAGCGGGAGTTCGCGCAGCTTGCTCGCGCAGCGGAAGGCATCGATGCTGCTCAAGGTTGAAGGCGCTGCGACCCGGCTCGCCGGGCCGCTGCTGTTCCTCAGGCGCACCCTCGACGTTGGACTGCACGACGCGGTCGAGGTCGACGGCGTCGATCGGCGTCCTCGCCTGGGACGCGTCGCGGCCCTCGACACGGAGCTCATGACGATCGAGGTGCTCGAGAACACCGCCGGGCTCACGCTGCCGAGCACAACGGTACGCTTCTTCGGCGAGCCTCTGTCATTCGGTCTCGGGCCCGGGCTCCTGGGCCGAGTCTTCAACGGCGTGGGTCAGGTGATCGACGGCGGTCCGCCGGTCGCCGCGAGTGCGCGTTACCGGATCGACGGGTTGCCGATCAATCCGGTGGCACGCGCCAGCCCGCGCGACTTCATCGAAACCGGCGTGAGCGCGGTCGACCTCATGCTCTCGCTCGTGCGCGGCCAGAAGCTGCCGATCTTCTCGGGCGGCGGGCTGCCGCACGACCGGCTCGCCGTCGAGATCGCGTCGCACGCGCGCCTGCGGGGAAAGGGCGAGGGCGAGGAGTTCGTCATCGTCTTCGCCGGGATCGGCGTACCGCATTCGAGCGCCGAATTCTTCCGAGCGACCCTCGAGCGGCAGGGGGCGCTTGAACGCACGGCGTTGTTCCTCAATCTTGCCAGTGACTCTTCGACCCAACGGCTGCTCACTCCGCGCTTCGCGCTGACCGCCGCGGAGTATCTGGCGTTCGTCGAGGGCAAGCACGTGCTCGCCATCCTGACCGACATGACGAACTACGCGGAAGCATTGCGCGAGGTCTCCTCGTCGAAGGGCGAGATCCCGAGCCGCAAGGGCTTCCCCGGTTACATGTATTCCGATCTCGCGACGCTGTTCGAGCGCGCCGGCTGCCTGCACGGGCACAAGGGAACGCTCACGCAACTCTCGCTTCTGACGATGCCCGCGGACGACATCGGCCACCCGATCCCGGACCTGACCGGCTACATCACCGAGGGGCAGATCGTGCTCGCGCGCGATCTCGACCGCCGCGGCGTATATCCGCCGGTTGACGTGCTGCCCAGCCTGTCGCGGCTTGCCAAGGACGGCACCGGCGGCGAGTACACCCATGCGGACCATCCCGCGCTCGCCTCGCAGCTCTACGCCGCGTACGCGCGCGCAGCGCAGGCGCGGGTGCTCGCGAGCGTGGTCGGCGAGGAGGGCCTCGCCGAGACGGACCGCCGCTATCTCGTCTTCGGGGACGCGTTCGAGCAGAAACTGGTGCACCAGGAGACGGCGCGCACGCTCGAGCAGAGCCTGGCACTCGGCTGGTCGCTGCTTGCCGGCCTGCCGCGTGCGGAGCTCTCGCGCATCTCGGACGCACAGATCACCCGCCACCTGCTTCCGCTCGACGCCCGCGCCACGGCATGAGCGAAGTCACTCCCACGCGCAGCGTCGTGCTTGAGCTTCGCAACGAGCAACGCGCGATGCGCGAAGGCTATGTGTTTCTCGACGAGAAATGCCTGCTGCTTGCCGCAGAGATCGTCGCCGAGCTCGACCGCTACGCTGCGCTTGCGCGCGCGGTACGCCAGGCGAGCGAGGAGGCGACCTGGGCGCTCGTTGCCGCGGTCGCCCGTCACGGCCTCGATGGGCTGCAGCTCTATCCCGCGGGGGATCTGGGCGAGGCACGCCTCGAGCAGCGCCAGCGCTCGCTCATGGGCGTGCGTCTCGTCGACGCGGCGTTTGTCGCTCCGCTCGCGTCGCGGCCGCCGGCGATCGACGC
Organism: Casimicrobiaceae bacterium; assembly: GCA_035499135.1. Taxonomy (GTDB): domain Bacteria; phylum Pseudomonadota; class Gammaproteobacteria; order Burkholderiales; family Casimicrobiaceae; genus PALSA-1003. The sequence continues at coordinate 25,910 of DATJZM010000024.1, read as the reverse complement.
GTCGCCGGAAGCGGAGCGCTGCCGCATCGCCTGTCTCGCCCTCGTTGATCGCGCGACAGCGCTCGCGGCAGTGACCGGCAATCTGGAACGCCTCTCTTTCGAATACCAGCGTTCGCTCCGGCGTGCGCGTGCGCTCGCCGACGTCTTGTTGCCGGAGCTCACGCGTGTCGCGGTCGAGCTCGAGACGCGGCTGGAGGAACTCGAGCAGGAAGACGCCATCTGGATGTCGCGGGCGGCCGGCAGCCGCTAGCCGATTACGCGCGGGGTCCCTCAGCGCTCCGGCGGGCCCTTGAGCTCGACGATATTTCCTTCGGGATCGACGGTGTAGATCGAAGGACCTTCCCCCTCGGCACCGTAGCGCGATTCCACGGCTCCCGCCGCGACGCCGTGGCTGGCCAGCGCCCGCCGGATCGCATCCGCGTCGAACGCCTCGAGGCGGAAGCAGAAGTGGTCGAGATTGCGCCCCTGCGCACCTGGTGGTGCTCCACCGGTCCGCCCCAGTTTGCCGTTAACCGGCACGAGATCGAGGAGCGAGCGCCCCGCACGGAGCTGGACCAGGCCGATGTCGTCGCGACGGCGCTCGATCGTGCAGCCGAGCACCTCGCAGTAGAAGCGCAGCATGCGCTCGAGGTCGACGACCCGCAGCACCAGATGATCGATGTCCCGGATGCGGATCGCGGGCAGGGAAGATTCGAGTCGACCTGCGTTCCGGCTCACCGTCGACGCTCACATGTCCCGCGAGTCATAGGCCCAGTGCAGCAGCGCCTGCCGCTGTCTGCGCCGGCAGTAGAAATCGCCGCATCGGCAATGCTTCTTCAGTTGCGCAATGTGCCGAGCGATTGCGCGCCAGCGCCGGATCTGGCGCTCGTCGTCGGCACCTCGCCGCCCCATGAAGTAACGGCAGTACCACTGGAACCATCCGCGCGGATCCTCCGCATGGATCCATCCCTTGCGGCGCCATTCCGACAGCGGCTGCGAGGCATTGACGCCGAAGAAGTTGAGGCGCGGGTTGTGGCTCTCATGGCAGAGCTTCGCGCGCGCGAACCAGTCCGAAGGAAATTCGGCCGCACAGTCCGTCATGTATTTCCCGCCGAACACGCCGAGCGCGAGCATCTCCTTCGGCGTCAGCTGCGGCCGGAAATCGGGATGGAAGTTCTTTCCCGTGGGCTCGGTCAGATCGTACGCGTAGTCGCTCTGCATGAGATCGTGCACGACGATGCGGCGCTTTTTCACGCCGAACCCTTGGGCGCAGTCATGGCTGCGGTTGCCGATAAAGGAACGCCGCGATCTCGGCCAAGACCAGGATGAGGATGCCGTCGAAGACGATCTGCTTCGCCACGAGCGCGCCGGGCATGGGCTGCACGACGTAATAGATCAGATACGTGGGCACGACCGTCAGCAACGCCACCGCAATGCCGAAGCGCAGTCCCTGGCTCATCCACGGCTTGGCTTCCGCCCCACGCACGTAGATCCAGACAAAGGCGCCCGACAGCAGGACGTGCGCGAGGATCATGAGATGAAAAAACGGCTGCGACTCGGCCTCGGTTCGGAAGAGATTGGCGAGCTTGGCGTAGTCGTCGTGCAGCAGTACGCCGTGAACGACGAAGCTGCCCGCGAACCACGCGACGAAGATGACGATCCAGGCGATGAAGAATCTCTTGTCCATGATTTCCCCCTTGTGCCTTTCAGTACGCGACGCGTGAAGCGAGCGCTCAAGCAACCAGCTCCTTGAACATGATCAAGGCATCGACAAAGCCGAGACGGTGATGCTGGAAAGCACCGGGGAGCCTACCGACGACCGAGAAGCCGAGCTTGCGCCAGAGGCGGATCGCGCGTTCGTTGGTGGCGACGACGAAGTTGAACTGCATGGCCCGGAAACCCATCGCGACGGCTTGCGCCTGCGAATGCCCGCACATCGCGGTCGCGACACCGTGTCCCTGTGCCCGCTCGTCCACGACGTAGCCGCAATTGCAGACGTGTGCGCCGAGCGCCGGCTGGTTGGGCTTGATGAAATAGGTGCCGACCACCGATCCGTCCGCTGCGCAGGCGACGTAGGTGGCCGAAGGAGCGTCGATCCACGCCGCTTGGATCTCGGCTTCGGTGCTCTCTGGTGCGAAGGCATAGGTCTCGCCAGCCTCGATCGCCGGGCGCAGCAGCGTCCATACCGCCAGCCAGTCCCCGTCGCGGTAGGGACGGATCGACACCGCTCCGTCGCTCGCCGTGTGCGCACTCTCCTCTAGGTCTGTCGAGCCGTCCAGCGATCGTTTCCTGGATGATCGCACTGCAGAGCGCTTCGGTCAGTTGAGATCGAGCGCCGCGCGCTTGAGCTCTTCCAGGGGCACGACGGCGAGCGTCTCCTCGTGCGTCGCGACGAGCACCACGGGCGGCGCCACGCCCGCCTCGAGGGCTTCACGCCAGCGGCCGGCGCATAGGCACCAGCGATCGCCGGGTTTCAAGCCGGGAAAACCGAACTCCGGCGCCGGCGTGGACAGATCGTTGCCATGCGCGGCAGAGAAGGCGAGGAACTCGGCGGTCATCTGCGCGCATACGACATGCAGGCCGAGATCCTCGGGGCCGGTGTTGCAGCAGCCGTCCCGGTAGAAGCCTGTGCGCGGCTCGACCGAGCAGGGCTCGAGGCGCCCGCCCAGTACGTTGGTCTCGTCGGCCATGGAGCTCAGGGCTTGAGCGCGCGGTAGAGGAACGGCAGGCTCGCATCCATGCGATAGTCGACGTCGGAATGATTGTCGTCGAACTCCTCATAGCGATGCCCTATGCCCGCCCGGGCGAGGCGCTCGGAGAGCAGCCGCGTGCCGTAGTGGATGTGGTACTGATCTCGCCAGCCGCAGTCGATGTAGATGCCGGAGAGCCTTCTGAGGTTCGATTTGTAGCGATCGACGAGCAGGACGGGATCGTGCTCGAGCCACCGCCGCCAGCGCCGCTCGATACGCTCACCAGTCTCGAGATTGACCGGCAGGCGAAAGCGAAGAGGCGCGCGGGGGTCGGGATCGTACGTCGCGGCCATGCAGAGGTTCATGATGCAGTGTGCCTCCGCCATCGAGAGCTTCTCCTTGGCCCACACGTGCTGGAGGAAGCGCTTGACCCGCCCGTCGTCGGCACCCTCGGCGAGGCGACCGCGCCGGGCGGCCGCGTGCACATCGTAGCGCCCCGGACGGCGCTTCGGCTGCCGGTACTTGGCCAGCTCGTTGAGCGTGTTGGGCCAATCGTGCCAGTACACGAAATCGAAATACGAATCTCCGGAGTGGTCCGCAATGGCACCCCAGTACTGCGCATATTTCATCCCGTGGATGATTGCCCCGTAACCGCCGGAGGACTTGCCGAAGCAACCGCGATGATCGCGTGAGGCCAGGGTGCGGAACTCGCGATCGACGAACGGGATGAGCTCCTGCGTGATGTAGTCCGCGTAACGGCCGAGCGCGGAAGAATTGATGTATTGGTTGCCTCCCAGTGCCGTGAAGCAGTCCGGAAACACGACGATAACCGGCCCCATCCTGCGCTCGTGGATGAGGCGCGCTGCGCGGTCGGGCACGTTGTCGCCGAACGGCCGCCAGCCGGTATGGCCCAAGCCGGAACCGGTGAAGCCCACCAGGTCGTAGAGCACGGGGAAGCGCCTGCCGCGCCTGGTGCCCGCCCCCTGGTCGTATTGCGGCGGCAGCCAGACGCCGAGTTTGCGTACGTGCGGGTCACCCAGGGGGTTGCCGCGCAGGATGCGCGAGTTGTGCTCGAGTATGACTAGTCTTCCCGTCTCGCCTTTGAAGCGCTTCAGAGTCATCGCGGCACCATGGTTTGCGACGGCGGCATTGTAGCGCGGCAGCAGCTGACTTGAAGTCGAAACGGACCGAAGCTAGGATGGCCGTGCTCCTCGAGTGCCAGGGCGGTCGCTAACGCGCATTCAACGAAGCCACCCGGCGTGCCACTGAAGGAGGGCGACATGGGCATCGCATCTCGGCGAATCGCAGGCATCGCCGTCGCTGCCGCTCTGACCTTGCCGGGTATTGCCCTGGCGAGCAGGCCATCGATGAACGAGTGCTTCGAGGGCTCCGATTTCATCGCTAACGCTGCACGCTCGCGCGACGCCGGCCTATCCGGCAGCGCGTTTCTAGGGCGCATGAAAGAGGACTTCGCTGCCATACGCGCGTTCCCGAGCGAGCTTCGGTGGTTCGTTCACGATTCGAACGACGAAGCCTTCCTGCTCGACTCAGCGCGGCAGGTTTTCGACCACCCGGCACTTCCCGAGCAGCACCGCAACGCGTTCCTTCGGGCTTGCATCGAGCGCATGCCCGAGCCTTTGCGGACCGGCGTGGCACCGCTTGGCGACGCCCCGGGCACGAGGAGCGAGTCGGCCGTGCCGGCGGTCGACTAGAAGATCGCTGGTTAGCGGCGATTGCTCCCGGAGCCTGCCGGACGCGCTCGCGCAATTGCTCGTCGCTGCGGGGCTTTTCCTCGCCGCCCGTGGGCTCGGCGAAGGATCTCTTCGACCGTACGCAGCAAGACGGGTATCTCGCCTTGGCTTTTCAGGTAAAGCTCCGCTGCGCTTCCATTCCCGTGCTCGACGCGCACCGTTAGCACGGTGGGCGAGCGCAGCTGGAACGCAGCCTCGTCGGACACGTCGTCGCCGATGTAGAGCGCGTACCCGCAACGCGAATGCTCCAGCACGGCACGCAACGCGACGCCCTTGTCCGGTGCGCCAGGCGGCAGGAGGTTGAGCACGTGCTTGCCATCGAAAAGCGCGGGAGCGGGCTCGAGCTTGCGCGCGCGTTCCAGGAGCAGTCGGTGCGCGAGCAGGCCATCCCGTGCATGGCGAAAGTGAAACGCCAGCGAGCAGGTCTTGTCCTCCAGCGCGACGCCGCTAAGCTCCGGCCAAAGCTCCGCATTGGCGGCGAGCGTGTCGAGCCAGCCGCGACAGACACGCGCGAACCCAGCCGAGGTGTGCCGGTACCCGGGCACGCCCTCGGCCCCGTGATTGCCGATGAGATAGCGTGGCGAGAAACGCAGCATCGCGCGGGCGTCGCTCACCGCTCGGCCGGTGATGATGGCGAGCGGGGCCAGCGCGGCGAGTCTGCGCAAGCCTCGCTGGACCTCCTCGGGCACCTGCGCATCGCGCGGTCGCTCCACGATGGGGGCGAGAGTGCCGTCGATGTCGAAGGCGAGCAGGGCCTCGCTCGTCGCACATGCCTCGATGCGCTGCAGGCCGGCGGCGGAAAGCGCGTACTTCACTTGAGATCGAGGTCCACGATGCCCTGGTGCGCGTCGATGCGTTCCGATACTCGCTGGCGCTGTCGCAGCCGTGCGGCATCGAGGAGCATCGCCCCCGCCCAGCGGTACACGTTGAACTCCTGCACGAGCCGCCGCATGCTGCGCATGCGCACGCGTTGCTCGGCGGCGGGCATCGTCACGGCCCGATACAGCGCCTCGGCGCACTGCTCGTTATGATAGGGGTTGACGAGCAGAGCGTCGTGCAGCTCCCGGGCGGAGCCGGTGAACTGCGACAGGACGAGCACGCCCTGCTCGTCGTCGCGCGAGGCGATGAACTCCTTGGCGACTAGGTTCATGCCGTCGTGGAGACTGGTCACGACGCAGACGTCGGCTGCGCGGTAGTACTCATTGACGATCGGCGGTTCGTGGTGCTCGGCCTTGAGCAGGATCGGCTGCCAGCCGGCGCGCCCGAAGCGGGCATTCACGCGCGCACAGAGCGCGCGCACCCTCGCCTCGAAGTTCTGGTACTCGTCGAGCGTCGAGCGGGAAGGTGCCGCGATCTGTATGAACACGAGCCTGCCGATCAGCTCGGGGTGGAGCTCGAGCAGGCGCTCGACCGCCATGAACCGCTCGAGAATCCCCTTGGTGTAGTCGAGGCGGTCGACGCCGACGCAAAGCAGGACGTCGTCGGGCAGCTGATCGACCCGCTGCACCTTCGCCCGGCACAACGGCACGGAGAGCTGCGAATCGACCCATTCGGGCGGCCACTGGATGGAGATCGGATAATGCTCGACACGGGTCAGGTGGCCACCGTGAGAGATGGTGGATGACTCGCGCTCGATGCGCGCCTCGAGGTAGCGGTCAACCGTCTCGACGAAATTCTGGCAGTGAAAGCGCGTGTGGAAGCCAAGCGTCGTGCTCCCGAGCAGGCCGTCCAGAAGCTCCTCGCGCCAGGGGCAGATGCCGAAGGATTCGGAGTTGGGCCAGGGAATGTGCCAGAAAGTGATGATGGTCGCCTTCGGCAGCAGTTCCCGCACCATGCGCGGCAGGAGCGCGAAGTGGTAATCCTGCAGCAGCACGACCGGATCGTCGGTGTTGGCCTCGTCGCGCACGGCGTGGGCGAAGCGCCGGTTCACGCGCACGTACTGCTCCCAGTCGGGCGTGCGGAAGACGGGGCGCACGTGGGCGATGTGGCACAACGGCCACAGGCCTTCATTGGCGAAGCCGTAGTAGTAGCCCTTTTCCTCCTCGGCCGAGAGCCACACCCGGCGCAGTGTGTACGCAGGCTTCTCCGGAGGGACGCGGACGCGGTCGTGCCTGTCGACCGTTTCATGGTCGGCGTCACCGCTGCCGTGCGCGATCCACGTGCCGGAGCAGGCACGCATGACCGGCTCCAGCGCAGTGACGAGACCGCTTGCGGGCCGGCGCACGGATATGCCGCCGTTCGAGTGCACGTGCAGGAAGGGCTCGCGGTTGGAGACGACGAGCACCTCGTCGCCGAGGAGCTTCTCGCGCAGCACGCCGCGCAGCATGTCCGGGCTCCAGGTCGCGTTGCGGTCGGGGCTTCGCCGCGACAGATCGATATCGCGCAGCAGGGCCCGCAGGTCGCTCGCGAGCGGATGCAGCTGCGAGTTGTTCCCGGTTTGGGAGAACGGCTGCACGATGCCCTCGCCGCGCAGCAGGGCGCGGGCGCCGGCGACCCAGCCCCGCCACGACAGCTGCGCGATGAGCACGGTCACGAGCGAGATGACCACGCCGAGCACGACGAACAGCCCGATGAGATAGCGCCGCGTGTCGGCGCTTCGCCGTTCGACGAAGCTCATGTCGTGGACGAGGATCAGGGAGCCGATCTGGTCGTTGCCCTGGTACACCGGGCGATTCACGACGTGCAGAGGACCCTGAGGCAGTCGCACGACAGAGTGCTCCGGGCCCGAGCCTTCCGGCGGGCGGCAGCCGAGCAAGCCGGGGTAGGTCGGGGTCGCGTACTGCAGCTCTCCCCGCTCGTCGCAGAAAGCGAGCGCATACAGTCGCTCGTCCTGGAGTGCGCGCATGAACAGGGAGTTGATCTTGGCCGATTGGCCTTCTTCGACCAGCTCGCCGAGCTGCTCCTGCATCGTGTTGGCGATGAGTTGCGAGCGCATGTCGAGATCGCTGATCCACCAGCGCAGCGTGAGGCGATCCACCACCGGCACCAGCGCGTAGGCGAGCAGCGCCAGCGTTACCGCGAGCGGAGCGATGAAGCGCAGCGACAGCCGGATCGAGCGGATCTGATCTTGAAAGCTCATGGCGATCCCCCGTGGTCGTTATGTCCGCTGACGGATAGATCTGGCTGCTTTGCCGGGTCCGTCTGCAGATTCTACAAATTGCGGCGAGAAAATGACCGTCGGCACGCACTCCCCTTGCTTGACGACGCAACGACCGTTCTGATCAGACCACACTTCTCGCCAAGCGTTCACCGCTCGAGGATTGCAACGACGCCCATGCCTCCCGCCGTGCAGATCGAGATCAGCCCGCGCCCCGAGCCACGCTGCGCAAGCTGCTTTGCGAGCGTGGCAACGATGCGCGTGCCCGTGGCGGCGAACGGGTGGCCGAGCGCGACGCTGCCGCCTTTCGGATTGAGCTTCGCGCGGTCGATGGCACCCAGAGGCTCGGCACGCTTCAACTTCTCGCGGCAATACGCTTCGGATTGCCACGCGTTCAGCGTGCACAGGACCTGAGCGGCGAACGCTTCGTGGATCTCGTAGATGTCGAAGTCCTGCAAACTGAGGCCCGCGCGGTCCAGCATCGCGGGCACCGCGTAGGTCGGGGCCATGAGCAAGCCCTCGCGCGGGCCGGCGAGACCGGCGTAGTCCACCGCCGCCACCGCGGAGTGCGTCAGCCACGCCTGCGCTTCCAGGCCGCGCGATCGTGCCCAGGCCTCGGAGGCGAGCAGCACGCACGAGGCCCCATCGGTGAGCGGCGTGCTGTTGCCCGCGGTCAGCGTTCCCGCAGCGCTGCGATCGTACACCGGCTTGAGCGCTGCAAGCTTGGCAAGGCTCGTATCGCTGCGCACGTTGTTGTCGAAGGCGAGGCCGGCGTACGGCGCCACATCGCCCGCATAGAATCCCTCGCGCCACGCTGCCGCTGCTTTCGTGTGGCTCTGCAGGGCGAGCTCGTCCTGCTCGGCGCGCCCGACGCTCCATTCCTTGGCCATCAGCTCACAGTGTTCGCCCATCGAAAGGCCGGTGCGCGGCTCGGCGACGGTCGGCGCCGAAGGCTTCAGGTCCACCGGGCGCAGCCGGAGCCAGGGGCGCAAGCGCTGGCCAATGGTCTTGCCGTGCGCACTCGCAAGCACGATGCGGCTCAAGCGCCGGCTCGGCACGATGGGTACGTCGCTCACCGTGTCCACGCCGCCCGCAATCGCGCAGTCGATCTCGCCGCGGGCGATGCGGTGGGCGAGCTGCACCGCGGTCGTGAGGCTCGTGCCGCAGGCGCGCTGTACGTCGTAGGCGGGCGTGTGGGGATCGAGCCCAGCGCCCTGGGCGGACTCGCGCGTGAGATTCCAGTCTCGCGAGTGCTTGATGACGGCGCCGGCTGCGACTTCGCCAAGCGTCTCGCCCCGGAGATCGAACTTGTCGACCAGCGCAGCGAGCGCTGCCGTGAGCATGTCCTGATTGCTGGCCTCGGCATAGGCCGTGTTGCTGCGTGCGAACGGGATGCGCGCGCCGCCGAGAATCGCGACGCGACGAAGGGAATCGGTCATGCGGCCCTCCGCGGACTGGCGGTCGATCGCGATTATCCCATTCGCAGGCCGCTCCGCGTCGAGCGCGCCTTTGTGCTGCGGGCTACGTTCCGGCGTGCACGACCAGCGTCAGCACGACGGGCGTGCTTACGGCGGCGAGCACCGTCGACATGACGAGGCTGGCAGCCACCGGGCCGCCGAGCGTATCGAACTGTCGCGACATGAGATAGACGTTGGCTCCCACCGGGAGCGCGGCGAGCAGCACGATCGCCTGTGTCTCGAGCGGCGGCAGCGCGAGAGCCCACGCCAGCAGCCACACGATCGCCGGTTGCACGGCGAGCTTGAGCGCCGTGATCGCCGCGCTCACCCGCCAGCCCTCGCGGATTCCGTATCCGGCGAGGCCCATGCCCAGCGCGATGAGCGACAGCGGCACCGCAGCCTCGCTGATGAGCGCGAGCGTCTCGTCGATGAAGGAAGGGAACTGCACCCCGGTGAAGCCCCACAGCGTGCCCAGCAGGATGCTGGCGACGACCGGGTTGCGCAGCACCGCTTTGGCCGCCTGCAGGTACGCGGGCCAGGACATCGCCCGCTGACGCGCCCATTCGACTGCCACCGTCACCAGCGTCCACAGCAGCAGCGAATTGAAGACGAGTACGAGCGAGACCGCCGGCAGCGACGCCTCGCCAAGCGTCACTTGCGCGAGCGGAACCCCGAGGAGCACGTTGTTGGAGAAGATGCCGCCGAGCGCGAAGACCGATTGCGCCACGCCGTCGAGAGCGAACAGGCGTCCGGCGATCAGTCGCCCGAGCGCGAAGACGACGAGACAGCCGCCGAAGAAGGCGACGAGCAGCCGCGCATCCACGGGAGGCAGACGCGAGACGCCGTTCATCATCCGGAACAGAAGCGCGGGTATGGCTACCGAGAACACGAAGCGGGTGAGCGCGTCGGCAACCGCCTTCGGCCAGCGCCCCCAGCGGCTCAGCGAATACCCGAGCAGGATCAGCAAAAAGAGCGGCGCGGTCAGGCCGAGGATGTGCGCGAAAGTCTGCATGGCTGCCCGAACGCCACGGGCGGCGGCTCACCCCGGGTCAGTCGACGTGACGGGTGCCGATCAGAGCGAGAAATTCCTCGCGCGTGGCTGTCGATTCGCGGAACGCTCCCAGCACGGACGAGGTGACCATCACCGAGTTCTGCTTCTCCACGCCGCGCATCATCATGCACAGATGGCGGGCTTCGATCATGACGCCAACGCCGGTGGCGCCGACGGAGGTCATGATTTCCTGCGAGATCTGCTCGGTCAGGCGCTCCTGCAGCTGCAGTCTCCGCGCGTACATGTCGACCAGCCGGGCGAGCTTGGACACGCCGAAGACCTTCCCCGTCGGGATGTAACCGATGTGGCAGCGTCCGAAGAACGGCAGCATGTGGTGCTCGCAGAGGCTGTAGACCTCGATGTTCTTCACGATGACCATGCTGTTGGTCTGCTGCGTGAAGATCGCTCCGTTGACGAGCTTTTCGGGGTCGGTTCGGTAGCCCGAGGTGAGGAAGCTCAGCGCGGCGGCGACGCGCTGCGGCGTCCTGAGCAGTCCCTCGCGCTCCGGGTTCTCGCCGATCTCGCGCAGCATCTCCCGCACGAGCGCCGCCACCTTCTCCTGGTTCATGCCTGCCTCGCAAGATCGCGCGCGAGTCGCGCGGATGCGAATTATCCCATGCGAGGCGCCTTCTCCCGGGCATACCGACGCAGGGGAGAGGTGCGATAATGCCGCACGCCGAGCAAAGGCACCCCGATCCAGGGAGGTGTAGACATGGGCCAGTGGTTGGTTCTTGCCGCGGCCGACGGATTCCACCTGCAGGCCTATCGCGCCGATCCGCCGGACGGATGCAGGCCGCGCGGCGGCCTGGTGGTCGTACAGGAGATCTTTGGCGTCAACAGTCACATCCGCGCGATCTGCGACAGTTATGCGGCCGACGGCTACGCAGCGATAGCACCGGCCCTGTTCGATCGCTACCAGAAGGGCGTGTCCTTGGGCTATTCGCCCGAGGATGTCGTTCGGGGTCGCGAGCTCAAGGCTCGTGCCAAGACCAACACGGCCCTCTCCGACGTGGCAGCCGCGCGCGAGTCGGTCTCCGTGGCTGGCCGCGTCGGGATCATCGGCTATTGCTGGGGCGGCTTCGTCGCCTGGATGGCCAGCGCGCGGCTGAACGGGTTCGCCTGCGCGGCGTGCTATTACGGCGGCGGGATGATCGAGGCGATCGACGAGCGCCCCTTGTGTCCGGTGATGGGGCACTTCGGCGAGCGCGATGCGGCGATTCCGGTCGACGGCGTGCGCCGTCTCGCGGTGGCGCACCCCGGGGCCGAGATATTCTTCTACGACGCTGATCACGGCTTCAACTGCGACCAGCGCAAGAGCTACAATCCGGCGTCAGCTGCGCTCGCCCGCGAGCGCAGCCTCGACTTTTTCCGTCGACACATCGCGTGACCTGCGCCGGGCTTGGTACGCGGGCGGCGTTTAGTTGACAAAAGCAACTAAATAGCTGACATTGGCATCGATGGGCGCGTTCGCATGGATGATGCCCGCGCATCTGATGCCGCTCCGATGGCCGCCGGTCTTACCGCACTGGAGCGCCGCGCCACAGTGGTGCGCGGCTTCAACCGCTTCTACACGCAGCGCATCGGCGTGCTCCGCGAGCACCTGCTCGACAGTCCGTTTCCCCTCGCCGCAGTGCGCGTGCTCTACGAGCTGGCGCACTGGCGCGGGCAGCAGGCGCCGACGGCGGCCGTGCTCGCCGGCAAGCTCGCCCTCGATGAGGGCTACCTGAGCCGCATCCTGCGCGACTTCGAGCAGCGCCGACTCATCAGCAAGACGAGAAGCTCCACCGATGCGAGGCACAAGAGCCTCGCGCTGACCGCGAAGGGACGCAAGGTCTTCTCTCCGCTCGAGGCACGCTCGCAGGCCGATGCGGTCGCGATGCTGGGGCGGCTCGCGCCGCCGGCGCAGTCGCGGCTGGTCGAGGCCATGAAGACCGTGCAGCGTGTTCTGGGCGACGCCGAGAACGGTGCCTTCTCGGAGGTGCCCGCGGTGGTTCTTCGTCCTCCGGAGCCGGGCGACCTCGGCTGGGTCGTGCAGCGGCACGGCGTGTTGTACGCGCGCGAGTACGGCTACGACGAGCGCTTCGAGGCACTCGTCGCCGACATCGCTTCGCAGTTCGTTGAACAGTTCGATCCGCAGCGGGAGCGTTGCTGGATCGCCGAGCTGGGCGGCGAGCCGGTCGGATCCGTCTTCCTCGTACGCAAGACTCGCAGCGTAGCCAAGTTACGCCTTTTGCTCGTCGAGCCGCATGCGCGCGGCCTCGGCATCGGCGAGCGACTGGTCGAGGAATGCGTACGCTTCGCGCGTGCTGCCGGTTACCGCAAGCTCACGCTGTGGACGCAGGGCGATCTCTATGCAGCGCGCCGCCTCTACGCACGGCAGGGGTTCCGGCGCGTGGCCACGCAGCGGCATCGCAGCTTCGGGAAGAAGCTCGTGGCGGAAACCTGGGAACTCGCGCTCGCGCCCCGCTGAAAGCCTTTGCGCCTCAGCGATGCACGCCTCGCGCGAGTGACAGCCAGGGGCCGATAGGCCCATAATAGCCGCCGCCTGCTGGCGGTCGTCGCCGGGGATTCTAACGTGGCGCCGGGGCCCGCCCCGTCGAAGGAGGATCGTTGATGAAGTGCACCGCGTGCGGCAACGAGAATCAGCCGGGTGCAAAGTTCTGCGTGCATTGCGGCGTGGTGCTGAGCTTGACCGCGCCGTCCTCTGCCATCGGGCCGACGACATCCGCTCCACTGGGCAGCACGTCGACGGGCCAGCGCCCGGCCCTCGCCCCACAGGCGCCGCCTGTGCAGACTGTGGTCCGCCCGGCGGCGCCCCCCGTTGCTGCTCCTCCCCCGCCCGCCGCGCCGCCGCCTGCGGGGACAGAGGTTCCAGCGGTGCCGGCGCAGTCCTCGTCACGCAGCCTGGTTATCGCAGGCATAGCGATTGTGGTTGTGCTCGGCATTGCCGGATACGTTGGCTATCGCATGCTCGCGGGCGAAGGGTCGAAGCAGGTGACTGCGACGGCCGAACCTCCCAAGGCGGAGACGCCGCCAGCGCCTTCCGCGGAACCGGGCAAGGAGAGCGCAACAACTCCGGAGCCGCCACCGAGCGTTACGGCGGCAAGTTCTCCGCCTGCGCCTGCAGGGTCCGCAGCGGCGACACCGTCAGCCTCAACCGCGCCGCCACTCCCCGGACAACCTGCGACGACCGAGGGAGTTCAGCCCAGGACCTCCGTCGCCAAAACAACGCCGAAGACCGCACCGGCACAGCCCGTGCAGACGATGCCCGCGCAGGCGACACCGGCGGCGCCTGCCGCGACTCCGGCCCCGCGCAAGGCTTTGCCGCCGACCCCGACGGTCACGGCGCAAGTCGATCGCTGGCAGATGTACGCGGACGAGATGGCCCAATGCGCCAAGGAAAGTTTCTTCGCGCGCGTGGGGTGCCAGCAACGCACGCGGGCCCACTACTGCGACGGGTACTGGGGCAAAGTGGCGCAGTGCCCGGGCAACGCTCCCGTCGACCACGGACAGTAGGGCGCCGCGCCGCCTGAGCGGGCCGCCGCGCTCAGTCCGCGCCGACCGCGAGCGAGAAGCCGAGACTGAGTAGCGCGATGGCGACCAACGCCGCGCGCTTGATCAATCGCCGATAACGGGCGTTCATCGAAAGCCTCACCGCGCAGTATAGCGCGCGTCGCGCTCCAGCCCACCAACGCGGTCATGCTCGCACGCGCGCTCGCGACTCTGGACCGGCTGATCGGGCTGCTCCTTGGCGCCGGCATGGTCCTCGTGCTCCCGCTTTCGCTGCTGCTGTTGCTGCAATGGCCGTTGCGCGACCTCGTCCAGGCCTACTCGCGCGAGGCGAACGATCTCGCGCAAATATTGTTCGCGCTCTACGTGTCGCTCGCGGTCACGTATGCGTCGCGGCACCGAACGCACCTCGCGGCCGACTCGCTCGCGCAACGCTACAGCGCGGTGACGCGGGAGCGGCTCGCCCGCGGCGCCTCCCTCTGCGTGCTCGTGCCGTGGGCGGGATTCATCATCTACGCGAGCTGGCCGCTTGTCGTGCAATCGGTGAGGCAGTTGGAGGCATTTCCGGAAACGTTCAACCCGGGCTACTTCGTACTCAAGCTCGCACTGTTCCTGCTGGCGCTGCTCGTGCTGCTGCAAGCGCTCCTAGATTGCCTGCGCCCGAGAGCGGGGCCGCGCTGATGCCGTCCGCCGGCGTGTGGATGCTGGCGGTCGTGGCCGGCGCGCTGGTCCTGACCGGGCTGCCGGCGTGGATCGTCCTCATCGGTGTCGCCCTTGTCTTCTCCGTAGCAGGCATCGCGCTGGGCCCGCTTTCAGTGGCGCTGTTCACCGCCATTCCCGCCCGGCTCATCGGTCTGCTCGAGAACGACCTGCTCCAGGCGCTTCCGCTCTACGCGCTTATGGGAGCGCTCCTCAATCACTTGCCGCTGGCGCAGATGATCTTCCGCGTAGGGAGCCGCGCGCTGGCACGCACCGGCGCAGGCGGGCCGCTCGCGGGCCTCGGCCTCGGCGTGCTGCTCGCGCCGATGAACGGGTCGGTGGGGGCGAGCGTGGCGACGCTCTCGCGCGTGATACAGCCGAGGCTCGATGCGGCGGGGATGCCCGGGGAGCGCAGCGCGGCCATCATTTGCATGGCGAGCACGCTGGGGGTCGTCGTGCCGCCATCGCTCGTGCTGATCCTCCTCGGCGATGCAATGATGCGAGCGCACACCGAAGCCCTCAACATCACGGGGGAGTCGATACGCATCATCAACACGCAGGACGTCTTCGTTGGTGCGCTGGTCCCGGCGGGGCTGCTGCTGCTGTTCGCCATGGGGATCACCTGGTTGCTGGAGCGGCGCGAGGCGCGTCGCGATGCGCTCCCGGCCCCGTCGCCCAGGCGGCGTGACTGGTTCGTCGCCGTGCTAACGGTAGCCTTCATCGTCGCGCTTCTCGGAGGCGTGGCGCTCGGCTACCTGTACGCCGTCGAGGCCGCGGCGACGGGCGGCGTGGCGCTATTCGCCTGCGGCCTCCTCACGCGCGCGCTGACCGTCGACGTGCTGCGTGAAGTTCTGCGCGACACGATCGCCATCACCGGTGCGCTATTTGCCTTGCTGATGGCAGCGACGGTGTTCACGCTCGTGCTGCGTGCCTACGGCACCGACCGCTGGATCGGCGCGGTGCTGTCGCACCTGTCCTGGGGCGAATATCCGTCGCTCGTCCTCGTCCTGCTCGTGCTGGCGCTCTGCGCGCTCGTGCTCGATGCCTTCGAGATGATCTTCGTTGTCGTGCCCGTCGTCATGCCGCCACTGCTTATGCTGGTGCACAACGTCACGTGGGTCGCGGTGCTTACACTGCTCGTGCTGCAGGCGAGCTTCCTCGTGCCGCCCTTCGGATACGCGGTATTGATGGTGCGCAATCGGCTGCAGCGCCCGCTGTCCACCCGTCGACTGGTGCGTGCGCTCTTGCCCTACCTCGTTGCCCAGCTCGCCGTGCTCCTGCTCGTGCTCGCTGAGCCGCGCCTCGTGTGGCAGCGAAACCCGTTGGAGCTGGCCCCGTCTGGCGCAGCCCCGCAACCGGAAGGGCAGCTCCAAGGCATCGAAGTGCCCGAGGAGCAGCCCGATAGCGAGCGACCGCTTGAGATGAGCCCGGAGCCGCGACGACCCGCCGACGCACAGTCCCGATGAAGGCTGCGCTGGGTCCAAAGCGGGCGCGGGAACCATGCGGGCTGCTGACGCCTGCGCTCTGGTCCACGACTGCTGCCGTGCGCGGCAAAGCGTTGTATCTGAAGCTGGATCTCACCACTGTGGTGCACAAGCGCTGCCATCGCAAGCACAAAGCGCTACTATGCCATTATCATAGGGGTGTGCGCCCAAGGGAGGGCGCGCGCGGGCCGAGTCTGTTCACGCCGCGCACGTCGGAGAACGCTTATGAAATGCCGCATCTGCGGCTGCGACACGCCGCTCGGGAAGAAGCTGTGCAAGGACTGCGCTGCCGCGCGCAAGCGAGCCTTCGCCGCGACGGTCACGCAGCCGCTGTTGCTCGCTGCGGTCGGCGCGCCGTCGGTCAGCCAGCCGCGTTTCGCGCCCAAGCCGGGTGGGGCGCAACGCAAGCTGTCAGTCGTACGCGGCGAGCAGCCGGCCAAACCGGCGATCGAGCACAAAAGGACACCGGTACGGAGCACCGCCGCGACCCGCGGACCGCACGTGCTTTGGCTCGTCGCGGGGAGCGCTGCCGCGCTCGGCGTGGTGCTCGTTCTCGGCATGCTTGCTGCGCGCCGCGAGGTGCCCGCCGCTACGGACGAAGTGCATCCTCGCGCACCGGTGGCCAAAGCGCAGCCCGAGACCGTGACGCCCGTGGCTGTGGCGCCCGCGTCGAGGCCTCCTTTGGAGATCGAGTCCGAGCCCGTGTTACCGAAGCCCCCACAACACCACGCACGCAAGCCCGCCCCCGCCGAGCCGGTGGCGGCGCCTGCGCCGGTGGAAGCCGCACCGGCGACCGTGCCCGAGCCTGCGCCGCGCGCGGCGCCGACGCAGCGACCCGTGGAGGTGGCCGTGCGGGCAGATCCGCTGCAGAGCCTGAACGAGGCCCTCACGCGCTGCGTGCGCGAGGCAATGTTCGATCGGCCAGCTTGCGAGCAGTCGGCGCGCGCGAGGTACTGCGGAGCCTCCTGGGGATCGATACCGCAATGCCCGATCGGCCCCGGCACCGATCACGGCCAATAGCTATCCTCTGCCGACGAAGGGCATCTTGGTCGCCATTACGGTGAGAAACTGCACGTTGGATTCCAGCGGCAGACTCGCCATGTAGAGCACGGCGCTCGCAACGTGCTGCACGTCCATCAGCGGCTCGACGGCGATGGTGCCGTTGGCTTGCGGCACACCCTTGGCCATTCTTGCCGCCATTTCCGTGGCGGCGTTTCCGATATCGATCTGCCCGCAGGCGATGTCGTACTTGCGCCCATCGAGCGAGGCTGACTTCGTCAATCCGGTAATCGCGTGCTTGGTCGCCGTGTAGGGCGCCGAGTTGGGACGCGGCGCGTGCGCCGAGATCGAGCCGTTGTTGATGATCCGGCCGCCGCGGGGATCCTGGGTCTTCATCAGCTTGAACGCTTCCTGGATGCACAGAAACACGCCGCTCAGGTTGATGTCGACGACGTTGCGCCATTGCTCGACGCTGAGATCCTCCAGGCTGACGCCTGGCGCATTGACGCCAGCGTTGTTGAACAGCAGATCGAGGCGCCCGAAGCCATCGCGCACCCGGGCGAAGAGCGCCCGGACCGACTCAGGGTCGCTCACGTCGGTGGACACCGCGAGCGCGCGGCCGGTTGCGACGCCGGCCTCAGTGACGGTCGCCTCGAGCGGCTCTCTGCGCCGCCCCGCGAGCGCCACCCGATAGCCGTCGCGCAGCAAGGCAAGCGCAACCGCCTTGCCGATGCCGGTTCCGGCGCCGGTCACGATCGCGGCCTTGTTGTGCGTCGTCATGGCGTGCTCTCCTCTGCGGTGATCAGCCCAGCAGCAATCCGAGCCGGTCGAATTGTCGCACATAGCCGTCGATGCGACGGCGCGCCGTCGAGTCTTCGAGGCCGATCGCCGGCCCAAGGGCAGCATCCAGCGCAGCGTCCTCGCGCGTTCCGTCGAGCAGCACGAGCAGCGCGCGCGGCAGGCCCTCGCAGCCGACTTCGAGCACGCGCGAGGTCGCCAACGGCGGCGGTGACAAGCCATGCAGCGAAGCGACCGTTGCGAGGCGATCCGGGTGGGACCGCGCGTTCGACTGCGTAGGGTACGCGATGGCGGCGTACTTTTCGATAAGCGCCTCGTTGCTCGCCGGGTCTCGGTGGCGAGCGCGGTCTCCCTGTTCGGCGCTCACTTCTGCAATCGGAACGCCGCGGGCAAGAGCTCTTTCAGGGCGTAACGCCGCTCCGCACCCGAATCAGCCGCGCAACATACGATCACGGCGTCCGGGCCGAATTCGGCGATCACCTGAAGGCAGGCGCCGCAGGGGGTCGCGGCACCGTGAGTCGGCGTATAGAGCGCGATTGCGTCGACGGCGCGCTCCCCGCTGGCTATCGCGCGGAAGACGGCGTTGCGCTCGGCGCACATGCTCAAGCCGTAGGAAGCGTTCTCGACATTCGAGCCGCCGTAGATCGCGTCGCCGCAAAGCACGGCAGCGCCGACCGCGTAGCGACTGTACGGTGCGTAGGCATGCGCCGCAGCCTCGCGCGCACACCGTTTCAGCTTGTCGAGTGTTGCCGATGAAATGCTCATGGCTGCGTGACCATCATTGTAGCCTCGCCGTTGCGCAGCTAGCCCTGTCGGCCGGGCTCGCCAACCAAGGGTCGCCGCTCATCGCCGCTCTGCGCTTACCGCGCCAAGCCTGTCGACTGCGGCGAGCTCGGGGAACAGCCGCAGCCAGATGACGACGACGAAGAGCGTCCCCACGCCTCCCAGCACGACTGCAGGCACCGTTCCGAACCATGCCGCCGTGACGCCCGATTCGAACTCCCCGAGCTGATTCGACGCGCCGATGAACATCGAGTTGACCGCCGAGACGCGGCCGCGCATCTCGTCGGGCGTGCCGAGCTGGACCAGCGACTGGCGCACGACGACGCTGAACATGTCCGCCGCGCCGAGGGTAATCAGCATGGCGAGCGACAGCGGGAACGAACGGGAGAGCCCGAAGACGATCGTCGCCGCGCCGAATACCGCCACCGCCGCGAACATCGTGCGGCCGGCGCGCCGCTGCAGCGGATGGCGCGCGAGGCAGAACGCCGTCGCGAGCGCTCCGACCGCCGGTGCCGAGCGCAGCAGCCCCAGTCCCCAAGGGCCGGTGAGCAGAATATCGCGCGCGTAGATCGGCAGCAGCGCGGCAGCGCCGCCGAGCAGAACCGCGAACAGATCGAGCGAGATAGCTCCCAGCAGCTCGCGGTGCGAACGTATGTAGGCGATGCCGGCGAACACCGATTCGAGGGTGGGCGGCTCGCGGCGCGTCGGGCGGCGCTCGATGTGAATGCGTTGCACCAGCACGCTCGCGGCGAGGAACATCGCGGCGCAGACCCCGTATACGGTGGTCGGGCCGGCGACGTACAGCAGCCCTCCGAGGGCCGGTCCGAGCACGATCGCGGTCTGCCCGGCGCTCGCGTTGGCGGCGACCGCCCGCGAGAGCAGTGATGCTGGCACCACTGCCGGGACGAGCGACTGCTGGGTCGGCATCTCGAAGGCCCGCGCCGCGCCAATCACGGCGACGAGGACGAAGATCGCGAGCTCGGTGATCGTGCCGGTCGCCGAAAGCAAAGCGAGTGTCAACGCCGCTGCCGACTCAGCCCGCTGACACCAGCTTACGATGCGCCTTCGATCGTGACGATCCGCGACGTGACCCACGACCAGCAGCAGAGCGACCGAGGGCAGGAATTGCGCCAATCCGACCAGACCGAGATCGAGCGCGCTGCCCGTGAGTGCGTAGACCTGCCAGCCGACCGCCACTGCCTGCATCTGGTAGGCGAATACACCCGTGAGCCGGGCGATCCAGTACTGGCGGAACGATCGGTGGTGAAAAGGAGAATGGGCGGCTTGTGTCCGGTCGGGCACGATGTCGATACGCTGGCGGACGCTGCGGCGCCGAACGCGGCCGCCGACACGCGCAGTATAATTGCATGGTTGTCCATGCGCCGCTGATGCGGGATTGCTCAGCGGCGGAGTGCGGGATCGAGAAGATGCCTGAGATCGTTACGACGCTCCTCGCGCCGAAATTCATCGTCGTCTACGTTTTCCTCGCGTCGGCGCTATACGTGCACTTTCGCGGTCACGTCCGGCACACTTTCGTGCGACAGCTCAAGGACCATTCGACGATCTTCGCGCCGTACAACACGCTGATGTACCTGTTCTCCGCCGTTCCTCCGAAGCCTTTCGTCGACGTGCAGAGTCTGCCCGAGCTCGCGAAGCTGCGCGAGAACTGGCAGTTGATTCGCGACGAGGCGCTGGGCCTGATGGGCAAGGGGCAGATTCGCGCCGCGACGGGGCACAACGACCTCGGGTTCAACTCCTTCTTCAAGGAGGGCTGGAAGCGCTTCTACCTGACGTGGTATGGCGAGGCGCTGCCCTCCGCACAGGCGCTGTGTCCGAAGACGGTGGCGCTGCTGCAGTCGCTCCCTACGGTAAACGGCGCCATGTTCGCGCTGCTGCCGCCCGGCGGAAAGCTCAACCGCCACCGCGATCCGTTCGCGGGCTCGCTGCGCTATCACCTCGGGCTGGTCACGCCGAACTCCGACGCCTGCCGAATCTTCATCGACGGGCAGCCGTACGCCTGGCGCGACGGCCAGGACGTGCTCTTCGACGAGACGTTCATCCACTCCGCGGAGAACAAGACGGAGGTGACGCGGATCATCCTCTTCTGCGATGTCGAGCGCCCGCTGCGCACGCGCTGGATGAGGGCGATCAACCGCTGGGTGTCGCGCAATGTCATCCGCGCCTCGGCTACCCAGAACGTGGAGAGCGAGCACGTCGGCGCGGCCAACCGCATCTACGCTATGTTCGGGCGCGGCAGCGACGTTCTGACCCGGCTCAAGCGCAAGAACCGCACCGTGTTTCGCACAGTGAAATACGCCCTCATCGCCGCACTGGTGTACTGGATCTTTCTGCACCCTTTGGTGACCGGCGCCTGAGCGTTGCCGGCGCGGCGCCCGGCTCGCCCAGATCCCAGAAAAGGCCGGCCATGATCTGCAAGCCCTCGCGCGCGACCGAAGCGAGCAAGTGCTCGTCCGCAGCATGCTGCGAGCAGCCGGGGTAGGAATGCGGTACCCAAAGCGTGGGCAGGCCGAGCAGCTCCGCGAAAGCGTCATTGGGTAGCGTGCCACCCAGGTTGGGGAGGATCGCGGGCTTCTTGCCCGTGCTCCGCTCGATCGAGGCCGCAGCCCAGAGCACCCACGGGTCGTCCGGGCTGAGCCTCGTCGCGGCATTGCCTTCTTCGGCGACGACCTCGACGCCCGCGAATCCGCGCGCAGCGAGATGCCCGCGAAGATGATCGGCGAACCGTCGCCAATCGGTGCCGACGACGAAGCGGAGCTGGCAGCGTGCGATCGCGGCTGGCGGAATCGCATTCACCGGGCGCTCCGCGTTCCCGGACTTGAGCGCCAGCACCTCGAGCGTGTTCCATCCGAATACGCGCTCGGCCGCGGACAAGCCGGGCTCGCCCCAGCCGTCGTCGATCGACGGATCGCCGGGATCGCCGCCGACGGCGATGTCGGCGAGCGCGCGCCGCACATCCTCCGGAATCGGCGGCGGGCGCAGTCCCTCGACGAGGATCACCCCGTCCCTGCCGACCATGCTGGCGATCGCGTTGGCGAGAACCGTCGCCGGGTTGCGCAGCAGCCCGCCCCAGTTGCCGGAGTGATGCCCGCCTTCGCGCAGCGCGAGCACGAGATCGAAATTGATCGAGCCGCGCGAGCCGAGGAAGAGCGTCGGGCGGTTCGCATTCACGCGCGGTCCGTCGGAAGCGATCAGCAAGTCGGCCGCGAGCTCCTGCGCGAGCGCCGAGCATAGCGTGTGCAGGCCGGGCGAACCGACTTCCTCACCGGTCTCTATCAGCAGCCTGACGTTGCAACCCAGGCGTCCGCCGCGCGCGGCGAGGGCGCTTGCCAGCGCGCCCAGAACGATGCTGTGCTGGCCCTTGTTGTCCGCGGTGCCGCGCCCGTACCAGCGATCGCCTGCAGCGGTCAGCGTCCACGGGCTGAGCGGACGGCGCCATTGATCGTCGTAGCCGCGCACCACGTCGCCGTGGCCGTAGACGAGGGCGGTCGGGAGCGAGGCATCCTCGTCGCGCGAGGCGAAGAGCATCGGACCGTGCCCCGCGGCCGGATTGTCGATGATGCGCGACGTGAACTGCATGCGCGCTACGGCCGGCGCGAGCTCGTCGGCGAGATAGCTGCGCAGCAGCGGAGCGCTCGCCTTCTCCTGACTCTCGGTGCGATACGCGACGCGACGCGCCAGGTCGGCGTAGAGCGAGCCCGAGTCGAAATATTCGCGGGCGTGGGCGAGCGCTTGCGAGCGACTCAAGGTCGATACTCGGCGATGAACGGCGGCCTTGGGGACGGCCGCGCGCGGACATCGTACCGCATCCGCAGTAAACTATGCCGCTAGCATGGGTCGATGCGGCGGCTTCACCGAAGCCGCGAGTCCGAGGAGACGCGATGTGGCGGTAAGCCGTAGCACCACGACGGGACTGCTTGCAACCGCGATGGTGACTGCGGCGGTCGCCGTCGCCGCGCCGAGCTATTTCGACGTTTCGCGCGGCGCGCACCCCCACGACGTCGCCGCGACTCCGGAAGCTGGCGGGCTCGTGTACTACACGGCCCAGATGACCGGCAAGCTCGGGATCCTCGATCCGAAGACTGGCAAGTTCGTCGAGATCGCGCTCGGACCGGGCTCGGCGCCGCACGGCGTCATTGTGGGCGCCGACGGTGCTGCGTGGGTCACCGACGGCGGACAGAACGCGATCGTGCGCGTCGATTCCAAGACGCACGCGGTAAAGATGTGGCCGCTGCCGAAGGACACTCCGAATGTGAATCTCAACACGCTGACCTTCGATCGCAAGGGCAGGGTGTGGTTTACTGGCCAAAGCGGCTACTACGGCCGGCTCGATCCGGCGAGCGGCGACATGAAGGTCTGGAATGCGCCGCACGGTAGCGGCCCGTATGGCATCACGACGACACCGGCCGGCGACGTGTACTACGCCTCGCTCGCCGGCAATCATATCGCGCGCATCGATGTCGACACCGGCGTGGCAACGGTAATCGAGCCGACGACAAAGGATCAGGGAGCGCGGCGAGTGTGGTCCGATTCGAGCGGCCGCATCTGGGTGAGCTACTGGAACACCGGGCAGGTCGGGATGTACGACCCGGCGGCGCGCAGTTGGCGCGAATGGAAGCTGCCGGGGAACGCGCACACGTACTCGGTGTGGGTCGACCCGCAGGACAAGGTGTGGCTCACCGACTGGTCGACGAACTCGATCGTGCGCTTCGACCCGCAGACCGAGAAGTTCGAGAGCTTCCCGTCCGATCGCTCGGGGTCGAACGTGCGGCAGATGCTCGGTCGCGCGGGAGAGGCGTGGGGCGCGGAATCGGGTAATGACCGCCTGGTGATGGTGCCGGCGAGGTAGCGCGACTCGCCGCCGAGCACGGCAAGGGAGAAAACATGATGCGTACGCTTCGCTGGGCTGTCGGGATCGGGCTGCTGCTCACTGCCGCGACTGCCGCTGCGTTCCAGACCTTCAGGATCGAGGAGATCTATTCCAACGGCGACGGGACCGTGCAGTACGTCGTGCTGCACGAGTCGTCGGGCGCCGACGGACAGCAGTTCCTCGGTGGGCATACGCTCGTGGTCACCTATGGGGCCGTGACCAAGACTTTCACCTTTCCGAGCGATCTGCCGAGCGCCTCGACGGCGAATACGCGTGTGCTGATCGCGACGGCGGGATTCGCGAGCCTGGGCCTAGTCACGCCCGACTACGTGATCCCCGCGCAGTTCCTGCCGGGCTACGGCGGCACGCTCAACTACGCGGGCGTCGACCAGGTCGCATTCGGCCCGCTACCGAGCGATGGATTCCATGCCATCGATCGCAACGGCACGTCGAAAGCGAACCTCGCCACGAACTTCGGCGGCCAGAGCGCGGCCGCGCCGCCTCTGCCGGTCACCGTCGTCGAGTACTACGCCGCGTCGCTCGATCACTACTTCATCACGCCGGTAGCGGCGGAAATCGACGCGCTCGACAGCGGGCGCATTCCCGGCTGGGTCCGCACGGGGCAGAGTTTTCTCGCCTACTCGAGCCAGGCCGCGGCCGACCTGGCCGCTAGCCCTGTGTGCAGGTTCTATATCCCGCCCGTGGACGGCGACTCGCACTTCTTTTCTGCGTCGCAGGACGAATGCGCCGGTTTGCTGCAAAAGGTGATGACCGATCCGAGATACAGCGGTTTCGTCTACGAGACCCCGAATCTGTTCTATATCGACTTGCCGCCGAACCTGGTGACCGGTATCTGCCCCCCGCTCACGATCCCGGTCTATCGCCTCTACAACAATCGCGCGGATACGAATCACCGCTATACAACCGATCCGGCGATCAAGGCGCAAATGGTTGCCAAAGGCTACATTCCCGAGGGCTACGGGCCGGATTCGGTGGACATGTGCGCGCCGACCGGGCAACCCATCGATCGCACGACGCTGAAGATCAATGGCCTCGCCTGGCTAGGGAATCAGTTCGTTGCCGTGGCGGGTCAGGGCGGCGGCTCGGGCACCATCATCAGCTCCATCGACGGCATTACCTGGACGCCGCGCGATGCAGGGCCGCCCGGGCTGCGGGGCGTGGGCTGGTCCGGCACCCAGGCGGTCATCGTTGGACAGAGCGGAGCGGTGCTTAGCTCGCCGGATGGGCTCGTCTGGACTGCGCAAAAGTCGAACTCGGCAAACGACCTGAATTTTGTGGTCTGGTGTGGCACGCAGTGGGCCGCGCTCGGGAACGCCGGAACGATTCTGACGTCACCGGACGGTGTCACGTGGACCCTGCGACCATCGAAGACGGCGGCCAACCTCAATTCGGCCATACTCTCGGGCTCGCATGTGCTCGTCGTTGGCGCTGCGGGAACGATCTTGAGCTCGACCGATTGCACAAGCTGGGCGATGCGGACCTCCGGTACGGCCAACGACCTGTTCGGGATTACGCAAACGGCAAGCAAGCTCATCGCGGTAGGTTCGGGAGGCACGGTGCTCACGTCGAGCGACGGCGGCAGCAGCTGGGCAACCGCGAACTCCGGGACCACGACGACACTGAACGCTGCCGCCTATGGTCCGCAGGTCGTAGCCGTCGGTGCCTCGGGCAAGATCATCTCCTCCAACGCGGGCAGCAACTGGAGCAATCAGCACTCGTTCATCAACCAGGCGTTGTACGAAGTCGCGTGGTCTGGATCGCAATTCGCGGCAGTGGGTGACTTGGGTTCCATCATCACCTCGCCCGACGGCGTGACCTGGACCAGCCGTTAGCGGGTTGCGCGCAGCGCACCCGGGTCGCGCCCAGGGATCAGGCGGGCGTTGCCGCCTCGACGCGCCACACGTCGCGCAGGACGCCGAGTGCCGCGTCGAGCGCCGGATCTCCGGCGCGCGCAGCGAGGCAGATGAACCACAGCCGCGTGGTCATCTCGGCGCCCGACCAGATGGCGATGCGTCCCTCCCGCTCCGCGGCGCGGGCGATGTCGTCGCGCACGATGCTGACGCCAACGCCGGATTCGACGAGATTCAGAATCACCGCCTCGCTGTCCGCTTCGCTAACTTGCTGCGGCTCGTCGCCGTGCGCGCCAAAAAGCTCCATCGCGAGCTGGCGATGTGAGCTCGTCGGTGGCGCGAGTATCCACGGTTTGGCCGCGATGCTGGCCCACTCGGCATCGCGCTCGGTATGCCATGCGGCGGGCAGAGCCACTCGATAGGTGAGCGTGCGCAGGAACTCCGCACGAAGCTCGCCCTCGTGCACGCTTCCGAAGAAGAAGCTGGCGTCGAGCGAGCCTTCGCGCACCGCATCGAGCGCCGCGCCGGAGAAGAGCTGGTGCAGCTCGATGTCGATCAAGGGGTGGCTCTCGACGGCGCGCGCGAGAAACTCGCCGAGCCTTAGCGTCGCCGGATCGAGCACGGTGCCCAGCTTCAATCGTCCTGCCGCGCGCCCCTGAAGCTGTCGCGCTGACTGGCGCAGCCGCTGTACCGACTCGATGATGCCTTCGGCTTCGGGGAGCAGTGCTCGCCCGCCTGCCGTTAGATTCATGCCGCTCGACGAACGCTCGAACAAGCTCAGGCCCAGCGCTTCCTCGAGCGCCTTGAGCTGGCCGCTCAACGCGGGCTGACTCAGGTGCAGCCGCTCCGCAGC
>DATJZM010000023.1:0-62048 GCA_035499135.1 Casimicrobiaceae bacterium | reverse complement strand
TGTGGAGTCTCAACAGGTTGTCCCCATCGATGCTCAAGCGGCTGATGGGCGGACGCCCGGCCAACGCTGAATGTGGTCGGTGCCAGTTATAGCGATGCAGCCACTCCGGCAAATACGCAGTTCGTTCGCGCGAATGGCGATAGCTACGTCCATAGGCCCACTCGCGCAAGGCGGTCTGGATGAAACGCTCGGCTTTGCCGTTGGTGCGCGGCGTGTAGATCTTGGTGAAGATATGCCGCAGGCGCCAGCGCCGGCAAGCCGCGATGAACGGGAGCGAGCGAAACACCTTGGCGTTGTCGGTCATGATGCAGCGTACCCGTACTCCCAGCGTAGCGTAGTACTGCGCTGCATGGTCGAGGAAGGCCGCTGCGCTGGGTTTGCGCTCGTCGGCGAACATCTCGGCAAAGCCCACCCGCGAACGATCATCAATGGCTACGAACGCCGCCTCCCAGCCGGCGCCCCTGACATGATCGCGCGGATCGCCGGTGACGCGGTGGCCGGTACGCTCGATGCACGCCAGCTTCTTGCTATCTATGTGCAGCAACTCGCCGGGTCGGGCGCGCTCATAGCGGCGCGGCAGCGGTGCTGGATCGAGCGCTGCCAGTCGGCTCAGTCCAGCCCGTGCCACCACCCGCGACACGGTAGCGCGCGAGATCCGCAACTCCGCCGCGATACTGGCCATGGTCCAGCGGCGTTGGCGCAGCGTAATCACCCGCTGCGCGGTGCCCCGCGCAATGGCATTGGGCGAGTGGCGCGGCCGCGAGCTGCGATCGCAAAGGCCCGCCGCTCCTTCGGCCCGGTACCGGCCTACCCACTTACGCACGGTCTTGCGGTCGGTTCGACCGCGCTGGGCCACCGCTTGGATCGTCTCCCCAGCCAATACGGCTTGAACCATACGCAGTCGACCCGCGGGTGTCATTGGGGCATTCTTGTGGGTGTCCACTCGGTCCTCCTGGCAAGAACTGACGGCGTCGCAACCATCAGCTTCTTCCAGTTGGATCGAGGGGACAACGTCCTGAGACTTCACACCTAAGGCTTGGCCAGCCCGTCCCAGCCGTCCTTCGGTATCCGGGCGACGATCTCGAAGCCTTTTGCTCCCAGGGGCCGGATCACCGCAGCTTCGCCCTCGGCGAGATACGGCAGCCCCGCGACGGCGGCGAACGGATTGCCGTGGCTCGCGATGACGAGATCGGTGCCGGACCGCGGCGGAGTCGACAGCAGCTTGCGCAGCTCCGCGTAGCGATCGGGAGAATCGGGGTGCGCCGGGCCGCCTCGCACGGCGGCCGTTGCCTCGGCGCGGCCGAACATCAGGCGCGCGGTTTCCAGGGTGCGGCAGAACGGGCTCGCGAGCACTTCGCCGATCGGCAGATCGAGCCGTTCGATCTCGGCACCGATGTGGCGCGCTTCCTCGCGGCCGCGGTCGGTCAGATTGCGCTGCCGCGCGCAATCCTCGTAGCCCGTCATTTGCTCGTCGTTCTGGCCGAAGTCGGTCGAGGTGTGCCGGAAGTAGACGATGAGTCCGCCCGCGCGCAGCGCGCTCACCAGCGCCGGCCCGGAAAGCGTCCCCGCGGCCGGGTCTGCGGCGAGAGCGCCGGGCGCGAGCAAGGCGAGTGACGCGAGTGCGGCGAGGCGCAGGCATCTCTTGAAGCCGTTCAAGGCCGCGCTCCCGCGAGCCAGCCGGCGCGCCGGCTCAGTCGTCGGCAAGCTCAGGACGCGGCCGGGGACTCTTCGCCGCGGGGTCGTCGTCGAAGGCGACATCGCCGTCGGGCAGCGGCATGCCGGACGTCCGAATCGAGGCGAAATCGCGCAGCCTGCGGTCGAGCAGGTGCGTCGGCACAACCTCGCCCAACGCATTGAAAATGGTTTCGATGCGGCCCGGATACCTCTTCTCCCAATCGCGCAGCATTGCCGTCACCTGCTTGCGCTGCAGATTCTCCTGCGAGCCGCAAAGCGTGCAGGGAATGATCGGAAAGGCCATCGCCTCGGCATAGCGCGCGAGGTCTCGCTCGCGCACGTAGGCGAGCGGGCGGATCACGACGTGGCGGCCGTCGTCGGACACGAGCTTGGGCGCCATCGCCTTGAGCTTCGCGCCGAAGAACAGGTTGAGGAAGAACGTCGCCAGGATGTCATCGCGGTGGTGGCCCAGTGCGATCTTGGTCGCGCCGATCTCACGCGCAACCCGGTAGAGAACGCCGCGGCGCAGGCGCGAGCAGAGCGAGCACATCGTCTTGCCATCGGGAATGACCCGCTTCACGACGCTGTAGGTGTCCTGCTCGACGATGCGGAAGACGACGCCGCGCCCGGCGAGATAGCGCGGCAGCACCTCCGCCGGAAACCCCGGCTGCTTCTGGTCCAAGTTGACGGCGATGATCTCGAATGAGAGCGGCGCGCGCTTCCGCAGCGAGAGCAGGATGTCGAGCAGGCCGTAGCTGTCCTTGCCGCCCGAGAGGCAGACCATCACCCTGTCGCCGTCCTCGATCATGGCGAAGTCCGCGATCGCCATGCCGACCAGCCGGCGCAGCCGCTTGCGCAGCTTGTTCGCCTCGAACTCGGCGCGTCTGTCGCGCGGCACCCCGCCCGCGACAGGCACGGCGACGCTCGGGTGCGATTCGACTGCGTCCATGGAGCCAGGCACCATCGTCTAGGTCGCGGCCGGCGTGGCGAGCTTGCGGGCGCCCATCCCGAGGGCGATGCGGGCCACGCCGCACAGGATGATCTGGAAGCCGACCAGATAGCCGATCAGCACGAGCGAGGACAGCGGCCAGCCGATCACGATCAGAACGGCGAGCAGGATCGAGATGATGCCGTCGGCCAGCAGCCACCCCCACCCGGCCTTGGGTTTGTGGCGCACGGCGAGCATGATCTCGACCACGCCCGAGGCTGCCATCAGCCCGCCGACGAGCAGCGCGAGCGAGGCCGCTCCGGCGACCGGATTGGCCACCAACAGGAAGCCGAGAACGATGTAGAGGATGCCGACCGCGATGCGCCAGCCGAGGTGGGGCTCGTTGCGCGTTCGCCAGGTCACGACGAGCGCGATAACGCCGGCGATGAGCGCGAACCAGCCCACGTAGAGCGCGGCGGTGACGGCGGCGAGCACGGGAAAGAGCAGCGCCACGACCCCGGCGATGACGAGCAGGATACCGAGAGCGAGCGACCAGCCCGGCGAGATCGAGACGGAAGGCGAGGCGGCTGTCGTCATGGCAAGCTCCTTGTTTGTAAGAAAACGCTGCGCTCGGGCAGCGTGGATGGTAGCATAGCGGCCCGCCAGCGGCCGCATGCTGCTGGCGCGCGATCACGCCCTCTCAATGTCCGAGACCCTTCACATCAGCGATGCGTTCGACTCCGGCGCGATCGAAGTCGTGAGCGCGGAGCGCGCCGATGACATCTGCGTGAACATCCGCGCTGATACGCACGCGGAGTTCCGCCAATGGTTCCACTTCCGCCTCCAGGGCGCACGCGGCAGGCCCTGCCGCATCCGCTTCCTCAACGCGGGAAAATGCACCTACGTCGACGGCTGGAGCGACTATCGCGCCGTCGCCTCGTACGACCGACAGGACTGGACCCGCGTCCCTACTGTCTTCAACGGCACCGAGATGATCGTCGAGCACACGCCCGAGCGCGAATCGATCTATTACGCGTATTTCGAGCCCTACTCGTGGGAGCAACACCTCGACTTGCTCGGCCGCGCCGAGGATTCGCCCGTTGCTCGCGTGCGCCGCCTGGGGAGGACCGTCGACGGTCGGGATCTCGATGTCGTCACCGTCGGTTCGCCGCGCGACGGGCGGCGATCACTGTGGGTGATCGCGCGCCAGCACCCGGGCGAGACGATGGCCGAGTGGTTCGTCGATGGATTGCTCGAGCGGCTGCTCGATGCGCACGATCCGATTGCGCGGACGCTGCTCGAGCGCGCGGTCGTCCACGTCGTTCCCAACATGAACCCCGACGGCAGCGTTCGCGGCAACCTGCGCACGAATGCGTCCGGCGCCAACCTCAATCGCGAGTGGATGGCGCCGAGCCCCGAGCGCAGCCCGGAGGTGTTCCACGTGCGGGCGGCGATGCACGCGAGCGGCGTGGACTGCTTCCTCGACGTGCACGGCGACGAAGGGCTGCCGTACGTGTTCGTCGACGGCTGCGAGCGCCTCGCCAGCTTTACGCCGAAGCAGGAGGCGCTGCAGCATGCCTTCGGTGCCGCGTTCCGTCAGGCGAGTCCGGATTTCCAGCAGGTCCACGGCTATGCCGACGACAAGGATACGAAAGTCAATCTCACGCTGGCGTCGAAGTACGTCGGCCACAGCTTCGGCTGCCTCGCGCTCACGCTGGAGATGCCGTTCAAGGACAATGCCGACCTGCCGGACGCGAGGGTAGGCTGGAGCGGCGAGCGCAGCAGCCGACTCGGCGCGGCCGTCCTCGAGCCACTGCTGGCTGTCCTCCCGAATCTCTAACGCCGAGTCCCGCTGCAGGGGGAACTTCGATGCAGACGATTCTCGTGGCGAATCCGAAGGGCGGTAGCGGCAAGACCACGCTCGCGACCAACATCGCGGGCTGGCTCGCGAGTCGCAGGCAGCGCGTCGTGCTCGCGGACTTCGATCCGCTGCGCGCGGCGAGCGAATGGCTGGCGCGCCGGCCGAAGCTCTTTCCCCCGATCGCGGGCTGGACTCCGGACGAGCGCAGGGAGGAGATCCACGAGCGCAACCCGCAGTGGCTCGTGATGGACACTCCCGCGGGCCTGCACGGCGAGAGCCTGCGCGAGGCGATGCAGCGCGCCGACGTTCTGCTGGTACCCGTCGCCCCGAGCGTCTTCGACATGGCCGCGACCGGGCACTTCCTCGATCAAATCGCCGAGTACAAAGCGGTGAAGAAGGGCGAGATCGCCATCGGGCTCGTGGCGATGCGCGTGGACAGCCGGGCCAACAGCGCGCTCGAGCTGGAGTCGTTTCTCGCGGCGTTCGATTTCCCACTGGTCACGCACCTGCGTCAGACGCAGGTTTATGTCTATTGCGCGCGCGACGGGTTGACGGTGTTCGACTTGCCGCGCTCGCGCGCGGAGCAGGACTGGGAGCAATGGCGGCCGCTCACGCGGTGGATCGCACAACAGGCCCCGGCGAAAAACGCCTGATGTGATTAGGCACGCGCCGCGCGGGCGCGCTCCTGCAGCGCGAGCCACAGTCCGCTCGCGACGACCACCGCCATGCCGAGCCCCGACCAGCGATCGGGGAGCTGGCCGAAGATGAGGTAACCGTAGCTCGTCGCCCAGATGATCTGCAGGTAGGCGAGCGGTGTGAGCGACGAGGCGGGCGCCATGCTGTAGGCGCTGATCACGAGCCAATGGCCGACGCCGGCGAGCAGGCCGAGCAGCAACAGCATGAGCGCCTCGCGCCAGCCTGCAGCGCTGTCGCCCATTTCCCAGGGCAGCGCGAGCGACAGGCCCACCGTGCCCACCAGCGCGCTGTAGAAGAGCGTCGTGTAAGCATTCTCCTCGACGAGCTTGCGCGTGAGCACGAAGAAGAGCGCGTTGCAAACCGCTGCGACGACCAGGAGCAGCGCGGCAGGGTGGAAGATCGCGGATCCGGGCCGCGCGAGGATAAGGATACCGATGAACCCGGTAATGACTGCAATCCAGCGCGCGCGGCTCGGATCCTCCCCGAGCATCGGGCCGGAGAGCACGACCACGAAGATCGGCGCGAGGAAGATGATCGCTGACGCCTCTGCGAGCGGCAGGTAGCGCAGCCCGCCGAAGAAGCAGATCGTCGCCACCAGGAGCAGGGTGGAGCGCAGGAGCTGCATCCACGGACGCCGCGTGCGCCAGAATCCCGGCCCCGCGCGCTGCCAGGCGAACGGTGTCACGACCAGCATCTGCCCGGCGTAGCGCGCCCACACGACGAGGAACAGCGGGTGATCCCGCACGAGGTACTTCGCCGTCGCGTCGAGCGACGACAGGCACAGGCCCGCGAGCAGGAACAGCAGTATCGCGCGCTGCAAGGAAAGTCTACGCCGCCAGGAGCTCGCGCAGAACGAAGGGCAGTATCCCGCCGTGCAGGTAGTAGTCGACCTCGATCGGCGTGTCGATGCGCAGCAGCAGCGGCACCTTCTGCGCTGTGCCGTCCTTGCGCCTGATCGTCAGCGTGACATCCATCTGCGGTCGAATCCCTCCCTCGACGCCGGTGAGATCGAATTCCTCGTCGCCCTTGATCTGCAGCGACGCGGCGCTGTCGCTGCCCTTGAACTGGCAGGGGAGCACGCCCATGCCGACGAGGTTCGAGCGGTGGATGCGCTCGAAGCTGCTCGCCACCACTGCTTTCACCCCGAGCAGCTGCGTGCCTTTGGCGGCCCAGTCGCGCGAGGAGCCCGTGCCGTACTCCTCTCCGGCGAACACGATCGTAGGCGTCCCACGCGCAACGTAGGCCATCGCCGCGTCGTAGATCGGCATCTGCTTGCCCTCGGGCTGCTGGATCGTCACGCCGCCCTCGACGCGCGAGCCGTCGGCCTTCGGAGCAACGAGAAGGTTCTTGATGCGCACGTTGGCGAAGGTACCGCGCATCATCACCTCGTGATTGCCGCGCCGCGCGCCGTAGCTGTTGAAATCCGGCACCGCGACGTCCCGCTCCTGCAGGTAGATGCCTGCCGGGGACGTGGGCTTGATCGATCCTGCCGGGCTGATGTGGTCGGTGGTCACCGAGTCGCCGAAGACGCCGAGGACCCTCGCGCCCTTGATATCCCGGGCGCGCCCCGGCTGCATGGTGAAGTCCTTGAAGAACGGCGGCTCCGCGATGTAGGTCGACTTGTCCCAGGCGTACACCTGGCCCTTCGACGCCGGGATCGCGTTCCAGAGCGGATTGTCCTTGGTGAAATCGCCGTACAGGCGGCGGAAGGTCTGCGGGTCGGTCGCGTACTGCATGAGCGCGCCGACTTCCGCGGCCGTCGGCCAGATGTCGCGCAGGAAAACGGGCTTGCCGTCGCTGCCGGTGCCGAGCGGCTCGCTGGTCAAGTCGATGTTCGCGCGTCCGGCAATGGCGAAGGCGACCACCAGCGGGGGCGAAGCGAGGAAGTTCGCCCTGATGTTGGGGTGGATGCGCGCCTCGAAGTTGCGGTTGCCGGAGAGCACGGCCGCGCAGACGAGGTCGTTCTGCGTGATCGTCTCCTCGATGGCGGGATCGAGTGGGCCCGCGTTGCCGATGCAGGTCGTGCAGCCGTAGCCGGCGAGGTAGAAGTTGAGCTTCTCGAGCTCCGGGAGCAGGCCCGACTTGGTGAGATAGTCGGTGACGACCCGCGACCCGGGCGCGAGCGAGGTCTTGACATGGGGCTTCACCTTGAGCCCCTTCGCCGCCGCCTTCTTCGCGAGCAAGCCCGCAGCGAGGAGCACGCCGGGGTTGGAGGTGTTGGTGCAGGAAGTGATCGCAGCGATGAGCACGTCCCCATTGCCGATGTCGATCGGCTTGGCGCCGGCGACCGGTACCCGATCTGCAGTCGGGCGGTTGTTCACCATCTCGACCACGTCGAGCGGCGCGCCCGCCTTGTGCAGCTGCTGCGTCGCATCGTCCACTTGCGGTGCCGCGCCGCTGTAGAGTTTCGTCGCGTAACGCCGCCCGAGCTTGTCCGCCGCCTGGTTGAAGCCGTTGTCGGCGACCGGCTTGGAGAAGAGCGTATCGAACGCTTCCTTCATCTTGGGCAAAGGGATGCGGTCCTGCGGCCGCTTGGGTCCGGCAAGACTCGGCACGATGGTCGCGAGGTCGAGCTCGAGCGACTGGGAATAGTCGATCGCCCCCGGCTTTGGCATCCCGAACAAGCCTTGCGCACGGTAGTACGCTTCAAACGCCTCGACTTCCGCCTGCGTGCGCCCGGTGCTGATCAGGTAATCGACCGTCTTTTCATCGACGGGGAAGAAGCCCATGGTCGCTCCGTACTCGGGCGCCATGTTGCCGATCGTCGCGCGGTCGGGAACCGGCAGCGATGCGGCGCCTTCGCCGAAGAACTCGACGAACTTGCCGACGACCTTGGCTTTGCGCAGCATCTCGGTGACGGTGAGCACGAGATCGGTGGCGGTCACGCCTTCCTTGAGGCGGCCCTTGAGGTGCACCCCGACCACGTCCGGGGTCAGGAAATAGACTGGCTGGCCCAGCATTCCGGCTTCCGCCTCGATGCCGCCCACGCCCCAGGCGACCACGCCGATGCCGTTGATCATGGTCGTGTGCGAGTCCGTGCCGACGAGAGTGTCGGGGTAGTACACGCCGTCCTTCTCGTGCACGCCGCGAGCGAGGTACTCGAGGTTGACCTGGTGCACGATGCCGATGCCCGGCGGCACCACCTTGAACGTGTCGAACGCCTGCATGCCCCACTTCAGGAACCGGTAGCGCTCGGCGTTGCGCTGGAACTCGATCTTCATGTTGAGATCGAGCGCATTCTTCGCCCCGTAGTAGTCGACCTGCACCGAGTGATCGACGACGAGGTCCACGGGAACGAGCGGCTCGATCACCTTCGGGTTCTTGCCCATCCGCTGCGCCACGCCGCGCATCGCGGCGAGGTCACAGAGCAGCGGCACGCCCGTGAAGTCCTGCAGCACGACGCGGGCGACCACGAAGGGAATTTCCTCGGTGCGCGGTGCGCTCGCCTTCCACGCTGCGAGCTGGCGCACGTGCTCCTCGGTGATCTTCTTTCCGTCGCAGTTGCGCAGCACGCTCTCGAGCACGATGCGGATGGAGACCGGCAGGCGAGAGATCTTGCCCATGCCGGCCTTCTCGAGTGCGGGCAGCGAATAGAGCTTGCCGCCCTGGCCCGATGCGGTCGCGAACGGTTGCAGGTATTGGCCGAGGGTGTGTGCCATCGCAGTTCCTCAATGCGCCGTGCCGGTTGGCGCGGTCGGGGCAGGGGGCGCTGACTGCCCGGATCTCCTGGGTGTGATCGGCGTCTTTGGCGGCGACCCGCTCCCCGGCTGGCTCGGGTTGAACTTCGCGCCGCTCGGAAGAATGATGTCCCCCGGTTTCTGCCCCGGCTTGCAGGCGCTAACCCAACGACCCGCGAGAACCGCCGTGCCCTCGGTCCTGCCGCGCACCGGATGTGCATAGGTCGCGCTGCTCTCGATCTTGTAGGCCGACTCGAAGTTGCCGGTGATCACCGCGTGGGTGTTCGCTTCGATCTTTTGCTCGCCTATCGTGCATACGGCGTCGACGATCAGCTTGTCGCCTTCACGCTGCATCTTCCCGACCTTGCACTTTTCGCTACGCCCGCCCTCGGCGAGCTGCATCAGCGCGTTGTCGGTCTTCTCGTCGACGCACCATTGCAGAACCCGCGTCGATCCGCTCGTACGCGTCGAGGTCTTGGTGACTTCCCACAGGCCGGACTTCCGCTTGGGAATATCCTGGCTCTGGGTCTGCGCCTGTGCCACTCCGGCCGCGAAGGCCAGCATGAGGAAGAGAGCGATGCGGTGCATGAGGATCTCCGGGTTGAACAGAACTACTGCGATCGGTTCAGATAACGAACAAATCGACGAATTCGTGCACAGGCGCCGCGGCGAGCCGCGCGTCGTCGAGCGCCAGATCGAGAATAGCGCGCTGCTGTTTGGCGGGGAATCGCCGCGCGAGGTTGGTCCTGAATTTCTCGATCAGCAGGGGCATACCTTCGCGCCGGCGGCGACGGTGTCCTATCGGGTACTCGACCACGACCTCCTTGAGCTTTTCGCCGCCGTCCAGCTCGATCGTGATGCCATTGGCGATCGAGCGCTTCTCCGGATCGAGATAGTCGCGTGAGAACTTCCGGTCCTCGACACAGACCGTCTTGGCGCGCAGCCTGTCGATGCGCGGATCGGCCGCCACGGTGTCCTCGTAGTCGGCGGCGGTGAGCCGACCGAAGATCAGCGGCACGGCCACCATGTACTGAATGCAGTGATCGCGATCCGCGGGGTTGGCCAGCGGGCCGCGCTTGTCGATGATGCGGATCGCCGACTCGTGCGTGCGGATGGTGATCTTGCGGATCTTGTCGAGGCGATTCCTCACCTGCGGATGCAGCGCCATCGCAGCTTCGACCGCCGTCTGGGCGTGAAATTCCGCGGGAAAGCTGATCTTGAACAGCACGTTCTCCATGACATAGCTGCCGTAGGTGCGCTGGAAGCGGAACGGCTTGCCCTTGAACGATACGTCGTAGAAGCCCCAGGTCCTGGCGGTGAGCACCGACGGATAGCCCATCTCTCCCTTCGCAGCCATGAGCGCGAGGCGCACGGCGCGCGCCGTGGCGTCGCCGGCGGCCCAACTCTTGCGCGAGCCGGTGTTCGGCGCGTGGCGGTAGGTGCGCAGGCTCTGGCCGTCGACCCAGGCGAGCGAGACGGCGTCGATGATCTCGTCGCGCGTGAGCCCCAGCATGTGCGCAACGACGGCGGTCGAGGCGACCTTGACGAGCACGACGTGATCGAGGCCGACGCGATTGAAGCTGTTCGCGAGCGCGATCACGCCCTGGACCTCGTGCGCCTTGATCATCGCCGTGAGCACGTCCCTCACGACGAGCGGCTTGCGCCCCGCGGAGAGCGCGTTGCGCGAAAGCCAGTCGGCCGCGGCGAGAATGCCGCCCAGGTTGTCCGAGGGATGGCCCCACTCGGCGGCGAGCCAGGTGTCGTTGAAATCGAGCCAGCGGATCATTGCTCCGATGTTGAACGCGGCCTGCACGGGGTCGAGCTGGAATTGCGTGCCCGGGACCTTGGCCCCGTTGGGCACCACGGTGCCCGGGACGATGGGTCCGAGCAGCTTCGTGCAGGCGGGGTAGGACAGCGCCTCGAGCCCGCAGCCCAGTGTGTCGAGCAGGCAATAGCGGGCGGTCTCGTAGGCTTCCGCGCTCGCGATCTTGTAGGACGCGACGTAGTCGGCGATATCGACCAGGACGCGGTCCGGCTTGGGGCGTACGTTGGAGATCGGCGCGGACAAGGTGGCTCCGGAAATCAGCGGGGGAAGATCGGCATGGATGAGGTCGCGCGGGAGACGGGGCACTCGTGCGGTCAGGTGATCTCGGTGCAGCCGGTGAGCAGCGGCTGGTGTCGGCTCAGGCGGTAGAGGTCGCCGCCATTGCCCTTGCTCCACCATTCGAGGTCGGCGCTCACGCTCACGTAGCGAGCGCCGGAGCCGGCGCGGGCGGACGCGAGCTCGACCGTCCGACCCTGCCATTCGAGCCGGATGGGGACGCGTCTCGCGTTGCGGTAAGCCGGATAGCCGACAGCGAGGAGGCGACCGCCGTCACAGCGGTAGCTCACCACGAACGGGGTGTCCCCGCGCTCGGCGGCGGCCGCGCTCGCCGCGCCGAGCACGGCAAGGGCGAGCAATGTGGACAATGCCCTCATCGACGCTCCCTCAGCGCAACGAACTTCCGGTCGTCGGGGCCGATGTAGTTGGCGCTCGGACGGATGATCTTCCCGTCTTGGCGCTGCTCGATGACGTGCGCCGACCAGCCGGAGGTGCGCGAGATGACGAACAACGGCGTGAACATCGCCGTCGGCACGCCCATCATGTGATAGCTCACCGCCGAGTACCAGTCGAGGTTGGCGAACATGTTCTTGACTTCCTTCATGACGCTCTCGAGCCGCTCGGCAATGGCGAACATCTTCGTGTTGCCCGCATCCTGCGACAGACGGTGCGCGAGATCCTTGATGATGCGATTACGCGGATCGCTGACGGTGTACACGGGGTGGCCGAAGCCGATGATGACTTCCTTGCTTGCCACGCGGCGGCGGATGTCGGACTCGGCTTCGTCGGGGCTGTCGTAGCGCTGCTGGACCTCGAAGGAGAACTCGTTCGCGCCGCCATGCTTGGGGCCGCGGAGCGCCCCGATTGCGCCGGCGATGGCGGAGTAGAGGTCCGAGCCCGTGCCGGCGATCACCCTCGCCGTGAACGTCGAGGCGTTGAACTCGTGCTCTGCGTAGAGGTTGAGCGAAGTGTGCATCGCACGCACCCAGAGTGGCGGCGGCGTCTTGCCGTGCAGGAGGTGCAGAAAATGGCCGCCGATCGAGTCGTCCGCGGTCTCGACATCGATGCGCCGGCCGCTGTGGCTCCAGTGATACCAGTACAGGAGCATCGAGCCAAGCGAGGCGAGCAGGCGATCGGCGATGTCCCGCGCGCCGGCGACGCCGTGGTCGTCGCGCTCGGGCAGCACCGCTCCGAGCGCCGAGACCGCGGTGCGCATGACATCCATCGGATGCGCCGCGGCGGGGATGCGCTCGAGGATCTCGCGCACCGGCTCGGGGACGCCGCGCAGCGCGCTCAACTTCGCCTTGTAGTGAGCGAGCTCGGGCGCCGTCGGCAGCTTCCCGTGCACGAGAAGATGAGCGATCTCCTCGAACTCGCAAGCTTCCGCGATATCGAGAATGTCGTAGCCGCGGTAATGCAGATCGTTACCGGTGCGGCCCACCGTGCACAGCGCAGTGTTGCCGGCGACCACGCCGGACAGCGCGACCGACTTCTTCGGCTTCGCGCCAGAGTCTGCGGCGGGCGAGGTGTCGTTCATGGTTTCTTCCTCCCGTACAGTTCGTCGAGCTTCGCTTCGAAGCGGTGGTACTCGAGGACCTCGTAGAGCTCCGCCCGGGTCTGCATCGCGTCGACCGCCTGCTTCTGCGTGCCGTCGCGACGGATCGTCTGGTAGACGCCGAGCGCCGCCTTGTTCATGGCGCGAAATGCCGACAATGGATAGAGCGCGAGCGCGACGTTGGCGCTTCTCAGCTCGTCGAGCGTGAAAAGCGGCGTAGCGCCGAACTCGGTGATGTTCGCCAGCACCGGCACGCGCACCGCGTCGGCGAACTTGCGGTACATGGCGAGCTCGGTCATCGCTTCCGGGAAGATCATGTCGGCGCCGGCCTCCACGCAGGCGCAGGCGCGATCGATCGCAGCGGCGAGCCCTTCGACCGCGAGCGCGTCGGTGCGCGCCATGACGACGAACGCCGGGTCGGCCCTCGCATCCACGGCCGCCTTGATGCGATCGACCATCTCCACCTTCGACACGAGCTCCTTGCCGGGGCGGTGGCCGCAGCGCTTGGCGCCCACCTGGTCCTCGATGTGCATCGCGGCCGCCCCGAGCTTGATGAGCGACCTCACGGTGCGGGCGATATTGAACGCGGAGGCGCCGAAGCCTGTGTCGACGTCAACCAGCAGCGGCAGCGGGCAGGCGTCGGTAATCCGCCGCACGTCGGTAAGCACGTCCTCGAGCGTGGTGATCCCGAGGTCGGGCACGCCGAGCGAGCCCGCGGCGACGCCTCCGCCGGAGAGATAGAGCGCACGATAGCCGCAGCGCTCGGCGAGCAGCGCATGGTAGGCGCAGATCGCCCCCGGAACCTGCAGCGGCTTCTCGGCCGCAACAGCGGCGCGCAGGCGCGCGCCCGGCGTCGGGCCGCTCATCGCCGGTATGCCTCCACGCGCAGCGGCTTTGCGGTCGCGGCGTCCTGCGCGAAGAACTCCGCCGCGGCCGGAGGCAGTGCGGCGCCCGCCGCGCGCGCGCGCAGGAGCACCTCCCAGCAATAACGGTAGGACGCGCGGTCGTAGAGCTTGCCCTCGTGCCGGATCGGCGCCCAGTCAGCCGCCTGCGCCGCCACGAGCACGGAGGTCGTCGCGGCGAGCTCGCTCGCATCGGGTTGGAAGGCGCTCACGATGGGGTCGATCTGCGCCGGATGGATGCTCCACATGCGCAGGAAGCCAAACTCTTCGCGCGCGCGCTTCGCGTCGCCCCGGACCGCGGCCGGGTCCTCGAGCGCCAGCGTCACGCCGTGCGCCGGGACGACGGCGTGGGCGAGCGCGGCTGCCGCGACCTCGCACTTCGCCCGGCGCAGCAGCGCATGATCGAACTGCCCCGGGCTCTGCATCGCCGACGCGGGGATCGCCCCGTGATGGGCGCTGACGAAGTCGAGCGTGCCGAAATCGAGGCTCACGACACCGGGCAGGGCGGCGATCGCCCACGCTTCGCGCACGGCTGCAGGTGTCTCGATCATCACGCTCACCGGGATCGCCCTGTTCCAGCCGCAGCGCGCAACCTCGTTCCGGAGCACCTGCTGGAAGCGGGCCACGTCGGCGGCCGATTCCGCTTTCGGCAGCGTCACGAAGGCGATGCGATCGCCCGCGGCGCCGATGAGTGTAGTGAGGTCGGTGCGCCACGCCGGATGCGAGAGATCGTGAATCCGGGCCCCCACCCGGTTGAAGGCGTTCTCCTTGCTCGCAATGAGCGCGGCCATCGTCTTGGCGTGCGCACGCTCCTGGCCGATCGGGGCACCGTCCTCGCAGTCGCAGGCGACATCGAAGATGGGGCCGCGCTCGCGCTGCAGCTCCAGCGCCTTGCGGATGTAGCGTTCGCTCCCCGCGTAGTGCACGCACGGCGGCAGCGGCGGCAGCGCACGTTCGGTGCCGTAGAGCGCGGTCGCGGGATGCAGTTTGCCGCTCATGGCCCTCCCTGGATGGGCGCTTCAGGCTAGAAGCGCGGCGACACCGGTGCGCTCCTCTTCGAGCTCCTTCAGCGTCGCGTTCATTCGTTCCCGCGAGAAGGCATCGATCTCGAGGCCCGGCACGAGGCGGTATTCGCCGTCCGCAGTGGTGACGGGAAAGCCGTACATCAGGTCCACCGGGATTCCGTAGCTGCCGTCGGAGGGAATGCCCATGGTGACCCACCGTCCGCCGCTGCCCGACAGCCAGTCTCGCACATGATCGATCGCGGCGTTGGCGGCCGAAGCCGCCGAGGAGAGGCCGCGCGCCTCGATGATCGCCGCGCCGCGCTTGCCGACCGTCGGGATGAACACGCTGCGATTCCAGTTTTCGTCGTTGATGCGCTCCTTCAGCGACTGCCCCCCCGAGGTCGCGAAGCGGTAGTCGGGATACATGGTCGGGGAGTGGTTGCCCCAGACGATCAGCTTCTCGATCGAATCGACCGCGACGCCGGCCTTTACCGCCAGCTGGGACAGCGCCCGGTTGTGATCGAGACGCAGCATGGCGGTGAAGTTCTTCTTCGGCAAGGCGGGCGCCGACTTCATCGCGATGTAGGCGTTGGTGTTGGCCGGATTGCCCACAACCAGCACCCTGACGCCGCGTTGCGCCACCTCGTTGAGCGCCTTGCCCTGCTCGATGAAGATCTTCGCGTTCTCGAGCAGCAGATCCTTGCGCTCCATCCCCGGTCCGCGCGGGCGCGCGCCGACCAGGAGCGCGAGATCGACGTCCCTGAAGGCGACCTTGGGATCGGCGCCTCCGCTCATGCCCGCCAGCAGCGGGAAGGCGCAGTCCTCCATCTCCATCATCACCCCCTTCAGAGCCGCCTGGGCCTTGTCGAGCGGCAACTCGAGCAGCTGCAGGATGACGGGCTGGTCGGCACCGAGCATCTGGCCGCTGGCAACGCGGAACAGCAGGCTGTAGCCGATCTGACCGGCGGCGCCGGTGATGGCTACGCGGACGGGCTTCTTCATGGACGGGACTCCTGGGCGGCGTTGGAAATTCGAGGTCCGCGGGTCCGCGGCTGGGCGCCGCGGCCGCCCCCGGTGACGCTTGCATGTTACGGGCGGGCGCGAGGGGTGTCAACCAAGTCTTATATATGTTATATGATATATGATATAGGACAATCTTGAACCGGATTCGTCTTGAGCCAGAGCCGCGCCCTCCTGCCTGCCCGGCCACTGCGTTCGCGCGCGGCGCGCAGGGCGCGTTCGCCCGCGTTCCGCCCGCTGTACCTGCAGATCCGCGACCTCCTCGTCGAGCGCCTCGACGCCGGCCAGTGGCGCCCGGGGCAAGCGATCCCAAGCGAGCTCGACCTCGCGGCGCGCTACGCTGTCTCCCATGGAACGGTGCGCAAGGCGATCGACGCGCTGGCGGCGGAGAACCTCGTCGTCAGGCGCCAGGGCAAGGGCACCTACGTCGCCACGCACACCGAGGAGCGCTCCTCGATGTTCCGCTTCCTGCGCATCCGTCGCAACGACGGGCGCGACGAATACCCGGCAAGCCGGCTGATCGACGTGCGCCGCGGCAAGGCGAGCGCGGAAGTCGCGCGCGCGCTCGAGCTGAAGCCCGGCAGCGCAGTGCTCGTGCTGCGCCGACTGCTCGAATACGGCGGCGAGCCCGCAATCCTCGACGAGATCGTCCTGCCCGCCACGCTCTTCAAAGGTATGACGCGCGCTCGCGTGGAGGCGTACCACGGCTCGATGTACAGCCTGTTCGAGACGCAGTTCGCGGTGCGCATCCTGAAGGCACAGGAGAAGCTCCGAGCGGTCGCAGCGGACGCCGCGACCGCCGCGCTGCTGCACGTCGAGCCCGGCCAAGCGCTGCTCGCCGTAGAGCGCGTTACGCGTACCTACGGCGACCGCCCGGTCGAGTGGCGCCGCGGGCTGTGCGTGACGCGCCGCCACCATTACCAGAACGACCTGGGCTGACGGTCTCCGGGCACACGCGTAGCTCGCTCGAACGCGCTGCGCTCGCGGCCGCTGCGGTGCCCGCGGGGCGCGGATTACCTGTATAATTTTCATCGCGCAACAGCTCCCCGGGCGCGCTCGTCGCCTTCGCGTGTGAGACCAGGCAATAGGAGGGAACTTCTGCCATGCCCGTCCTAGAGCGACCGCTTGGCCGGCCGCGCCCGGTCTATCTCAACCTGCTGCGGATCCGCCTGCCTCTGCCGGGCATCGTATCCATTCTGCACCGGATCAGCGGGGCGGGCCTGTTCCTGGTCGGTATCCCGCTCCTGCTGCTGGGTCTGCAGCGCAGCCTCGGCTCACCCGAGGAATTCGCGCAGCTTCGTTCGGCGCTCGCGCAGCCGCTCGTCAAGCTGGTGCTGTTCGCGCTTGCCTGGGCTTACCTGCATCATTTCTGTGCGGGTATCCGCTTCCTGCTGCTCGACGTGCACCGGGGAATCGAGCTCGCGCCCGCGCGGCGCTCGAGCCTCGTCGTGCTGATCGTCAGCCTGGCGCTCACCGTCGCGATCGGAGCGCGCCTGTGGTGAAGCGAATCGCGGTCGGCGCCCATTACGGGCTGAAAGACTGGCTGGCGCAGCGCGTCACCGCCGTACTGGTGGCGCTCTACA
The DNA here is from genome assembly GCA_035499135.1 of Casimicrobiaceae bacterium. GTDB lineage: Bacteria > Pseudomonadota > Gammaproteobacteria > Burkholderiales > Casimicrobiaceae > PALSA-1003. Next base: position 45,047 of record DATJZM010000023.1, on the reverse strand, counting down.
CCCTGCTCTGGGTCGGCGTCGCCGTCTATCACGGAGGAATCGACGAGGCGTTGTGGCGGGCGCTGTTCGCGAGCTCCGCGTTTCGCGTGGCGACCCTGCTCTTCGGGCTGGCGCTGCTCTGGCACGCCTGGATCGGGATGCGCGACATCTGGATGGACTACGTGAAGCCGACCGCGGCTCGGCTTACGCTCGAGGTGGCAACCCTCGTTGCGCTCGCCGGCTACGGCGCTTGGCTCGCCGAGATCCTCTGGGGCGCCCGATGAGCCTTCCCGTGCGGCGGTTCGACGCCATCGTCGTCGGCGCCGGCGGATCGGGCCTGCGCGCGGCCCTGCAGCTCGCGGAGGCAGGGCTTTCGGTGGCGGTGCTGTCGAAGGTTTTTCCGACGCGCTCGCATACGGTCGCGGCGCAGGGCGGGATCGGCGCCGCGCTCGGCAACATGGGCGAGGACAGCTGGCTCTGGCACATGTACGACACGATCAAGGGCTCCGACTGGCTCGGCGACCAGGAAGCGATCGAATACATGTGCCGTAGCGCGGCGGAAGTCGTCTACGAGCTCGAACACTTCGGCATGCCATTCGACCGCAACCCGGACGGCACGATCTATCAGCGTCCGTTCGGAGGGCATTCGGCCAACTTCGGTGAGAAGTCCGTGCAGCGTGCCTGCGCTGCCGCGGATCGCACGGGGCACGCGATGCTGCACACGCTCTATCAGCGCAATACCCGAGCGCGCACGCAGTTCTTCGTCGAATGGATGGCGCTCGACCTCATTCGCGATGCCGACGGCGAAGTCCTCGGCGTGACCGCCCTAGAAATCGAGACCGGCGAAGTTTCGATCGTGCAGGCCAAGGCGACCCTGTTTGCGACGGGCGGGGCCGGGCGCATCTTTGCCGCCAGCTCCAACGCGTTCATCAACACCGGCGACGGCCTGGGCATGGCGGCGCGCGCCGGGATCCCGCTCGAGGACATGGAATTCTGGCAATTCCACCCGACCTGCGTCCCCGGTGCCGGGGTGCTCATCACCGAGGGAGTGCGCGGCGAGGGCGGCATCCTGCTCAACTGCAACGGCGAGCGCTTCATGGAGCGCTACGCCCCCAACCTCAAGGACCTCGCGTCGCGCGACATCGTCTCGCGCTCGATGGACCAGGAGATCAAGGAAGGGCGAGGCTGCGGTCCGCACAAGGATTACGTGCTGCTCAAGCTCGATCACCTCGGCCCCGAGGTGATCATGAAGCGGCTGCCGTCGATCCGCGAGATCGCGATCAAGTTCACCAACGTCGATCCGATACGCGAGCCGATTCCGGTCGTGCCGACGATCCATTACATGATGGGAGGAATCCCGACCAATATTCACGGCCAGGTCGTGGTCCCCCGCGACGGCAACCCGAACGCCGTCGTGCCTGGCTTCTACGCGGTCGGGGAATGCGCCTGCGTCTCGGTCCACGGCGCCAACAGGCTCGGCACCAATTCCCTGCTCGATCTGCTGGTCTTCGGGCGCTCGGCCGGCAACTTCATCGTGGAGCAGAACCTGCCGCGGCGCCAGCACAAGCCCTTGCCCCGACAGGCGGGCGACGCCGCGCTCGGGCGCCTCGCGCGCCTCGATGCAGCTACATCGGGCGAGAGCGTCGCCCAGGTGGCCGATACGCTGCGCAAGACCATCCAGGCGCACTGCGCCGTGTTCCGCAACCAGCAGCTGCTCTCCGAGGGCGTGAGGCAGGTGCTCGAGATCGAGCAGCGCGTGCAGCGCGTCGCGATCAAGGACAAGAGCCGGATCTTCAATACGGCGCGCGTCGAGGCGTTGGAGCTCGAGAATCTGATCGAGGTAGCCAAGGCGACGGTCATCTCGGCCGAGGCGCGCAAGGAATCGCGCGGCGCGCAGGCGCGCAGCGATTTTCCCGAGCGCGACGACGTCAACTGGCTCAAGCACACGCTCTGGTACCGCGACGGCAACCGGCTCGGCTACAAGCCGGTGAACATGAAGCCGCTGTCGGTCGAGGCGTTCCCGCCGAAGGTTCGCACCTACTAGAGGTCGCGCCAATGAAGTTCCGCATCTACCGCTACGACCCCCAGAAGGACGCGGCGCCGCGCATGCAGGACTACGACATCGGCCTCGACCACCACGACCGCATGCTGCTCGACGCCCTGGTGCGACTGAAAGCGCACGACGACACGCTCGCGTTTCGGCGCTCCTGCCGCGAGGGCGTGTGCGGCTCGGACGCGATGAACATCAACGGGAAGAACGGGCTCGCCTGCATTACGAACCTCAAGGAGCTTCGCGAGCCGATCGAGCTGCGTCCGATTCCGGGACTGCCGGTGATCCGCGACCTGGTCGTCGACATGAGCCAGTTCTTCAAGCAATACCACTCCATCAAGCCATACTTGGTCAACGACACACCGCCCCCGGAGCGCGAACGCCTGCAGTCGCCCGAGGAGCGGGAGGTGCTCGACGGCCTCTACGAGTGCATCCTCTGCGCGTGCTGCTCGACGGCGTGCCCCTCGTTCTGGTGGAATCCTGACAAGTTCGTCGGCCCGGCGGGGCTGCTCGCCGCCTACCGCTTCATCGCCGATTCGCGCGACCAGGCGACCAACGAGCGCCTCGACAATCTCGAGGATCCGTACCGGCTCTTCCGCTGCCACACGATCATGAACTGCGTCGATGTCTGCCCGAAGGGGCTCAATCCCACCAAGGCGATCGGCCGGATCAAGGAACTGATGGTCAAACGGGCAGTATGAAAGCGAGGCGCTTGCCCCCATCTGAGCTCTTGCGGCGGGCCGTGCCGGGGCGATGATCACGCGGCGTGAACTGGACCGCCTTCGCTGGCGCTGCCGGCGCGGCATGCTGGAGAATGACCTGATCCTGACTCGTTTTCTCGATGCCCGGGGCGAGGCGATCTCGGAGCCTGAGATCGCGGGGCTTTATCGACTGCTGGATCTGGGCGACAACGAGCTGTGGGATCTCCTATCGGGCCGGCAAGAGCCCGACGACGCGGCGGTGGCCCCGCTGCTGCGAGCCTTGCGGGCCGCTTGAGGAAGCCGGGTGCGGCCCGGCGCCGCATCCAACCGTCATGGACGAGGAACGACAATGAGCGAGCAAACTGCAACCCTGAGCTTCAGCGACGGCACGGCCCCGGTGACGTTCCCCGTGCTCCAGGGCACGATCGGCCCGGAGGTCATCGACATCCGCACGCTGTACGGGAAGACGGGCCACTTCACCTACGACCCCGGCTTCCTGTCGACCGCTTCCTGCGCGTCGACGATCACCTACATCGACGGCGACAAAGGCGAGCTGCTCTATCGCGGCTATCCGATCGAGCAGCTCGCCGTGCAGTGCGACTTTCTCGAGGTGTGCTACCTGTTGCTCACGGGCGAGCTGCCGAACGCCGCCGAGAAAGCGGAGTTCGTGCGGACCGTTACGCAGCACACCATGGTCCACGAGCAGATGAGCGCCTTCTTCCGCGGCTTCCGCCGCGACTCGCATCCGATGGCGATGCTGGTCGGAGTGGTCGGCTCGCTCTCTGCCTTCTATCACGACTCGCTCGACATCACCGATCCCTACCATCGGCACGTCTCGGCGATCCGGCTGATCGCCAAGCTGCCCACCCTGGTGGCGATGTGCCACAAGTACACGATAGGCCAGCCGTTCGTCTATCCGAAGAACGAGCTCTACTACACCGCGAACTTCATGCGCATGATGTTCTCGGTGCCCTGCGAGGAATACAAGATCAACGACGTGCTGGTGCGGGCGCTCGACCGCATTTTCATCTTGCACGCCGATCACGAACAGAACGCGTCGACCTCGACCGTGCGGCTGGCGGGATCGTCGGGTGCCAACCCCTTCGCCTGCATCGCGGCGGGGATCGCCTGCCTGTGGGGCCCCGCGCACGGCGGCGCCAACGAGGCCGCGCTCAACATGCTCGAGCAGATCGGCGATGTGTCCAAGATCGGCGAATTCATCAAGAAGGCCAAAGACAAGAACTCCGGCGTCAAGCTGATGGGGTTCGGCCACCGGGTGTACAAGAACTACGACCCGCGGGCGAAGCTCATGCGCGAGACCTGCCACGAGGTGCTCGAGGACCTGGGCCTGCACGACGATCGCATCTTCAAGCTGGCGATGGCGCTGGAGAAGATCGCGCTCGAGGACGATTACTTCGTGCAGCGCAAGCTCTACCCCAACGTGGACTTCTACTCTGGCATCGTGCAGCGGGCGCTCGGCATCCCGGTGAGCCTCTTCACCGCGATCTTCGTGCTCGCGCGGACCGTCGGCTGGATCGCGCAGTGGAACGAGATGATCTCCGACCCCGAGCAGAAGATCGGCCGACCGAGGCAGCTCTTCACCGGGGCCACGCGCCGCGACGTAAAGGCGCTCGCCGCGCGCTGACGCAAGAGACGAGGTTCGCCATGATGGAGCAACTGCGCGAGACATCGACCCTCTTCGGCGGCAACGCGCCGTTCATCGAGGAGCAGTACGAGGCCTACCTCGCCGATCCGGGCGCGGTAGGACCGGACTGGCGGGCGTATTTCGACAGCCTGCGCGGGGACGCGCACGACGTGGCGCACGCGCCCGTGGTGGAGTCGTTCATCCAGCTCGCCAGGAACCGCAAGCTCGCCGCGCCTATGGTCGACGCGCAGGCTATGCACAAGCTCACGCTCGTGCTGCGGCTCATCAGCAAGTTCCGCACGCTCGGCGTCTTCCACGCCGATCTGGATCCCCTGAAGCGCCAGGAGAAGCCCTACATCGCCGACCTCGACATCGCGACCTATGGTTTCTCCGACGCGGATCTGGACGCCGAGTTCGACGTCGGGTCGTTCAAGGGCGCGCCGGGCGAGGCTCACCGCATGCGGCTGCGCGACCTGATCGCGGCACTGCAGGAGACCTACTGCGGGACCTTCGGCGCCGAATACATGTACATGGCCGACACGCCGCAGAAGCGCTTCATCCAGCAGCGCCTCGAGCCGTTGCGCTCGCGCCCGAGCTATTCGCCCGAGTTCCGCCGGCACATCCTCGAGCGCCTCACCGCGGCAGAGACGCTGGAGCGCTACCTGCACACGAAGTACGTCGGGCAGAAGCGATTTTCGGGCGAGGGTGGCGACACCATGATCCCGATGCTCGACCATCTCATCCAGAAGGCGGGTGCCGACGGCGTGAAGGAGATGGTGATCGGGATGGCTCACCGCGGGCGCCTCAACGTGCTGGTCAACACGCTCGGCAAGATGCCCAAGGACCTCTTCGCCGAGTTCGAGGGAAGGCACGACGACGAGCTCTCCGCGGGAGACGTGAAGTACCACCAGGGCTTTTCCTCGGATGTCGTCACGCCGGGCGGACCGATGCATGTCACGCTGGCGTTCAATCCCTCGCACCTGGAGATCGTCGATCCCGTGGTCGAGGGCTCGGTGCGGGCGCGTCAGCACCGGCGCAAGGACACCACCTTCGATCAGGTGATGCCTGTGCTGCTGCACGGCGATGCGGCGATCGCCGGACAGGGCGTCGTGCAGGAGACGCTCAACCTGTCGCAGACGCGCGGCTATCGCACCGGCGGCACGATCCACATCGTGATCAACAATCAGATCGGGTTCACGACTTCGGATCCGCGCGATACGCGGGGCACGCTTTACTGCACCGACGTCGCGAAGATGGTCGAAGCGCCGATCTTGCACGTCAACGGAGACGATCCCGAGGCGTGTCTGCTCGCCGTCGAGATCGCGGTCGAGTTCCGGCAGAAGTTCGACAAGGACGTCTTCATCGACCTGGTGTGCTTCCGGAAGCAGGGGCACAACGAGGCCGACGAGCCGATGATCACCCAGCCGCTCATGTACAAGCGCATCTCCCAGCACGCCGGCACACGCGCGCTCTACGCGCAACGTCTGGCCGGCGAGGGCATCATCCGGGCCGAGGACGCCGAGGCGATGATCGAGACCTATCGCGTGGCGATGGACAAGGGCCTGCACACCAACACGACGATCCTGTCGAACTATAAGCCGCCCTTCGCCGTGGACTGGCGTCCCTTCATCGGCAAGCACTGGTCCGACGCCGCCGAGACCGCGGTCCCGATGGCCACGCTCAAGGCGCTCGCGCAGAAGCTGACCGACGTGCCACCGGACTTCCGCGTCCATCCGCGGGTCGAGAAGGTGATCGCCGATCGCCGCGCCATGGGCGAGGGGAAGCTCCCCCTCGACTGGGGCATGGGCGAGACGCTGGCATACGCGACGCTCCTCGATCAAGGGTACGGCGTACGCCTTTCCGGGCAGGACACGGGGCGGGGGACGTTCTCGCACCGGCACTCAGTGCTGCACGATCAGAGCCGCGAGAAATGGGACGCGGGAACATGGATTCCGCTCCAGCACGTGAAGGAGGGACAGCCCGACTTCGAGATCATCGACTCAGTGCTCTCCGAGGAGGCGGTGCTCGGTTTCGAGTACGGCTACGCGACCTCCGAGCCGAATCAGCTCGTCGTGTGGGAAGCGCAGTTCGGCGACTTCGCCAACGGCGCGCAGGTGGTCATCGATCAGTTCATCGCGGCGGGCGAGGTGAAATGGGGGCGGATCTGCGGGCTGACGCTGCTGCTGCCGCACGGCTACGAAGGACAGGGGCCGGAGCACTCCTCGGCGCGCCCCGAGCGCTATCTGCAACTCTGCGCGGAGCACAACATGCAGGTCTGCGTGCCGACCACGCCGGCGCAGATCTTTCATCTGCTGCGCCGGCAGATGATCCGCACGTTCCGCAAGCCGCTGATCGTCATGAGCCCGAAGAGCCTTCTGCGGCACAAGTCCGCGGTGTCGGCGCTCGAGGATCTCGCCCAGGGCAAATTCCAGACGGTCATCGGCGAGGCCGAGAAGCTCGTCGCCGGCAGCGTCAGGCGGGTGATCGTATGCAGCGGAAAGGTCTACTACGATCTGCTGGACTACCGGAAGGAGAACAAGATCGCGGACATGGCGATCGTGCGCCTCGAGCAGCAGTACCCGTTCCCGCACGCCGACTTCAAGACGGAGATTGCGAAGTATCCCCAGGCGAGGGAGATCGTGTGGTGTCAGGAGGAGCCGCAAAACCAGGGAGCCTGGTACCGCCTGCGCGCCTACCTGCGTGGCGACATCGAGCGACAGCAGCTGCTTGCGTACGCCGGGCGCCCGATCTCGGCGTCGCCGGCGGTGGGCTACATGTCGAAGCACATTGCCCAGCAGCAGCAGCTGGTGCGTGACGCCTTCGCGGCGAAGCTCTCGGCCGGCGAAATGATCACGGCGCACTAGGACAGGCGGGCACATGCTGATCGAAGTGAAGGTGCCTGTGCTGCCCGAGTCGGTAGCCGAGGCGACGCTAGTCAATTGGCACAAGAGAGCGGGTGAATCGGTCAAGCGCGACGAGAACCTGATCGACGTCGAAACCGACAAGGTCGTGCTCGAGCTTCCCGCTCCGTCATCGGGCGTGCTTGCCGAGGTGCGCAAGGGCGACGGCTCGACGGTGAGCGCGCAGGAAGTCATCGCCATCATCGACACCGAGGGCGCCGGCGCGACAGCAGCGAAGCCGCAGCCGGCAGTCGCCGCTGCGAGCCCGAAGGTGGCGCAGATCGCTGCCGCGGCCCCCGCTCCCACGGCGATGCCGGCTGCGCGCAAGGCCCTGGCCGAAGCGGGGATCGATGCCGCCGCCGTCAGCGGCACAGGCCGCGGCGGGCGCGTGACGAAAGCCGATGCGCTGGCCGCGATCGAAGCTCGCGTCGAGCCCGCTGCGCGCGCGCCCGCGCCCAAGGCGCCGCCGGCGGCTCCGGCGATCGCACCGCCCGCGCCTCCGGTCGTGACGCCGTACGGCGGCGCGCGACCCGAGCAGCGCGTGCCGATGTCGCGCTTGCGTCAGCGCGTAGCCGAGCGCCTGGTGCAGTCGCAGGCGACCGCGGCGATCCTGACCACGTTCAACGAAGTGAACATGGCGGCCGTGATCGATCTGCGCAACCGCTACAAGGACCGCTTCGAGAAGGAAAACGACGTCAAGCTCGGCTTCATGGGCTTCTTCGTGAAGGCCGCGGTGCACGCGCTGAAGAAGTTCCCCGCGCTCAACGCCTCAATCGACGGCACGGACATCGTCTACCACGGCTACTTCGACGTCGGCATCGCGGTGGGCAGCCCGCGGGGGCTGGTCGTGCCGATCCTGCGCGACGCCGACCTGCTGTCCATCGCCGAGGTCGAGAAGCAGATCGCGGATTTCGGCAAGCGCGCGCAGGAAGGCAAGCTCACCGTCGAGGAACTCACGGGCGGCACGTACACGATTTCCAACGGCGGGGTGTTCGGGTCGATGCTGTCCACGCCGATCATCAACCCGCCGCAATCCGCCATCCTCGGCGTCCACGCCACCCGGGATCGCGCGGTGGTCGAGAACGGCCAGGTCGTCGTACGGCCGATCAACTATCTTGCGCAGTCCTACGACCACCGCATCATCGACGGCCGCGAGGCGGTCCTGTCGCTCGTGGCCATCAAGGAAGCTCTCGAGGACCCCGCGAGAATGCTCCTGGATCTGTAGACTCGGCGCGGCCCGGGTCGATCGTTCATGGCGGATTCGTTCGAGGTAGTCGTGATCGGCGGCGGGCCCGGCGGCTACGTCGCCGCGATCCGCGCCGCCCAGCTCGGGCTGAAGACCGCGTGCGTCGACGACTGGTCGACGGGCGAAGGTAAGCCCGCCCTCGGCGGCACCTGCACCAACGTCGGCTGCATTCCGTCAAAGGCGCTGCTCCAATCCTCCGAGAACTTCGAGCACGCCGGGCACGCGTTCGCCGAGCACGGCGTCGACGTCAAAGGGCTCGCGATCGACGTCGGCCGGATGCTCGCCCGCAAGGACAAGGTCGTCCAGGCGAACAACGACGGCATCGCCTATCTGTTCAAGAAGAACAAGGTTACGTTCTTCCATGGCGTGGGCGCTTTCTCCGGCGGCGCTCCCGGCGCGTGGCAGATCAAGGTAGAGGGTCCGGGAACCGCGGCGCTCGTCGCGAAGAACGTGATCGTTGCCACCGGCTCCAAGCCGAGGTCTCTTCCCGGGGCGGCGTTCGACAACAGGCTCATCCTCGACAACGACGGCGCGCTCGCGATTCCCCAGGTGCCGAAGACGCTCGGAGTCGTCGGGGCCGGCGTGATCGGTCTCGAAATGGGTAGCGTCTGGCGGCGGCTGGGCGCGGAAGTGACGCTGCTCGAGGCCCTGCCGGTATTCCTGGGTGTTGCCGACGAGCAGCTCGCCAAGGAAGCGTGGAAACAGTTCACCAAGCAGGGCCTGGTGATCGAGCTCGGCGTGAAGATCACCAAGGTTTCGACCGCCAAAGACGTGACCGTGGAGTACACCGATGCCGACGGCAAAGCGCAGAGCCGGCGCTTCGACAAGCTCATCGTGTCGATCGGTCGCGTCCCGCATACGATGGGGCTCAACGCTCCCGCGATTGGGCTCGCGCTCGACGAGCGCGGCTTTGTGACGGTGGACGGCGAATGCCGCACGAACCTCGCCGGCGTCTGGGCAATCGGCGATGTCGTGCGCGGGCCGATGCTCGCCCACAAGGCGGAGGAGGAGGGCGTCGCCGTTGCCGAGCGCATCGCCGGCCAGCACGGTCACGTCGACTTCAACACCGTGCCCTGGGTGATTTACACCTCGCCCGAGATCGCCTGGGTCGGGCAGACCGAGCAGCAGCTCAAGGCGGCGGGCGTGGCGTATCGTGCGGGCGTGTTTCCCTTCAGCGCCAACGGGCGCGCCCGGGCGCTCGGCGACACCCGCGGGTTCGTGAAGTTTCTCGCCGACGCCAAGAGCGATCGCATACTCGGCATGCACGCGATCGGTCCGATGGTCTCCGAACTGATCGCCGAAGGTGTCGTGGCGATGGAGTTCGGCGCCGCGAGCGAGGACATCGCTCGTATCTGCCACGCGCATCCGTCCCTGTCCGAGGCCGTCAAGGAGGCGGCCCTGGCCGTGGACAAGCGCACGCTCAACATTTGACCGACGGCACGCGCCCGGCAGCGACGTGAACGACGCCCAGCCGAGCCGAGCCGCTCACGGAAGCCTCTATCGGGAGCTCGCACCACAGCTCGAGCGGCGCAATATCGCGCTCGACGGAGCGCAAGAGGCGGCGCTCGCGCGCCTGCAGCGGCTGCACGATGAGCTCATCGCCTTCAAACGGGCGCGGCAATCGCTGGTGGGACGCTGGTTTGCCCGCCCCGAGCCGCCGCGGGGCGTCTACTTCTGGGGCGGGGTCGGGCGCGGCAAGAGCTTTCTCATGGATGCGTTCTATGCGGGCGTCGCGCTGCGGCGCAAGACCCGTGTGCACTTTCACGCCTTCATGAAAGCCGTGCACGAGGATCTGCGCCTGCACCGGAACGAGGTCGATCCGCTCGTCGCGGTCGCTGGTCGGATCGCGCGGCGTCATCGACTGATCTGCTTCGACGAATTCCACGTGTCCGACGTTGCCGATGCGATGATCCTCGGCAGGCTGCTGACGGCGCTCTTCGAGCGCGGCGTCGTGTTCGTGATGACCTCGAACTACCACCCCGACGGCCTGTATCCGAACGGTCTGCAGCGGCAGAATCTGCTGCCGACGATCGCGTTGCTCAAACAGTGGCTCGACCTGGTCGAGGTCGATGGTGGGATCGACTACCGCCTGCGCGAGCTCGAGCACGCCGCCTGTTACTACATACCGCTGTCTGCCGAGGTCGACGGGGAGCTCGCCGCGCGCTTCGAGCGCATGCGCTCCGGCCCGGAGGAAGACCTGCGCCTGACGATCGAAGCCCGGACGCTCAAGGCGCGCAAGCGCGCCGGCGGCATGGTCTGGTTCGACTTCGCCGCGCTCTGCGAGGGGCCGCGCTCGCAGCTCGACTACCTGGAGATCGCGCGGCGCTTCGCCGTGGTGATCGTCTCCGGGGTGCCACGGCTGACAGCCGAGATGGGCGACGCCGCCCGGCGCTTTACCTGGCTCGTCGACGTGCTCTACGATCATCGGGTAAAGTTGCTGCTGTCGGCGGCCGTCCCGGCGGAGGAGTTGTACCGGGAAGGGCCCAACAGCCAGGAGTTTCCGCGCACCGTCAGCCGCCTGATCGAGATGCGCACGCACGAATATATGGCATTGCCGCACCAGGCGGGCCGGCCGGCCCTGGCGACGGCGCCGTGACGAGGAGGACCCCACCCATGCAGAGATTCAAGGCCTACCGCACCTTCAAGGACGATCACACGATCACGAGCCGCTTCGTCGAGATGTCTCCGGACGAGCTCGATCCGGGCGACGTGATCGTGCGCACGAAGTATTCGACGATCAACTACAAGGACGCGCTTTCCTACAGCGGGGCCGGCAAGATCATGCGCAAGTATCCGACCGTGGCCGGCATCGACATGGCGGGCACGGTGGAGACTTCGGCCGACCCGAGATTCAAGCGTGGCGACAAGGTCATCGTGCATGCCTACGACTTCGGCGTGGCGCACGATGGCGGATACGCGGAGTACGCCCGGGTCCCTGCCGACTGGGTGGTGCGACGTCCCGATGGCATGACGGCATTCGACGCCATGACCCTGGGCACGGCGGGATTTACCGCGGCGCAGGCGATCATGCTCATGGAGCACAACGGGCTCAGGCCTTCCAACGGGCCCATCGCCGTAACGGGGGCGACCGGGGGCGTGGGCAGCGTATCGATCGAGATTCTGGCCAAGATGGGCTATCACGTGGTCGCCATCACCGGCAAGCAGGAGGAGGCGGGCTACCTGCGCGGCCTCGGCGCGAAGGAGGTGAGGCTCCGCCAGTCGATCGACCTCACCAGCATCCGGCCGCTCGACAAGAGTACATGGGCCGGTGCGATCGACAACCTCGGCGGCGACATGCTGGCGTGGCTCCTCTCGACGATGGACGTCGGCGGCAGGGTCGCATCGGTCGGGCTCGCCGCAGGAGCGAAGCTCAACACGACGGTCATGCCTTTCATTCTTCGCGGTGTGCAGCTGCTCGGCGCCGACAGTGCCAACTGCCCGATGGAGCTGCGCCAGAAAATATGGAACAAGCTGGCGGCTGCATGGCGTCCCGAACGCGTGCACGACCAGGTGCGCACGATTGATTTCGACGACCTGCCGACCCACTTCGACGCCTACCTGAAGGGGCTCGTGCGGGGCCGCACCGTGGTGCGCATCGGGGCCGACAGCCACCCGTAACGGCGGGCAATCGCGCGTGGCGAGCCGCCGCCGCGGGTCGGCGAAGCTTGATCAGGCGCAAACCGACGCGGACACCGCGCGGTTAAGCTGCATCGAGCCAACCGACGGGAGTTCCGCGATGGGTGCCTACGCCGACAGTCATGCGCGATCGCTTCACCAGCGCGACGCATTCTGGCGCGAGCGGGCGTCGCTGATCGACTGGCAGACGCCGTTCTCGCAGGTCCTCGACTACAGGCGTCCGCCGTTCGCCCGCTGGTTTGTCGGCGGACAGCTGAACCTCTGCCATAACGCGATCGACCGGCACCTCGCCGTGCGAGACGAGCAGCCCGCGCTCGTCTTCATCTCGACAGAGACTGGTCAGCGCCGCACGTATTCCTATCGCGAGCTCTTCGCCGAGGTCAACGTCCTCGCAGCCATGCTGCGGGCCCAAGGCGTAGGGAAGGGCGATCGGGTGCTGATCTACATGCCGATGATCCCCGAGGCCGTGTTCGCCATGCTCGCCACGGTACGCCTGGGCGCGATCCACTCCGTCGTATTCGGAGGTTTCGCGGCGGCGAGCCTCGCTACGCGGATCGACGACGCCAAGCCCAAGGTGATGATCACTGCAGACGCAGGGATGCGCGGCGGCAAGGCGGTTCCGTACAAGCACCTCGTCGACGAGGCGCTGCGACTGGCGAAGCAACCGCCGGCGAAGGTGATCATTGTCAACCGCGGCCTCGATGCCGCGATGAAGCGCACGCCGGGCAGGGATCTGGACTATGCAGCACTCGCGCGCGAGCACGCGGGGGCGAGCGTCCCGTGCGCGTGGCTCGAGTCATCGGAGCCCTCGTACATTCTCTACACGTCGGGAACCACCGGCAAGCCGAAAGGCGTGCAGCGCGACACGGGGGGCTACGCCGTAGCGCTCGCTGCCTCGATGCGCGACATCTTCTGCGTCGGGCCCGGCGACACGATGTTCACCACGAGCGACATCGGCTGGGTGGTCGGGCACTCGTACATCGTCTACGCGCCGCTTCTCGTCGGCGCCACGACCATCATGTACGAGGGCCTGCCGATCCGGCCCGACCCGTCGATCTGGTGGCAGATCGTCGCCGAGCACAGGGTACGCACCATGTTCAGCTCACCCACGGCGATACGGGTGCTGAAGAAGCAGGACCCTGCGTACATGAAGAAGCACGACATCTCGCACCTGAAGTATCTCTTTCTCGCCGGTGAGCCGCTCGACGAGCCGACTGCGCGCTGGGCGTCCGACTCGCTCGGCGTCCCGATCGTCGATCACTACTGGCAGACGGAGAGCGGCTGGCCGATTCTCTCCGCCTCGCCGGGCATCGAGAACACGCCGCGCAAGTTCGGCAGCCCGTCGTTCCCCGTGTGCGGCTACGACGTCCGGCTGCTCGACGAGGCGACCGGAAACGAAGTAGGGACCGATCAGAAGGGCGTGCTGGCGATCATGCCGCCACTGCCGCCGGGTTGCATGAGCACCGTGTGGGGCGATGACGCGCGCTTCGTCAAAACCTACTTCGAGACGGTTCCGGGGAAGATGACCTACTCGACCTTCGACTGGGCGACCCGCGACGCCGACGGTTATTACTTCGTGCTCGGACGCACCGACGACGTCATCAACGTGGCCGGCCATCGGCTCGGCACGCGCGAGATCGAGGAAGCGGTGCAGGCTCATCCTGGCATCGCGGAGGTGGCGGTCGTCGGCGTGGCCGACCAGCTCAAGGGCCAGCTTCCGGTCGCCTTCGCGGTGGTGAAGGACCCGTCGCGGGTAGCGACTGCCGCCGCCGCGGCGACGATGCGCAAGGAAGTCATGGACACGGTCGATCGCGAGTTGGGCGCGATCGCGCGGCCGGGAGCGGTGCATTTCGTGACGCTGCTGCCGAAGACGCGCTCGGGCAAGCTCCTGCGCCGCTCCATCCAGGCGCTGGCGGAAGGCAGGGACCCGGGAGATCTGACGACGATCGAGGATCCGGGCGCGCTGGAGCAGATTCGCGAGGCACTCGCGGGCGCGGTAAAATAGATATTTTTCCCGTTCCGTCCCCTACTTGCCGCATTCCGATCGGGTGGCTCCGCCGCCGGTTCCGCTCGCGATTGTCACTCGCGGCGGCGCAACCGAGAGCGTGCACTACGGCTGCGTGGCCGTTGTCGACGCGGCCGGCAGCCTGCTGTTCTCCGCTGGCGATCCCCGTCACCTGACGACCACGCGCAGCGCGCTCAAGCCGCTGCAGGCGATCCCGTTCGTCGCGCGCGGCGGAGTTGAACGCTTCGGGTACTCCCAAGAGCAAGTCGCGCTGCTTTGCGCCAGCCATTCCGGCGAGCCGCGCCACGTCGAGGCGGTTGCGGATATGCTGCGCCGCGCCGACTGCACCGTGGACCAGCTGCAGTGCGGCGTGCATCCTCCCTTGTACTATACGGCGCGCGAGGAGCTGCCGCCGTCGGACGCCAGATTCACCGCGCTGCACCACAATTGCTCGGGCAAGCACAGCGGGATGCTTGCGTACTGCCGCCTCTGCGGCGCGCCGACCGCGACCTACCTCGCGTATGACCACCCATTGCAACAGGTGATTCGCGAGGCGGTCGCGCACCTGACCGGCGTGCCCGAGCGGGAGCTGGTCCCAGGCATCGACGGCTGCTCGGCGCCAAACTACGCGGTCCCGCTGGATCGCCTCGCCTACGCTTTTGCGCGCCTGGCCGCCGTCGCCGACGATCCGCGCTTCGGCACGGCGCCGGCGTCGCTGGCGGCGGCTATGACGGCACACCCGGAGATGGTGTCCGGAGAGCGGCGCAACGATCTGATCCTCATGCGGGCGGGGCGAGGCGACTGGGTGACCAAGGTAGGCGCCGAGGGCGTTCAGGCCGTTGGCGTGCGCAGCCGCGGCCTGGGCATCGCGCTGAAGGTTATCGACGGCAACGCGCGCGGGCTGCACCCGGCCACGGTAGCGGTCCTCGACCAGCTGGGTCTGCTGGACGATGCGCAGCGGGCGGAGCTCGGTGCCTGGCGCGAGCCTGTTCTGCGAAATTTCCGGGGGCTCGAGACGGGGAAGGTGAGCCCCGTGGTGGCGTTGGAGCGGCGCAATTGATCGCCGGCAGACCGAGGGGCCCTCTTGAGGTGAACTTCCGGGTGCGCTGGCGGTCTAGCGCAGCAGACAGAGCGCGGTCATCGCGGGTGTTCCGGAGGGCTCGGCTATACTGCCGCCGGATGTCGCAGCCGCCCCTCGGGGCGAGAGACGGCACAAGCGTGACTCAGGGACGGCCCGCGGATGGGTGACCGCGAAGTTGATCAGCAGCTCGTCGAGCGGGCGCAGCGAGGTGACAAGCGGGCTTTCGAGCTGCTGGTACTGAAGTATCAGCGCAAGCTGGCGCGGTTGTTGTCCCGGCTCGTGCGCGACGCCGGGGAAGTTGAGGATGTGACGCAGGAGGCGTTCATCAAGGCCTACCGGGCGTTGCCCAGCTTCCGCGGTGAGAGTGCGTTTTACACTTGGTTGTACCGCATCGCGATCAACACGGCCAAGAATTACCTGGTCGCGGTGGGCAGGCGGGCGCCGACCTCGACGGGTGTCGACCACGAGGAGGCGGAAAGTTTCGAGGACGCCGAGCAGCTGCGTGACTCGAATACGCCGGAGAACGAGCTGCTGGGCAGAGAAATCGCGACCACGGTCAACAAGGCGATGGACGCGCTGCCCGACGATCTGCGCACCGCGATTACGCTGCGCGAGATCGAGGGTTTGAGCTACGAAGAGATTGCCAACGTGATGAACTGTCCGATTGGCACGGTGCGCTCCCGGATCTTCAGGGCGCGCGAAGCGATCGCAGCCGAGCTGCGGCCGCTCTTGGGGACCGATAAGGACCGGAGATGGTAATGGGTAAGAACCTGGCGGAGCAGGGCGGGGGCCGCCCCGCACAGGCGACGGAACCGACGCCCGAGGAAGTGTCGCAGCTGATGGACGGAGAGCTCGAGGCCGATGGCCTTGAGCACGCTTGCCGCGGCCTGCGCGAAACCTCGGCCATGCAGACGTGGATTTGCTATCACGTGATCGGTGACGCGCTTCGCGGCTGTGGCGGACTCTCCCCCGGATTTGCAGAACGATTCGCGGCGCGTTTCAGCACCGAACCGACGCTGATGGCCCCACCGCGCAGGCACACTGCGCCGGCGGCGATGGCTTGGGCGCTCGCGGCATCGGTCGCGGCGGTGTGCGTCGTGGGCTGGGTCGCGCTGACCACGATGTCGTTGCCGCCGGCGGCGCTCGCGACTGCTCGGGACGCGACCGCAGTGCGGGCAGCGGACGCTCGGCGCCCGGTCGTGAACGAGTACGTGCTGGCGCACCAGGAGTATTCGCCGACGACGCCCATCCAGGGCGTGCAGCCCGCGCTGCGCGTGGTTGCTGCAGACGACCAGAATGTTGCGCGCTGAGGCCGGGGCGCGGATCGCGCGCCAGCGGCGACTGCGGCTCGCTTCCTTGGCGGCGGCCGCCGCAGCGCTCTTCCTCGCGGGCACGGCGTTCGCACAAGAGGCGTCGGAGTGGCTGCAGCGTGCCGCGGAGGCGGCGCGCTCGCTTACCTACAGCGGCACACTCGTCTACCAGCACGGCGGCCGCGTCGAGACCTCGCGTGTGCTGCACCTTGCCGACGCGGCAGGCGAGCACGAGAAGCTCATCAACCTTGAGGGGCCGCCGCGCGAGGTCGTGCGCAACAACGAGCAGATCCGCTGCTACTACCCGGACGCCAAGATCATCCGTGTCGAGTCGCGGAACTCCCGCAATGCCTTTCCGTCGCTGCTGCCGCAGCAGCAGGAAACCCTCGAGAAGTATTACTCCTTTCGCCGGGCCGAGAGCGCCCGCATCGCCGGACTCGAGACGGAGGCGTTCGTTTTCCAACCGAAGGACGGGTTGCGCTACGGCCACAAGCTGTGGGCCGACGCAGCCACCGGACTGCTGATCAAGGCGCAGCTGCTCAACGAGCGCGGAGTGCCGATCGAGCAGTTCGCGTTCACCGACATCCAGATCGGAGCCAAGATCGAGCGCGACATGGTGCGCCCGACCTTCGCACCGCCGCCGCCTGACTGGCAGATGCGGCAGGCGCTGCCGGGCGACGTGGCACCGCAGGACACCGGATGGCAGGTGAAGGATCTGCCCCCGGGCTTCACCAAGCTCGTCGAGGGCTATCGCACCTTGCGCGGCAAGCCGGCGCCGGTCGCTCACCTGGTGTTCTCGGATGGTCTGGTAGCGATCTCGGTCTTCGTCGAGCCGACCCCCGAGGTGCCGCAGCAGATCGGCTTGTCGCAGCAGGGAGGCGTCAACGTCTACAGCCGTCAGCTCAAGGATCATCTGGTTACCGTCCTGGGCGAGACCCCGGGCGCGACAGTGCGTCAGATGGCCTACTCGGTCGCGCATCGCTGAGCAGCGCGGCAAGCGACCTGCCCGCATCGCGTCATCACAAGGAAGAAGCATGAACCCGCGCATTTGCACGGCCTTCGGAGCATTCCTGGCCACGCTCGCCTTCGCCGCAGCCGTCCCGGCGCAGTCGATGCGAGGCCTGCCCGACTTCACGGATCTGTACGACCAGCAGGCCCCGGCGGTCGTGAGCATCGACGTCACGCAGACAGTCAAGCGCTCTCCCTTCCCCGATCTGTCCGAGGACGACCCGTTCTACGAATTCTTCCGCCGCTTCGGGCAGATACCACGGGGCCGCGAGCGCCCGCGCGAGTTCGAGCAGCAGTCGGTGGGCTCCGGGTTCATCCTTTCGTCCGACGGGCAGATCCTCACCAATGCACACGTGGTCGACGAGGCGAGCGAGGTCCTGGTCAAACTCTCCGACAAGCGCGAATTCCGCGCCAAGGTAATCGGTACCGACAAACGCACCGACGTGGCGTTGCTCAAGATCGAGGCCACCGGCCTGCCGAAGGTGACGATCGGCGACCCCGACAAGCTGCGGGTCGGCGAGTGGGTCTGCGCGATCGGCAAGCCCTTCGGCCTCGAGAACACGATCACCGCCGGCATCGTGAGCGCGAAGGGACGCGAGCTGCCGCAGGAGAACAACCTCGTGCCATTCATCCAGACCGACGTACCGATCAACCCCGGAAACTCGGGCGGACCGTTGTTCAACATGAAGGGCGAGGTGGTCGGCATCAATTCGCTGATTTTCAGCCGCACCGGCGGCTACATGGGCCTCGCCTTCGCGATCCCGATCGACGTCGCGATGAATGTCGCCAAGCAGCTTCAGGACAAGGGCAGGGTCACGCGCGGCAAGATCGGCGTGCAGATCCAGGAGGTCAGCAAGGAAACCGCCGACGCCTTCGGACTGCCGAAGGCCACAGGTGCGCTCGTCAATTCGGTCGAGAAAGGCGGGCCCGCCGAGAAGGCGGGCGTCGAGTCGGGCGACATCATTCTCAAGGCTGACGGGCGGACGGTGAATTCCTCGTCGGAACTGCCGCGGATCATCACGCAAGTCAGGCCGGGCACGAAGATCACCCTTCAAGTCTGGCGCAAGGGCGCCACCAAGGATTTGTCGGTCACCGTCGCCGAGTTGAAAGAGGACGAGGCGCAGAAGTCCGGCCGGCGGCCTCAGGGCAAGGAAAAGGCCAAACCCAACCGGATGGGACTCGTTCTGTCCGATCTCACCGACGAGCAGAAGAAGGAGCTCGACCTCAAGTCGGGCGTGGTCATCGAGGACATCACGGGCAGCGCCCGCGGCAACATCCAGCCCGGCGACGTGATCATCGCCGTGATCAACAAGGGTATTTCCATCGATGCGAAAACCGCGGAGCAGGTCAACGCGCTGATCGCCAAGCTCGAGAAGGGCGCATCGGTCACGTTCTTGTTGCGGCGCGGTGACCAGCAGTTCTATTCGAGCGTGAAGGTCGGCAACGGCGATCAGTAGGGCGTCGTTGACGCTGACGCTGCTCGTTCGCGCGTATTGTCATCTCTGTGACGAGATGCGCACGGCGCTCGCGCCGCTCGCCGCGAAGGCGGGCGCGAACGTGACGGAGATCGACGTCGACGGCGACGCGGCGCTCGAAGCGCGCTGGGGCGACAAGATCCCGGTGCTGCTCGCGGGCGAGCGCGAGCTATGCCATTACCGGCTCGACGCCTCGGCGGTCGCGGCCTATCTCGCGCGCGCCGCCGGCCAACCCGGGGGTGGCGGGTGATCGCGGTGGGGTGCGAGAGTGGTCGGTCCGGTTGCGCGTAGCCGCGTCTCGACCCGATGGCGCGGCGCAGCGTGAGCGTTTTTCCGCTAAAATTCAGATATTTTGCGCCGCTGCCGGCGTGCGCTCTGGCATCGAGCACGGTGCGGCGCGGGCGGACCGGCTAGGGCCAACGAAGTCGATCGAGGGCACCGCTGCGGTGCCCTCCGCGTTTCATGCACAACGTTCGCAACTTCTCGATCATCGCGCACATCGACCACGGCAAGTCGACGCTCGCCGACCGCTTCATCCAGCGCTGCGGCGGCCTGTCGGAGAGGGAGATGGGCGAGCAGGTGCTCGACTCGATGGACCTCGAGCGCGAGCGCGGGATCACGATCAAGGCGCAGACCGCGGTGCTTTCCTACGCCGCGCGCGATGGGCAGACCTACAGCCTGCATCTCATCGACACGCCCGGCCACGTCGACTTCGCCTACGAAGTGTCGCGCTCGCTCGCCGCCTGCGAGGGGGCGCTGCTCGTCGTCGACGCGTCGCAGGGCGTGGAAGCGCAAACCGTGGCCAACTGCTACACCGCGACCGAGCAGGGTGTGGAGGTAGTGCCGGTGCTCAACAAGATCGACCTGCCCTCCGCCGATCCGGAGCGGGTCATCGTCGAGATCGAGGACATCATCGGCATCGACGCGCAGGACGCGGTCCGCGTGAGCGCCAAGACCGGCGAGGGCGTGGACGACGTGCTTGAGGCGGTCATCGCGCGCATCCCGCCGCCGACCGGCGATCCGGGCGCTCCGCTGCAGGCGCTCATTATCGACTCCTGGTTCGACAACTATGTCGGCGTCGTCACGCTGGTGCGCGTGATGGAGGGCACGCTGCGGCCGGGCGAGCGCATCCTGCTCATGGCAACCGGGGCTGCGTACAACTGCGAGCAGGTCGGCGTGTTTACGCCGAAGTCGGTCGCGCGCGAGCAACTCGCGGCGGGCGACGTGGGTTTCGTCGTAGCCGGCGTCAAGGAGCTCAAGGCGGCGCGGGTGGGCGACACCATCACGCACGCGGCACGCCGCGCATCCGCCCCGCTGCCGGGATTCAAGGAGGTCAAGCCGCAGGTCTTCGCCGGGCTCTACCCGGTGGAGGCCAACCAGTATGAAGCCCTGCGCGACGCGCTGGAAAAGCTCAAGCTCAACGACGCCTCGCTGCACTACGAGCCGGAAGTCTCGCAGGCGCTCGGCTTCGGCTTCCGCTGCGGCTTCCTCGGCCTGCTGCACATGGACATCGTGCAGGAGAGGCTCGAGCGCGAGTACGACATGACGCTCGTCACGACGGCGCCCACCGTGGTCTATCAGGTGCTGCTGCGCGACGGGAGCGTCATCGACATCGAGAATCCGGCGAAGCTTCCCGACCTCTCGCGCGTGGCGGAGATACGCGAGCCCATCATCACGGCGACGATTCTGGTGCCCCAGGACTACATCGGTGCGGTGATCACGCTGTGTACGGAGAAGCGAGGTGTGCAGAGGAACATGCAGTACGTGGGCCGTCAGGTCATGCTTTCCTACGAGCTGCCGCTCGCCGAGGTGGTCATGGACTTCTTCGACCGCCTCAAGTCAGTGTCGCGCGGCTATGCTTCGTTCGACTACGAGTTTCGAGAGTTCCGGCCCGCGGACGTGGTCAAGCTCGACATCCTGATCAACGGCGAGCGGGTGGACGCTCTTTCCGCAATGGTGCATCGCGCGAATGCGCCTTACCGCGGGCGCGACGTCGTTGCCCGCATGCGTTCGCTCATCCCGCGGCAGATGTTCGACGTGGCAATCCAGGCGGCCATCGGCGCGCAGATCATCGCGCGCGAGACGGTCAAGGCGCTGCGCAAGAACGTGCTCGCCAAGTGCTACGGCGGCGACGTGACGCGCAAGCGCAAGCTGCTCGAGAAGCAGAAGGCGGGGAAGAAGCGCATGAAGGCGGTGGGCAGCGTGGAGATTCCGCAAGAAGCGTTTCTCGCCATACTCCAGGTCGGCGACAAGTAGACTCTTCCCAAATGAACTTCGCACTGATCCTCTTCCTGCTCACCGCGCTGACCGGACTTATCGCTCTGGCCGACCGGCTCTTCTTCGCCCCGCGACGGACGCCCGAGGCCGCCGAGCCGTGGTGGATCGAGTACGCGAAGAGCTTCTTCCCGGTGCTGCTGATCGTGTTCCTGCTCCGCTCGTTCGTGGCCGAGCCGTTCAAGATCCCGAGCTCTTCGATGCGCCCGACCCTCGAAGTTGGGGACTTCATCCTGGTGAACAAGTTCGCCTACGGACTGCGACTGCCGATCATCGACAAGAAGGTCGTGCCGATTGGCGACCCCAGGCGTGGCGATGTGATCGTTTTCCGCTACCCGGTCAACCCGTCGCAGGACTTCATCAAGCGCGTGATCGGCCTGCCCGGGGACGAAGTCGTCTACAAGGACAAGCAGCTCACCGTCAATGGCGTGCCGTGGCCGCAGATGTCGGACGGAACCTACAGCTACCTCGAGGGAATGCTGTACGTTACGACGGAGCGCCGGATCGAGAGCAATCGCGAGCGCGACTACTCGATCCTCGAGAACCCCGCGGCGCAGCCCGTCTACCCGCTCAACGTGCGGACATTCCCCGGCAGGGAGAACTGCGTTTACAATGATCGTGGGTTCACCTGCAAGGTGCCTGCCGGGCATTACCTGATGATGGGCGACAACCGCGACAACAGCGACGATTCCCGCTACTGGGGCTTCGTGCCTGATGACCACATCCGCGGCAAGGCGTTCTTCATCTGGTTCAATCTCGACGACATCACCAGCCTCGCGTTCAAGCGCGTGGGCAGCGGCATTCGCTGAGGGGTACGCATGAGGAGCAGCCGCCGACAATCCGGGCTCACGCTCATCGGCTTCATTTTCGTGGCCGCCGTCGTCATTTCGCTCGCGCTGCTCGGGTTTCGGGTCGCCCCTGCATACATCGAGTATTTTTCAGTCGAGAAGATTCTGCGCCAGGTGCTCGCGGGCACATCGGAAGTCGTGACGATCGGCGAGGTCCGCAGGGACTTCGATCGGCGCTCGGGTGCGGACTATATCGAATCGGTGCGCCCGTCCGACGTCGAGATGACCAAGGAAGGCAATACGATCACGCTGTCGGCGAGCTGGACCCGGACCCTTCACCTCGTAGGCAACGTCAGCCTGCTGCTCGAGTTCGAGGCGTCGGCGAGCAAGTAGGTTCCATAGCCGATGTCCGCCGCCGGACCCGCCGCTGCGTTCGGCTACAGCTTTCAGCGCCCCCATCTGCTGCGCCAGGCTTTGACGCACCGGAGCTTTGCCGCGGAGCACAACGAGCGGCTGGAGTTCATCGGCGACGGCGTGCTGAACTGCGCCATCGCACTGATGCTCTACCAGCGCTTTCCCGATCTGCCCGAGGGCGAGCTTTCCCGCCTGCGGTCCAGCCTTGTCAATCGCGATACGCTGCATCGGCTCGCGCTGGGACTCGACCTTGGCGCGGCGATCCGCCTGGGTGAAGGCGAACTCAAGAGCGGCGGCGCTGCCCGCGCGTCGATCCTCGCCGACGCGCTCGAGGCGGTGTTCGGCGCGATATTGCTCGACGGGGGCTTCGAGGCGGTGTGCGCGGCCATCGAGCGCGTCTACGCGGCGGAGCTGGCAGCGACCCATCCCGAAGCCGCCGCGAAGGATCCCAAGACGCTGCTCCAGGAGTGGCTGCAGGGCCGCAGGCTGCCGGTGCCCGAGTACGCGATCGCGGGCGTACGCGGCGAGCCGCATGCGCAGACCTTCGAGGTCGTGTGCCGGATCCCTGCGCTCAACATTGCCGCGAGCGGTTCCGGCGCGAGCCGCCGCGCCGCCGAGCAGGTCGCAGCTCGTCTCGCCTATGAGCAAGCGACGCGCGCCTGAGCAGCGCGGTGCGACGGGCCCGCGCAGCGGGCAGGTTGCCGTCGTCGGGCGCCCCAACGTTGGCAAGTCCACGCTCGTCAATGCGCTCGTCGGGGCGCGGATCAGCATAACCTCGCGTCGCCCGCAGACTACGCGCCACCGCATTCGCGGCATTCTGACCACGCCCGGGGCGCAGATCGTCTTCGTCGACACGCCGGGCTTCCAAACCGCCCATCGCTCGGTGCTCAACGAACGCATGAACAGGGCCGTCCGGGCGAGCCTTGGGGGGGTCGATGCCATCCTCCTCGTCGTCGAACCGTCGCTCAGAGACGAGGATCGCGCTGTGCTGGCGCTGCTGCCGGCCAAGGTGCCCGTCGTCGTCGCCGTGAACAAGGTGGATCGCCTGGCCGACAAGACACGGCTGCTCCCGCTGCTCTCGCAGATCGCCGCCCTGCGCGACTTCGCGGCGATCGTCCCCGTGAGCGCCGAGAAGCGCTGGCAGCTCGAAGAGCTCACGGTCGAGCTCGCGCGGCTCATGCCGGTCGGACCTGCGCTGTATGCCGACGACGACCTCACGGACCGCGACGAGCGGTTTCTCGCCGCGGAGTACATTCGCGAGAAGATCTTTCGCCTGCTCGGCGAGGAGCTCCCCTACGCGACCACGGTCGTCGTCGACCACTTCGTCCACGACGGCGAGCTGCGGCGCATTCACGCGACCGTGCTGGTCGACAAAGCGAGCCAGCGCGCCATCGTGCTCGGCGCGCGCGGCGAGCGCATGAAGGAGATCGCCACCGCCGCGCGGCGCGACATGGAGCGACTCTTCGGCGGCAAGGTGTTTCTCGAGGTTTGGGTGCGCGTCAAGTCGGGTTGGGCCGAGGACGAGCGCACGCTCGCGCAACTCGGGTACTGACAAGTGCGCGCCGCACGCGAGCGGCACGACGACGAGACCTCGTTCGTGCTGCACAGCTACCCGTACCGCGAAACGAGCGTGATCGTGGAAGCGCTCACCGCGACGCGGGGACGAGTCGCGCTGGTGGCGCGCGGGGCGCGCCGCTCGCGCTCCGAGCTGCGGGGACTGCTGCAGGCTTTCCAGCCGCTGCGACTGTCGTGGAGCGGTACAGGCGAGCTGAAGACGCTGGTGAGCGCCGAATGGCTGGGCGGCCTGCCGCTGGTCACGGGCTCGGCGCTGCTGTGCGCTTTCTATCTGAACGAGCTGCTGCTCAAGCTGCTGGCGCGCGAGGATCCGCACACGCGCCTCTTCGACGCCTACCATGCCGCGTTGCGCGACCTCGCTGCTGGTGCGGAGCAGGCACCGGTGCTGCGCTCCTTCGAGCTGCGGCTGCTCGCCGAGCTCGGCTACGCGATGGCCCTTACTCACGAAGCGGATACCGGACGGCCCATCGATCCGGCCGCGCGGTACTATTACGCGTTCGATCGCGGCCCGCGCAGCGTCGCGGGTGAGCCCGGGAGGCGGTATCTGGAGGTGCGTGGCGCGACGCTGCTGGCGCTCGCGCAGGAAGACTTCGGTGCGCCGGACGCCGCGGCGGAGGCGAAGCGGCTGATGCGGGAGGCCATCGATTATCACCTCGAGCGGAGCACGATCGTGAGCCGGCGCGTGGTGCGCGACCTGGTGGCAATGGAAGAAGAGGAGGACCGCCGTGCCGGTACTGACAGGCCCAAACGCGACTGAGCGATGATCGAGCTGGGCGTCAACATCGACCACGTGGCGACGCTGCGCCAGGCACGGCGCACGTACGAGCCGGATCCCGTGTGGGCCGCGGTGGAGGCCCATCTCGGGGGCGCAGACGGGATTACCGTCCACCTGCGCGAGGACCGGCGGCACATTCAGGACCAGGACGTGCGACGCCTGCGCGAGCTCGTGCACATCAAGCTCAACCTCGAGATGGCGCCGACCGACGAGATGGTCGCGCTCGCCTGCGCGCTCAAGCCCGAGATGGCCATGCTCGTGCCCGAAGGACGCGAGGAGATAACCACCGAGGGCGGACTCGACATCGCGGGACAGGAGATAAGACTGAAAAGCGTCGTCGAGCGCCTCGCGGCCACCGGCATCGTCAGCAGCGTGTTCATCGATGCGGAGCTGCGGCAGGTGGAAGCGGCCGCGCGCATCGGGGCGCGTGTCTGCGAGATCCATACCGGCCCGTACGCGCACGCCTTCCACGCCAAGGGGCGCGATCCAGAAGGCGCCGCGGTTCGCGCCGAGCTGGCGCGGATACGCGAAGCAGGCGCTGCCGTGCTCTCCCGCGGCATGCGCTTCAACGCCGGGCACGCGCTCAACTATTTCAACGTGCAGCCGATCGCTGGGCTGGAAGGCGTGCGCGAGCTGCACATCGGGCACGCAATCGTGAGCCGCGCCGTGTTCGTCGGCCTGCGCGAGGCAGTGCGACAGATGAAGGCGCTGATCAGGGAAGCGGCGAGGTGAGTTTTCGCCAAGCAGTGAACAGTCCCGGGCTGGAATGACTGCCCTGGCGCGCGGCCCGCTCATGTTCAACGTCGAGGGCCTCGAGCTGAGCGCGCCCGATCGCGACCGGCTCGTCCATCCGCTGGCAGGCGGCGTCATTCTCTTCGCACGCAACTATGCCGGGCCGCGGCAGCTCGACTCGCTGACCGCCGCGATCCGCGCTCTGCGCGATCCGCCGCTGCTGATCGCCGTGGATCAGGAAGGCGGGCGTGTCCAGCGTTTTCGTGACGGCTTCACGGCGATCCCGGCGATGCGCAGGCTCGGCGAGCGCTGGGACGCCGACGCTGCGGCGGCTGCCGAGGAAGCTTTCCGTGCGGGTGCGACGATCGCGGCGGAGCTGGGAGCTCACGGCGTTGACTTCAGCTTCGCGCCCGTGGCCGATCTCGATTACGGCGCCAGTGCCGTGATCGGCGAGCGGGCCTTTCATCGCAACCCCAACGCGGTGGCGCATCTCGCAACTGCGTTATGCGCGGGCCTGCGCTCGCGCGGCATGAGCGCGGTGGCCAAGCATTTTCCCGGCCACGGCTTCGTCGCCGCCGATTCGCACGCCGAGACGCCGATCGATTCACGCCCGCTCGCGGCGCTCGAGAAGGACGATCTCGTTCCTTTCGGCGCACTGGTACGCAGGGGCGTCGAGGGCGTGATGCCCGCACACGTGATTTATCCCGCCGTCGATGCGCAGCCGGCAGGTTATTCGCGTGTCTGGCTGCAGGATGTCCTGCGCCGCCGGCTCGGCTTCGACGGGCTGGTCTTCAGCGACGATCTGTCGATGGCCGGCGCAGGAGTCGCGGGCGACGTGGTCGCGCGCGCCGAGGCCGCGCACGCAGGCGGCTGCGACATGCTGCTGGTGTGCAACGATTCCGCCGCGGTGGACAATCTCCTGTCGCGCTGGCGTCCGCGCCCGTCGCCGGATCTGCCGCGCCGCGGCGCGGCGATGGAGCTTCGCGCAGCTCAGTAGGGGTGCGGCCACTTGCCGCCGAGATGGCGCGTGAGCTCTTCGGCCACGTGCGCCACGACAGGGCCCAGGTGCCGGATCCGCTCGTCGACGAGTCGCGACGACGGTCCCGCCACTGAGATGGCACCGAGCGGCTCGCCGTGCTCGTCGTAGACCGCAGCTCCCACGCAGCGGGTAGAGCGCGCGTGCTCCTCGTCGTCGAATGAATAGCCGCGCTGCCGGATCACGCGCAGCGCCGCCCACATCGTCTCCGTCGCCACGATCGTGTTCTCGGTGATGCGGGGCAGGCCGCGGACTTTGAGGATCGCATCGACCTGCCCATCGGGGAGCGCCGCGAAGATCGCCTTGCCGACCCCGGACGCGTGCAGGGGCACGCGGCTGCCGAGCTTCACCAGCGTGCGCATCATCTCGTGGCACTGCACCTGGGCGATGAATACCGCTTCGGTGCCGTCGAGGATCGCCAGGTTTGCCGTCTCGCCGGCCTGTTCCATCAGCCGGTGCATGTAGGCGTGACTCTGAGCGACGAAGTCGCGGCTGGACAGAAACGTCGTACCCACACGGAACGCCTGCAGCCCGATATACCACAGGCCGAGGTCGTCGGCCTGGTAGACGTAGCCCATCTTCTCGAGCGTGGCGAGCAGGCGGTGCGTCGTCGACGGGGGAAGCTGCGCCCGATGCGCAAGGTCGGTGAGAGTGAGCCCGCCATCGCTCGCTGCGAGCGCTTCCAGGATCGAGAGCCCGCGGGTGAGGCTCTGCACCTGCGCCGTCGGCGCGGCCGGCTTCACGGGTGCGCGGCCGCGCCGCATGGCCAGAGCTTGGCGGAGAGGCATCTGCTCAGCTTAGCCTGAGATGCGGCGTGACCGCAAACGTCTCGCCCGCGATGTCGATTGCGTAGCGCGCAGCGAGAAGCTCGTCGTCGGCAAGCACGCGCTCGGTTCGCACGTAGCCCATGGCAAGAGCGCGGCGATGCCGGTGGCTGTAGCCGGCAGAGGCGAGCTCCCCGACATCGCGGTCATCCATGAGAATCGGCTCTCCGCCCCATGGAAATGCTTCGGGGTCGTTCACCGCGAAGATCAGCAGCCGTTTCAGCAATCCCGCGGCGCGCTGCCGCAGCAGCGCCTCGCGACCGATGAACGCGCACGGCTTGTCGAGCCGGATCGCGAAGTCGAGGCCGGCTTCCAGCGGCGTCTCATCCGGGCCGAGCTCCGAGCCCCACGCGCGGCGGCCGGCTTCGATGCGCAGTGCATCGATGGTGTAGTAGCCGGCGTCGACGAGGCCGAGGCCGTCGGCGGCGCTGAAGAGCGCGTCGTAGAGCGTCAGGCACTGCTCCGTGGGCACGCAGAGTTCGAAGCCCGGACCACCGACGTAGCTCATCCGCGCGGCGCGCACGCGGGCGTACCCCACGTCGATCTCCCGGGTAGAGGAGAACGGCAATGCGCCTTTGGACAGCTCGTCCGGCGAGCAGCGTGCGAGCAACGCCTCGGCCTTCGGACCCATGACCGAGATCACCGACCAGGCTGAAGTCACGTCGACGAGCGCGGCGGACTCTGCGTCAAGTATGTGACGGCCGATCCAGTCCGCGTCGCGGGTCGCTTGAGCCGAGCCGGTGAGGATGAAGAAAGTGTCGGCGCCGAGACGGGTGATGGTGAGATCGCTCTCGAAGCCGCCGCGGTCGTTGAGCATGGCCGTGTAGACCATGCGTCCGACCGGCACGTCGATCTCGTTGGCGCAGAGTCGCTGCAGCACGGCCAGCGCGTCGCGGCCCTTGAGCATGAATTTCGCAAACGAGGTCTGATCGAACACGACCACGTCCTCGCGACAGGCGCGCTGCTCCTCGAGCACGTACGGGAGCCAGCCGGGCCGGTCGAGCGTCGGCGCGGGCTCCGCCGCGCCTTCGGGCAGGAAGTAGTTGGCGCGCTCCCAGTTGAGCTTGCTTCCGAAGACGGCGCGCTTCGCCTTCAGCCGTTCGTAGAGCGGCGAGCGGCGCAGCGGGCGCACCGTAGAGAGCTCCTCGCGCGGCCAGCGCATCGCGTAGTGCAAGCCCAGCGTCTCGGCGGTGCGGTCGAAAAGATGCCGGCGATTGGCGTGCAGCGGGGCGAAGCGGCGGATGTCGACGTCCCACAGATCCAGCGGCGCCTCGCCTTGCGCGATCCACTCGGCGATGAGCTTGCCGGCGCCACCGGCGTTCGCGATCCCGGCGGAGTTGAACCCGGCGCACACGAAGTATCCGCGCAGCTCCGGCGCTTCCCCCAGGATGAAGTTGCCGTCCACTGTGAAGCTCTCGGGCCCGTTGAGCAGCATCTTCACCTGCGCGGTCTCGAGGCACGGCGTACGGTGGACGGCGTTGCGCATCAGGATCTCGAAGTGATCCCAGTCCTCGGGCAGGAGCTGGAACTCGAAGCGCTCGGGAATGCGCGCCACATTCCACGGCTTCGCGACAGGCTCGAAGCCTCCCATCACAAGCCCGCCGACCTCTTCCTTGTAGTAGATGTAGCCGTCGGGATCGCGCATCACGGGCAGGTCGGGGTGCACGCCCGGGATCGGCCTGGTCACGAGGTAGAAATGCTCGGCGGCGAACAGCGGCACGCTCACGCCCGCCATCGTGCCGAACTCGCGCGCCCACACGCCGGCGCAGTTGACCAGCGTCTCGCAGCGGAGCTCGCCCTCTCCCTCGGCCGTGCGGTAGCGCAGGCCCGCAACCCGTCCCCGCTCGGTGCGCAAGCCGACGACCTTGCATCCTTCCACGATGCGCACCCCGCGCAGGCGTGCACCGCGGGCGAGCGATTGCGTGAGGTCGGTGGGATTCGCCTTGCCGTCGCCCGGTATCCACACCGCCCCCGCGAGATCGTCGGTGCGCAGCAGCGGATAAATGCGGCCCGCCTCGGCGGGCGTGACGAACTCGAATTCGATGCCGAAGCTCCTTGCGCGCGCCATCTGTCGCTTCAGCAGCTTGAGGCGCTCCGTGGTCTTTGCGACGTTGAGACTGCCGCAGCGCTTCCAGCCCGTGGCGAGCCCTGTCTCGGCTTCGAGCGTCGAGTAGAGCTCGATCCCGTAGCGGCTCATCCGCGTTGCGTTGCGCGTCGCGCGCAACTGTCCGACGAGCCCGGCCGCATGCCAGGTCGTCCCGCAGGTGAGCCGCCCCTGTTCGAGCAGCAGCACGTCGACGATGCCCGCCTTCGCGAGGTGGTAGGCCGTCGAGGCGCCGGCGATGCCGCCCCCGACGACCGCGACGCGGCACGCGGCAGGTAGCGGCGTCGACGTCGAATCGCTCGCAGTGCTCATCGCGCCCGTGCGTTATCCGAGCTTGAGCGCGGCGATGCCGGCCACGACGCTCACCGCGCCGGCGAGCCGCGACAGGCCGGTGCCTTCCTTGAGCCACAGCGTGCCCATGAGCGCGGCGAAGAGAACGGAGGTCTCGCGCAAGGCAGCCACCGCAGCCACCGGTGCGCGAGTCATCGCCCACAGCACGATGCCGTAGGCGGCCAGGCTGCAGGCACCGCCGATCAGTCCCCGTGTGGCGCTCGCGCGCACGTAGCGCAGCGCGGCCGGCCCGCGGCGCCAGAAAACCCAGATGAGGAAGGGCAGGCCTTCGAGGAAAATCAGCCACGACACGTAGCCGGCGGCGTTGCCGGAAGCCCGCGCGCCGCTGGCATCGACGAGCGTATACGTCGCGATGATCCCGGCGTTGGCGAACGCCCAGTACGCGGCGTTGTGCGGGTGCCCGCGCAGACCGTGAGGGATGAGAGCGATGCTCACGATGCCGAGCGAGATCAGCGCGATGCCGAGCGCCATGGGCATAGTCGGCAGCTCGCCGAGGAACACGACGCCGAGCAGCGCGACGATCAACGGAGCGCTGCCGCGCATCAGGGGATAGGCGAAGGAAAGATCGCCGGTCCGATACGCCTGCGCGAGCGTGAGGTAGTAGCCGAAATGAATCACGGCGGAGAGCGCCATGTAAGGCCACGCGGCGCTCGCCGGCACGCCCACCAGCGGGGCGACGAGGCACCCCCAGACCGAGGAGCCCGCCACGACCGTTGCCGTGTCGAGCAGCGCATCTCCGCCGGGAGCCGACTTGAGCAGAGCGTTCCATCCCGCGTGGAGAAGCCCCGCACCGAGCACCGCCAGGGTGACACCGAGGGTGAGCTCCACGGCTACGCCGTGCGCGGCTTGCGCTTCTTCCAGTTTCCTTCGGCCGCAGGCTCGACGGCGCCACCGGGCTGCGCTGGCGGCTGCACCGGCGTTTCCTTGAGCCGCGTTTTCGCCAGCACGCCGGCCTGCTCGAGGATGGGGTACGCGATCGAGCAGATGTGGGAGTTGATGCGCTTCAGGTCGCTGATGAGGTCGAGGTGCAGCGAAGATGTCTCGATGCTCTGCTGCGTGTTGTTGGCGAGACGCGCGATGTGCGAGTCGGCATAGGAGCGCTCCAGGTCGCGGAACAGCACCTTCTCGGCGAGCAGCTGCTGCGCGCTCTTCAGATCGCCGTGCAGGAAGACGCTCATCCCGAGCCTCAGGTTCGAGATCAGCCGTGCGTGCAGGTCGCAGATCTCCACCATTCCGGCATCCGAGAAGCTGCGTCCCTTGTCGATCTTCTTGTCCTCGAGATCGGTGATGATGCGCTCGATGATGTCCCCGACCTGCTCCATGTTGATCGCGAAGGAGACGATGTCGGTCCACCGCCGGCCATCGTTTTCCTCCAGCGCTTCGCGGCTGATCTGGGTGAGGTAGAGCTTGATGGCGGTGTAGAGGTCGTCGACGATATCGTCCATCTTGCGCAGCCGCTGCGCGAGCACACGGTCGTTGGTCTTCAGCACCGTGAGCATGCCGGCGAGCATCTGCTCGATCACGTCGGCGAGGCGAATCGCTTCGCGGGCCGCGTTGCCGATCGCCAGCGCTGGCGTGGAAAGCGCCGACGAGTCGAGGTAGCGCGGCTTGGACGGATCATCCACGTCGGGCTTGTGCGGCAGCAGCCGCTCGGCGAGCCGCGCGATCTGCTCGGTGAAGAACAGGAAGCCCACGGCGATCGCCACGTTGAACAGCAGGTGAAAGTGCACGACGATGCGATTCGCGGACGGATCGAGCGACGCGAGCAGCGTCTCGACCTGTTCCAGGAACGGCGCCACCATCAGGCAGCCGATCAGCTTGAAGAGGAAGTTGCCCAGCGTGACCCGGCGAGCCTCGGGAGACGCGTTCAGGGTGTTCATCATGGCCAGCACGCCGCCGCCGAGATTGGCGCCCAGGACCAGGGCCAGCCCGACGTGCACGCCGATCAGCTTGGCGGCGGCGAGTGCCGCCGTCAGCAGCACCACCGCCAGGCTGGAGAAGGAGAGCACCGCGAACACTGCGCCGACGAGCATGTCCAGCAGCACGTCGCCGGTGAGCGAGGTGAAGATCACCTGCACCCCGGCGGCCTGCGTGACCGGCTTCGCCGAGAGCACGATCCACTGCAGCGCCATGATGATGAGCCCCAGCCCGATCAGGATGCGGCCGAAACGACCCACACGGCTGTTCTCGCGGCGCAGGAAAAGCACTACGCCGGTGAATATAAGGAAGGGCGAGAGCCACGATAGGTTGAACGAGAACAGGAGCACCATGAGGCTGGTGCCGACGTCCGCTCCGAGCATGACGGCAAGCGCCGGCGCGGTTGCAATGAGCCCTTGGCCCACGAAGGCGGCGACGATCATCGCCGTGGCCGTGCTGCTCTGGAGGAGCGCCGTCACCGAGAGCCCGGCGCCGAACGCGGCGAAGCGGTTGGAGACGCTCTGCCGCAAGATCCGCCGCAGGTCGCCGCCGTAGAGGCGCAGGATGTCGGTGCGCACGATGTACGTGCCCCACACAAGCAGTGCGACTCCGGCGAGAAGGTTGAGCAGGATCTGCATCGCGGGTTAGGTTGAACGGGTTGCCGATTTCATCGCGAGCACGAAATGTGCCAGCGGCGGCGTGGCAAGTCCGGCGCTTTTCGCGGCGTCGTCCCACAGGCGAAGCTCGACCGCGCGCGCGGCCCAGGGGTTGGCGGCGAACGCCTCGGCCTCGGCGCGAGAGTAGATTCCGCCCTGCAATGCCAGGCTTCGCTTCGAATCGGCGGAGAGCGCGTCGTAGTAGCCCGGACGCGTCGCGCACAAGTAGCGCTTCGCGTCGACGTGCAGCCGGATCGGCTCGAGCACGGCCTCGCCGAAGAGCGTGCGCAGGAAGGGCAGCGCGAAATACTGGTGCACGTCGTCGATGCCGCGCGCGGTCGGCGTCTCGCCCTGGTCGTTCAGGAGGTGCCCGAGATCGTGCAGCAGCGCGGCGGTGATGCTCTGCGCGTCGGCGCCGGCCGCCTCGGCGAGCGCGGCGCTTTGCAGCGCGTGCTCGAGCTGCGTCACGGGCTCGCCCGCGTACATCCTGCCGCCCTTGGCTTCGAAGAGCGCACTGATGTCGGGGATCGTCAGCGCCATTGCGTCACCACGGCAGAGAATACGTTTTCAGGTTGGTGAAGCTCTTCATCGCTTCCTGCACGCCTTCCTTGTAGCCCAGACCCGAGTCCTTGACGCCACCGAAAGGCGTCAGCTCGAGGCGGTATCCCGGCACCTCGCGCACGTTGACGGTGCCCACGCGAAGCTCGGCGACAAGCCGCGTGATGTAATCGAGCCGGTTGGTGCAGACAGCCGATGAGAGGCCGTAGTCGGTGGAGTTGGCGATGGCGATCGCCTCGTCGAGGTCGCGGAAGCGGATCACCGGCGAGACCGGGCCGAAGGTCTCCTGCCTTACCACCGACATGTCGGGCCGCACCTGGTCGAGCACCGTCGGGGAGTAGAGCGCGCCCTTGCGGATGTTTCCATAGAGCAGCCGGGCGCCCCCGCTCACTGCGTCGTTGACCTTCGCTTCGAAGCTTCTGGCCGCCGCCTCGTCGATGACCGTGCCCATATCGGTCGCGGGGTCCATCGGGTCGCCGTAGCGTATGGCGCGGCTCTTCGCAACGAGAAGCTCGACAAAGTGATCCGCAACCGTCTCGTGCACCAGCATGCGCTTGACGGCCGTGCAGCGCTGGCCGGAGTTCTTGTACGAGCCGGCGACGGCGAGCGTCGCCGCCTCCTCGAGGTCGGCGTCTTCCATGACGATGAGCGGGTCGTTGCCGCCGAGCTCGAGCACCTGCCGCTTGTACACTGCCTTCGCGGCGATGTACTTGCCGACGGCGACGCCGCCCGTGAACGTCACGAGATCGACGTCGGCGTTCGTCAGTAGCTCATCGGCAATTTCCCGGGGATCGCCCGTGACCACCGAGAACATCTCCGGCGGCAATCCCGCCTCGTAGAGGATGTCGGCCAGCAGCAGGGCGGTCAGCGGCGTCTTCTCGCTGGGCTTGAGCACCATCCGATTGTTGGTGGCGATCGACGGAGCAACCTTGTGCGCCACCTGGTTCAGCGGGTGGTTGAACGGTGTGATGGCAGTGATCGCGCCCAGCAGCGGCTCGCGCAGCGTGTACACCTTGCGCTGCTTGCCGTGGGGCGTGAGGTCGCAGGAGAAGATCTGCCCGTCGTCAGCGAGCGCGGCGTTGCCCGCGAACACGAAGACATCGCAGGCGCGGCCGACCTCGTAGGTCGAGTCCTTCTTGCAGATGCCGCACTCGGCCGTGATCAGATCCGAGATCTCCTCCGTGCGGGCGCGGATCAGGTCTGCGGCGCGGTAGCAGATCCGGTAGCGGTCGTAGCGCGACAGCCTGGAGCGGTACTGCCTGGCGAGCGCGAGCGCGCGAGCGATCTCAGCGACGCTTGCCTTGGGCACCGTGCCGACGATCGCGCCGGTGTACGGATTGTGCACCTCGATGACACGATCGCCGCCAACGCCGCGACCGGCCACGCGCATCTTCTCGTGCAGCACGCGGCCGCTGCGCACGTGGGCGAGGTCGGTCATCATGTTCACGGCAGGTAATTCAGCGCGAGATCGAATGCATCGAAGTTACGCCAACGGCGATCCGCAGGCAAACCCGTTGCGGAGCGATTGGCGATGAGCGGCACGCGCTGCTCTGAAATTCCGCCGTGCGAGCGCAGCGGCGCGTCGAGCCCGGACAGATCGTGGCGTTTTACGGCACTGCCGAGCGCGGTGAGACGTTCGGCCACGACGACGAGGTCGCCGATCCGGTCGGGCGGCAGCTCGAAGCGCGCCGCCGCCTGTTCGCGCGTGAGCACGAGGTCGACGCCGGCAAGCGCAGCGATGCGCGCGGACGCCTCGGCGGCGCGTTCGGGCAGCAGGTAGACGGTAGCGAAGGAGCCGAGCGCTCCATGATGCACGACGTAGGGATCCGTGATCGGCAGGATCACTCGCGTCGTGCCGGGGCCGTACCACGCGTCGAGGACGTCCTGCAGGTAGATGACGTTCGGACGGCCGAAGGCGTCGGTCTTCGCGTTCATGCCGTGGTCTGCGGTGAGAACGATCGTCGCGCCGAGGCCATCGAGCTCGGCGAGGTAGCGGTCCATCATCGCCACGAAGGCGTTGGCGGGCGGCGTTCCCGGCGCGGACTTGTGCTGGACGTAGTCGGTGGTCGACAGGTACATGAGATCGGGACGGTCGCGCTGCAAGATCTTGACGCCGGCTGCGAACACGAACTCGGAGAGCTCCGCGCTGTAGACCGAGGGCAGCGCCATGCCGACGAGCGCGAGAAGACCTTCGATTCCGTTGGCCGCGCGCGTCGCTTGATCGGCCTTTTCCGCCGAAAAGCAGATCCCCTGCAGCCGATGGCCGAGCAGCGCCCGCAGCTTGTCCTTGGCGGTGACCACGGCTACCTTCGCGCCATCTTGCGCGAAAGCGGCGAGGATCGTGCCGGCGCGAAGGTAGCGCGGGTCGTTCATCATGACCTCTGCGTTTGCCTCGCGATCCCAGAAGTAGTTGCCGCAGATACCGTGCACCGACGGCGGAACGCCGGTCACGATCGACAGGTTGTTGGGATTCGTGAAGGACGGAACGACGCAGTCCGCCGTGAGGCACGTGCCATTGCCGTTGAGTCCGGCGAGGAAGGGGGCCTTGCCGGCTTCGATCGCCTGGTTGATGTAATCGGGCTCGCAGCCGTCGACGCAGACGACGACGGCCGGCCGCGCCGGGCGGCGATAGCTGCGGCCGTTGACGCTCAGCATGGCCGTGGCCATCAGCGGCTCCGGCGCGTGCGCACGCTCTGCGCCGGGCGGCGCGACGTGCCGTCGCCTTCGGCGCGAGCCTCGTGCATGCGCTCGCGGCTGGCCAGCACGTGATCGAGGAGCGCCTTGCCGGCCGCGGCCCCATTGCCGGAAGCGATGCGCTCGACGATCTCGCGATGCTCGCGGGTAGAGATGCTCATCGTCTCGCCGCGGGCTAGCGCCTGGTGGCGGAAGAGCGACAGCTCGTTCACCAGCCGACGGTAGGTGGCGGACAGCTTCGCGTTGCCGCAGCCCGCCACGAGCTGGTCGTGGAACTCGAGGTTGAGGTGGTAGTAGCCATCGAGGTCGCGCCGCGCGGCCGCCCGGTCCATGCGCTCGACGTGCGAGCGCAGCGCGCGGATCTGCTCCGCCGTCGCACTTTGCGCGAGGCGCCGGCCAATCCATTCGTCGAGGATCGCGCGCACCTCGTAGATCTGGTCCGCCTCTTCGATGCTGATGCGCCGCACGAACACGCCGCGATTCTTCTCGATGCGTACCAGCCCCAGCTCTTCGAGCGCGCGAAATGCCTCCCGGACAGGACCGCGCGACACTCCGAGGCGGGCGGCGAGGGTTGCTTCGGTGAGCTTGGCGCCGGCGGCGATCTCGCCGGCGAGGATCATGCGCTCGAGCTCCTGTCGCACCAGGTCGGGGAGCGAGCTGCTCCGCACCAAGGCGAGCGCGTGCGCGGCCGGAGCGCGCGGAACGAGCGGCGCCGGCGCCGCGGGGAGGGTGGCCATGCTTGCGATCATGTCGCGCCTCCGGTAGATTGTCAACAATCTGCAATAGGAGCGGTTCAGACTACAGCCCCAGCCGAGCACCTCCGAGAACGCGATGCCCGATCTTCGCTGCGCACTGTCGCCTGCAACCGGCAGCTATTGCCGGGGGCGGATGCGGCGCGTAGCATCCGCCAAGCTTCCGTACGACCTCGCAGCAACCCATCTAGAAGGAGCTCGAAAATGACACCCGCCCTATTACTCCGGTGGCTCGGCCGCGCGGCCGCCGCCGCGGCCCTCGCCGCCTTCGCCGCGCTGCCTGCGCTGGCGCAGAAGACGCAACTCACCGTGTATACGGCACTCGAGGACGACCAGCTGAAGGCTTATACCGAAGGCTTCAACAAGGCCAACCCCGACATCGAGATCGTCTGGGTCCGCGACTCGACCGGGATCATCACCGCGAAGCTGCTCGCCGAGAAGGCGAATCCCAAGGCCGACGTCGTCATGGGTGTCGCCGCCACGAGCATGGCCATCTTCGACAAAGAGGGGATGCTGCAGCCGTATGCACCGCAGGGTCTGGCGCGGATCGCACCGCAGTACCGCGACGCGAAGAATCCCCCGGCCTGGACCGGAATGGACGTGTGGGGTGCGACGATTTGCTTTAACACGGTGGAAGCGGCGAAGCGGGGCATCCCGAAGCCGGAAACATGGAAGGATCTGACCAAGCCGGTCTACAAGGGGCAGATCGTGATGCCGCATCCCGCCTCGTCGGGCACCGGGTACTTCGACGTCACCGCGTGGCTGCAGATGTATGGCGAAGCCGACGGCTGGAAGTTCATGGACGGTCTGCACGAGAACATCGCGCAGTACATGCACTCGGGGTCGCGGCCCTGCGCGGCGGCTGCCAACGGCGAGTACGTTGTCGGTATTTCCTTCGAGTATCGCGCCAACCGCGAAAAGGCCCAGGGCAAGCCCATCGACCTCGTCTTCCCGAAGGAAGGGCTCGGCTG
This sequence comes from Casimicrobiaceae bacterium, assembly GCA_035499135.1. Lineage (GTDB taxonomy): Bacteria > Pseudomonadota > Gammaproteobacteria > Burkholderiales > Casimicrobiaceae > PALSA-1003. Next base: position 7,590 of record DATJZM010000023.1, on the reverse strand, counting down.
GGACCTCGAAGCGATTGGCATCTACAAGGGAACCAAGAACGCGGCCGCAGCGCAGAAGCTGATGGACTGGGCTGCCTCCGACGCCGCGATGGCGCTGTATGCCAAGAACTTCGCGATCGTCGCGGTGCCTAGTCTCTCGCAGCCGCTGCCCAACGTGCCTGCGAACTACGGAAGCATGCTGGCCAAGAACGACTTCGCGTGGGCGGCGGCGAACCGCGACAAGATCCTCGCCGAGTGGAGCAAGCGCTACGAGTCCAAGGCGGCCCCGAAGTAACGTCGCCCGGTCGCACGCAGCCTCGTCGCGGGCCGCCGCTGCGCGCCCGCGGCGAGCGCTAGCCGCGGCCAGCCGCGCGCCAATCGGACTTCACCGATGAGCGAGCCCGGCCAGGCTACGCCGACGCTAACGCTGGAGGGAATCCACAAGGCCTTCGGCAGCTTCGTCGCCCTGCGCTCGATCGACCTCGCCGTCCTACCGGGCGAGCTCGTTTGCTTTCTCGGCCCCTCGGGCTGCGGCAAGACCACGCTGCTGCGCATCGTCGCCGGCCTCGAGACGCAGACCTCTGGGCGCGTCATCCAGAACGGCCGCGACATTTCCCGCGCGGCGCCGTCGGCGCGCGATTACGGCATCGTTTTCCAGTCGTATGCCCTATTTCCCAATCTGACTATCCGCGACAACGTGGCGTACGGGCTTGTCAACCGTCGCAAGGGGCGCGCCGAGATCGATGGGCGCGTGAAGGAGCTCCTGACTCTGGTCGGGCTGCCGGATACCGGAGCAAAGTTTCCCAGCCAGATGTCAGGCGGCCAGCAGCAGCGGGTCGCGCTGGCGCGCGCGCTTGCGACTTCGCCGTCTCTGCTGCTGCTCGACGAGCCGCTGTCGGCGCTCGATGCCAAGGAACGCGAGCGACTGCGCGGCGAGATCCGGGCGCTGCAGCGCCGGCTGTGGGTTACGACCATCATGGTCACGCACGACCAGGAGGAAGCGTTGTCGATGGCCGACCGCGTCGTGGTGATGAACCACGGCGTCATCGAGCAGGTCGGCACTCCGCTGGAAGTCTATGTGCAGCCGACGACTCCGTTCGTGGCCGACTTTCTCGGGAAGGTGAACGTGCTGGAGGCGGAGTGCCTTGGAGCCGGGCGCTACCGCGTCGGGAGAATCGAGATCGCGACCCCGGCGAACGGTGCCGCGGCAGGCGAGCGGGTCAGACTGTACCTGCGGCCGGAAGACCGCATTCTCGCTGATACGGGCGCCGTCGAGACGATGCCGAACGCATTGAGGGGCACGGTGCGGCGTATCGATTTCCTCGGCACCTACTGCCTCGCCCGGGTTGACGTGGATGGGTTCGAAGGGCAGGCGATGACGATCTACCTCTCGCTCAACCAGACGCACGAGCTCGGCGTGAAGGAAGGCGCGGCGCTCCCGTTCGCGCTGCGCGGCGAGCGCGTGCGCGTCTTTCCGCGGAGCGCGTAGACCGCTCAGGGGCGCCAAGGCATGAGCGCAACCGCATCCGCTGGCTTCCTGGTCGGAGCCAAGCGACGCCGCTGGGGCGAGTGGCTTGCCGCGCGCGGCGGCATCGTGCTGCTCTTCACGACGCTGCTCGTTTTCCTCGCGCTGCCGCTCGCGATGCTGTTCGTGCGCAGCGTGGAGGACAAGGCCGGCGCGACGGTCGGCCTCGCGAATTTCGCGCAGTACCTTGCTTCTCCGGGCTTCGCGTTCTCCGCGACGCACACGCTGATCTTCGCCGGGCTGACGACCGCGATCACCGTGCCGCTCGCCTTCGGTTTCGCCTTCGCGATCCAGCGCACCTGCATTCCCCTGAAGCCGATGTGGCGCAACATCGCGCTGATACCGATCCTCGCGCCGTCGATGCTCGCGGCGCTCTCGTTCATCTATCTGTTCGGAAATCAGGGCGCGCTCAAGTTCGTCCTCGGCTGGTTCGGTCTGGCGACGGTCTACGGCCTTCCCGGAATGGTGCTCGCGATGACCTTCGCCTCGTTTCCGCACGCGGTGATGATCCTGCTGGCGGCGCTGTCGCTGTCCGATGCGCGGCTCTACGAGGCCGCCGCTTCGCTCGGCACCCCGGAGTGGCGCAAGTTCATGACCATCACTCTGCCCGGCGCGCGCTACGGGCTCATCTCGGCGACGATGGTCGTGTTCACCATGGCAGTCTCGGAATTCGGCGTGCCCAAGGTGATCGGAGGCAACTACGGCGTGCTGGCGATGGACATCTACAAGCAGGTGATCGGCCAGCAGAACTTCAACATCGGCGCCGTCGTCGGCCTTGTGCTGCTGGTGCCCGCGGTGGTCGCCTACGCGATCGACCAGGCCGTGCGCGGCCGGCAGCAGGCCCTGCTCAGCGCGCGTAGCGTACCGTATGCGCCGCGCCCGGCGGCCGGCCGCGACCGCTCGGCGCTTGCCTATGTCTTGGTCGTCTCGGTGGTGATGCTGGTCGTGATGGGCATGGCGGCGTTCGGATCGTTCGTGCGCGTGTGGCCTTACAACCTCTCGCCGACGCTCAACCACTACATCTATGCGTTCGAGGAGATGGGCGTTGACCGCGCCTACCGCAACAGCCTCGTCATGGCCTTCTCCTGCGCCGTGCTCGGCGCTGCGATCACCTTCGCGGGCGCGTACTGGCTCGAGAAGACGCGCGGCGCGGACGCGCTGCGGCCGCTCGTCCGTGTGCAGGCGATGATGCCGATGGCGGTGCCGGGCCTGGTCCTCGGCATCGGCTACATCCTGTTCTTCAACCATCCCGACAACCCGCTCAACACGCTCTACGGGACGATGGCGATTCTGGTGGCCTCGACCATCGTTCACTTCTACTCCTCGAGTCATCTCACGGCGCTCACGGCACTGAAGCAGCTCGACAACGAGTTCGAGTCGGTGTCGGCATCGCTGAAAGTGCCCTTCTACAAGACGTTTGGGCGCGTCACCGTCCCGGTGTGCCTGCCGACGGTCATCGACATCAGCCGCTACTACTTCGTCAACGCCATGACGACGATTTCGGCCGTGGTATTCCTGTATTCGCCGAAAACGACGCTGGTGTCGATTTCGATCGTCAAACTGGACGAGGCGGGCGCCGTCGGCTCGGCGGCTGCGGTCGCGACCCTCATCGTCGCGACTTCCGCCGCGATAACCGTCGCCTCGCTTCTTGCCGAAGGGTGGCTCCTTCGGCGCACCCAGGCCTGGCGCCGGCTGGCGGCGCCCGCGTGAGGCGAGCCGGCCGCAAGAATCCAAGGAGCAGCAATGAGCAATGTCGACCGTGACCCCGTCCTCCTCACCCCCGGGCCGCTCACCACCTCGCTCGCGACCAAGTCGGCGATGCTCCGCGACTGGGGCTCGTGGGACGGCGCATTCAACGCGGTCACCGCGCGCGTGCGCGAGCGGCTGACCGGGATTCTCAACGCTGCGGGAACCCACGTCTGCGTTCCGCTGCAGGGCAGCGGCACGTTCTCGGTCGAGGCGGCGGTGAACACGCTGGTGCCGCGCGACGGCCACGTGCTGGTTCTCGTCAACGGCGCCTACGGCAAGCGCATGGCGAAGCTCACCGAGATGATGGGCCGCAGGCTGACGACTTTCGAGACGGCGGAGGACGTGCCCACCACCGCAGCGGATGTCGCCCGGCTGCTCGACCGAGACGCATCGATCACGCACGTGGGGCTCATCCATTGTGAGACTTCGACCGGAATCCTGAACCCGCTGCCCGAGATCGCTGCCGCGGTGGCGCAGCGCAAGCGCAGCCTGATCGTCGATGCGATGAGCAGCTTCGGTGCCGTCCCCATCGATGGCGCTGCCGTCGCGTTCGACGCACTCGTGGCGGCGTCAGGCAAGTGCATCGAAGGGCCGCCGGGGATGGGCTTCGTGTTCGTGCGCCGCAGCGCGCTCGAGAAGTGCGCCGGCCGTTCGACCTCGCTCTCCCTCGACCTGCACGACCAGTGGGTCTACATGGAGCGCACGATGCAGTGGCGCTACACGCCGCCGACGCACGTCGTGGTGGCGCTCGACGCAGCGCTCACGCAGTATCTCGAGGCCGGCGGCCAGGTGGCGCGGCTCGCTCGCTATAAGGCCAATTACGAAACGCTTGTCGCCGGCATGGGCGAGATGGGTTTCCGGCCTTTCCTCGATCCGCAGATCCAGGCGCCGATCATCGTGACCTTTCACGCACCGCCGGACCCGAAGTACAGCTTCAAGGACTTTTACGAGCGCGTTCGCGACAAGGGCTTCATCCTCTACCCGGGCAAGCTCACGCAAGTGGAGACCTTCCGCGTGGGCTGCATCGGCGCGATCGGGCCGGCGGAGATGCGCCAGGCGGTCAACGCGGTGCGCGACACGCTGCGCGAGATGGGCATCCGCCAGGTCGCGCCCGCGGGAGCGGCGGCTCCCGCCATCCGGGTCGCCTAGATCGCGCCGCGCGCGAGAGCTTCTCTGTGAGACAATTCCGTCCCCGCCGTGGAGCAGAGTCCACGGATGAACGCATTCAGCACGAAAGGAGCTATGTCATGCCTGCCTTGGTTTTTCTTCTTACCCTCTTTCTTGCCGCCGTTGCCGTGCCCGCATCGGCACAGACGGGCGGCGTGGTCGTTGGCACGGGCCCCGGAGTTGGGGGCGTCGCGCAGACCGTCAAACTGACGGCCACCATCACCAAGATCGACCGCGCGACCCGCGCTGTCACGCTCAAGGGGCCGCAGGGCAAAGAGGTGACGATCACTGCCGGACCCGAGGTGAAGAACTTCGACCAGATGAAAGTCGGTGATCAAGTCGACGTCGAGTACGTCGAGGCGCTGACGCTCGAGCTCAAGAAGGGCAGCACCCAGGTGGTCGGACGCAGCGTTACCGACGTCGCGGGCGCGGCAAAGCCGGGGCAGATGCCCGGCGCCGCCGCTGGGCGCCAGGTGACCGTCATCGCCGAAGTCGTCGGGCTCGATCCGGCGACCCAGACGGTCACCCTGCGCGGGCCGCAGCGCACCGTGGACCTCAAGCTTCGCGATCCCAATCAATACAAGCTGGTCGCCTTGGGTGACAAGGTCGAGGCGACGTACACTGAGGCCGTCGCGGTCTCGGTCCAACCCGCAGCGGCGAAGAAATAAGCTCCTCGTGCGGTCGGGCCCGCGGGGCACCCCCGCGAGCCTGCTACGCCTGCCCGCGATGCGACGTGGAAGTAGAGCGCAGCGCATGCAGCGCCGCGAAGCTCGCGTCGCTTTGCGCGACGTGACCGTGGCGCAGAAGGAAGTCGACCACGACGAGGCTTGCGTCGGCGGTGACGTCGTCGGTCGCGATCGCCGCGAGCACTTCCTGCGGCGACCACAGCCTGTGCCCGGTTGCTTCGCCGTCTTGGTTCACCGGCGCGAAGCTCGTCGGGAGCCAGAGGTCGTGCACGTAGATCGTCTCGCGTTGCATGCCGTCGGGCTGATCGCGGCAGATGCGCACTTCGCCGGCCGGACGCGCCTGGCGCGCAGCGTCGGGCGCGATCCCGGCCTCCTCCCATGCTTCCCTGACCATTGTGGCCTCGACGCCCGCACCCGAGGGGATGCCGCCTCCCACGAGGTTGTCGAGCAGTCCCGGGTCGATCGGCTTCGCTGGACTGCGTCGCGCGAGCCACATGCGCCAGCCGTCCTCGCCGCCGACCAGCCCGCTCGCGTGCACGGCAAAGGTGTGGATGCCGAAGTAGCGCGCCGCCGCACGCTCGAGCTCGAAGAGCGCGGGTCCGCCCGGCTCCGCGGCCACGGCGTAGCGCTCGTCGCGCCACGCGGTCAATGCGCCCTCGGATGCGAGGGCGCGCGCGACTTCGGCAAAAGCCTCGGTGCGCGCAGCCGGCGTGGCGAGCGAAGGCGCGCAGTCGACGCTGCGGGTACCGACCGCGAAATAACGGGGCCAGCGCTCGAGCCGCCGCACGCGAGGCGGCGTCAGCCAACCGACCGTGGAACCCGCAGCGCGCAGCGGCACATAGCTCGCGGCCGGCGGCGCGAGCACTCGCGTGAGGCGGCGGACGACCTGCGCTAGCATCGGCGCCGGCGCGATCCAGCGATCACCCATGCACACATTCTAGCTGCGATGCGGAATCTGCCCGACGTCATCGCGCTCTTCGACCTCGATCGTACTCTGCTCACGATCGACGCCGACGAGGCCTGGGTCGAATTCCTGATCGACCAGGGCGCGCTCCAGCGCGAACGCTTCGAGCCGGCGATGCACGATGTGAGCGAGCGCTACCAGCGTGGCGAGATCGGCATCTACGAGTTCTGCGAGTTCTACCTTTCCACGCTCGTCCCTCACGAGCCGGCCCGCCTTGCGGCCTGGCGCGCGCGGTATCTGGCCGATCGCATCTTTCCGGCGATTTCAGCCACGGCGCGCGCACTCGTCGCCACGCATCGCGACGCCGGTCACCTGGTCGTTCTCACGACCGCCGCGAGCCGTTTCCTTACCGCGCCGATCGCCGCCGAGCTCGGAATCGACAATCTCATCTCGACCGAGCCGGAGATGAAGGAGGGGCGCTATACGGGCAAAGTGGACGGCATGCCGAACATGCGCGAAGGCAAGATCGCCCGGCTGGACGCGTGGCTTGCCGGGCGCGGGACGACCCTCGCGTCGTTTCGCGAGAGCTGGTTCTACAGCGACTCGCGCAACGACGTTCCGCTGCTCTCACGCGTCACCAATCCCGTGGCCGCGAACCCCGACGCATTTCTCGCCAGGCTCGCAACCGAGAAGGGCTGGCCCGTCGTGCAAATCGGGTAAACTGCGCGCTTTTTTGGCTCCATGACCGCACGCATCATCGACGGCAAGGCGCACGCCGAGCGGCTGCGAGTCGATCTGGCGCGAGAGGTTGCTGCACGCGTCGCGTCCGGCAGCAGTGCGCCGGGACTCGCCGTGATCCTCGTCGGCGAGAACGCCGCCTCGCAGGTCTACGTGCGCAACAAGCGCAAGACGACGGACGGCGTGGGGATGCGCTCGTTCGCCCACGACCTTCCCGCGACGGCCCCCGAGGCGGAGCTGCTGGCGCTGATCGATCGGCTCAATGCGGATCCCGCCGTGCACGGCATTCTCGTGCAGCTCCCGCTGCCGAAGCACATCGATGCAGACCGCGTGACCGAACGTATCGATCCACACAAGGACGTCGACGGACTGCACCCGCTCAACATGGGGCGCCTCGTGCTCAAACGGCCGCTGCTGCGTCCGTGCACGCCGGCCGGATGCATGGTGCTGCTGCGCGAAACCGGCGACGACCTCGCCGGCAAGCACGCGGTGGTGATCGGGCAGTCGAACATCGTCGGCCGCCCGATGGCGCTCGAATTGCTCATGGCTCGCTGCACGGTCACCGTCTGTCACTCCGCAACGCGCGATCTGCCGGCGATCGCGCGCGCGGCCGACATCCTCGTCGCGGCGGTCGGCAAGCCGGCGTTCGTCCAGGGCGACTGGATCAAGCCAGGCGCCATCGTGATCGACGTCGGGGTGAACCGCGACGCAGGAGGGAAGCTATGCGGCGACGTCGACTTCGCGCCGGCGCGCGAGCGCGCCGGCTGGATCACGCCCGTGCCCGGCGGCGTCGGCCCGATGACGATCGCGATGCTGCTCGCCAACACGCTGCGCGCCGCGCA
>DATJZM010000022.1:0-3824 GCA_035499135.1 Casimicrobiaceae bacterium | reverse complement strand
CCCTGCCCGCCCATGGCAATGCCCACGGCGCCGGCCTTGAGCGCGAGCGCGTCGTTGATGCCGTCCCCGACGACCAGAGGTCGGTGACCCGAGGCAACCTCGGCGAAGATGGTTCGCATCTTTTGCTCCGGGAGCAGTTCGGCGTGGACCTCGCCAATGTCGAGTAGCTCGGCTACGCGCCGTGCTGCCGCCGAGCGATCGCCGGTGATCAGGATCTGCCGCCGCAACCCGAGCCGCGCGAGGTCGGCTACGGCCTCGCGAGCGTGCGGCCGCGGTTCGTCCGCGAGGAGCACCCAGCCGAGGAACCTCTCGCCGCGTGAAACGCCCGCAGTGGGACCGTCGTGGCTCGGGGGCGGGGAAATCGCAATCCCGAGCTGCTCGAACAGCGCGGAGCGACCGAGCGCTAGACCCTCGTTGCCGTGGCGGGCTACAACGCCCAAGCCTCTGGTTTCCTGGATATCTGTGAGCGCCAGACGGTCCTGGTCCTTGACCAGATGGGCCAGCGCACGGCTGACGGGATGACTGCTCGCGGCGCCCAGATTCCCCGCGACCTCGATCAACTCATTCAATGGGACCCCCGCTTCGGGGCGCGCTTCGACCAGGCGCAATTGGCCGATGGTTACGGTCCCGGTCTTGTCGAACGCCACGGCGTCCACGGTCGCCAGGGTTTCAAGGAACGCAGCACCCTTGACCAGGATCCCGTGGCGGCTGGCCACCGAAATTCCCGCGATCGATGTGGCCGGCGCTGCCAGGACCAACGCGGCCGGACAGGAGGCCACCAGCACAGCGAGCATCACCGCCGTACTACCTGAGACGAACCATGTCCCGGCCGCCAGCAGTAAGACGAGCACCAGGTAGCGGTTCGCGTAGCGTTCCAGCAGGCGCGTGATTGGCGGTTTGGCTTGCTCCGCGTCCCGCAGCAGCGCAACCACCCGCCCGAGTGTGGTTTGTGCACCGACTCGGGTAATCCGCACCACCAGGTGACCATCGAGATTGATGGTGCCATTGAGGACTTCCGAACCGGGTTGCACCTCCACCGGCACCGATTCGCCGGTGATCGAGGCGATATCCACGCTCGATTCTCCGCTTTCGACGATGCCATCTGCCGGAATGAGATCGCCCGCGCGCGCTTCGATCCGATCACCGACGCGCAGTGCCTGCGCGCTGACTTCCTGAATACCTTCGTTGACCAGTCGGCGTGCCTTGGTCTGAGTGAGTCGGCTGAGGGCGCGGATGGCTTCCTGCGAGCCGAGCAGCGAGCGCTCCTCGAGGATATGCCCAAGCGTCATGATCAGCGGCAGGAGCGCCGCCGTGACCAGATTGCCGCTCGCCCAGGCACCGAGGAGCGCCAGCGCGATGAGCTGGTCCACGATCCCGTGCAGCCCCGGCTGGCGCAGACTGCGCCACGCAGCCTGAAGTGCCGGTACCGCGACCAAAAAGGCAGCCACGCCCGCCACCAGCTCGGCCACCTCGTGTTGCTCGGGGCGGAACAGCTGGAGCACGCCGGCTACGATCAGGCAGCCTGCCGCAAGCAGCGAGAGCGTCAGCCGCGTCGCCAGCGAAAGCTGCTCGGAGCCGCTCAACAGCACGCTGTCGGCTGCGGTGTTGTGAGGGTCGGTGATGGTGGTCAATTTTGGGGTCCTCCCGGCACAAAGATCCGCGCGCCGTCGGCGCTGTCCGTGGCGTACACCTTACCCGCCTGCCCCAGCAGTTTGCCGATTTGCTCCTGGTAGATCTGCCTGGACAGCATGTCCGCCGAGAGACCCGGTGCCCCTTGCGCAAGCGCGCTGATGGCCGCGGTGCGCGTCTTGGCTCGCGTGGTTCTCTCCTCCGCCATCGCCTGCGCATCGGTCAGCATGCGGTCGCGGTCCTGATTGGCCTTCTGCCGGGTGGTCTCGGCCTCGGTGCGCGCGGTGGCGGTCACGGTTTCAGCGGCCTGCAGGGCAAACAGTACGGCATCGAAAGCGTCCTTGGCCTCCGCCGGGATCGAGGGCACGAGGTCGACGCGACTGACGCTGATGCCAAGCCCCGCGCCTTGCCGGGCAAGATCGGCCAGCCGGCGATTCACTTCGCTCATCAGCTCCGCGCGCAGGCTTTCCCGGCCCGCGCGTGCGGCGTCGCTGGCGCCCGTGCGCTCCGGACGCGCGACCAGGATGGTGTCGAGATCCCGCCGCGCGGCAACCGCCACCGCCGTCGCCGCAAAGAGTCTCGCCAGAGCAGGCGCGACGTGCGCGGAGGACAACACGTAGGTATTGGCGTCGGAGATCTGATAGAAGAGTGTCGCATCGAAGTGCACGACGCTCATATCGCCGGTGAGCAACATGCCGGTATTCTGACGCGCGGGCTCACTGACGCCGACGAACGCCGCCGTGGAGCTCTCTGCGGATTGAAATGCAGCCATTTTGAATTCGATCTGGCGATCTTTCGAGGGCAGAAGGATCACGTGTTCGATAGGCTGCGGCATTGCCACCAGCAGACCGGCGCCCGCTTCGCGGACTACCGTGCCGAATCGCATGACGAGCGCGCGGCTGTCGGGGGGGACCTGGCGGCAATTGGAGACGGCCCATCCGGCCGCCAAAATGAATACCAGCACGAACAGGGCGCGGAATGACAGTTCCGCGGCCTGCGCCCACGGCCCGTCGGGTTCCCGATCCTCCTTGCGTGCCGTGCTGGCCATTACGGCTTTTTCGCGGGAAGTGCTGGCAGGCTTCCGGCTGTCCTGCCGGGCCCATCGACCAGGATCCGAAACGGTGCCGCATCGCTGCGCAGAATCAGGGTGGTATTGCTGCGAACGACGGTCGAGAGCGTGTCCAGCGAGCGCAGCAGGGTATACAACTCCCGGTCGCGGCTGTACGCCTTGGCGTAGATATCCGCGGCCTGGACTCGCGACTTTGCATCGATCGCCGCGGCGTCGGCTTTTGCCTGCGCGAGCAGCACGCGCGCATCGCGGTCGGCGTTCGAGGTGATCTCGGCGGCCGCCCGCTCTCCTTCCGCCTGGCGCGCCGCCGCGACCGTCTCGCGCTCGGCGGCCATCCTCGCCACCGTTGCGTTGAGCGTTTCGGTCGGCAACGTCAGACGCTCGATGCCGACCTGCAGGATCTTAATGCCGTACACCTTGAGCGCTTGGGCATCGATGCGCTGAAGCAGGCGCGCTTCCAGCGCGCTCAATTGAATCTTCGACGCGTCGGTGTTGATCAGGCCGGCAAGATCGAAGCCGCTGACGGTGATCTCTAGTGAGGAGCCGATGAAACTCCGCAGCTGATCCGCCGCTACGTCCGGCTGGTTACGCACGGCGCGCAGGAACTGACGGATGTGTTCCGCATCGTCCGGCACCTGCCAGGCGACGTAGGCCTGCACGAGGATGCGCAGCCCGTCGCGGGTGCCGACGTCCTGCAGGCCGCTCGAAGTCGTCTTGAGCCTGAGGTCGACCGGAATCGTGCTCTCGATCGGCGCTGGAATCTTCCACGCGAGTCCCGGCGCCGTCATGACCCTGACGGGATTTCCCAAGCGCGTCATTACGACGGCCTCCCCTGGCACCACCAGCACGACGCAGGCCGCCAGCACCGCGATAACCACGATAAGGCCTGCTGCCAGAATGCGGCCATTGCGGACAAACCAGGGATCCGAACCGGAGCTGCCGCGCGGCTGCTCGTCGGGACGGTCCGGCGACTCTTGCGTCATTTGCGTTCTCCCAGCAGGTGAATTTTCACATCTGCCTCAGCGACCTTCGTCCGCCGGCGGTTGTGTCGGGCTGACCGGCTGCGGAGTGTAGGACGGTAAGGGGTAGTTCGCAGCGGCGCCGCGCAGGTCGCGCAGGTCAAGCG
>DATJZM010000021.1:0-6877 GCA_035499135.1 Casimicrobiaceae bacterium | reverse complement strand
GTCGCCCCAGCGGTAGTGCGTCCCGTCGGGCCGCGTGCGATAGACGAGGAAATCCGCGAAGCCGCGAATTCCTGTCTCGCTCTCGAAGAGGTTCTCGCCGGTGGCGCTGAGCCACATCGCCGGCAGCTCGTAGATCGCCTGCCCGATGCCGATGCCAACGTATTCGCCACCCTCGTGCCAGCCACCGCTGTGTCCCATCACCTGTCGCCACACCGGAAGGACGCGGTTCTTCCACAGGTCGTAAGTGAAGCGCATCACCGGCTCGGCGTGCGGGTCGTCGCCGTAGACCGCGAGCGAGCAGGCCATGAGCGCCTGCAGCGGGGCGTTGTACAGGATCACGTTGTAAGGCGACAGGCGCTCGTCGCGGATCACGCCGATGACGTAGTTGCATCCCTCCACGAGCTTCTCTCGAAGCTGGACGCGCTGCTGCTCGTCCCAGCGGCCGTACAGCCAGTCGTAGGCGACGGCGAGCGGCTTCAGCTGGTCGTGCCCGCGCAAGGTGAACTTGAGTGCCATGAGCCGCTGATGCAGCGCGCGCAGATCGACGCTGCCCGGCTCGAGCAGCTCCTGCAGCGCGGCTGCTTCGATATCGCCGGCACCACCGGCAGCGCGGCGCTGTGTCTCGCGAGCGAAATCGCGGTCGCCGCGCTGAATCGCGACCAGATCCGTCGTGCTGGGGCTGGGCAGCCGCGGGTGGCTGTATCTGAACCCGGGCAGGCTGACCGGTGGTAATTGCTCCGGCTGCGGCAGCTTCGGGAGCCGGCTCTCGTCGACGCGCGTTTCCTGTGGACGGTGCCCGAGCGCCAGCCCGCCGGCCCCGGTGGCTGCCGCCACGGCGAGCGCGCTCACGATCGCCCAGGTTCCTCGGTTGCCGCGTGGCGAAGAGGGTACCTGGCCTCTCCGTTCCTCGCCTTCCGACATGCCTTCGCGGACCGGGATCGACCAGAACAGAAGCCAGGTGCCGGCCGCCAGCATCACGACGGTAAAGTCACCGAAGCGCCCGGGACGATATTGCTGAAACCACTCCAGGCCGAAGGTAAGAAGACTGATCGCCGCGATGCCGATCCACTCAGCCCTTTTGTGAATCTCGGGTGGTGTCGCGAGTCGGGCGAGGACCGCCAGTGCCGCGGCCGGCCAAATCTCCTCGAGAATGGAAGCGATGCCGATCAAGGGATTCTCGAGATGCCCCGCGAACGGAATCCAGTTGAATGGGTGAACGCTCCCGGCGCCGCCCGCCATTTCTGCGATGCTGAAGCCCCCCACGATGAGCAGCATGCTTGTCGCGGCGACAGACCGTCGCCTCAGCGCCAGGAACGGAAGCGTGATGACCAGCGCGGCAACCGCGCCAAGGATTGCTTCCAGTGACAGCTGCCGCGTGACGATGACGACTTTGCAGAGCAGGACGGCGGCGACGAAGGCGAAGAAGCGAACAAACACGCCCTGGCCGGGAGCGCCCAGCATCACCGCCAGGAGCGCAAGGCCTGCAATGTAGAGCTCGTAGGTCGCCCACTGAGCAAAGTTGAAGCTGCTCGGATGCTGCAGCGTCTGCCAGAGCGGCGAGAGGCCATGGCGCAGATTGCCCAGGTCGAGCGAAGGCACGAGCGGCGTAAGCTGGGAGATCGTCCACAGTGCGATCGCGATCAATCCCAGATCGACCAGTCGGCCCGGCAGGAACCACCGCTGGCGCCGTTCCATGACGATCGCCCAGGGCAGGCTGTCTCTGCGCGTAACGGTGGCGAATATCGCCCCGACGATCGTGCCGAGCGTGTTGGCGACGATATCGCCGACTGACGCCACGCGCGAAGGGAGAAACTGCTGCAGCGACTCCATGGCGAAGCTGAGCAGCACGCCCATCAGGGCGGAAAACGCGATGGCACTTCCCGCAGTCCGGCCGCGGTCGTTGCACCAGCGTTCGAGCAACAGCCCGAATGGCATGTACGCGAGAACGTTGGTGACGACATCCGCCCGGGAAAGGTGGCTCGGCCAGCGCGGCGTGAGGAAAGCGAAGGGAGTGACGTCCGCGGCGGTCCAGCCGCTGAACGGATACAGGCTGCCGTACACGATCAGCGCCGTGTAGGCAAAGGCGGCGAGCCCCCAGCGACCGCGGGGCGGTGAGAGCTGACGACTCACTGTTGATTCCGGAGCCGCCGTCTCAGATCGAAGCGACGACGAGGCGTCTTTCAGGGTACGTTGTCACACTGCGAAACTTACGAGAACTCGACCAGCGGAGCAACGTCTATCCGATGTACGCGCTCCTGCGAGGAACGCGTGAGCGATCCGTAGAATTTGTTACAAACCGACTGCGGTCCCGGGCTCGAAAAGCCTGCGGGTCGTCTCCCCGCTCCACGCCACCCTTCGGGCGCGGGCGAGATGCAGTTCCAGTTGTTCGGCCAGGAGGCGGACCGTTGGTTCCTTGACCATGGCACCGTGCCCTGCCTGGATCGGACAGATCTCGAGCCCGCCGGTCACGAATTTCTTCCAACCGAGGCTGGGGCTGCGCGAGTCGTCCATGTGTGCAGCGCGGAACAAGATCGCGGGTCCCGGGTAGGGCTGGGGACGATAGGCCAGCAGGGCCCAGTAGTGGGCTTCAGTCACGGTGCCAAACTTGCGCAGGTGACCGAGCCCGAGGTTCTGCAGCACGAATCGATACAGACGCTGCTGCACGATCCTCACGTTCTTGAGCCGGAGCAAATCCCACGCGGTCTGTGCAAGTTCGAGCGGGTGGAATCCGGGAGCCCGACTGTCGCACAAGGCGAGCATCTCGACTGCTTCACCCTCTGCCCGAAGTTGCTGCGCCATCTCGAAGGCAATCACCGCCCCGCTGCAGTATCCCGCGAGCAAGTACGGACCTCTTGCCTGCACCTGTCTCATGGCTCGGATGCAGTGCGCCGCCATCGCGTCGAGGTGCGAATCGGGCGGCGTCGTGCCGTCGAAGCCGCGCGCGGGCAGCCCGTACAACGGCTGATCCTCGTGCAGATGGCGTGCGAGATTGTCGTAGAAAAAAAGATGCCCACCGACGATGTGCGGGCAGAAGAGCGGCCGGCGCTTTCCGCTCGCCTTGAGGGCGACCGGGCCCGACCAAACCGGTGGGGCGGCGTGGTCGAGAAGCGCTTGCGCAAGCGATTCGATCGTTCCATCGCCGTACCAAAGCACGTCCGGCGGAAGCTCCCGGCCGAAGAGTTGCTCGATACGGTCGACCACGCGCACGGCCGCAAGCGAATCGCCTCCCAGCGCGAAGAAATTATCCTGCATGCCGATGTGCGAAACGTCGAGGATTCGCTCCCAGATCCGCATCAGCTGAACTTCGACCGCGTTGCGGGGGTCGATGCGCTCCTGGACGACCGGTTCGGCCTGTGGCATCGCAGCGAGTGCTGCCCGGTCGATCTTCCCGCTGGTTCCGAGCGGCATCGCCTCGAGCAACTCGAAGCTCGCCGGCACCATGTAATCGGGCAGCTTGCCCAGCAGGAATCGGCGCAGGTCGCGTGCGGACACCGTTCGGCCGGGCGTCGGGACAGCATAGGCAGCGAGCCGCCGGAGACCGCGTCGGTCTTCCCGCGCCAGGACGACCGCGTCGTGTACGGCCTCGTTCTGTCGCAGTGCCGCTTCAATCTCTGCGAGTTCGATGCGAAACCCACCGATCTTCACCTGACGGTCCTCGCGCCCAAGAAAATCTAGGCTGCCGTCCGCAGTGCGGCGCACGCGGTCCCCGGTGCGGTAGAAGCGCGCCTTGGGGCTGGAGTTGGAGGGCTCGGGCACGAAGCGCTCATCTGTGAGCTCCGGCCGATTGAGATAGCCGCGGGCGACGCCGTCGCCGCCAATGCACAATTCTCCAGGAATGCCTGCCGGCAGAGGCTGCCCGGCGCGATCGAGAACCATCGTACGCGTATTCGCGATGGGCATTCCGATGGGAACGCTCGCCGAGGCAATCTCCGGCCGGTAGCGGCAGTACGTCGACGAGATCGTGGTCTCCGTCGGACCGTAGAGATTGACGAGCTCCGCGCTCGATTGTTCGCGCAGGCGGCGCGCAAGATCGGTCGGCAGCACGTCCGCGCCGCAGAGGACCAGGCGCAGCGAATCGCATGCGCGGAAGCCGTCTTGGTCGAGAAGTGCCCCGAGGAGACTAGGAACGACCTGCAGCACGCTGATTCGCTGCTCGCGCAGCACCGCGATCATCTCGGCCACCGAACGGTGCGTCGTCGCGCCAGCTATTACGACCGCCGCCCCGTTCACCAGCGGAAAGAAGATTTCCTCGGCGGCTGCGTCGAAGCTTATCGGCGTCTTGTGCAGGACGCGATCGCTGGGTGCGAGCGAGAAGGTGCGTCCGATCCACGTGAGGTAATTGACCATCGAGCGATGCTCGACCATCACGCCCTTCGGCTGTCCGGTGGATCCCGAGGTATAGATGACGTAGGCAAGGTTCTCGGCGGTGACGCTTCGCGGGGGGTCGACCTCGGGTAACCTTGCCAGGGGCTCGGCCAGCGCATCCAGATAGACCGTGTATGCGCCGTGCGCAGGCAGCCGCCCGCGTAGCCGCTCGTGGGTCAACAGCACCGGCGCGCGCGCGTCCGAGAGCATGAAGCCGAGGCGCTCGGACGGATAGGTCGGATCCAGCGGCACGTAGGCACCGCCGGCCTTCAGAATCGCGAGCAGCCCGATCAACAGCTCGGGCGAGCGCTCCACCGCGATCGCCACCGGCTTCTCCGGGCCCACACCGAGAGTGCGGAGGTAGTGCGCCAGCCGATTGGCCCGGGCATTCAGCTCCGCATAGTCCATCCGCTCGTTCTCGAACACCAGCGCGGTGGCATGCGGGGTGCGCTGCACCTGCGCCTCGAACAGCTCGTGCAGGCAGCGATCGCGCGGGTATTCGGCCACCGTCGCGTTCCATTGCTCCATCTCGGCGACCTCCGCCGCCGTGAGCAGCGGCAGCCGCGAAACGCGCTGTTCCGGGTCGGATGCGATGGCCTCGAGCAGCACGCGCCAGTGCCCGGCCATGCGCTCAATGGTGCGCGCGTCGAAGAGATCTGTCGCGTACTCAATGACCATGTCGATCTCACCTTGGTTTTCGGCGACGGCGAAATCGAGATCGAACTTGACCGTTTCAGTACCGCCCGTCTCGACACGCGTCACGGTGAGGCCGGAAAGACTCGGCGTTTCCCCCGGCTCGGTCCCTTTGACCATCGACACCTGAACCAGCGGGTTACGCGACGCGTCGCGCTTTGGCGCGAGCTCCTCGACGAGCTTGCCGAACGGAATTTCCTGATGCGCATACGCCGAGCGCGCGCAAGAGTGCACCCGAGCAAGGTATTCCCTGAAGCTGGGATCTCCTGCAAGGTCTCCGCGCAGCACGATCATGTTGGTGAAGTACCCGATCGATCGCGCGAACTCCGGCCGCCCCCGCGCTGCGACCGCCACGGCAACCGCTATGTCCTCCTGGCCGGTGTAGCGATGCAGCAGGACCTGGAGAGTCGCGAGCAGCGTGGTGAACAGCGTAGTCTGCTCGCGCCGCCGAAGCTCCTTGAGACTGCGCGTGAGCTGTTCGCCGATCGAGAACGTTAGGCGCGCACCACGGTAGCTGGCCGAAGGAGGCCGCGCCCGGTCGGTGGGCAGCTCCACCGCCGGCAGATCCGCGAGCACCTGCTTCCAGTAGGCGAGCTGCTCCTCGAGGAAGGGTCCCTGCAGTCGATCGCGCTGCCAAGCAGCGAAGTCTCCATGCTGCGCTGGCGCCTCGAGCAGTGGGGGGGGTTGCCCGGACGCATATGCGCGGTACAGCTGCGACAGCTCCTCGCCAAACACGACCATCGACGTGCCATCCCGGACCAAGTGGTGCGCCGTGATCAGGAACCAATGCTCATCGCTCGCAAGGCGCAGCAGTCGCACGCGCAGCAGGGGACCGTGCTCGACATCGAGCGCGATACGGGCCTCGGATCGCGCGCGGCGCTGCGCTTCGACCTCACGCTCAGCCTCCGGCAAAGAGCTGAGGTCGGTCACGTCCAGCGGAAGGTGCAGCTCCCTGGCGACGACTTGGACCGGCTCGCCATTCGCAAGGCGAAAGCTCGTACGCAACGCCTCGTGGCGGCGGACGATCTCGTTTACCGCCCGAGACAGCGCCTCGATATCGAGTGCGCCCTTCAGGCGAAAGACGTCGAACTCGTTGTAGACGGAATGGTCGGGCAAGATCCGCTCGAGCACCCAAAGAGCCCGCTGCCCGAAGGAGGTTGGGCAAACGCGCGAAACGTTACCTGCGCCGGCGAAAGACTCGCTGCGCTCAACCACCAGCCGTTTGACGGGAGGCGCTTCCACGGTTGCTTTGGCGGGCTCCATCGTCTACTCAGGCCGGCGTGACACGGTGAAGTTGCATGACGTCCACCCGCGACGCATGGTCACGCAGCCCAACAGGGTTGTTAAGTATGCACGATTCCGCTTCGTGCAAAAGCATCGCGCTGTGTCGCGAGCGATTCCTTGTTGAGAACAGATCACGTTATTCCGCGCCGCCGGATTCGCCGCGAAGCGCCTTGACAGCCAGGTGTTGCACGAGCAGCAGCGGCGGCATGCGCAGCCAATGCGCCCGCACGTAGAGCGATCCGCGGGCGATCGAGGCGAGTCGTTGGTCGGCGCCCTCGGTCTGCAAGCTGCGCAGGAACAGCGCGTCCATCAACGAGCGCGTTACGTACAGCGGCCGGCCGCTTTCCGCAGCGCCAAGCACGCCTCGAGGCACCGGCATGCCGAGGATCTGCACGGCGTACCTCAGGGCGTAGTAGAGCGGCCTCGCCAGGCCGAGTTCGACCGCCCGGGAGGTCAGTTCCGGCCAGAAGGTCCCCTCCTGCGCGAACGAGCGCAACAGGCTGTCCACATCGACCAGATCGCGGAGGTTGTTGCC
>DATJZM010000020.1:0-8124 GCA_035499135.1 Casimicrobiaceae bacterium | reverse complement strand
GCGGTGATCGCCATCCAGAATGCGCGGCTCTTCCGCGAGATCCGGGAGAAGAGCCAGCAGCTCGAGGTCGCGAACAAGCACAAGTCGGAATTCCTCGCCAACATGTCGCACGAGCTGAGAACGCCGCTCAACGCCATCATCGGCTTCTCCGAAGTGCTGATCGAGCGCCTGTTCGGCGACCTGAACGAGAAGCAGGCCGACTACCTCAACGACATCCACTCCTCCGGCAAGCACCTGCTCACCCTCATCAACGACATACTTGATCTGTCCAAGGTCGAGGCCGGTCGCATGGAGCTGGAGGTCTCGACCTTCGATCTCGCCTCTGCGGTGTCGAACGCCATGACGCTGGTGCGCGAGCGTGCGCAGCGCCATGGCATCGCGCTCGGCCAGCAGGTCGATGCGAAGCTCGACAACATCACGGCGGACGAGCGCAAGTTCAAGCAGATCCTGCTCAACCTGCTGTCGAACGCGGTCAAGTTCACCCCGGACGGCGGCCGCATCGATGTAAGTGCCCAGCGCGAGGACAGCAACGCGGTCATCTCGGTGCACGATACCGGCATCGGCATCGCGCATGAGGACCAAGCCACCGTCTTCGAGGAGTTCCGCCAGGTCGGCCGCGACTACACCAAGAAGCAGGAGGGCAGCGGCCTCGGCCTCACGCTCACCAAGAAGTTCGTCGAGCTGCACGGGGGCAGGATCTGGCTGGAGAGCGAGCCCGGAAGGGGCTCCACGTTCACTTTCACGATACCATTACAGCGATGAGCCTGATCCTGATCGTCGAAGACAACGAACGGAACCTGAAGCTCGTCCGCGACGTGCTGCAGGTCAAAGGCTTCTCGACCATCGAGGCCCGCACCGCCGAGGACGGGATCCGGCTGGCGGGGGAGCGCAAGCCCGATCTGATCCTGATGGACATCCAGCTTCCGGG
Organism: Casimicrobiaceae bacterium; assembly: GCA_035499135.1. Classification (GTDB taxonomy): domain Bacteria; phylum Pseudomonadota; class Gammaproteobacteria; order Burkholderiales; family Casimicrobiaceae; genus PALSA-1003. The sequence continues at coordinate 7,196 of DATJZM010000020.1, read as the reverse complement.
CATGAACGGTATCGACGCGCTCAAGGTATTGCGAGGTGATGCCGCGACGGCGGCGATCCCGGTGATCGCCGTCACTGCCTCGGTCATGCAGCAGGACCGGAAGCTCATCACGGAAGCAGGTTTCGACGGCTACGTCGGCAAGCCGATCAACATCAAGGAGTTCCTGGAAAGCGTGAACGCCGCGCTCGTGAGGAAGGCATAGTGAGCGCGCTGGCGAAGATACTGGTCGTCGACGACACCCCGCACAACGTCAAGCTGCTCGCCGACCTTCTCTCGGTGAAAGGCTACGCGGTCGCTACCGCCGCAACCGGCGAGGAAGGACTCGCCAAGCTCGCCTCCGAGCGGCCCGACCTGGTGCTGCTCGACGTGATGATGCCCGGACTCTCCGGTTACGACGTCTGCCGCAAGATCCGAGCCGACGCGGTCACCGCCCTCCTCCCGGTCGTGCTGGTTACCTCGCTCGACCCGGTGCAGGAGCGCGTCAAAGGCATCGAAGCGGGCGCCGACGACTTCCTGTCCAAACCGATCAATCAGCCCGAGCTCTTCGCGCGAGTCCGCTCACTTTTGCGCGTGAAGTCGCTGCAGGACGAGGTTGCGTCGCACGCCGAGGCATTGAAAGTCGCCAACCTGAAGCTCGAGCAGCGCGTGGACGAGCAGGTCGCACAGCTCGATCGGCTCTCGCAGCTCAAGCGCTTCTTCGCGCCCGCCGTCGCCGAAGCCATCGTTTCGGCGGGAGAGAAATCGATCCTTGCCCCGCACCGGCGGGAGATCTGCTACGTGTTCGTCGACCTGCGCGGATTCACCGCCTTCACCGATTCGGCGGAGCCCGAGGAGGTCGAGAGCGTGCTGCGCGAATACCACAACACGCTGGGCAAGGTGATCGCGGAGTTCGACGGCACGGTCGACCGCTTCGCGGGCGACGGAATCCTCATTTTCTTCAACGATCCACTGCCGGTGACCGAGCCGGGGAAGCGGGCGGTGAGCATGGCGCTCGCCATGCAGGCACGCTTCGCTCCGCTGCAGGAGCGCTGGCAGAAGATCGGATACGAGCTCGCCCTCGGCATTGGCGTCGCGCAGGGCTACGCCACCCTCGGTGCATTCGGCTTCGAGGGCCGCTGGGATTATTCGGCGATCGGCGGCGTGGTGAACCTCGCTTCACGTCTTTCCGACGAAGCCCAGAGCGGGCAGATCCTGATCGATCGTCGCACACGCGCCGCGCTGGGGGACACCGCCGACGTGGAGCCCGTCGGACCGCTATCGCTGAAGGGCTTTTCGCAGCCCGTTCACGCTTTCCTGCTCAAGCAGCTCGTATAGTTGTCATCCCGGCGAAGGCCGGGATCCAAATTACTCCCCAAGCGCCTGAGCCGCGCAAATTGGGCCCCGGCCTTCGCCGGGGCGACAAGTATCGTAGGGCCGGATCTATCTGGCCGTGCGAATGGCCGGGCGAATGAATTCGCACCTACTGCTCGCGGGGCAGCGTGAAGGTGAAGGTCGAGCCCTTGCCCATCTCGCTCGTCACCCAGATCTTCCCGCCGTGCAGCTCGATGAACTTGCGCGAGATCGCCAGCCCGAGCCCCGTCCCCTCGGTCTTCTTCGAAGCGACGCCGACCTGACGGAACTCCTCGAAGACGGCGTCCTGATCCTGGGGCGCGATGCCGACCCCCGTGTCGGCGACCGAAATCTCCGCGACCCCGTTCTGCAGTGCGGCCCGGACATCGATCCGCCCGCCCTCCGGAGTGAACTTCAAGGCATTCGAGAGCAAGTTCAACAGTACCTGCTTCACCTTGCGCTCGTCGGCGCGGATCATCCCCAGCCGCTGATCGATCTTCCGACCGAGCTTGATACCGCGCCGCTCGGCGCGCTCGCGGACCAGGGTCAGCGTGTTGTCGATGGCATTCGACAGGTCGAAGTCGCTCGGTTCGAGCTCCATCCGGCCGGCCTCGATCTTCGACAGGTCGAGGATGTCGTTGATGAGGGACAGCAGGTGCCGCCCCGACTCGAGGATGTCGCCCAGGTATTCCGCCTGTTTTTCGTTCACCTCGCCGAACATCTTCTCGGCCAGGACCTCCGAGAAGCCGATGATGGCATTGAGCGGCGTCCGCAGCTCGTGCGACATGTTGGCGAGGAACTCGCTCTTATGCCGGCTCGCCACCTCGAGCTGCCGGCTCTTGTCTTCGATCTCGCGGAAGAGCCTGGCGTTCTGGATGGCGAGGGCAGACTGCGCGGCGAAGGTTTTCAGGAGCTCGATCACCTGCGGATCGAAGGCGCCCGAGTCCTTTTTGTTGACCGCCAGCGCCCCCAGCAAATTATTCTCGCGCAACAGCGGTACTGCCAGCACGGAGCGGTAGCCGCTGCCAACGATCGCGTTGCGGACTCGGCTCTTGTATGTGCGCTCATCACCCATGTCGAGAATCTCGACGGGCTCGCTGGTCAGCGCGAGACGTCCAAGAGCTCCCTCGCCCTTCTTGATCGGCGTAGCCCGCAGCGCTTCCACCAGCACATCAGGCAAGCGATCCGTTGCATGAAGGTGGAACTCCTCCCTCGACTCGTCGTACTCCCAGATCGAACCGCCGTCCATCCCTGCGAGCTGCGTGGCGCGGGAGACGATCGTGCGGAGAACGGTTTCCAGGTCCAGGGTCGAGCTGACTGCCTGCCCGACCTCGCCCAGCGCCTTGAGCTCTCCGACCGATCGCGTGAGCTGGCTCGTGCGCGCTGCGAGCTCGGTGAACAGCCGGACGTTTTCGATCGCGATCACCGCCTGGTCGGCGAAGGTCTTGAGCAGCTCAATCTTTGAGTGTGCAAACAGCCCCGGACTCGATCTTCCGACGAAGACCGTGCCGATGACCTGCCCCTCGCGAAACATTGGCACCGCAAGGCAGCTCCTCCACCCCCCTGCCCTTGCAATGTGCTTCGCATCGTATTTGGGATCGGATAGCACGTCCGCGATATGTACCGGCGAACGATCGCGGAACGCGCGGGCCGACGCGGCGTCGGCCTTCACGTCCGCGGGGAAGTAGCGCCTGATGGCTTCCGTCGCTTCCGGGTTCACGCCATGGACTGCGGCGAGATGGATCTTGTCGCCCTCGACGCGCGTCACGACACTGACTTCCGCCTCGCAGAGCTTTTTCGCGCGAGCGCCGATGATGTCGAACACGGGCGCGACATCGGTTGGTGAGCTGGAAATGACGCGCAGGATCTCACTCGTTGCAGTCTGATGCTCCAGCGCCTCCGTGAGCTCGTGGTTGCGGGCTTCCAGCTCCTTGAACAGCCGCACGTTCTCGATCGCGATGACCGCCTGGTCGGCGAAGGTCTGGAGCAACGTGATTTGCTTCTCCGCGAAGAGCCCGGTTTCGGGTCTCCCGACCCCGATTGCGCCGATCGGCTTCCCCTGATGCATGAGAGGAACCCCAATGGCGCTCCGGTAGCCCGCAGAGCGGGCCGTGTCCCGCATTGCATAATCCGGATCATCTTGCACGTCCGGGATGTTCACCACATCCGCTGCCAGGACCGCGCGGCTCGCCACGGTATCGCGGCTGGGCGGTGCGGGGTAGCGACTCCGCAGGGCAGCCGCTTCTTCCGCCGACCAGCCGCTCGCCAGCGCGGCGATGTCGACCAGCTCGCCATCGAACCTGACCACTGTGGCGAGCGTGCCCCCGCAGAGTCTGTGCGCCGCCGTCGCGATCGTGTCGAACACCGGCTGCACGTCGGTCGGCGACTGGCTGATCACGCGCAGGATGTCGCTGGTGGCGGTCTGCTGTTCCAGCGCCTCGGTAAGGTCAAGGTTGCGTGCCTCCAGCTCCTTGAACAGGCGCACATTTTGGATCGCGATCACGGCCTGGTCGGCGAAGGTCTGGAGCAGCACGACCTGCTTATGCGGGAACGGCCCGGGCTCGGGACGCCCGACTCCGATGGCCCCGATCGGCTGTCCATCGCGAAGCAGCGGCACCGCCAGCGAGCTGCGAAATCCCGTACCGACTGCGGTCTCGCCGACCCGGTATTCCTTGTCCTCGAGCACATCCGGGATCTCGGCGAGCTGCCGCGTGAGCACCGCCCGCGCGAGCGCGGTCTCGCGGCTCGGCGGCCTCGGAAAGACCCGGCGCCACGCTTCTGCGCCCTCCGGGCTGAGGTTGGCGTTGGCCGCCATGTGGAGCAGATTGCCATCGTACGTCGTCACCAGCGCCGAGCTGGCGCTGCACAACTCGAGCGCGGCCGCCGCGATCGTGTCGAACACGGGCTGCACGTCGGTCGGCGACTGGCTGATCACGCGCAGGATGTCGCTGGTGGCGGTCTGCTGCTCCAGCGCCTCGGTAAGATCGCAGTTGCGTGCCTCCAGCTCCTTGAACAGGCGCACGTTCTCGATGGCGATCACCGCCTGGTCGGCGAAGGTCCTGAGCAGCCCGATCTGCTTCTCCGGAAACGGCCCCGGCTGTACCCGTCCGATCACGATCGCGCCGATCGGGGCTCGATGACGCATCAGCGGAACCGCCAGGATGCTCCGGAACCCTGCTCTCAGGGCGGTGTTCTGGATCTCGAAGCCAGGGTCCTCGAGGATGTCCGGAATCACCACGAGGTCTCGTTCAAGCACGGCTCGACCCGCAGCATGGCCCCGGTCCGCCGGCCGCGGGTAAATGCTGCGCACTGCGTCAGCACCCTCGGATGTCGCGGTCACGAGAGCCGCAATCCGCAGGAGATCCCCGTCGAAAGAGAGAACGTTCGAGGAGTGGGCGGCGCACAGTCTAAGCGCCGACGCAGCGATCGTATCGAACACCGGCTGCACATCTGTCGGCGAACGGCTGATCACGCGCAGGATGTCGCTCGTCGCCGTCTGCTGCTCCAGGGCCTCGGTGATGTCGCGGTTGCGTTGCTCCAGCTCAGTGAAGAGTCGCACGTTCTCGATCGCAATGACCGCTTGATCCGCAAACGTCTTGAGCAGCGCCACCTGCGCGTCCGGGAACAGACCGGGCTCGGCGCGGCCGACGGCGATGCCGCCGATCGCACTTCCTTCGCGCAGCAGAGGCACGGCGAGCACGCTGCGAAAGCCGCCGGCAGTCGCGTGCGCTCCCAGCGCAGCCACATACTCCTGATCCGCAAGCACATCCGGGATCATCGAGACGTTTCGCGTCAGGATCGCCCGGCACACCGCGGTGTCGCGGCTGAGCGGCCGCGGATAGACGATGTCCATCGTCGCCACATAGTCGGGATTCAGGTTGACCATGGCCGCGACGTTGACCAGCTCGCCATCGTACGTGAACACGTTGGCCGAAGTGGCGCTACACAACTCCCGCGCCGCGCTGGCGATCGTGTCGAACACCGGCTGCACGTCGGTCGGCGACTGGCTGATTACGCGCAGGATGTCGCTGGTGGCGGTCTGCTGCTCCAGCGCCTCGGTAAGGTCGCGGTTGCGTGCCTCCAGCTCCTTGAACAGGCGCACGTTCTCGATGGCGATCACCGCCTGGTCGGCGAAAGTCTGAAGGAGCGCGATCTGCGTTTCCGCAAAGCCGCCGGGCTCGCGCCGGCCAACATTGATTGCTCCGATCGGATCGCCTTCGCGCATCAGGGGAATCGACACGGCGCTCCGGAACTGCCCGGCCACAGCCGCCGCCTTGCTCATGTACTCGAAATCCTTGAGCACGTCGGCGATGGCGACCACGCTCCGAGTGAGCACGGCACGACCGGACGCGCTGTCACGACCAGGGGCCCGCGGATACAGCGAGCGGATCGCGTCAGCGCCTTCCGGAGTGTTGGCGAGCGCAGCCACCTGGAGCAGCTGGCCGTCGAATGTGAAGACGCTGGCCGAGTGCGCGTCGCATAGTTTCAACGCGGCGTTGACTATCGTGTCGAACACCGGCTGCACATTTGTCGGCGAACGGCTGATCACGCGCAGGATGTCGCTCGTCGCCGTCTGCTGCTCCAGCGATTCGCTGAGATCGTGGTTGCGCGCCTCCAGCTCCTTGAACAGCCGCGCATTCTCGATCGCGATGACCGCCTGGTCGGCAAAGGTCTGCAGCAGCGCGATCTGCTTCTCCGGGAAAGGCCCGGGCTCGGGCCGCGTGACGGCGATCGTGCCCAGCAGATTTCCGTCGCGCAGCAGAGGAACGGCGACGATGCTTCGGAAACCCGCGCTCACCATCGGATCGCTGATCTCGTACTCGGGATCCTCGAGCACGTCGGGGATCGCGACCAGGCTCCGCGTCAGAGCCACGCGGCTGGACGCGTTTTTTTGGCCCGGCGGCCTCGGGTAACGCCTGCGGATGGCGTCGGCCCCCTTATCGCTTACATTCGCGAGCGCCGCCAGCTGCAGCTGGTCGCCATCGAATCTCGTGACAACCGTGGATGTAGCGCTGCAGAGCTTCAACGCCGCGGCGGCGATGGTGTCGAACACGGGCTGCACATCTGTCGGCGAACGGCTGATCACGCGCAGGATGTCGCTGGTTGCCGTCTGCTGCTCCAGCGCCTCGGTGATGTCGCGGTTGCGCTGCTGCAGTTCGGTGAACAGGCGCACGTTCTCGACCGCGATCACGGCCTGGTCCGCGAAGGTTTTAAGCAGCTCGATCTGCCTCTCCGGAAAGAGCCCTGTCTGCGCGCGCGCCACCGCGATCGCACCGATGGGACGGCCGTCTTTGAGCATCGGAACCGCGACGACGCTGCGCTGGCCGGTCGTCTCGGCGAACTCGGCGAATGCGAACTCTCGATCCTTCTGCACGTCCGGGATCTGCTCGACGGCGCCGCTCAGGATGGATCGGGCCGCGGCGGCTCCGCGGCCCGGCATGGCCGGGTACCGCTTGCCCAATAGAGCGAACGCCTCGGCCGTCAACCCGTAGTGAGCGACCGCATGGATCAACTTGCCGTCGAACCTGAAGACGTGACAGAACCTGGCGCTGCACAACTTGGCCGCGCTTCGCGCGATGGCGTCGAAAACCGGCTGCACGTCGGCGCGCGAGCGGCTGATGACGCGCAGGATCTCGCTCGTCGCTGCCTGCTGTTGCAGCGCCTCGGCCAGCGCCTTTTCGAGCTCACGGACGCGGGAACCTGTCCTCTGTGTCGGGCTCCGAGCAGGAGAGGAGCGGGAACGCCGCCTGGGCTGGGCGGGCTTTGCACCCTTCTTCGACCCCCTCCTCCCGCTACTCGAGCGGCCCTTCGATCGAGTAACCATGTCCGACAGACTAGGCGATGGCGTTCGCTCGGGCAAGTCTCGG
>DATJZM010000019.1:0-2686 GCA_035499135.1 Casimicrobiaceae bacterium | reverse complement strand
CGTGCGCGATCTCGAGATCGACTACACCGCGCTCGGCCTGGCCGCTCCGGAAAGGAATCAATTCCGCTACAAGCTGGCAGGTCACGACGCGGACTGGCAGAACGTCGGCAATCGGCGCGCTGCTTTCTACAACGATCTTCCCCCCGGCCGCTACCGCTTCCAGGTCGTCGCCGCCAACAACAGCGGCGTCTGGAACGAGCAGGGCGCGTCACTCGACTTCTATATCGCTCCTGCGTACTGGCAGACGAACTGGTTCCACGCGCTTTGCGTGGCGGCGTTCGTCGTATTGCTATGGACACTGTACCGGCTGCGGCTGAGGCAGGTGAAACGCCAGCTCAACATGACGCTCGACGCGCGCGTTAACGAAAGGACGCGCATCGCGCGCGACCTGCACGACACGCTGCTGCAGAGCTTTCAAGGACTGCTGCTTCGTTTCCAGACGGTCTACGAAATGCTCCCGCCAACCTCGGCCAAGGAGGCTCTCGGCAGCGCGATCGATCAGACCGAGCAGGCCATCATCGAGGGACGGGATGCCGTGCAGGGCTTGCGTGCCTCGACGGTCGAGACCAACGATCTGGCGGTCGCCATCACGCGTCTGGGAGAGGAGCTTGCCGAGGAAGCGGGCGGTCAGACGGCGGCCGGCATGCGGGTGGAGGTGGAAGGCGTGCCGCGAAAACTGCAGCCGATCGTTCGCGACGAGGTCTATCGGATCGCGAGCGAGGCGTTGCGCAATGCGTTCCGCCATGCCGGGGCGAAGCAGATCGAAGTGGAGCTGCGCTACGATTCGCGGCAGCTTCGGTTGCGCATCCGCGATGACGGGAAGGGCATCGCCCCGGAGCTTCTCACGGCGGGCGGGCGCGTGGGACACTTCGGGCTCCATGGCATGCGCGAGCGGGCCAAGCTGATGGGCGGCAAGCTGACCGTCTGGACTGCGCCGGGTTCCGGCACGGAGATCGATCTCGGCGTTCCCGCCGCGCACGCCTACGTCGCATCTCCCGCTCCCGGCCGTTCGTGGCTCGCGGAGAAGCTCTCGCGGAAAAATGCGAAGGTCGATTCATGAGCAGCGAGACCAGTCCGATTCGGATCCTGTCGGTTGACGATCACCCCCTCATCCGTGAGGGGATCGCAGCCCTCCTCGCGGTTCAGGCGGACATGAAGCTGATCGCCGAGGCCGCGAACGGAGGCGAAGCGATCCAGCAGTATCGCCTGCATCGTCCGGACGTCACGCTGATGGATCTGCAGATGCCGGAGATGAGCGGACTCGATGCGATCGTGGCGATTCGCGGCGAATTTCCCGAAGCGCGCATCGTCGTGCTCACCACCTACGTCGGCGACGTGCAGGTCCTGCGCGCGCTCAAGGCCGGCGCCCGGGCATATCTGCTGAAGACGAGCCTGCGCAAGGAACTCATGGACACGATTCGTGCCGTTCACGCCGGAAAAAAATCGCTCTCCGCCGATGCCTCGTTCCAGCTCGCCGAGCATGCCACCGATGACGCGTTGACCGCGGCGGAAATCAGCATCCTCCGCCTGATCGCCGAAGGGCTTGCCAACAAGCAGATCGCCGATCAGCTCTCGCTCACCGAAGAAACCGTCAAAGGCCGGGTCAAGAGCATCCTCTCCAAACTGGGCGCCCACGACCGCACGCACGCGGCGATGATCGGGCTGAAGCGCGGAATCATCGAATTCTAGGCGGCTCGAAAGAGCGCTTGCAGGTACTCTTTCGGGGCTAGCCGCCTACGGCGCGTAACCCGTACTCTCGACGAGGTTATGCGTCGACTATTTTCCACGTTCGCCCACGGCTCCGCCGGCGTCGGGCTTCTGCTGCTCCGCCTGGCCGCCGGTATTGCGGTCGTCATTCAAGGAGTCGAGGCGATCCTTGCCGGACCGTCGCTTGGACCAGCTCTCTTTCAGGCCTTCTCGATCGGTCTCGGGACACTGCTTATCGCGGGTTTAGGCACGCAGATTGCGGCAGCGCTCCTCGCGGCCGACGCGCTGTGGAATGTCTTCGCATCCGGGTACCCTTGGAGCTGGATCCTGCTGGCGGCTATTAGTGCCGCCTTGGCCCTGCTCGGGCCTGGCGCCTGGTCAGTAGATGCCCGGCTTTTTGGGTGGAAGCGCCTCGAGTTTCGAGATCGAAAGGGTACGGACTCACCTTCTTTGTGACTTACTCGTGCGAGCCGCGACCTGTGTCCGTTGACACGATCCGTTAGATTGCTCGACATGCGCCGGTTGCGCATCCCCACGAGACTTCATGAGCAGGCCCCCTCGACTCGTAAGAGGCCGTTCCCTGACTCCGAAGAGCCGATTGGCGGCTGGCCAGAGCAGGCCAGTCATCCCGATATAGTTGGTACACCCCCCGTTTGGGGCTAGCAGCGCGGTGGCAATTTGTTCAGGATCATAGGCGTCGTTAGCCAGCAGAGGGCACGCCATGGTTCGCGCAAGCACCAAGGATTTTCCACCCTACCGACTGGACACCGTCAACGAGTGTCTCTGGCGCCATCGGAACGACAAAGACGACGAGCGAATTTTCCTAACGCCCAAAGCATTTGCAGTGTTGCGGTTTCTGATCGAACACGCCGGACGTCTGGTGACGGAAGAGGAGCTTCTCGAAGCGGTATGGCCGAAGGTCTACGTACAACCGGAGGCCGTCAAGACCAAGATTTACGAGATCAGAAAAATCCTGGGG
>DATJZM010000018.1:0-3885 GCA_035499135.1 Casimicrobiaceae bacterium | reverse complement strand
CGAGTTCGCGCTGCTGCTTTGTCTCACGCTCGGCGTCATGGGCGTACTGACACCGTTCGCCACCGGTCCGAGTCCCGTCTACTACGGATCGGGCTATCTGCCGGCAAAGGACTACTGGCGCCTCGGGGCGGTATTTGGCGTGCTCTTCATCGCTGCTCTGATCGTGGTCGAAGTGCCTTGGCTAGCACTGATTCGGTGATCGCCTGCGCTCCGCGCGAGGGCGGTCCCCCGGGACCGCCCTTCGCTTTTCTTTTTGTATCTGGATGTTCGATCGACCCCGCGGCGAGTCGGCTCGTGATACCTTGTTAGCTATTCGTCAGGTTCGGACCGGCGCCGGGAGCGGAAGAGGATGGACGAGGGAGTGCGGACGCCACGCGCCGCGAACTCGCCGTGCGCGCAAGCCGATCTCGACAGCGAGACGATCGGGGGCCGGCTAGCGGCGATCGTGCGCCGCATCCCAGATGCGGTTGCGATCACCGAGCGCGGCGCGGGCGCGACCTTCGCGCAGCTCGACGCCTCGGCCAGCGCGTTCGCTCGTGCCATCGAAGCGGTAGCCGGATCCAGCTCCCGACTCGTCTGCCTCCTCTTCGAGAGCAAGATTCCCGCTGTCGGCGCCGTGCTCGGCGCCGCGCGCTGCGGACGCGCCTACGTTCCGCTCGATGCCGGCGATCCCGACGAGCGCCTGCGCTTCATCGTCGAGGACAGCGAGCCCGTCGCGTTGATTGCCGAGGGCGCGCTGCTCGCACGCGCACGCGCTCTCGCGCCCGACGGCTGCGCGATCATCGACGCTTCTCGGGTCGAAAGCAGCGAAGGCCCGCGGTTCGCCGACGTTTCTCCCGATGCGCTGGCGTACGTGCTCTACACGTCGGGCTCCACCGGCCGGCCGAAGGGAGTCATGCAGACGCACCGCAACGTGCTCTTCTTCGCCGATGCTTTTGCCAAAACGCTGCGCCTCAGCGGGGACGACAGGATGACGTTCCTGTTCTCGCTGAGCTTCGGGGCGTCGACGATGTCGATCTTCGGCGGCATGCTCCACGGCGCGACGATGTGCGCCTACGACGTGCGCCGCGACGGGATCGCCGGGCTCGCCGACTGGCTGGATCGCGAGCGCAGCAGCGTCTTCCACGCCGTGCCGACCGTCTTTCGCGAGCTGATGGCGAGCCTTCCCGCAGGACGCAGGCTCGCGCGGCTGCGCGCCATCGATCTCGGTGGCGAAGCGCTGTTCGACGGCGATATCGAGCGGTTCAAGGCTCACACCGCCGAGCATTGCATCTTCGTGAACCACCTCGCTGCCACGGAGGCACACGTCATCGCGCAGCAGGTCTTCGATCATCGCAGTCCGCCGACGGGCGGCATTCTTCCCGCGGGCCGCAGCCCTGAAGGACTGCGCGTGCTCATTCGTCGCGACGATGGGAGCGAAGCGGATCGCAACGAGGTCGGCGAGCTCGTCATCGCGAGCCCGCACGTGAGCACCGGCTACTGGCGCCGCCCTGAGCTCACGGCGGCGGCGTTCGCGCCCGACCCCGCGCTTCCGCGAAGCCGCTGCTACGCCACCGGCGATCTCGGCCGCATCGATGGCGACGGACTCCTGCACTTTCTCGGACGAAGAGGCAGCCGAGTCAAGATCCGCGGCCACACGGTCGACCTGGCCGAGGTCGAAGCGGGACTCGCCGCCTGCGCAGGCGTCACGAAAGCGGCGGTCGTCGCCGCGGAAGCCGATGACCCGGCTGCGCCGGTGCGCCTCATCGCCTACATCGCTGCTGCGAGCGAGGCCGACCGCAGGGCTGCACTCATGCGCCGACGCCTTGCGCGCCACGTTCCTTCGTACATGCTGCCGAGCGCGTACGCTTTTGTCGACGCGCTGCCGCTGACGGCCGGCGGCAAGATCGACCGGAAGGCGCTCGCCGCATTGCCGGCGCCGGACCCGATTCAGGCGTGCGAGTTCGAGGCTCCGCGCGACGTGCTCGAGCGTGCCATCGCGCGCATCTTCGAGAAGCTGCTCAAAGCCGCGCCGATCGGTCGCGACGACGATTTCTTCATGCTCGGCGGCGACTCGCTCTCGGTGGCCGAGCTGCAGGAGCGCCTGCGCGACGCGTTCGGCGCCGACCTCGCCAACCCCGCCGAAGGCGCGACGGTCGCGCAGATCGCCGAGGAGATCAGGCGCCGTCGCGCCGCCGGCTGAACCACTTGCGCGCTAGTCTGCGCGAATGCCGGTAGCGTTGACGAGCTCGGTCCAGCGGGCGACTTCGTCGCGCAGGCGCAGCGCGAATGCTTCCGGTGCGCTGCCCACCGGCTCTTCGCCCTGGTCGAGAAGCCGCTGCTTCAGGTCCGCCGCCTGCACGGCGCTGATGAAGGCGCGCGCGAGCGCTTCCACGACGTCGCGCGGCGTGCCCGCAGGCGCGAACACGCCGTACCAGAGCGTGACGTCCACGCCGCTCACGCCCGCTTCCTTCATCGTCGGCACGTCGGGGAGCAGCTCGGAGCGCTTGTCGCCAGTCGACGCGAGCGCGCGCAGCCGACCCGCCTTCACCTGCGCCAGCACCGCCGGCAGCGCGGCGAAGCCGACGTCGACATCGCCGGCCATGATCGCGGTCAGCGAAGGCGCGTTGCCGTTGTAGGGCACGTGCAGCATGTCGACGCCGGTGCGCAGCTTGAACAGCTCGCCGCAGAGATGCGGCGTCGTGCCGATGCCGGCCGAGGAATAGTTGAGCTTGCCGGGCTTCGCGCGAGCAAGAGCGATCAGCTCCTGCACGTCCTTCACCGGAAGCGCCGGGTTCACGACCAGGAGGTTCGGCGTGCTCGCGATCATCGTCACTGCGGCGAGATCGCGCAGCGCATCGAACGGTGGCTTCCGGTAGATGGCCACGTTGATCGCGATCGCAGCCGTGGTGACGAGCAGCGTGCTGCCGTCCGGTGCCGCCTTCGCGACGCGCTCGTTGGCGATGTTGGAGCCAGCGCCGGGCCGGTTCTCGACGATCACGGCTCGCCCCGTCTGCTCGGAGAGCTTGGCGCCGACGAGTCGCGCGGTCACATCCGCGCCACCGCCCGGCGCGAATCCGACCACCAGCGTCAGAGTCTTGCCCGCGCCCTGCGCCGGCGCCGAGGTGGGCCAGACGCAAAGAAACATCGCAGCGAGCGAAGCGATGGCAAATCCTGCGAACGGCGCGCGCACGGGAGGCATTCTAGCCGATCACCGCGCGTCGCTTCGCGTGCCGGCGACGATGCGGCCGGTTAGAATGGCGGCGCGCCGCGCAAAGGCAGCATGGCGCCCATTGTCACCGGTACAAGGAAGCGCCGATGAAGGCGGTCGCAGTTTTTTACGCGACGCGCGAGGGGCAGACGCGGCGCATCGCGCAGCGCGCTGCCGAGACGCTGAGAGGGCGTGAGCTGGATGTGGACGTCCTCGATGTTGCGCGACCGCTGCCGCCTGGATTCGATCTTTCCCGCTACGCCGGCGCTATCGTCGCCACGCCGGTCCACATCGGCAAGCACGAGCGCGCAATGATCGCCTTCGTCAAGGCAAACCGCGAAGCCCTCGAGGGCATGCCGTCCACATTCCTCTCGGTGAGCCTGTCGCACGCGGGTGCCGAAGATGCGAGCGCGACGCCTGAGCGCAGGGAAAGCGCGGCGGCCAACGTACAGAAGATGATCGCCGAGTTTCTGCGCCAGACCGGATGGAAGCCGACGCGGGTGCATCCGGTCGCCGGCGCGCTGCTCTATCGGCAATATGGCGTGGTGATCCGGCTGATGATGCTCTTCATCGCCAGGCTCGTCGGCACATCGACCGACACGACACGAGACCACGAATACACGGACTGGCGGGAGGTCGAGGCCTTCGCCGCCGAGCTCGCCGAGTCGGTGAACGGGGCTGCTAGATCACCAGCT
>DATJZM010000017.1:0-3798 GCA_035499135.1 Casimicrobiaceae bacterium | reverse complement strand
ATACGCATTCACAAGACCGGCGGCCCCGAAGTCATGCAGTGGGAGGAGGTCGTTGTCGGCGATCCTGGCCCCAACGAGGCGCGCGTGCGCCATACCGCGGTCGGACTCAATTACATCGATACATACCAGCGCAGCGGCCTCTACAAGCTGCCGCTGCCTTCGGGCATGGGCAACGAAGGCGCGGGCGTGGTCGACGCGGTGGGCGCGGGCGTAACCGACATCAAGCCCGGTGACCGCGTGGCCTACCAGGGCGGCGCACCGGGCTCGTACTCGGAGGTGCGCGTCATGCCGGCGGAGCGCCTGGTCAAGATCCCCGACGGCGTGACTGATCGCATGGCGGCGACGCTGATGCTCAAGGGCCTCACGGCGCAATATCTGCTGCGCCAGGTCTACCAGGTCAAAAGCGGCGAGACGATCCTGTTTCACGCCGCCGCGGGCGGCGTGGGCCTGATTGCCTGCCAGTGGGCGCGGGCGCTGGGCGTGAACGTGATCGGCACCGTGAGCTCGGACGAAAAGGCGGCGCTTGCCAAGGCCAACGGCTGCACGCACACGATCGTCTATACGCGCGAGAACTTCGTCGAGCGCGTCAAGGAGCTCACCGGCGGGAAGGGCGTTCCGGTCGTCTACGATGGCGTGGGGAAGGATACGTTTCCCGCTTCGCTCGATTGCTTGAGCCCGCGCGGCATGTTCGTGAGCTTCGGCAACTCGTCCGGGCCGGTGCCGCCGCTCGATATGCTGCTGCTGTCGCAGAAAGGCTCGCTGTACGCGACGCGGCCGACGCTCGTCACCTTCGCGTCGAAGCGCGCCGATTTGCTCAAGATGGCGGACGAGCTGTTCGCGATGGTGAAATCCGGCAAGATCGCGAACGATGCGCGCCAGACCTACGCGCTGAAGGACGCCGCCAAGGCGCACGCTGACCTGCACGCACGCAAGACCACCGGCTCGACGGTGCTGCTGCCTTAGCTGTCTCCACGCGCCGCGGCGTTGAGCAGCCGCCGCGCGACCGGGCAGAGCTCGGAGGCGACCACGCCGACCGGGCCGGTGCCTTCCGCGACGAGCGCATCCGCTGCCGCCCCGTGCAGGCACACGGCCAGCTCGAGCGCGTCTTTCGCCTGCACTCCCTGCCCGAGAAAGGCACCGATCATTCCGGCGAGCACGTCGCCGGTGCCGCCGCTCGCGAGCGATGCGTTGCCGCTCGCATTGATCGCCCAGCTTCCGTCGGCGTGTGCGAGGACGCTTCCTGCGCCCTTGAGCACGACGCCGGCGTGGAAGCGAGCGGCGAGGTCGAGCGCGCACTGCAGGCGATCCGACTGCACAACGGCCACGCTCGTGCCCGAGACGCGCGCAGCCTCTGCCGGGTGTGGCGTCAGCAGCGTGGGCGCGGTGCGCCCGGCTGCCGCAAGGGCGAGCGTCTTGTCGGCGGCTATCAGGTTGAGCGCATCGGCGTCGACCACGAGAGGGCAGGGCAGAGCGAGCGCGTGCGCGAGGAGCTCGCGTGCCTCGTTGGTCTGGCCGAGCCCCGGCCCGACGATCAGCGCATCGGGCTTCGCGCCGAGCACGTCGCGCGCGGCGCGGAGCATCAGCTCGGGCTGAACCCAATCGACTGCGGGCCGCTCGCTCGCGGCGAGGCCGACCCATAGCTTGCCGGCCCCGACCTGAAGCGCGGCGCGTCCGGCGAGAATGGCCGCCCCGACGAGCCCGTCGCCGCCGCCAACGATGCCGAGCGTGCCAAAGGTTCCCTTGTGCACGTTGCGCCGCGCACGCCGCAGCGGCTCGGGCAACGCGGAAGCGAGCGCAGGCCAGTCGAGACGGTGACCCGACCCCGTCCGAGCCGTATCGAGCCCGATGCCGAGGCGATGCACGCTGAGGCTGCCGCAGTGATCGGGACCGTCCGCCGTCAGAAGACCGGGCTTCAAGGCGATGAACGTCGCGGTCGCTGCGGCGCGGATCCCGGGTGCGTAGGCGACGCCCGTGTCGGCGTTGAGCCCGCTCGGGATGTCGAGGGCGACGATGCGCACGCCGCTCGCGTTCGCCCGCTCGATCCACTGCGCGGCCACGCCTTGTGCGGGCCGCGCGAGCCCGATACCGAAGAGCCCGTCGACAATGAGTCCCCAGCCGTCCCGCTGCGGCCACGCGGTGAGCGTCTCGCCGCCGGCATCGGTCCATGCTCTCTTGGCGGCGGCCGCGTCGCGCGGCAGACTCGCCGCGTCGCCGCAGAAGGCGACGCTCACGTCGAAAAACCAACTCTTGAGCAAGCGCGCGACGACGAATCCATCGCCGCCGTTGTTGCCCGGGCCGGCGAGGACGAGAACACGGGGAGCGCGGTCGCCGAGCAGCTCGCGCGCCAGCGTGGCGCCTGCGAGGCCGGCGCGTTCCATCAGCGGTGAAGCGGCGTTAGCGGCTTCGATCTCGCGAAGCCGTGCCACGCGAAAGATCGGCTCGAGCCCCATTGAGCGCGATTATAGGCCAGGCACCCTGCGCAGCCGCCGGCCGGGGTGCCGCGTGGACAGCGGCAGGGGCAGTCGTTACACTAGCGTGACACGTTCGCCGGGCGGGGTCGGGCGGGCAGGATCCGGCGCTGGTCTCTGTGGATCTGCAAAACCGGCGGCACATTCCATCGTCATTTCGGGAGGCTTCATGAAATTATCTACCAGGATCGCGCTGGGCCTGTTTGCGGTATCGATCGCCGCGGCGGTTTCGGCTCAGGACCTGACCGGCACGCTCAAGAAGGCGAAAGAGACCGGTTCGTTCACAATCGGCTATCGCGAGTCTTCGATTCCCTTCTCCTACCTCGACGACAAGCAGCAGCCCATCGGCTACGCCATGGATCTGTGCATGAAGGTCTTCGACGCGGTTAAGGCCGATTTGAAGATGCCGAACTTGAAGCTCAACCTCCAGCCGGTCACCTCGTCCAACCGGATTCCGCTGTTGCAGAACGGCACGATCGACATGGAGTGCGGCTCGACGACCAACAGCGTGGAGCGCCAGAAGCAGGTGTCCTTCGGCCCGACGTATTTCGTCATCAACGTCACCGCCGCAGTGAAGAAGAATTCCGGCATCAAGAGCCTGGCCGATCTCAACGGCAAGACGATCTCTACGACGTCGGGCACGACGTCGGTGCCGTTGCTCAAGAAGTACGACAAGACACAGAACGTCGAGATCAAGGAGATCTACGGCAAGGACCACGCCGAATCCTTCCTGCTGCTCGCGCAGGACCGCACCTCCGCCTTCGTGATGGATGACATCCTGCTCGCCGGACAGATCGCCAATTCGAGCAACCCGGGCGACTACATGATCATCCAGGAATCGCTGCGCACCGAGCCGTACAGCATGATGATTCGAAAGGACGACCCGCAGTTCAAGGCGCTGGTCGACAAGACGATCGGCGGCGTGATGAAGTCGGGCGAGATCGACAAGATCTACGCCAAGTGGTTCACCAGCCCGATCCCGCCCAAGGGCGTCAACATGAACTTCCCGGAAACGCCGGGGATCAAGGCGGCTTTCGCCAACCCGAACGACAAGGGCGTCGAGTAACGCGAGGGAGCAGATCCCGAAGCTAACAGGGCCGGAAGGGCAAACAGCGCTTCCGGCCCTTGTTGTTTCCGGTGCCGGCACGACGCGTCGCGGCGTGCGCGCGTTGCGCAAGACGGAGGATGTGCCATGCACTACAACTGGAACTGGGGCGTCTTCTTCCAGGAGCTTCCGGGCGGCGGCGAGGAATACTGGCAGCTGATCGTTTCCGGCATCGGTTGGACGCTCGCCGTCTCCGCCTGCTCGTGGATCATCGCGATCGCGCTC
>DATJZM010000016.1:0-14455 GCA_035499135.1 Casimicrobiaceae bacterium | reverse complement strand
GTTCGGCTACCTCATGGTTCCGCTCTACAAGCAGATCTGCAAGGCGACCGGCATCGACCGCACGCGTGCCGTGGGTGTCACCAACACGCAGGTGGACGTGACGCGCGAGGTGAAGGTGCAGTTCCTCGCCAGCACCGCGGGCCTGCCCTGGAAGTTCGAGGCGCTGGACCACGACGTCGTGCTGCACCCCGGCGAGTACAAGATGGTGCACTACCGCGTGGTCAACACGCTGGGGCGCATGGTCACCGCGCACGCGCAGTGGAGCACGGCGCCCGAGCAGGCCGCGCGCTGGATCCAGAAGCAGCAGTGCTTCTGCTTCACCGACCAGACGCTCGCGCCCGGGGAGTCGCGCGACATGCCCGTGGTGTTCCGCGTGAGCCCGGACGCGCCCAAGGACCTGGGCACCATCGTGCTGTCCTACACCTTCCTGGAAGCGCCGAAAGCCGCCTCGTGACCTCCATGACCCTCATCGACGCCTTCAAGGCCGTCTTCTGGAGCTTCTTCGGGGTGCGCAAGCACAAGCACTACGAGGCGGACTTCGCGCAGCTGAAGCCCTGGCAGGTGATCGCCGCGGGCCTCGTGAGCATCGTGTTCTTCGTGCTCGCGATCTGGCTGCTGGTGCAGCTCGTCACGCGCTAGACCAACGAATCGAGAACAAGGGGATACCAAAGTGGCCAACACCCAAACCACCGGATACTACTTCGCGCCGCCGTCCAAGTGGCCGGTGGTGGGATCCACCGCGCTCTTCTTCCTCGCCGTCGGAGGGGTGCTGCTCTTCAACGACTACCACGTGGGCTGGATCTCGTTCGCCATCGGCTTCTTCACGCTGGTCTACATGCTGTTCGGCTGGTTCGGCACGGTGATCCGCGAGAGCGAGGGCGGGCTCTTCAACCACCAGGTCGACCTGTCCTTCCGCTGGGCGATGAGCTGGTTCATCTTCTCGGAGGTGATGTTCTTCGCCGCGTTCTTCGGCGCCCTCTGGTACGCGCGCCAGTACTCGGTGCCGTGGCTGGGCGACATCGAGAACAAGCTGCTGTGGCCCGACTTCGCCGCGCACTGGCCCACCGCGGGCCCGTTCCGCCCGCCCGAGTTCTCGCCGATGCACGCGTGGGGCATCCCGGCCATCAACACGCTGCTGCTGCTCTCCTCGGGCGTGACCGTGACGTGGGCGCACTGGGCGCTCAAGAAGAACGACCGCTCCAACCTGATCCTGGGCCTCGCGCTCACCATCATGCTCGGCCTCACGTTCCTCGCGCTGCAGGCCGGCGAGTACTTCCACGCCTACCACGAGCTCAACCTCAAGCTCACCTCGGGCGTGTTCGGCTCCACGTTCTTCATGCTCACCGGCTTCCACGGCTTCCACGTGACGATCGGCGCGCTCATGCTGTCGGTGATGCTCGTGCGGATCTTCCGCGGGCACTTCGACGCCGAGCATCACTTCGCGTTCGAGGCTGCGGCGTGGTACTGGCACTTCGTCGACGTGGTGTGGCTGCTGCTCTTCGTGCTGGTGTATTGGCTGTAAGCGGCAGGGGCGGTCGCCTTGCGCCTCGGCGCCTGGCGATCGGACCCGGCGACGCAGAGTTTCGCCTCAGCGCAGGCCGTGCTCGCCGATCCAGCCGAGCCGGTAGCTCACCACGAGAAAAACAAGCAGGCAGGCCGATAGCGCGACCCGAATCGCCAGCGCTCGCACCATGCGCATGCTCTTGCCGCGATCGTGGTAGAGGTAATACAGCGCGCTGCCCAGGCTGGCGAGAATAGCGACCAGAGCGATGATGACGATGATTCGGATCACGGCGCTTGCAGCGTGGCGTTGCGGGCAGTCCGCGGGTCAAGGCTAGTGTACTGCGAGACCTCGCCGATGGGCGCGAGTTCCTTTTTTCGTGCGCGCCGCTTCGCGCCGAGCTTCTGGCCGACGCTGGGCATGCTGGCGCTCGTCGCCATCACCGTCTCGCTCGGCAATTGGCAGCGCCACCGCGCCGCCGAGAAGGAGGCTCTTGCCGCGCAGTTCCAGGCCGCGGCAGCAAACACCGCCGTCGTGCTCACCGGCGAGGAGCACGACGCGGCACGACTCCTCTACCGCACCGTGCGCGCCACCGGCGAGTTCGACGCGACGCACGAGCTGCTGATCGACAACAAGCTGCACGCAGGGCGGCCCGGATTTCACGTCGTCGCGCCGTTTTGCTTCGCGTCCACGCGGCGCTGCGTGCTCGTGAACCGGGGGTGGATCGCCCAGGGCGCGACGCGATCGAATCTTCCTTCCACGCCGCCGCCGGCCGGGTCGGTCACCGTCGAGGGACGCGCGACCGTTCCCCCACAACGCTACCTGGAGCTCGGCCGGGAGGATCCCCGCGCGCGGCTGCAGCAGAACCTGGACATCGGGCGCGTTGCCGCAGCGACCGGACTCGATCTGCTGCCGATCGTAATCGAGCAGTCCGATCCCGTCGTGCCTCCCGATGGACTCCTGCGCGATTGGCCCCCGCCCGATTTCAACGTCGAGCGGCATCTGTCGTACATGCTGCAGTGGTACTCCTTCGCCGTCCTGGCAATCGTGCTCTGGCTTGCCCTCAACTGGCGGGTGCGCGATGGAAGCGCTCCCCGACGCTAGCCTCGCGCGGCGCCGCAAGGCGCGGCGCACTCTAACCCTGCTGGCGTTGATCTGCGCCGCGCCCGTGCTCGCCTCATATGCAGCGTACTACTGGCTCAAGCCGCAGACGCGCACGAACTACGGAGAATTGCTCGCGGCCGGACCGCTTCCAGAGATTGCCGGAACGCGACTGGATGGCGTGCCTTTTCACCTGTCGGAGCTTGGCGGGCGTTGGATCCTGCTGGTCGCCGACGGAGCGACCTGCTCGCAAGCCTGCGAACGCAAGCTCTACGCCACGCGCCAGGCGCGCACGATCCAGGGTCGCGAGCGAGAGCGCGTCGTTCGCCTCTGGCTGCAGCCGAGCGGCGCGCCGCCGCCCCGCGCGGAACTGTCGGCCGCGCATCCCGATCTGATCTTCGTGCGCGGCGAGCCGCGGCAGTGGGAAGCTCTTCCCGGCCCGGGCGGCGCCGAAGCGAACATCTACCTCGTGGACCCGCATGGAAACCTGGTGCTCCGCTATCCGGCCGACCCCGACATCAGGAGGCTCGCCAGGGATCTCGAGCGGCTTCTACGCGCATCGAGCATCGGGTGAGTCGACGCAGGGCCGACACGCGCCGCGATATCGCGCACCGCGCGGCTCGCAGGCCGCCACCGATGGTAAAATTCCGCTCCCGCCGCGCCTTGCCATGACGTCCCTCGCCCTAACTGAACGCCGCGCGCGCCAGTTCCTCGCGCTGGCGAAGCCGCGCGTTGTGCTGCTGATCGTCTTCACCGCGGTGATCGGCATGTTCCTCGCCGCGCCGGGGCTGCCGCCGCCGGGCGCCGTCCTGTTCGGCACCCTGGGCATCGCGCTCGTCGCCGGCGCTGCCGCGGCGATCAACTGTCTGGTCGAGCAGAGCATCGACGCGGTGATGGCACGCACGCGCGCTCGGCCGCTGCCGCGGGGCGACATCACCTCGGGGCAGACCATTGCGTTCGCGTCGATCGTGGGCGCGGTCGGACTGGCCGTTCTCTACGCCAAGGTCAACGCGCTCACCATGTGGCTGACGCTCGCGACCTTCTTGGGCTATGCCGTGGTGTACACGGTGCTGCTCAAGCCGGCGACGCCGCAGAACATCGTGATCGGCGGCGCTTCGGGGGCGATGCCGCCGGTGCTCGGCTGGGCCGCGGTGCAGGACCGCATCGCGCCCGAGGCGCTGCTGCTGTTCCTGATCATCTTCGCGTGGACGCCGCCGCACTTCTGGTCGCTTGCCCTGTACCGCGCGAAGGAATACGCGAAGGCGGGACTGCCGATGCTTCCGGTCACGCACGGGCCCCGATACACGCGGCTGCAGATCTTGCTCTACACGGTCGTGCTGCTCGCCGTGACTCTGCTGCCGTACGCGATACGGATGAGCGGCGTGATCTATCTCGCCGCGGCGCTCACGCTCGGGCTGGCGTTCGTCGGCTATGCGGTGGCCCTTCTCGCGCGGTACAGCGACAGGCTCGCGCAGCGCAGCTTCCGCTACTCGATCTTCTACCTCGCGGCGCTGTTCTCGGCGCTGCTGCTGGACCACTACTGGCAGTGACCCGCTTCGCGTGCGCGCTCGCCGTCGCGCTCGGCCTGGCGCTCAGCGGCTGCGGTCAGGGAACGCCGCAGTTTCGCGGCGCCGACGTGACGGGGTCGGCCTTCGGGCACGACTTTCACCTGACCGACCACAATGGCAAGCCGCGCTCTCTCGCCGACTACCGCGGCAAGGTCGTGCTCATCTTCTTCGGCTACACGCAATGTCCCGACTTCTGCCCCACGACGCTCGCCAACCTGGCGACGGCGCTGCGGGAGCTCGGCCCCGACGCCGCGCGCGTGCAGGTCCTCTTCATCACTGTCGATCCGGAGCGTGACACGCAGGAGCTGTTGTCACGCTACGTGCCGGCATTCGACCCCACGTTCATCGGGCTCTACGGCGATGCGGCTGCGACCGCGGCGACGGCGAAGGAGTTCAGGATCCTCTACCAGAAGCAGCCCGGACCCACGCCCGGCAGCTACACCATGGATCATTCGACCGGCACCTTCGTCTTCGACCCCCAGGGACGGCTGCGAGTCTACGAGAGCTACACGCAGGGGCCGGACGCGATCGCGCACGACATCCGCACGCTGCTCTAGAATTGCCGCGGGCTTGCAGCGCGAGCCCCCGAGACCATGCAGCTCACCGTACAGGATGCTTTTGCGCTCGCTGCGCAGCACGACGCCGCGGGCCGTGTCGCGGAAGCGCGCGCGATCTACGACCAGATCCTCGTTTCGCTGCCCGATCACCCGGGCGCGCTGCTGAGGATCGCGCAGCAGGAGCATGCCGCCGGAGCGCACGACGATGCGCGCGCGCTGCTGGAACGGGCTCTCGCCGCGGCGAAGAGGGGCGGGCTGCCGCCGCAGGAGATCTGGCTCACGCTCGCCCGCGTCGAGCGCGCGCGTGGCGAGCCCGCAGCAGCCAACGCCGCGATCGAACAGGTGCACACCATCGCCAAGGGGCTCAAGGCGGCGAGCGCGACGCGCGCCTCGCGCGAGCTCCTCGAGCAAAGCGTGACGCTCGCGCCGGAAGACGCCGAGCTGCGGGTGAGCCTTGGCGCCGTGCTGCTGGACGAGCATCGCGCGGCCGCGGCCTGCGAGCACCTGGAGCGCGCGATCGCGTTGCGCGCGCGGGGGGCGGGCGTCTGGGACAACCTGGGTCTCGCGCGCCGCGCACTGGGCGACGAGGAGGCAGCGCTCGCCGCTTTCGAGCGCGCGGTTGCCGCAGACCCGTCGCTTACGCCGGCGCTCGCCAACCTGGTCTACGCGCGGTACGAATTGTGCGAATGGGACAAGATCGAAGAACTGGAGAAGAGACTCGTCGCCACGCTCGCCCGCCCGGCAAGCGACCCTCGCTGGCCGCCCTGGATCGCGTTGTCGATGCCACTGTCGCCCGTGCAGCAGCTCGAGGTCGCGCGGCGCTGGGCCCGCGCGGTCCTGCCGCCGGCGGCGCCGCGGCGTCCCGCTCCGCCGCGCGGTGCGCGCCTGCGCGTCGGTTACTTGTCCGGGAATTTCCGCGATCATCCGACCGGTCGCCTGATGGCAGGCTTGTTCGAGCGGCACGATCGGACCCGCTTCGAGCTCTTCGGCTACAGCTACGGCGCCGACGACAGCACGGTGAGCGGGCGCGTTCGCGCCGCGTTCGATCACTGGCGCGACTTGAGCAGCGTGGGTGACGGCGAGGCCGCGCGCACCATTCGCGGTGATCGGATCGATCTGCTGATCGAGCGCCACGGCTACACCTCCGGCGGCCGGCTCGCCATCCTCGCTTCGCGGCCCGCGCCGGTGCAGCTGCATTACATGAGCTTCCCCGGAACGCTCGGCTACGACGCGATCGACGGCGTCATCGCCGACAACGAGGTGATTCGGGCCGGAGAGGAGGCCTTCTTTCACGAGCGCGTCTGGCGGCTGCCGCGCTGCTACTACGTCAACGACGATCGCCGCGGGCTGCCGGCGCCGAGTGCGCGCTCCGCGAACGCACTGCCGGAAGACGCGCTCGTGCTCGCCTGCCTCAACATGAGCCACAAGCTGCGCCGCCCGCTCTTCGACATCTGGCTCGGAGCGCTCGCCGCGCGGCCCGAGGCGGTACTGTGGCTCCTCGCCGGTCATCCGCGAATGGAGCGCAATCTCCGCGCCGAAGCCGAACGCGCCGGTGTGGACCCGGCGCGTCTGATCTTCGCTCCCGCGCTGCCGCAGGAGGAGCATATTGCCCGGCTCGGCTGTGCGGACCTCGCGCTGGATACGCTCCCCTACGGCGCGCACACGACAGGCTGCGATGCACTCTGGTGCGCCGTGCCGATGCTCACCTGCCGCGGGTCGACGTTCGCCGGACGCGTCGGGGCGAGCCTGCTCCAGGCCAGCGGCCTGACGGAGCTCGTCACTGGGTCGCTGGACGATTATGCGCAGGCGCTGCATGCGCTCGCCGCGCATCCAAAGCGCCTGCGCGACTACCGCGCATTTCTCGAGGCGACGCGCGAAAAGAATCCGCTGTTCGATACGGCGGGTTTCACGCGCGACTGGGAAACGCTGCTGCTCGCCGCTTACGACGAAGCGGCCCGCGCGGCGCCGGTAGGCGAGAAAACCTAGGCGCGCTCGATCAGCTCGATCTTGTAGCCGTCGGGATCCTCGACGAAGGCGATCACGGTCGTGCCGCCCTTGACGGGTCCGGCTTCGCGCGTGACCTTGCCTCCCTTGGCACGCACCGCCGCACAGGCCGCGGCAGCGTTCGGAACCTCGATCGCGACATGCCCGAAGCCGCTGCCCAGATCGTAGCGGTCCACGCCATAGTTGTAGGTGAGCTCGAGGACCGCGTGCTCCGACTCCTGCCCGTAACCCACGAAGGCGAGCCGGTACTTCTGCTCCGGGCGGTCCGTGGTGCGCAGCAGCTGCATCCCGAGGACGTCGGAGTAGAAGCGGATGGAGCGCTCGAGGTCGCCCACGCGCAGCATCGTGTGCAGGATTCTCATGGTAGCCGGCTAGAACTCGAGAAGCTCGTAGTCCTCCTTGCGTGCGCCGCAATCGGGACAAGTCCAGTTGGGCGGCACGTCCTCCCACTTCGTCCCGGGCGGCACGCCCGTCTCCGGATCGCCGAGCGCCTCGTCATAGATGTGGCCGCAGATGAGGCACATGTATTTTCGCATCGGGAGGAAAACGGGCAGGCACGGTTGGAGTAAGATCGAATTTTATCAAGTTCAACGACGCCGGGGACACGCAACGCTCCCCGGTCGTTTCGATGACCGCCCGATGTCTTCGTCCCCCGAGCAGTCTTCCGACCTGCCCGCCGTCGTCCTGACCTTCGCCGCCTCCGACCCGAGCGGCGGGGCAGGAATCCAGGCCGATGTCCTCACGCTCGCCAGCATGGGTTGCCATCCGTTGTCCGTGCTTACTGCGATCACCGTGCAGGACACTCTGGGCGTTGAAGCAGTGCAGGCGCTCGACGCCGAGTGGGTCGCGGATCAGGCGCGCTGTCTGCTCGAGGACATGCCCGTCGACGCGTTCAAGGTGGGCGTGCTCGGCAGCGTCGAGAACATCACGGTCATCGCCGAGATCCTCTCCGATTACCCGGACGTGCCGCTCGTGCTCGATCCGGTTCTGGCCTCGGGGCGCGGCGACGAGCTCGCGACGGAGGAGATGTTGCACGCGATGCGCGAGCTGTTGCTCCCGCGCACGACGATCATAACGCCCAACAGCACCGAGGCGCGCCGCCTCGCGGACGGCGAGGAGGACGTCGAACCGACGCTCGCCGTGTGTGCGCAGCGCTTGATCGAGGTGGGCTGCGAGTACGTGCTCATCACCGGAACGCACGAACCGACCGTCGAGGTCGTCAACACGCTGTATGGAGCCAATGGCGTCGTGCGCAGCGACAAATGGGAGCGGCTCCCGGGCGCCTATCACGGGTCGGGCTGCACGCTGGCATCGGCGATCGCCGCGCTGCTGGCCAACGGACTCGAGCTGCCCGAAGCAGTCCGCGAAGCGCAGGACTACACCTGGCACGCGCTTGCTCGGGCGTATCGTCCGGGGATGGGGCAGTTCCTGCCCGACCGGCTGTTCTGGGCGCGCGACGACGAGGAAGAGGCGCCCGCGGGCGAAGCCGAGGCGCCCCAGCCCTCGGACTTGCACCGGCATTGATGATCGCTGGCCTCTACGCGCTGACGCCGGACCTGCTCGACAGCGACGAGCTGATCGCACGGGTCGCCGCGGCGATCGAAGGAGGTGCGAGCGTCATTCAGTATCGGAGCAAGATTGCTTCGCCGCCGCTGCGCCGCGCGCAGGGGCTCGCGCTGCGTGATCTGTGCGCCGGGCGCGGCGTGACCTTCATCGTCAACGACGACGTCGACCTCGCCTATTCAGTCGACGCAGACGGCGTGCATCTCGGCCGTGACGATGTGCCGATCTCGCGCGCCCGACGCCGCCTCGGCCATGGCGCAATCATCGGGGCGTCGTGCTACGACTCGCTCGACAACGCGACGGCGGCGGTCGGCGCCGGCGCGGACTACGTCGCGTTCGGGAGCTTCTTCGCCTCCCCGATCAAGCCGGCCGCCGCGCGAGCGAAGCCGCCGTTGCTGACCGCGGCGAAGGCGCGCCTCAGCGTCCCGGTGGTGGCGATCGGCGGCATCACGCCGGCCAACGCAGCGCCGCTCGTCGCCGCAGGCGCTGACGCGCTCGCGGTGATCAGCGCCGTGTTTCGCGCTGCGGACGTGACGGCGGCCGCGAGGGCGTTCGCCGATCTCTTCGCTGCTCAGTCGTTGACCACGACCGGTCGCACATGAACCGTTGCGCGGGTGCGACATGAGCCGCAACGAGGAGTTGTTCGCGCGCGCTCAGCGCACGATTCCGGCCGGTGTCAATTCGCCGGTGCGCGCGTTCCGATCGGTGGGCGGCACGCCCCGTTTCTTCACGCGCGGAGAGGGCGCTCACCTTTGGGATGCCGACGGCAAGCGCTACATCGATTACGTGGGCTCGTGGGGTCCGGCGATCCTCGGCCATGCGCATCCGGCGGTGGTCCGCGCGGTGCAGGAGGCCGCGCGTCACGGCCTTTCGTTCGGTGCGCCGACGGAAGCCGAGGTCGAGATGGCGGAGACGCTCTGCTCGCTGCTGCCTTCGATCGAACTCGTGCGCCTGGTGAGCTCCGGCACCGAGGCGACGATGTCGGCGCTGCGCCTCGCTCGCGGCCACACGGGCCGCTCGAAGATCGTCAAGTTTGAAGGCTGCTATCACGGTCATGGCGACAGCCTTCTCGTCAAGGCGGGCTCAGGCGCGCTTACCTTCGGTCAGCCGTCGTCGGCGGGCGTGCCGCCTGCCATCGCCGGCGAGACGATCGTGCTTTCGTACAACGACCTCGACCAGGTCGAAGCCGCGTTTCGCCAGCAGCCCGACGCCATCGCAGCGGTGATCGTGGAACCGGTGGCGGGCAATATGAACCTGATCGCCCCCGCGCCCGGCTTCCTCGCGGGTCTGCGCCAGATCTGCAGCCGGCATGGCGCCGTATTGATATTCGACGAAGTGATGACGGGATTCCGCGTTCACCTGCGCGGGGCTCAGGGTCTCTATGGCGTGGTACCCGACCTCACCACCCTCGGCAAGGTGATCGGCGGAGGGATGCCCGTCGGAGCGTTCGGCGGCAGCCGCGCGATCATGCACAAGATCGCGCCGCTCGGTCCCGTGTACCAGGCGGGTACGCTCTCCGGCAACCCGGTCGCGGTCGCCGCCGGACTCGCCACGCTGAAGGCGATCCAGGCGCCAGGGTTCTACGAAGCGCTCTCCGCGCGAACGAAGGCGCTCGTCGACGGGCTCTGCGCGGAAGCGACGAAGAAACGCATCACCTTCTCCGGGCAGTCGATCGGCGGAATGTTCGGAATCTACTTCGCCGCGCGCGCGCCGGGGAGCTACGCGGAAGTGATGACCTGCGACAAGGAAGCATTCAACCGCTTCTTCCACGCCATGCTCGACGCCGGCGTGTATCTCGCGCCTTCCGCTTTCGAGGCGGGTTTCGTGTCCGCGGCGCACGGCGACGGCGAAGTCCGGGAGACGCTCGGCGCGGCGGCGCGCAGTTTCGCCGTGCTATGATGCCGCGACGATAATCGGGCGAGGAGGAGATGATGGCCAAAGCGCCTCCGTCGGTTCATTCGCTGGATCACTTCGCGTTCACCGTGCCGGACCTCGACGAGGCCGCGCGCTTCTACACGGAGTTCGGCCTGGATGTGCGGCGCGTCGAAGGACGCATCGATCTCCACACCTTCGGCCATCGGCATCGCTGGGGCTCGATTCATCGCGCGCCCGGGCGCAAGAAGCTGCAGTACCTCTGCTTCGGCGCCTACGAGGAAGACTTCGGCGCGCTGCGCGGACGCCTGGAGCGCATGGGCGTGGTCCGCAGCACGGCGCATCCGCTCGCGCAGGGACCCGGCGTGTGGTGCGAGGACCCGCAGGGCGTCGCGATCCAGGTGATCGTCGGCCCCAAGGTTTCGCCGGGCGAGAAGAAACCTGCGCCGAAGCCCGTCGTTCCGCCGGGCAAGGGCGCCGCTCCCAGGCGCTCGACGCTGACAGGTGTCAAGCCGACGCGGCTCTCGCACACGCTGATGTTCAGTTCCGACGTCATGGGCTCGGTTCGGTTCTACGTCGATGCGCTTGGCCTGCGTCTGTCCGATCATTCCGGCGACGGCATCGCATTCCTCCACGGCGCGCACGCGAGCGATCACCACATGCTCGCGTTCGCCAAGTCCGAAGGGCCGGGGCTGCATCATTCGAGCTGGGACGTCGCGACGTTCGACGACGTGGGCCTGGGCATGCAGCAGATGGTGGACAAGGGCCACAAGGAAGGCTGGGGCGTTGGCCGCCACGTCATCGGGTCGAACTACTTCTATTACGTGCGCGATCCCTGGGGCAGCTTTGCCGAGTACTCGTACGACATCGATTTCATCCCTGCCGACGTCGAATGGAAGGCGCAGGATTGCCCGCCGGAGGATTCGTTCTATGTCTGGGGGCCGCCGGTACCCGGCTACTTCATCATGAACTGCGAGCTGCCGGCCGCGGTCGCGGCGTGATGCCAGCCTCTGCGGTGAGGGATCGAGACTTTACCCGGCTTCCGCTAAGGTTTTCCCGTTAGCTCGGCGAGCGCCGTCAGGAGCGCGTCCTCCAGCGCGCGCGTATATGCCGCGCCATCGAACAAAGGATGCGTGCACCGGTTCGCCTGCAGCCGCTCGCGGTAGGCGGAGAGCAGTTGCGGCTCGCGCGCAAGTTGCAGCGCCCGCGCCTCGTAGGCCTCGATAGAATCCGTGACGAGCTCGGGCAGCCCGATCGCCCGGAGCTGGCTTCCCGACACGCGGCTCGCGAAGGTCTCGCCGGCACAGGTGAGCAGCGGCAATCCGGCGAACAGCGCGTCGTTCGCCGTCGTGTGCGCGTTGCAGGGAAAGGTGTCGAGGAAGAGATCCGCCACGGCGTGCCGCGCAAGATGTGCATCCAGCGGCAGCCTCGGCGCGAAGACGAGCCGCTCGGGCGCAACGCCGCGACGCCGCGCTTCGCCGCGCAGGTTCTCCGTCGCCGCAGGCTCCGACTCCAGCAGCCAGAGGACGCTGTCGGGAGCGCCGCGGAGCACGCGCATCCACACGTCAAACACGTGCGGCATGATCTTGTAGCTGCCGTTGAAGCAGCAGAAAATCATGGCCTGCTCGGGGAGCCCGCAGGCGGCGCGCGCCGGAATCGGCGCGATCGCCCGTTTGGAGTCGCCGGGCAGGTAGCAGTGCGGAAGGATCAGCGGGCGCTCCGCGAAATTCTTCTCCTGGCCGGCAGGCGTGACGAAGCGGTCCGTCAGGATGTAGTCGTAGCAGTCCGCGCCAAGCGTTCCCGGAAAGCCGATGCAGTTCACCTGGATCGGTGCCGGCCTCAGCGCGAAGATCTCCGGGCGCGCGCCGATCACGTAGCCGCTGGTGTCGATGAGGATCGCGATCCTGTCGCCTTCGATCCGGCGCGCGGTCTCCGCTGGCGATTCCGCGCGCACATCGACGAAACGATCGAAGGCGGCGGCGAAACGCGCGCGTGCCGGGCTGCCGTCGTCGAGGCCGAGCGAGTAGGCGATGACCTCGAAGCGCGATCGGTCGTGGCGCTCGATCACTTCGCTCAGCAGGCTCGCGAGCGGATGCGAGCGGAAGTCGGGACCGAGGTACGCGATGCGCAGCTTGCCGGAGACGCGCTCGGGCACCTTCGGCCGCTTCGTCGCGATCGGGCCCAGCCGCGCCGCCGACCACTTGCGCGCCGCTGCGAGCAGCTCCGCCGGAGCGTAGGGTAGGGCGAAAAGGCTGTGCGGCGCGACGGGCGGCGCGTCGGCGCGGGTGAGCGTCGCTCGCTGCTTTTCGATGAGAGCGTCGAGATCGCGCCAGTCGCAGAGCTGCTGGCGCACGTAGAGCAGCAGGTTCGAGGCTTCGGCGGAATCCGCCTGCAGCGCGAGCGCCCGTTCGGCGAGCGGCGCAGCCTCCGCAAAGCGGCGCTCGGCTGTGAGCACCGCGGCGAGGTTGACCAGCGCGAGCGCATCGTCCGGCTTGAGCGCGAGCGCGCGCTCGAAGCTCGCGCGCCCCTCGCCCAGCGCACCGAGCGCATGCTGGCACAGTCCGAGGCTCGACCAGAGCAGCGCTACGCCGGGATTCGCGCTCAGCGCGCGGGTGTAGCGCTCCGCGGCCTCGCGATACCGGTGCAGCATCCTGAGCACGTCGCCCAGGTTCGCGTTCGCCTGGACGAGGCCCGGCGAGAGCTCGAGCGCCTCGCGGTAACGCGCGGCGGCCTCCTCGAACTTTCCGAGGCCCTGGTAGGCGAGGCCGAGGTTGTTGAGCAGGGCTGCGTGGCGCCGCCCCGCTGCAAGCGCTGCCTCGTATGCAGCGATCGCGGCCGCGTGCTCGCCGCGTCGGCGGAGGGCATCGCCAAGCTCGAGGTCGCCCGCGAGGGCGGCGAGCGATCCTGACGCGGCCTCCGCAAGCGCGCCGTGACATTCCTTGTAGCGCCGCCCGCTGCCGCAGGGGCAGGGGTCGTTTCTTCCTGGCGCTGGTTGCTGCATGAGCGTTTACGGTGCGGGCCGCGGGCGACGGCAGTGTACTATGCACGCCGACCGCAGCTCCGGCGATTGCCGGCGCTTGCGGCACGGCACGATGGATCGCGACGGCACCGCAGCGAAGTTCCCCCGCAACGAGCCCAGCGCAGCGCGCGAGGCGCTGCGGCAGGCATGGCAGCGTGCGGTCGAGCATCACCGCGCAGGCCGACTGGCCGAGGCCCAGCGCGAGTACCGCTCGATACTCGCAGTCGAGTCCGCGCATTTCGACGCGTTGCACATGCTGGGCGTGGCCGAGTTGCAGCAACGTCGCTTCGCGCAGGCGCGGCACCTGATCGAATCAGCGCTCGCTATCGACGAGCGTTCCGCGGACGTCCATTGCCATCTCGGCAACGCGCTCGCGGGGCTCGGCGAGTACGAGCAGGCGATCGCGAGCTACGACCGCGCGCTCACTCGCGAGCCGCGGCAGGTGAACGCGCTCGCCAATCGCGGTCTGGCGCTCACGCGCGTGCGCAGATACCGGGAGGCGTTGGCGAGCTGCGATGCGGCGCTCGCGCTCGCGCCCGGCCTCGCCGAGGCGCACAACAATCGCGGCATCGCTCTCTACCACCTCGGCGAGCATGAGGCAGCGCTCGCGAGCTGCGATCGCGCGCTCGCCATCCGTCCGGAGTTCGTCGAGGCGCTCGGCAACCGCGCCGTGATCCTGGATGCGATGGGCCGTCTCGACGAGGCGCTGGCGAGCTGCGATCGCGCTCTCGCCGTCGCTCCCGCGTACGCCGAAGCGCACTTCAACCGCGCCACGACGCTGCAGCGTCTGAACCGGCACGCAGAGGCGCTCGCGTCGTTCGAGCGCGCGCTGTCGCTCGAGCCGCGGCTTGCCGAGCTTCACGCTTCCGGATTCGTCGCCGGCAGCATTCTCCACGCGAGAATGCACTGCTGCGATTGGCGCGACTACGAGCGAAGCTTCCGCGACCTCGTCGCCGAAGTCAGGGCGGGCAGGGCGAGCGCGCCGCCGCTCACCCTTGTCGCGCTCTCGCCCTCCGCCGAGGATCAGCTGCGCTGCGCGCGGATCTGGGTGCGCGAGAAGCTGCCGGCAGGCGCAGCGTCGTGGACGGGCCGGCTCTCCTTCCAGCCCGGCGAGCGGCTGCGGGTGGGTTTTGTGACCTGGAACCTGCGCGATCACCCGACGATGCACCTGTCGCTGGAGTTCTGGGAGAAGATCGATCGGCGCCGGCTGGAGATGTTTCTCTACGCGCTGCGCCCGAGCGACGAGAACCCCTTCGAGCGGCGGGCGCGC
>DATJZM010000015.1:0-13820 GCA_035499135.1 Casimicrobiaceae bacterium | reverse complement strand
GATTCGTCGGGCAGGCCATGAAAGCCGCGGCGCATGCGATCGAGCGCGATGGAGGCTGCGTCCAGCGCTTCCCAGGTGAAGTTGAGCTGGCTTCGGTAATGCGCCGTCAGGCAGAGGTAGCGGAAGGCCAGCGGATCGTAGCCGCGCTCGACGAGCGACGCGAGGCGCAGGAACTCGCCGGCGGATTTCGCCATCTTGGCGTCGTTCGACAACAGGAAGTAGCCGTGCATCCAGAAGTTGGCGAGACGCGTGCCCACCCGCGCCTCGGTCTGCGCGATCTCGTTGGTGTGATGCACCGGAATGTGATCCTCGCCTCCGCAGTGGATGTCGAAGAAGTCGCCGAGGTACTCCTGCGCCATCGCCGAGCACTCGATGTGCCAGCCGGGGAAGCCGACGCCCCAGGGGCTCGGCCATTCCATCTGACGCTTGGTGCCCGACGGCGAGAACTTCCAGAGCGCGAAATCGGTCGGATGGCGCTTCTCGCCGAGCTCGACGCGCTTGCCGCCCTCGAGTCCGGCCCGGTCCAGTCGCGCCAGGTAACCGTAGTCGGGCTGCTTGCTGGTGTCGAAATAGATGCCATCGGACGTTCGGTAGGTGTAGCCGTTCTTTTCGATGTCGGCGATAAAGCGGATCTGCTCGGGAATATGATCGGTCGCGCGGCAGAGGGTCTCGGGCAGCTCGATATTGAGCGCGCGCATGTCCTCGAGGAACGCCTCGGTGTAGATGCGCGCGATCTCCCACGCCGACCTTCCGGTGCGGCGCGAGCCCTTCTCCATCTTGTCCTCGCCTTCGTCCGCGTCGGACGTGAGATGACCGACATCGGTGATGTTCATGACATGGTGCACCTTGTAGCCGTTCCACTCGAGCACGCGCCTGAGCACATCCTCGAACAAATACGTGCGGCAGTTGCCGATGTGCTGGTAGTCGTACACCGTCGGGCCGCAGGTGTAGAGGCCGACGCCGTCTGCATGCAGCGGCTCGAAGGCGCGCAGGCTGCGCGTGTAATTGTCGTAGAGGTGCAGCGACACGGCCATGGCTAGAGCGCCTTGGCCATGATGTAGTCGTCCATCACGAAGCCGTTGCCGATGTCGACCACGACCGACTCGCGGATGGCGAAGCCGTTCTTCTGGTAGGCGCGGATCGCCTGGACGTTGTTCTTGTTGACGTTAAGGATGAGGGCCCTGCACTGGCGCGCGCGCGCCGCGGCCTCGGCGGCCGCGATCAGCCTGCTCCCAACGCCTCGCCGCTGCACATCCTGCTGGACGTAGAGCTTCTCGATCTTCATCTCGCGCGGCTCGTCGATCCGATAGTAAGCACCGAACCCGACTAGCCGGTCCCCGTCTCTCGCCAGGGCGAGCCCGGCGCCCTCTTCCCGAATGAAGCGCGATAGCGCCTCGTGCGAGTAGCCGTGCTCGAGCATGTACTCGATCTGCTCGTGCGAGATGATGCCGGGGTAGTGCCGGCGCCAGATGACGCCGGCGAGGGCCGCAACCGCACCGAGATCGGCTTCGGTCGCAGCGACGATCGACAGGGCGGCCGCCTCACCCATTGGGTTCGAGCATAGCACGGACGCCACAGCGGGCCGCACGGTAGAATCACGCCCTTCGCGATGCCGTCGACAGCCGCGCCTCCCGCCGTTCCGTCTGCCCCGCTCAGCCGCCGCGGCGCGATCGCTCTGCTCCTCGCGTTCGGGCTCCTGTGGTTCTGCAATCTCGACTATCGGCGCCTCATCCATCCGGACGAGGGGCGTTACGCCGAAGTTCCGCGCGAGATGGTCGCCAGCGATGATTGGGTGACGCCGCGGCTCGACGGCATCAAGTACTTCGAGAAGCCGGCGCTTCAATACTGGATAACGGCTGCCGCCTACAAAGCCTTCGGCGTGCACCAATGGACGGCGCGGCTGTGGCCGGCAGCGGCCGGATTCCTCGGCGTCCTCTTCATCGGCTTCGTCGGTTGGCGCCTCGGCGGCAGCGCACTCGGGTTGTACAGCGCCGCCGCGCTCGGCGGCTGTCTATGGTATGCGCTCAATGCGCACATCCTGACGCTCGATTCCGGAGTCACGTTGTGGATGAGCATGGGCCTCGGCGGGCTTTTCGTCGCGCAGCGCGACGGCGCGACGCAGGTCGAGACGCGACGCTGGATGTGGATTGCGTGGGCCGCGCTCGCGCTCGCCACGCTTTCGAAGGGCCTCATCGGCATCGTGCTGCCGGCGGGCGCGCTCGTGCTCTATACGTTGATCCAGCGCGACCGGCTCCTGTGGCGCCGCCTGCACCTGGGCTCGGGCCTGCTGATCTTCCTGGCGCTGGCGGCCCCGTGGTTCGTTCTCGTCTCGCGGCGCAATCCGGAATTCCTCGAGTTCTTCTTCATCCACGAGCATTTCACCCGCTTTCTCACCGCCGAGCATCGCCGCGAGGGCCCCTGGTGGTACTTCATCCCTATCCTCGTCGTCGGCATTCTGCCCTGGCTTACCGTGCTTGCGTGGACGGCGCGACGGATCTGGATCAACGCCCGTCCCGCGCCAAACGGCTTCAGCTGGCAGCGCTTTGCCCTCGTCTGGTCGGCTTTCATATTCCTTTTCTTCAGCGCATCCGAGTCGAAGCTTCCTTCCTACATCCTCCCCGTCTTTCCCGCGCTCTCGCTGCTGGCGGGTTGGCAGCTGCTGCAGCTGCCGGATTCGCTGCTCCTGCGCCTGTTCGCGCCACTGGTGGTCGGGATCGGCTTGCTGACGCTGCTTGCGCTCGGCGGCTACGACACACTCGTGGAGTACTTCGCCGACGCACAGCAGCCGCTTGCGCCGCTCCTCGCCTACGGCACGTGGATCAAGATCGCCTTCGTTATCGCGTTTGTCGGCAGCGTCGCTACCTGGTGGTGGCTGCGGCGCGGCGAGCGCACGCGCGCGATCCTCGCCGCTGCGTTCTCGACGCTCGCGTGGGTCCAGATCGTCTCGTCGGGATACGACGCCCTCGCCGAATCGCGCTCGACGCAGCCCGTGCTGGCGCGCACCGTCGCGGCGCACGGTCCGCTGCGCGCAGACGTGCCGTTCTACAGCGTCAGGATGTACGATCAGACCTTGCCGTATTATCTCGGGCGGACGGTCGTTCCGGTCGATCATGCCGACGAGCTCGCGATGGGCATCGCAAGCGAGCCGGAGAAGGCGATCGCCACCGTCGGCGAATGGGAACAGCGCTGGGGGAGCGCCGATCAGGCTTATGCGATCATGCAGCCCGATGAGTACGAGCGATTGCGCCACGAGGGCGTGCCAATGGTCGAGCTCGGACGCGATCCAAGACGCGTCATCGTCAGCCGGCGCTGAGCAGTGATGACTTGGCCCGCGTTCTGCTTCCTCCTGACCGGCGTGCTGCTCAACGCCGCGGCCCAGCTTCTGCTCAAGGCCGGGACCAACGTGCTCGGCGTGCTCACGCTGACACGCCAGAACTGGACCGGCGAGCTCGGCCGGATGGCCGCCGAGCCGCATCTGTGGGGCGGCATCCTCTGCTACGGCGTGAGCGTCGTGGTGTGGATCCTCGGGCTCTCGCGCGTGCCGGTGTCGATCGCCTACCCGATGCTCTCTCTCGGCTACGTCGTGAACGCCGTCGCTGCGTACTACCTCTTCGGCGAGTCGCTAACCATCGCGCGCTGGCTGGGAATCGGCTTCGTCATCGTTGGCGTGTGGCTGGTGGCGAGATCCTGATGCGCGCGCCGCACCTGAAGTTCGCGAGCCCCTTGCTCGACGAGGCGACCATCGCCGGCGTCGCCGAAGTGTTGCGCTCCGGGCACGTTGCCAGCGGGCCCTGGGTGCAGAAGTTCGAGGCGATGCTTTCGCGTTTCTGCGACGGGCGCCCGGTGCGCTCGCTGACTTCGGCCACGGCGGCGGTGGAAGTTGCGCTGCAGCTGTGCGGCATCGGACCAGGGGACGAGGTCATAACCTCGGCACAGAGTTTCTTCACGGTCCTCAACATGATCGTCAAGGTCGGGGCCACACCCGTCTTCGTCGATTGCGATCTCGTCACCCGCAACATCGATTTGGGGGCCGTGGAAGCGGCGATCACGCCGCGCACGCGGGCGATCGTCCCGACGCACTACCCCGGAGCGCTCGTCGACCTCGATGCGCTCTACGCGCTGGCCGCGCACCGCCGCCTGCGCGTGATCGAGGACGCTGCCTTGGTCATCGGCTCGCGCTGGAAAGGCCGCAACGTCGGTGCGGTCGGGGATCTCGTAAGCTTCAGTTTTCATCCCAACAAGAACATCACTTCGATCGAAGGCGGCGCGCTCGTCTGCAACGATGAGGCCGAGGCAAGGCGCGTCGAGACCCTGCGCTTCCACGGGATCCGCTACCTGCCGGACCGCACCCGCGACGTCGATTTCCCCGGGGGCAAGTTCAACCTGCCCGACGTCAACGCGCGCATCGGCTGCGCGCAGCTCGAGAAGCTGCCCGACTTTCTCGCCCGCAGGCGCTCGCTCGTGGACCGCTATTTCGCGCGCTTCGTAACCGACCCGCTGTGCGTCCTCCCGCCGCGTCCCGCGACGGCCGAAGACGACGGTTACAGCTGGAACATGTTCTGCGTCCTGCTGCCGCTCGAGCGCATGACGATCTCGCGCAAGGCGTTTCGAGACGCGCTCGAGTCGCGCGGCATCGCGACCGGCGTGTCGTACGAGGCGTTGCATCTGTGCGCGCTCGGCCGCCGCTACGGGGGGCACGAGGGGCAGTTTCCCAACGCCGAGCGGATTGCTCGGGAAACCGTGACGCTGCCACTGCACGCCGGGATGACCGAGGCGGACGTCGATCGCGTCTGCGCAGCCGCCGCTGAGGTGATCGCGGCAGCGAGGAAGTGAGCGTGGCCCTGCCGCAGATCTCCGTCGTCATTCCCGTCTTCAACGAGGAGGCGGGCCTCGCGGCGCTCTTCGAGCGGCTCTACACGGCGCTCGACAAGCTCGGCTCGCCCTACGAGGTGATCTTCGTCGACGACGGCAGCCGCGACCGCTCCGCGGCGC
Organism: Casimicrobiaceae bacterium; assembly: GCA_035499135.1. Classification (GTDB taxonomy): domain Bacteria; phylum Pseudomonadota; class Gammaproteobacteria; order Burkholderiales; family Casimicrobiaceae; genus PALSA-1003. Next base: position 8,828 of record DATJZM010000015.1, on the reverse strand, counting down.
TGCTCAAGGATCAGTTTCAGCGCCGGCCCGACGTGACCCGGGTCATCGTGCTCAACGCGAACTACGGCCAGCACCTGGCGATAATGGCCGGCTTCGACCACTGTCGCGGTGAGCGTGTCGTGACGCTCGACGCCGACCTGCAGAATCCGCCCGAGGAGATCGCCAAGCTGCTCGCCGCGATGGACGCCGGCCATGATTACGTCGGGGGAGTGCGGCGCACGCGCGAGGACGCGTGGTGGCGTCGCATCGCCTCGCGCGCGATGAACGGCATGCGCGAGCGGATCACGCGGATCCGCATGACCGATCAGGGTTGCATGCTGCGCGCGTATAGCCGCGACATCGTGCGCGCGATCGCCGCCTCGCAGGAAGTGAGTACCTTCATCCCGGCGCTCGGCTACACCTTCGCGAGCAGCCCGACCGAGGTCGAGGTCGCGCACGCCGAGCGCGCCGCGGGAGAGTCAAAATATTCGCTCTACCGGCTCGTGCGACTGAATTTCGACCTCGTCACCGGCTTCTCGCTCGTGCCGCTGCAGCTCTTCTCGATGTTCGGGATGATCGTGTCGGTCGGCGCCCTCGCCACGTATCTCATCGTCATCGTTCAGCGCCTCGTGCAGGCAGGATGGCGCGAAGGCTTCGCCACGCTCTGGGACCGGGACATCCTCGCCTTCTTCCTCATCGGCATGCTTCTGTTCGGCCTGGGGCTCGTCGGCGAATACGTCGGACGCATCTACCAGCAGGTGCGGGCGCGGCCGCGATATACGATCCGGACCCTGCTCGAGCGAGACGGTGGCTGAGCAGACGCGTGACGGGGACGCCGCGCCGACAGCGGACGCGGCCTCGCATCGGATCGCGCTCGCGCACGTTGCGCGCGGCGATCTCGCTGCAGCGCGCGCGGCGTGGCAGGCCGTCCTCGCCCGCGCGCCGCAGGATCGCAGCGCGCGCTACCAGATCGGGCGGACGTGGCACGATGCCGGCGACCCGTCGCGGGCCGCCTCATGGTATCGGCAGCAAATCGAGGTCTTCCCGGACTCGTTCGAGGCCTGGCACAACCTGGGGCTCTGCCTGTTCGTCCTTGGCGCATTCCGCGAAGCCGCCGACGCAGCGCGTGCCGCCGTCGCCCTCAGGAACGACCACTACGCGGCGCGGATGAGCTTCGCTGCATCGCTGGACGCAGCAGGCGACACGGGTGCGGCTGCGGCAGAGTACCGGGAGGCATACCGCTTGCGGCCGACCGAGGTCGAGCCGCTGGAAAAGGCTGCCGCCGCGCTGGCGCGTCTCGGCGAGCTGCCGGAGGCGATCGCCTTGCTCGGCCGCGCGATCGCGCTCGCTCCGGCACACGCCTCGCTCTGGTGGGCGCGTGCTGCGCACCGCAGCAGCCTCGGAGAGCATCCGCTCGCGCTCGAAGACATGCGGCATGCGCACACGCTCTCGCCCGACGACAGCCGCGGTCATAGCGCGATTCTGATCGAGCTGCAGTACGACACTTCGCCCGCGGCCCCCGCCGAGCTCGCCGCCGAAGCGCGTCGCTGGGCGAGGCGCCACGTCGTTTCGTGGCGTGCGGACAGCGCACCGGTCACCCGGATGACACGCCGCGCCACGCCTTTCCCGCTGCGAATAGGCTATCTCTCGCCGCGCTTCGGCGCAGGCCCGCTCGCGAGCTTCTTCATGCCCGTGCTCGCGCGGCACGATCGGCGGCGCATGGAGATTGTGCTCTACGCGGCGCTCCTGCACGATGAAACCGTCGCGGAGCGCATGCGCCAGCACTGCATCGCGTGGCGCACGCTGCCGTCCGACGACGACGCTGCTGCCGCGATGATCGCCGCCGACCGACTCGACCTCCTCGTCGATCTCGCCGGTCATGCGCCCGGAGGGCGGCTGCCCGTGCTGGCGCGCCGCCCGGCGCCGGTGCAGGCGACCTGGCTGGATTACTCGGACACGACCGGGCTCGCGCAGATCGATTACCTCGTCAGCGACGCGGTTCACACGCCACCCGGCGAGGTCGAGCGCTTTACCGAGCGGGTCGTGCTTCTGCCGCGCTGCAAATTCGTCTACGCGCCGCCCGCGCAAGCGCCGTCGGGAAGGAATGACTCGGCATCCGTCGCGTTCGGCTGCTTCAATCGACACGCCAAGATCAGCGATGACGCGGTGCGTCTCTGGGCAAGGGTCCTCGCACGCGCACCCGGCTCGCGCCTCGTCTTGCGCGCGGCGGCGTACGGCGGAGCCGGAACGGTGGCGCACGTGCGCCGGCGCTGGGCGGAGCTCGGCCTGCCGATCGACCGGGTCGACTTCCTGCCGTACGCTCCGCTCGCCGAGGCGCTCGCGACGTACGACGCCGTCGACATCGCGCTCGACCCCTTCCCTTACAACGGCGGCGCGACGACCTGCGATGCGCTGGCGATGGGCGTGCCGGTCGTGGCGCTGCTGGGCGCGCGGCCGATCGGGCGCCAGAGCGCCGCGCTGCTTCACGCCGCCGAGCGGCCGCAGTGGATCGGAACGACTGGCGACGAATACGTGGACATCGCGGCGTCGCTGGCGCGCTCGCCCGCGCTCGCGCGAGAACGCGCTTCGCTCGCCGAGAGCGTGCGTCGATCGCCGCTGTGCCGGGCGGGCGACTTCGTGCGTGCGCTCGAGAACGCATTCGGCCGCATGGTGGAGCTGGGCCGGCAGGAGGGCGCGCGCCGCGATCCGGTGTCGATCGACGGCTGAGCTATGACGACTGCGGTCGTGTTCGCGTATCACAACGTCGGCGTGCGCTGCCTGAAGACGCTGCTTGCGCATCGCGTCGAGGTGCCGCTGCTGCTCACGCATGACGACAATCCGCAGGAGACGATATGGTTCGATCGCGTGGCGGCGACCGCCGCGGATTACGGGATCGCGACCCTGATGCCGGTCGACCCGAACGCGTCGGAAGTCGTCTCTCGCGTGGCGAGCTGCCAGCCGGACTTCATCTTCTCGTTCTACTACCGGCTCATGCTCAAGCCGGCGCTGCTCGCGCTTCCCGTGCGCGGGGCGCTCAACATGCACGGCTCGCTGCTGCCGAAGTATCGCGGCCGCGCGCCGGTGAACTGGGCGATCATCCACGGCGAGACCGAGACCGGCGCGACGCTGCACTACATGACGCGGCGGCCGGATGAAGGGGATATCGTCGCGCAGGCGCCGGTGCCGATCCTGCCCGACGATACCGCCCGCGACGTGTTCGACAAGGTGACCGTCGCCGCCGAGCTGACGCTGCACTCGGTCCTGCCGGCGCTGATAGCCGGCACGGCGCAGCGCCTGCCCCAGGATCCGAACCGGGCGAGCTACTTCGGCGGCCGCAAGCCCGAAGACGGGATCATCGACTGGTCACAGAACGCGGCGAGGATCCACAACCTGATTCGCGCCGTCGCTCCACCGTTTCCCGGTGCGCGCACGATCATCGCCGGCCGCCCGGCACGCATCCTGCGCTCGCGCATCCTCGACGCTCACGCCGCGGCCGCGTCGGCGCCTGCCTTGAGCCTCGAGAACGGACGCTTCGTCGCACGCTGCGGCGGGGGCGGCGCACTCGTCGTACACGAGCTCGAGGTCGACGGCACCGGGGTCTCGCCCGCTGCGTTTGCCGAGCGCATGGGCGCTCGTCCGGTGGCGCTCGGCGCATGAAGAGATCGGAGGCGACGTGACCCTTCCACGCGGCAGCGCTGCCCTTCCCATCGGTCTGTCCAAGCACCGCATCGAAGCGCTGGCCGACGGCATCTTCGCCGTGGCGATGACGCTGCTCGTGCTCGACATCAAGATGCCGGAAAGCGTGACCTACGCAACCGATGCCGACGTCTGGCGGCGCCTCGCCGGTCTCGAGCACGCCGTGGCGAGTTATGTGATCAGCTTCTTCATGTTGTCCGTGTACTGGATCGGCCATCACGTGCAGTTCCATTTCATCGAGCGCGCAGATCGCGGCCTGCTGTGGATCAACCTCTACCTGCTGCTGTGCATCTGCCTCGTGCCGTTCACGACCGACCTGGTCGGCGACAACGTGCATCTGCGCGCTCCTGCGCTCCTCTACGGCGTGAATCTGCTGCTGATTGCCGCGGCGTTCCTCGGGCAGCTCGGGTACCTGCAGCACCACCGTCACCTGACCGCGCCCGAGTTCGGGCATGTCGCGGGCGCGCTCCGGCGACGGGTGCGCTTCCTGGCCTTCCTCCCCCTGGTGTCAATGGCGATGGCGTTTTACAGCCCCCGGCTTGCGCTGTATCTTTACCTGTCACTGCCGCTGCTGAGCCTGATCCCCAGCCGCTTCAATCGCCTGCCTGCGCCGCCCGCGCACGGTCAGCGAGACCGCTCATGAGAAGAATCCTGATCCTTGGCGTCAACGGCTTCATCGGCCATCACCTTTCCCAGCGCATCATCGCGGCGAGCGACTGGGAAATCTACGGCATGGACATGCAGACGGACCGCATAGCGGACCTCGTGGGGGAGAAACGGTTCCACTTCTTCGAGGGCGATATCACCATCAATCGCGAGTGGATCGAATATCACATTAAGAAGTGCGACACCGTGCTGCCGCTGGTGGCGATTGCCACGCCGGCGACCTATGTGCGCGAGCCGCTGCGGGTGTTCGAGCTCGACTTCGAGGCGAACCTGCCGATTGTCCGCGCCTGCGTGCGCCACCGGAAGCGCATCGTCTTTCCTTCGACCTCGGAGGTCTACGGCATGTGCGGCGACGCCGAGTTCGATCCGGAATCCTCGGAGCTCGTCCTGGGCCCCATCGGCAAGCCGCGGTGGATATACGCCTGCGCCAAGCAGCTCATGGATCGCGTCATTCACGCCTACGGCATGCAGGAGGGGCTCGACTACACGTTGTTCCGGCCGTTCAACTGGATCGGCGCCGGGCTGGACTCGATCAACACGGCGAAGGAAGGCAGCTCGCGCGTCATTACTCAGTTCCTCGGCCACATCGTGCGCGGCGAGCCGATCAGGCTCGTCGACGGCGGGACACAAAAACGCACCTTCACCTACATCGACGACGGCATCGGCGCGCTGATGAAAATTATCGCCAACGACAGCGGGGTGGCATCGGGCAAGATCTACAATATCGGCAATCCCAAGAACAACTTCTCCGTGCGCGATCTGGCGCGGATGATGCTGGACCTCGCGCTGACCTATCCCGAATACAGGGACAGCGCGGCTCGCGTGAAGCTCGTCGACACCACCGCCGACGCCTATTACGGCCGCGGCTATCAGGACGTGCAGCATCGCGTGCCGAAGATCGACAACACCTGCGCCGACCTTGGCTGGCGGCCTGTCGTCACGATGGAGGAGTCGCTGCAGCGCATCTTCGATGCCTACCGCGGACAGGTCGCCGAGGCGCGCGCGCTCGTCGAGTGACTCGCATCCCGTCGCCTGCGCACGACTCCGGGGTTCCCCGGAGCCTGCGCTCGGTGCAGCCGTCACCTTCATGTTCCTCGCCCTGAAAATCGACGCCGACACGCTCCGCGGCACCCGCGATGGAGTGCCGCGGCTCGCCGAGATGCTGCACCGTCACGATGCGGGTGCGACGTTCCTGTTCAGCGTCGGACCCGATCACACCGGCCGCGCCATCAGACGGGTGTTCCGCCGCGGCTTCGTGCGCAAGGTCCGTCGCACATCCGTGGTCCGCCACTACGGCGTGAAGACGCTGCTCTATGGAACGCTCCTTCCCGGGCCCGACATCGGCAGGCGCGCGGGGGACGTGATGCGCCGCGTGCGCGACGAGGGCTTCGAAGTCGGACTGCACGCCTGGGATCACGTGCGCTGGCAGGACGGCCTCGAGGGCGCGAGCGCCGAGTGGACCGGCCGAGAGATGCAGCGCGCCTGCGAGCGCTACACCGATATCTTCAAGGAGGCCCCGCGCGTGCACGGCGCCGCGGGCTGGCAGATGAACGTCCACGCGCTGCGCCTCACCCAGGCGCTCGGGTTCGAATACTGCTCCGACGGGCGCGGCAGCCACCCGCACCTGCCGGTTTGGCACGCCGAGCTCATCCGCTGCCCTCAGCTGCCGACCACGCTGCCCACGCTCGACGAGATGATCGGCGAGGATGGCGTCACGGAGGAGACGGTTGCTGAGCGGCTGCTCGCGCGCACCGAGCTCGCAAGGCGGAGCGGATCCAACCAGGTGTTCACGCTGCACGCGGAGCTGGAAGGAATGCGCCTCGCGCCCGTGTTCGAGCGGCTGCTCGTCGGGTGGAAAGCCCAGGGTTGGCGCCTTGCCTCGATGCGCGCGCTATTCGAAACCATGCAGGCGCTCGCTCTGCCGCGCTGCGAGGTGGGCCCCGGAACGGTTCCCGGCCGCAGCGGGACGCTCCTCTGTCAGGGCCCGGAGTTTCTCGCCGAGGTCGACCTCGCGCGCGCCGCCTAGTGTGGCGAGCAGCGGATCGGGACGCGCGATCGCTTATCGCAGACGAAGCAAGGAGGCAACCGATGTCGGGAACGAAAGTGGCAGATTTCACCGCCGTGTCGACGGCGGGCACGTTCAAGCTGTCGGCGCAAAAGGGCCACCCGGTTGTGCTGTACTTCTACCCCAAGGACAACACGCCGGGCTGCACGATGGAGGGCGCGCAGTTTCGCGACCTGTATCGGAAGTTCCAGAAAGCCGGCGCCACGATCGCGGGTGTCTCCCGCGACAGCCTAAAGTCGCACGAGAGCTTCAAGACCAAGATGGGGTTTCCGTTCGAGCTGCTGTCGGATCCCGAGGAAAAGCTCTGCCAGCAGTTCGGTGTCATCAAAATGAAAAACATGTACGGCAAAAAGGTGCGCGGGATCGAACGCAGCACGTTCGTCATCGACGGCAGGGGCCTGCTCGCACGCGAGTGGCGCGGCGTCAAGGTCGCCGGTCACGCGCAGGAGGTCCTCGATTTCATCGCCACGCTCTGAGCGCGCGGCCGAGCCCGCAGCGGCGGGTGTTCCGTTCTTGCCACAAAATGTACGGGTCCGAGCGCACCGCCGCTACAATCTCTTGTGCTCGAGCCGAGGGCTGGTCTAGGATGGCCCAGATGCCCGCAGTCCCCCCGGAAGCGGATACCAACCTCGAGTGCGCATAAGGAGGCTCATGGTCGAGCGCAATCTCCGTCTCGCCCCCCAAGTCACCAAGACCAGCAAGACCACTCTCACCAAGCTCTTCGTGCTCGACACCAACGTGTTGATGCACGACCCCACCAGTCTCTTCCGCTTCGAAGAACACGATTTGTATCTGCCGATCCTCACCCTCGAGGAGCTCGACAACAACAAAAAGGGAGTCACGGAGGTCGCGCGCAACGCCCGCCAGGCGTCGCGCTATCTCGACGAGCTGGTCACTGCCGCGGTCGCGATAAGCGGCGGCAACATCTCGGGCGGCATCCCGCTCAAGCCTGCGAGCGGGGGTGCTGCGGCCGGGCGCCTGTTCCTCCAGACCGAGGCGATCTCGACTGCGCTGCCGCCCTCGCTCGCCGGCGGCAAGGCCGACAACCAGATTATCGCCGTGGTGATGCACCTGCAGCGCATGCACCCGAAGCGCAGCGTCATCCTCGTGTCGAAAGACATCAACATGCGCATCAAGGCGCATGCGCTGGGGATCGCGGCGGAGGACTACTTCAACGACAAGGTCCTCGAGGACACCGACCTCCTGTACACCGGGATGCGCGAGCTGCCCGAGGATTTCTGGGATCGTCACGGGAAGGGAATGGAGTCCTGGCAACAGGGTGGCCATACTTACTATCGCGTGACGGGACCGCTGTGCCACAGCCTGCTCGTGAACGAATTCGTCTACCTCGAGGCCAAGGGTCCCGGAGCGACGCCGTTGTACGCCATCGTGCGCGAGGTTTCCGGGCGCACCGCGCTGCTGCAGACGCTGCGCGACTACACGCACCACAAGAACAACGTGTGGGGCATCACGGCGCGAAATCGCGAACAGAATTTCGCGCTGAACCTGCTGATGAATCCGGAAATCGACTTCGTCACCCTGCTAGGCCAGGCGGGAACCGGCAAGACGCTGCTGACGCTGGCGGCCGGCCTGATGACGACGCTCGAATTCAAGGTCTATTCCGAGATCATCATGACGCGCGTCACCGTTCCCGTGGGCGAGGACATCGGCTTCCTGCCGGGAACCGAGGAAGAAAAGATGAATCCGTGGATGGGCGCTCTCGAGGACAACCTCGACGTCCTCAACAAGACCGACGACGAGGCCGGCGAGTGGGGACGGGCCGCGACGCGCGACCTGATTCGCTCGCGCATCAAGGTAAAGTCGCTCAACTTCATGCGCGGCCGGACCTTCATCAACAAGTACCTGATCATCGACGAGGCGCAGAACCTCACGCCCAAGCAGATGAAGACGCTCATCACGCGCGCCGGCCCGGGCACGAAGATCGTCTGCCTCGGCAACCTCGCGCAGATCGACACGCCTTACCTCACCGAGGGCTCGTCGGGTCTCACCTTCGCCGTCGACCGCTTCAAGGGCTGGCCGCACTCGGGCCACGTGACCCTCGCGCGCGGCGAACGCTCGCGACTCGCGGACTACGCCTCCGACGTGCTCTGACGGACGTGACGCGGCGGCGGCTTGCCCGCCGCGTCGCGCCGCTGGCGTCAGCGCCCTTTGCGCCGCGGCTCGCGGACGCGAGCCGCGAATCTCCACTCGCGGCTGCCGCGAGGGCCTTGCGCGGATCCACGAGATGCCGCCGGCCGTCGGGCGTGGCCTCGGCCGTGCCGACGATCAGCCGCACCAGCGCCTCGGGCGTGAGCTGCGGATGGACCGCGAGCAGCTTGCCCGCGAGGTTGGCCACCTGCGGTGCGGCCATCGACGTGCCCGACAGCGCGACGCGGCTGCCGCCCGGCAGGAAGCTCTCGAC
>DATJZM010000014.1:0-12200 GCA_035499135.1 Casimicrobiaceae bacterium | reverse complement strand
ACGAGGATCGTGATCGGCGGCTGCTTGCCTACGTCTGCGAAAGGCTGCTGTGCAGCGGCGCCAAGGGAAAGCCCAGCCGTGGTTGCGAACACGGCGATGATGCGCAGGAACTGTCTCATCTTCTCCTCCGGGTGCTGTTGTCTTCGTTCATGCCGCGTCGGCAAGCCGGCTTACCCCATAGCGCTCGTAGAATTCGACGGGCGCATCGTGCGCCGCCAGCGCCTCCGCGATGCCGCGCAGGAAGCGCCGTTCGATGTTCGCATCGCGGAACGGCCGCATCTGCTGCGGATCGGTCGCCAGATCGTACAGGGTCGTCCCCACGCCGGGGTCGAACTTCTTGCCGTCGTGCATCGGGATGCGTCGCGCGTCCTTGAGCGCATCGATGCGCAGCACCGGCATGTTCTTGGTGAAGTCGAACGGCCCGGCGAGCTTCGCGGTTCGCATCTCGGCACCGCTGAAAAGCGTATGTAGATGCATCGGCATCAGCGTGTATTCGTGAAGGCCGGGTGCGTAGAGGTCTACGGGATAGAGGTAGTACGTATAGCGGCCGTCGGTGGCGCCGATCGGGCCGCCGAACATGCCGAAGATGCCGATGTCACGGATCGGCTGGTCCACTCCGAGGAGGGGCAGCAGCGAGCGCGCGCGCACCTCCGGCGGCACCGTGAGGCCGTGAATGTCGAGGAAGGTCGGCATCAGGTCCATCGTCTGCGTCAGCGCACGTCGTCGCTCGCCTCCGTGGCCGGCGAACTGCGGGTGGTAGCCGATGCAGGGAATGTACGAGATCTCGGTGTAGTAGGGCTGCAGGTTCTTGCCCCACCAGTCGTGTTCGGCGAGCAGGAAGCCGTGGTCGGTGGACAGGAACAGGGCGGTGTCGCGCCACAGGTCGTGCTGGTCGAAGTAGTCGAGGAGCTTGCCGAAATAGTGGTCGCAGGCGGCGACCAGCGCTGCGTAATTGGCGCGGATCTCGGCGATCTCTTCCGGCGAGTCGGCGACCTTCTCGTACATCGGCCAGTCGAGCACGCCGCCCCTCCAACCCGTTGCGTAGGCCTTCTTGAAGCGCGAGGGTGCGTGAAACGGCTCGTGAGGGTCGAAGCACTCGAGCATCAGGAACCAGTTGTCGGCGCGGCGGTTGAGATCGAGAAACTCGAAGCCGCTGGCGAAGCAACGCGGCAGGCAGAAATCCTTCTCGTCCTCCATGAACTCGCAATTGATCGCGTGCTGCAGCCGCTTCCAGCCTTCGTCCAGAGGATAGTGCCTGGGCGAGAACTTCTCACGCAGGCGCTTCAAGGGCGGCTCGACCATCGCCTTCCACGGGTCGTACTCCTGGCCCCGGATGAAATCCCAGGTGCGGAAACGGCCATGATACGTCGCGCCTCCGTCCTCGAAGTAGTGCATGTGGTCGGTGACGAGGTGCGTGTGGATGCCCGCGTCGCGCATCATCTCCGGGAAGGAGTTGTCGAAGGGCTCGAGCGGGCCCCAGCTACGGTGCATGAAGTTGAGCCGGCCGGTGTGCAGGTCGCGGCGCGCAGGCATGCAGGGCAAGCTGCCGACGAAGTGCGTATCGAAGGTGACCGCACGGCGCGCGAAGCGGTCGAAGTTCGGCGTACGGATCGAGCCGCCGCCGTAGCAGCCGAGCCCGCTGCGGATCAGCGAATCGAAGAGAACGAAGATCGTGCGCATGGCAGAACCGTGATCAAGGGACGAAGCTTGAGAGGATGCCAGCGGGCTGCCATAATGAAAAATATATATTTGTATTTAAGGCATAACCAATGGAAATGGCACTGCTGCGCGAGGCGGGCCTCCTCCGGCATTTCCTGGCCGTGGTGACGGAAGGCAGCATTAGCGGGGCCGCGGCAAGGCTCGCGGTGTCGCAGCCGGCGCTCACCAAGAGCATCCGCAAGCTCGAGACGCGCTTCGGCGTTCCGCTCTTCGAGAGAATGCCTCGCGGGGTGGCGCTCACCGCCTTTGGCGAATGCCTGCTGCCTCACGCAAGGCGCATCGAGGCAGAGTGCCGCTTTGCGGAAACCGAGATGCAGGCGCTGCGCGGCGGCCGCACCGGCCGGCTGCGGCTCGGCGCCGGTCTATTCTTCGGAACGGCGCTGCTCCCGCGGGCGATTGCGCGGCTGCGCGGCGAGTTCCCTGACCTCCCGGTCGAGCTCGACGTGGGCATCAACGAGCTCACGCACCCGCGCCTGTTCGACGGGGAGCTCGACGTCGTGTTCTGCCGCCTCCCCGATGCGGAGGCTTTGCCTTCCTCGATCCTGCGTCGCGAATTCTTCGCGATCGATGCGCGCATTGTTGCCGGCGAAGGGCATCCGCTGCTGGCGAAGGCCCGCGTCGCGGCGCGCGATCTGCGCGCCTATCCGTGGGTCATCTACCAGCAGGACCGCGAGATGATCGCGCACGTCTTCGCAGCCGTTCGCGAGGCAGGGACGGAGCCGCTGCGCGTCGGAACGGAAGTGAAGTCGCTATTCGCGCTCATACAGCTATTGCGGATCGGGCCGTACCTGAGCTGCGTGGCCGATCCGCTGATCCGCGCTTATCCGTGGCTGGGAATTCACGCGGTCGGCTACGGACGCCCGATCTGGCGCTTCCCCGGCGGGGCGTTGATCCAGCGGGCACTCGAGAACTATCGGCCCGTCGCGAGGCTGGTCGAGCTCGTTCGCGGGGAAGCCGAACGGCTCCACGCCGCGCGGGCGTTGGTTGCAGTGCCACCGCCTCGTAAGCGCGCGAGGGTCACAACGCGACACTCATCCCGCCGTCGATGACCAGGATCTGGCCCGTGACGTAGTCCGAAGCGCGCGAAGCGAGGAACACCGCGAGGCCGGCGATCTCCTCCGGCCGGCCCCAGCGTCCGGCAGGCGTGCGCTTGCACACCCAGGCGTTGAACTCGGCATTGTCGATCAGCGCGCGATTCATTTCGGTGGCGAAGTAGCCCGGCGCAATCGCATTGACCTGAATGTTGTGGGCGGCGAGCTCGACCGCCATGCCCCGAGTCAGCTGCCGCACGCCTCCCTTGGCCGACGTATAAGCGATGACGGTCGGCCGCGCAAGATCGCTCAGCACGGATGCAATATGCACGATCTTGCCGCGCTGGCGCGAGATCATCCCGGGCACGACCGCCTGAGAGACGACGAAGGGGGCCGTGAGGTGCGTCGCGATCAGGGCATCCCAGTCCTCGCGCGGAAAATCGACGAAGGCGTGACGGCGCTGGATGCCTGCGTTGTTCACCAGCACGTCGATCGCTCCGTGCGCGCGCTCCGTGGCGGCGACGCCGGCGTGCACCGCGTCCCGATCGGTAACGTCGAAGGCAACTGTCCCCACCGAGAGGCCCTCGGCCTGGAGCGTCCGGGCGGCGGCGGCAAGCGTTTGTTCGTTGCGGCCGTTGAGCACAACTTGCGCGCCGGCGCGGGCGAGTCCTTGCGCGATCGCAAATCCCAGCCCTCGGTGCGCTCCAGTCACGAGCGCCACCCTGCCCGAAAGGTCGAAGACCGGCAGACTCACTGAGTCGTGGACTGCGCCTGGATCCGGCCGGCCCGGACTGCCGCGACGAGCTTCGCATAGTCGCGCTCGTTCTGATCCGCGTAATCGACGGCAAACGCGCTCATCGCATCCTCGAAGGCGTCGCTCTTGCCCATATAGGCTGCAAGGGTCACCGCGTCGCCGGAGCGCGTGTGCGCCCGCGCGAGCGCCCAGCCGCATGCCTTCGCGTATCGATACAGGTGTACCGGCTTCATGATCTCGACGACCGGCTTTATCTTCACGTCCGAGAGTTGCCGCAGATACATGTGTCGCCCATCCTCCCAGGTCGCCCAGCCGAGGAAGATGTCGCTCGCCGCCTGCATGATGTGCTGCCCGACGACGACGCGCTGTCCGCGATGCTTGAACGCGCTGCCGCCTGCGAAACGCTCTAAAACCGAATGGTGGGCTTCCTTGAACTGCAGGAACAGGGGTTCGCGGTTGCCGGACATCAGCAGGGCAACTCCGCATTCGGTGCCGACGCTGCCGACGCCTACGACCTTGATCGCTACATCGACGAGCTGGTAGCGATCGAGCAGGATGCGATGTGATGGAGGCAGTGTGGCCCGGTACTCGGCGAACGAGCGCTCGATGGCGCGGTGGTAGCGCTCGTGCGTGCGCAGGTCCTCCATGTGATAGACGAGCGGCGGAGCATCGGTGATGCGGGGAGCGTCGCCTTCCTGATGCGTGAGCTTGTGCAGTTCGTGGTGCTGCGCACGCGCCTCGGTCGATTCCAGCACTTTGCGGCGCGTGAAGGGCCGGAAATCGCGATCCGTCCCGGTAGCGACGAGGGCCTCGAGGTCGACCGCCGCATACCACGAAGCCAACACGGGCGACTCCGCGTACTCGGCCATCTGCTGCCGGTAACGTCGCGCCGCCCACCAGGCCGCCTCCCGGCAAGCCGCGCCGCGGAAGCCGTTCGAGCGCCCCGCGATGACGAAGCTCGCCACGAGCCGCTTGACGTCCCATTCCCACGGCGCGATGGCGGTTTCGTCGAAATCGTTGATGTCGAAGATGAGCTTGCGCTCCGGCGTGGCAAAGCCGCCGAAGTTCAAGAGGTGGCAGTCGCCGCAGGCCTGCACCTTCACGCCGGTGGCGGGGGTCTGCGCCAGGTCGCCCGCCATGATTGCCGCTGCGCCACGATAGAACGTGAACGGGGAAACCATCATGCGGCCGTAGCGCAACGGAAGGAGGTTCCGCAGCCGGCCCTTGTTCGATGCGACCAGCACCGAGACGGGATCCAGGCGACGCGCCGGCGGGCGCCAGCGCGAGTGCGCCTTGCGCGGACAACGCTTTCGCAGCGCGACCCCGAACGCGACTCGCTGTTCAGGCGGACGCACTTGCACCTGCTGTGGATACGCGCGTGTTTCTCGCTGCCTGCGGGACTGAACTGCCATCGCGTCGACCTCCCGCTACACGGCGGGCATCCTAGGCGGCAACCGGCAGAGCCGCTGGCGTCTCGGCAGGCTTCGCCGCTCGGAACGCTTCCACGAGAGAGGCCTGCCTCGTCTTCGCCGCCTTGAGGTGGCGCTCCTTGACGTGGCCGTAGCCTCGGATGTGCTCGGGAATGGTGGCGAGCTCAACGGCGATGGCGTGGTTGTGCGCAGCGAGCAGCGGAAGGAGCTCCTTGATCAGCGCCTCGTAGTCGGTGATGAGCTGACGTTCCTCCCTGCGCTCGGCGGTGGCACCGAAGATGTCGAGTGCGGTCCCGCGCAGTCCCTTCATCCGCGCCAGGATGCGGAACGCGCTCATCATCCACGGCCCATAGGCCTTCTTCGTAGCTTGCCCGGTGACGGGGTCGGGCTTGCTGGTGAGCGGCGGGGCGAGGTGGAACACAAGCTTGTAGTCGCCTTCGAACTGGGCGGCGACCCGCTTGGCAAAATTGCCGTCCGTGTAGAGGCGCGCGACCTCGTACTCGTCCTTGATCGCGAGCAGCTTGAAGTAGTAACGCGCCACAGCCTCGGTCAGTGCCGTGCGGTCGCTGAGCTTCTGCGCTTCCGCCGCACGCACCATCGCGACGAAATCGATGTAGCGCTTCGCATACTTCGCGTCCTGATACGCCGTAAGGAATTGGGCGCGGCGAGCGATCATCTCTTCCAGCGAGGCCGAGAGCCGTTGCGAGTCCGGCTTTTCCTCGGGGATGGCAAGCTTGAGGACGCGCTCGGGCTCGACGGCGGCGAGCCTCCCCCAGCGGAAGCTCTGCTTGTTCGCTTCCACCGCGGCGGCGTTGAGCTCGATCGCGCGCAGGATCGCCTCTTCGCTCACCGGGATGAGGCCGCGCTGATAAGCGTAGCCGATCATGAAGAGGTTGGTTGCGATCGAATCGCCCATGAGGCCGGTGGCTAGCTTGGTCGCGTCGAAGAATTCGGCGTCGCCCGGCGCTACCGCATCGCGAATCTCCTGCTCCATCGAGCCCGTGGGGAAGGCGAGATCGGCATTGCGCGTGAAATCCGCCGGCATGACGAGCGCCGTGTTGACGAGCGCCTTGGTCACGCCCTTCTGCATCTTGGCGAGCGCCTCGTAGCCCACGCCGGTCAGGATGTCGCAGGCGAGCACGAGCTTAGCCTCGCCCGCAGCGATGCGCGTCGCGTGCAGCGCTTCGGGTGTGTCGGCCACGCGGATGTGCGTGACGACCGCTCCGTTTTTCTGGGCGAGCCCCGTCATGTCGAGGACCGATACACCCCGGTTTTCGAGGTGCGCGGCCATGCCGAGCAGCGCGCCGATCGTCACGACGCCCGTGCCGCCGATGCCGGTCACGAGGATGCTGTACGGATCGGTGGTCGAAGGGCGAGCCGGCTGCGGCAGATGCGAGAAGTCGACGCTGTCCGCCTTCTTCGGCTTCCTGAGACTGCCACCTTCGACGGTGACGAAGCTCGGGCAGAAGCCGTTGACGCAGGAATAGTCCTTGTTGCACGAGGACTGGTCGATCGTGCGCTTGCGGCCGAACTCCGTCTCGACCGGGGCCACCGACACGCAGTTGGACTTGATCCCACAGTCGCCGCAGCCTTCGCACACCAGCTCGTTGATCACCACGCGCTTCGCGGGGTCCGGGTACTTGCCGCGCTTGCGGCGCCGGCGCTTTTCGGCGGCGCAGGTCTGGTCGTAGAGCAGGATAGTCACGCCCGCGGTGTCGCGCAGATCCCGTTGCACGCGGTCGAGATCGTCGCGGTGGTGGGTCGCGATGTCCGAGCTGAAGTAGCCCGACGGATACTTCGTCGGCTCGTCGCTCACCACGACGATCTTCTTCACGCCTTCCGCTGCGCATTGCTGCGCGATCATCTGCGGCGAGATGGGGCCGTCGACGGGCTGGCCGCCGGTCATCGCCACGGCGTCGTTGTAGAGGATCTTGTAGGTGATGTTGACGTTGGCTGCGATCGCCGCGCGGATGGCGAGGATCCCGGAATGGTAGTAGGTGCCGTCGCCCAGGTTGGCGAAGGTGTGCTTGGTGGAGCTGAACGGCGCCTGGCCGACCCACGGCACGCCCTCGCCGCCCATGTGGGTGAACGTCGAAGTCGACCGGTCCATCCAGATCGCCATCACGTGGCAGCCGATCCCGGCGGTCGCGCGGCTTCCCTCGGGCACCTTGGTCGACGTGTTATGCGGGCAGCCCGAGCAGAAGTACGGGATACGGTTGAGCGTGATCTTCGGTCTGGCGAGCGCCGCTTCCTTGGCGTTGATCCAGTCCACGCGGCTCTGCAGCTTCTCCATCGTGCGCGGATGCAGGTCGAGCCGGCGGATGCGCTGCGCGATCACGCGCGCGATCATTGCCGGCGTGAGCTCCGCGTGCGGCGGCAGCAGCCAGTCACCGTGCGGCCGCACCCACTCGCCCTTCTCGTCGAACTTGCCGACCACGCGCGGGCGCACGTCGTCGCGCCAGTTGTAGAGCTGCTCCTTCAGCTGGTACTCGACGATCTGGCGCTTCTCCTCCACGACCAGGATTTCGTCGAGACCCTCGGCGAAATGACGCACGCCCTCCGGCTCGAGCGGCCAGGGCATGGCGACCTTGAACACGCGGATGCCGATCTCGGCCGCCTGCGCTTCGTCAATGCCCAGATCGTCGAGCGCCTGCCGCACGTCGAGATAGCTCTTGCCGCTGGTGATGATCCCGAGCCGCGCGGGCTTGCCCGCGCCGATGACGATCTCGTTCAGCTTGTTGACGCGGCAGTAATGCAGGGCCGCGTAGATCTTGTAGTCCTGCATCCTCGCTTCGGTGGCGAGGAACGGGTCCGGCCAGCGGATCGACACGCCATCCGGCGGCAGCGGGAAGTCGTCGGGAACGATGATGTTGACGCGCGAGGGATCGATGTACACGGAGGATGAGCTCTCGACCGTGTCCGCGACGCACTTGAAGCCGACCCAGCAGCCCGAGTAGCGGCTCATTGCCCAGCCGTGCAGTCCCAGGTCGAGGATCTCCTGCACCGACGAGGGATAGAGCACCGGGATCATCGCCGCGGAGAACTGGTGGTCCGACTGGTGCGGCAACGTGGAGGACTTCGCCGCGTGATCGTCGCCGGCGAGCACCAGCACCCCGCCGTGCTTCGATGTGCCGGCGAAGTTCGCATGCTTGAACACGTCCCCGCAGCGATCCACACCGGGGCCCTTTCCGTACCACATGGCGAACACGCCATCGACCTTCGCGTCGGGGTACAGGTTGACCTGCTGGCTGCCCCAGATGGCGGTCGCGGCGAGGTCCTCGTTCAATCCCGGCTGAAACTTGATGTTGGCGCGATCGAGGAACTTCTGCGCCTTCCACAGCGACAGGTCGAGCGCACCAAGCGGAGAGCCGCGGTATCCGGAGACGAAGCCTCCCGTGTTCAGTCCGGCGAGCTTGTCGCGCTGGCGCTGCAGTATGAGGAGGCGAACGAACGCCTGCGCGCCGTTCAGAAAGACGCGGCCGGAGTCGAGTTCGTACTTGTCGTCGAGCGTGACCTTGCGCAGCGCTTCAGCCACGGCTCGCCTCCTCAATCACGCTCTTGCGGAAGTGATGCTGCGGCGCGAATGCGCCGATCGAGGACGAAACCATGCGATGAAGCTCCAAGAAATTGTGTTTCCGGATGCCGCAGGTACCTTGGATATGGTACCCCCAACGACGGAGTGGGCGATCGTGTCGCCGGTCCGCAGGGCGCGCATTCTACGCCGGTTGCCGGGGTTGCGACAGGGGCGCCTAAGCTGCACGCGTCCCTGGATCGCCGGGCAATGGACGCCGTAAGACTCAGCGCCGATTGCCCTGGTCGGCCTCGACCTTGTCGAACCAGAAACGCATCCCCATTTCACGGAACATCGCTCGCGCCGTATCGAAATGGCGCTGCGCCTCGCTCGCGTTGCCCGCGCGCTGCAGCGCAACGCCTAGCGCGGCGTGACAGCGCCCCGCCAGTGGCCGCATGCCGAGCTCCGTGGCGAGCGCGATGACCTCGCCGTACTCGCGTTCGCATGCCGCGGCACTCGCGGTCTCGTCCGCGGCATGGATCTCGGCGAGCAGCAGTCGGGCATAAGCTTCGTTACCTCGTTCCTTCTGCTCCACCGCGAGCTCGAGCGCCTCGTCAGCCAGCCGGGCCGCCTCGGCGCAGTCGCCCGCGAGCAGGTGGATTTCTCCGCACTTGACGATGATCAGCGGAAGCCGGCTCAGTCGACCCATCGCCTGCGCGCCGTCGACCGCCTCGTGCAGGTGTGCCAGCCCTTCGGCGATGCTGCCGCAGCGCGCCTTGGCGACGCCGAGGTCGGCGGCGATCGGCGGGCGCAGCAGCGGAGCATGCTCGCTGGCGGCGAGGCCGCGGCCGAGAATGGGGATCGCCGCCTGGAACTCGCCTTGGCGCAGCCGGGTTCCCCCGAGTCCGAGACAGGCGTGACTGACGCTGTAGGCATGCCCCGAGAGATCGGCGAGCCGCAGGCCTTCCTGCGCGGCTTCGTGTGCAGCGGCGAAGTCGCCGAGCTCGCCGAGCGTCCACGCGAGGTGGCTGCGCGCGCGCACCGCGGGCAGGCCCACCTGCCCGTGCAGGTCTTGTGCCTCGGTGGGATCGATGAGGGCGACGGCGCGCACCAGGTAGTCGCGCGCCTTTCGATAGTCACCCAGCGCGCGATATATCTCGCCCGCGCTGAGCGCACTCACGAGCAGCACTTTCGGGTCGCCAAGCTTTTCGCCGAGCGCGAGCGAGCGCACGGCGGCGTCGAGCGCCAGCTCGGGTCGGCCGATGTTGCCGTAGCAGTTCGACAGTGAGGAGAGCGTTTGGGCGAGGCGCGGTCCATCGTCCGACGCGATGGCGAGCTGCTCGGCCGCGAGCAGTATCTCCCGATTGCGCTGGTGCCGGCCGAGCGGGATCAGCGCGTTGCGCAGATCGAAGCGCAGATCGATCTCCATTGCCGGCGAGCGCTTTTCCCTCGGCAGGCGGTCCACCACCTCGAGTGCGCGTTCGAGGTAGGTCATGGCTTCGAGCTCGGCGAACTGCTGCGTGGCGCGCTTCCCCGCCTTCCAGAGATAGTCGAGGGCGTGAGCCCAAGCCTCGCCCTGCACCGCGTGCTGCGCCAGCACCTCGGGCAGCGCGCTCGGGGCCAGGGCCTCCATGATCCGCAGGTGAAGCTCGCGGCGGCGCTCCAGCAGCAGCGTCTCGTAGGCCACGGCCTGGGTAAGCGCATGCTTGAACTCGTAGGCGAGCTCCTTCTGGTCCGTGCGCTCGATGAGCAAGCCGCTTGCCTGCAGGCGCCGCAGCGACTTCCTCAGGCCATCGACAGGTGCCGCCAAGACGCGAGCGAGGACGCCCACGCTGGTGACGTCGCCGACCGCCGCAAGCGCCTGCAGCACGTGCTTGTCCTCGTGCGACAGCCGGTCGATGCGCGCGGCCAGCACGGCACGCACCGTCTGCGGGATCTCGATGCTCGAGTGGGTGGTGCTGAGACGGTACCGACCAGGCTCTCCCGTGAGATCGCCCGAGTCGATCATGCTGCGCATGTGTTCCTCGATGAAGAGGGGATTGCCGCCACTGCGCCGGTGCAACTCCTCTTTCAGCCGATCAAGGCTCGGGTCGGCGCCAAGCAGTCCGGTCATGAGGTCACGCGTCGCCTCGGGGGGCAGACCATCGAGCCGCAGCTCGGGCGTGCTCGCGGCCGCCTGCAGGCGGGCGCCGTAATCGGGGCGGTAGCTCACGATCACGAGCATCGACGGCGCGACGTTGGTGGCCAGGGTCTCTAGAAACTTGCGCGTGTCGGAGGTCACCCATTGCAGATCCTCGTAGACGAGAACCAGCGGGCGCTCCGTGGCGACGCGCTTGCCGAGCCAGAGCAGCGCGCCGACGACCTTCTCGCGGCGCTCGTTCACCGACAGCGCATGGAAGGGGTGCTCGGCAGGAAGGGCGTGCATGACGAACAGGATGGGCACCACCGCCGTGTCCGTGCCTCCGCTCAAAGCAACGATCCGTCCCGCGACCTTCTCCCGCACCGTCGCGTCGTCATCCTCGTCGACGATGTTGAAGTACTGGCGCAGGATGTGGGCGCCCGGACGGTAGCCGGCACCGCTCCCATAGGGCGCGGCGCCGCCGTCCAGCGCGAGCACGTTCTTGTCCGCGAGCGTGCGCAGGAATTCGTAGACCAAACGCGACTTTCCCATGCCGGCGTCGCCGACGATCGCGATCAGCCGGCCGCTTTTCTCCCGCGTCACCTCCGCGAACGCCTCGGTGAGTTGGCCAACCTCGTCGTTGCGGCCCACGAAGCGGGTCATCGCGCGCCGCGGCGCCGCATCGTAGCGCGAGCGCGTCGTCGCCGCGCGCCGGATTTCTGCGACCTCGATCGGGCGGTCGAACCCCCTGACCAGCAGGGGGCCGATCGACTTGGTCTCGATATGGCCTTTGGCGAGCCGCACGGTATCGGCGGTGGCGAGGGCCGTCCCGGGCTTCGCCATCTGCTCCATGCGCGACGCGATATGCACCGTGAGCCCGATGGCTGTATAGCTCGCGTACAGCCCGTGGTCGGTCATGCGGACGAGGGCATCGCCGGAGTTGAGCCCGACACGGATCTGAATCGGAATACCGTGGGAGCGCTGGATCTCGTCGCCGTAGTGGCGGACGAGGTCGAGCATGGTCAGCGCGGCGTGGCACGCGCGCACCGCGTGATCCTCGGCCGCGATCGGAGCGCCGAACAGCGCCATGATTCCGTCGCCCATCACCTGGCTCACCGTGCCGCCGTACTGCTCGACCGCGTCGTACATGTGCTCGAGCACCGGGTCGATCAGCTTGCGCGCCTCCTCGGGGTCCCGATCGGCGACGAGCTCCATCGAGCCCTTGAGATCGGCGAAGAGCACCGTGACGAGCTTGCGCTCGCCTTGCGGCGCAGCCACGGCCGCAGCCTTGAGCTCTGCCTCGGGTTCACGCTGCCAATCCACGTCGCGGGGCGCGACGGGATGCCCGCACTCGATGCAGTATTTCGCGGTTGCGGGCAGCTCGGTCCCGCACGAGGTGCATCTGAGCGCGATGAGCGGTGCAGCGGGCGGCGGAGCGGGGCGCACGGGTCGCGGATTCTACGCCGCCTTGGCGGGGCGCGGGAAGCATGCGGCGCCGAGACTTGCCCGAGCGAACGCCATCGCCTAGTCTGTCGGACATGGTTACTCGATCGAAGGGCCGCTCGAGTAGCGGGAGGAGGGGGTCGAAGAAGGGTGCAAAGCCCGCCCAGCCCAGGCGGCGTTCCCGCTCCTCTCC
>DATJZM010000013.1:0-3758 GCA_035499135.1 Casimicrobiaceae bacterium | reverse complement strand
GAAAGCTTGCGCGCGACATCGACGCAATGATCGAGGTAGCCCGACACGTAATCGTCGATGGTGAGGAAGCGCTGTGCGCGTCCCGGCAATCCCCAGTCGATGAAGTAGACGTCGAAGCCGCTCGCTACCAGCTTGCGCACCAGCGAGCGATCGGCTTCGAGGTCGATCATCTGGAAACGGCCGACGAGCGCGTAGGTGATCACGATCGGGAACTTGTGCAGCTTCGCGGCCTGCGGCTTGCAGCGATACAGCGTCACCATGTCTTCGCGATAGACCTCGTCGCGTGGCACGGTCGCGATGGCGAGATCGTCTTCGGAGATCTCGGCGAGCTTCGTCATGCCGCGGGCGAGTTTCGCGCGAGCCTCCGCCAACTCTTTCGCCATCGAGGCGGGCGTGATCGCGAGGGCGCCAGCCGCGCGGGCGGCGAGGGCCGGATCGATGGGAGAGCTCATTTTGCGGTTCCCTGGCGGCGCACATTGCGCAATGCGCGCTTCAAAGCCTGGATCTCGCGAAACGCCTCGTCCAGGTCGCGGCGCGTGGCGAGGCCCAGCATGTCGGCGAGGTTGTTCGCTACTCTCTGCACGGCCTTATGGTGGGATAGCGACGCGCGGGTGAGCGTCGCGGTCGCGGCGAGGCCGCGCTCGGATTGCAGCGTCTCGTGCACCGCCTCCTCGGTGCACAGCGCCCACAGCTTGAGCAGCGCGAGCACGCTGTCGATGCGCTCGCCGGCGCTCGCCTTGCCCGCGAGTCGCTTCACGAGGCGCTCATACCCGGCGGTAAACGCGGAGTTGACGACCAGAGCGTAGCCTGCACGCGCTTCCTGTTGCGCAGCGGCGGCCCTGAGCAGGTCCTGCCATGCAGCCTGCAGTTGGCGCGCCGGACCGAGTCCAAGCGCGTCGGCGAGCGCGCCGTACGTGCGATCGAAGGCGGCGTTGAGCTCCGCGTTCGTGGGCAGTCCCATTCGGTTGCCGAAGTCGCTCCACGCCTGCCCGATCGATTGCATGGTGGGCGCCGCGGGCCCCGGCAGCGCGGCAGCCCATTGCGTAAGCATGTTCGGCCCTGCGACGCCCATCATCGGCGCCAGCGCCTGCGCCATCGTTTCCAGCGCCTGTTGCGTCATCTGCGCTGCCTTGACGATTTCGTCGGCTGGAAACGGCAGCGGCGTTGGCCACGGCATGGCGAGCGGCGCCTGCGGCTTGGCGGAAATGACCCCGCCGAACTGCCCCATGAACTGCGGGATGAGCGAGAGCCAGAAGTCGTATACCGACTGGGCGCCCTGCGCCGGATCGAAGCTGCTCATAGCGAGCTGACCAGTTGGCCGCCGTCGAGCACGAAGACCGAGCCGGTGGCGTACGAACCGGCGTCCGAGGCAAGGAGAAGCAGCGCGCCGTCGAGCTCGCCGGCGCTGCCGATGCGTCGCTGCGGGATGCGCTTGACGACCGCTTGCCCGGCCTCGCTCTCGAAGAATTCGCGGTTAATGCCCGTCTCGATGTAGCCCGGCGCCAGCGCGTTGACGCGGATCTTGTGTCGCGCGAGCTCGAGCGCCATCGCCTTCGTGAGGTGGATGAGCGCCGCTTTCGACGCGACGTAGCTCGGCACCTGCGATGAGACGCGCAGGCCGAGGATCGACGCGATGTTGACGATGCTGCCGCCGGTCGCGTTCTTTACCATGTGCCGCGCCGCTTCCTGCGCCACCCGCCATGCCCCTGTCAGGTTGACGCCGATCACTTGCTCCCAATCGTCTTCGCTGTGATCGAGGAGCGGCTTGGTGATGGCCACGCCCGCGTTGTTGACGACGACGGTGACGGGACCCAGGCGGCGCGCCGCTTCCTCGAAGGCGCGCACGACGCTGTCGCGGCGCGTGACGTCGAGAGCCACTTCCTGCGCGGCGCCTCCGCTCGCCCGAATGCGCGCGGCGACATTGGCCAGCGTATCGATCCGGCGCGCGCACAGCGCGACCCTGGCGCCCGCCTGCGCGAGCGTCTCCGCGAAGTGCGCGCCCAGCCCTCCGTTCGCCCCCGTCACGAGCGCAACCCGACCGTCAAGGGTGAGGTTCATGCCGCTGCTCCTCGTTCAATCATTGCCGCATGCGGCCTCATCCAGCAGCGATCGGGCCGGAGATCGTAGCGAGGATAGGGAACACGCGGGTCAGCTCTTGCCGGCCAGCTTGTCGCGCAGCACGCGGTGCAGGATCTTGCCCGTCGCCGTGCGCGGCATCTCGCTCTCCGCCATGAACGAAACGGAACGCGGACGCTTGTACCCGGCCATCTTGTCGCGGCACCATTCGAGTACGTCCTTCTCGGCTGCGGTCTGCGCCGGGTGCATGACCATCACCGCGTGCACGGCTTCGCCCCACTTCTCGTGCGGAATCCCCACCACCGCGACATCCTTCACACCCGGGTAACGGCCGAGGATGTTCTCGATCTCGCTCGGGTAGATGTTCTCGCCGCCGCTGATGATCATGTTGCTCTTGCGGTCGACCAGGTGGATGTAGCCTTGCTCGTCGCGGCGCGCCATGTCGCCGACGCTGCAGTAGCCGTCGTCGCGCAAGGATTCCGCGGTCTTCACCGGGTCGTCGAGGTAGCCGTCGAACGTGTAGGGCGTGCACGAGAACAGCTCGCCGACTTGGCCATCGGGCACGTCCCGACCCCGCGGGTCGAGAATCCTCACCGGACCCGAGCCGGTCCATTCCTTCCCTACCGAGCCCAGGTGCTCGATCTGCTCGTCGGGACGCAGGAGCGTCACCCAGCCGGCCTCGGTCGAGCCGTAGAGCTCGTAGAGCTGCGAGTTGGAGAAGTGCTCGAGAATCGCGAGCTTGGTGTCCTTGCGCGCGGGCGCCGACGAGATCATGAGCTTGCGAATCCGGCTTACGTCGTAGCGCGCCTTGACCTTCCCGGGCAACGCGAGCGTCATGATGTAGTGCGTCGGCACGAGCGAAGTGAACGTGACGTGCTGCGAGGCCATGGTCGCGAGCAGACCCTCGGGATCGAAGCTCTTTCGATCGTCGATCACGCAGGTCGCGCCGAGATAGGTGAACGTGAAGGAGAAATACAGCGAGTTCGCGTGGCACATCGGCATCACCAGGAGTCCGGTGTCGGTCGACCTGAGTCCCATGTCGAGCGCCGTCACCAGCGAGATCAGGGCGCTGCCCTGGTGATTGCGGATCGCACCCTTCGGCTTTCCGGTCGTTCCCGACGTGTACATCAGCGCCCAGGTTTCGAGCGGTTTCACGTCGGCTCGAGGCTCCGCGTCGGGCGCCGAGGCGATCAGCGCTTCATAGGCATGCCAGCCCCCGGGCACCGATTCGCCGATGTGGATCCAGCCCTCCTCCGGAATGGCGAGCTCGCCGCGCAGCCCTTCCACGCGCTCGACGAGCTCGTCCTCGACGATGAACGCGCGCGCGTGGCAATGCTCGACGATGTACCGGATCTCCGGACTTACCAGACGAAAGTTGACAGGCACCGCAACCAATCCTGCTTTCGCGAGCGCGACGTAGATCTCCATCCATTCGACCCGGTTGTACGCGAGCAGAGCGACGCGGTCGCCCTTCCGCAATCCCAGCTTCGAGAGCGCGTTGGCGAGCCGGCAGGCGCGCTCGTTCCACTGCCGGAAGGTCATCGCGCGCCGCGAGTCGCGCGCGCCGAGCTTGTCCGGATGCAGACGGGCATGCGCGCTAAGGATCTCTCCGAGATTCAGTACACCTCTCATGATCGCCGCGCCTCCTCGGGTTCGTATCGAAGCATGAGCTTTGGGTTGTC
>DATJZM010000012.1:0-40576 GCA_035499135.1 Casimicrobiaceae bacterium | reverse complement strand
GGCTGGCGGCAGAGCGAACGAGACCTTGGAGCGAGGCAGTCGAAAAGAGTATATTAGCAGGTTGGCCTCGCGAATCCACACGGTATGGAATACATCCGCATCCGCGGCGCGCGTACTCATAACCTCAAGAACATCAACCTTGATCTGCCGCGGCAGCGGCTGATCGTGCTCACCGGCCTCTCCGGGTCGGGCAAGAGCTCGCTCGCCTTCGACACGCTCTACGCCGAAGGTCAGCGGCGCTACGTCGAATCGCTCTCGGCGTACGCGCGGCAATTCCTGCAGCTCATGGAAAAGCCGGACGTGGACCTGATCGAGGGGCTTTCGCCGGCGATCTCCATCGAGCAGAAGGCGACGTCGCACAACCCGCGCTCGACTGTTGGCACGGTCACCGAGATCCACGACTACTTGCGCCTGCTCTACGCCCGCGTCGGCGAGCCGTACTGCCCGGATCATCCCGAGCAGAAACTCGCGGCGATGACCGTCTCGCAGATGGTCGACGCGGTGCTGACTCTGCCGGAGGAGACCAAGCTCATGATCCTCGCGCCGGCGGTCGTCGACCGCAAGGGCGAGCAGATCGAGCTTCTCTTCGAGCTGAGGGCGAAGGGCTTCGTCCGCGTGCGCGTCGACGGCAAGGTGTACGAAATCGACGCCGTGCCGCGACTGGCGAAGAACAGCAAGCACACTATCGAGGTCGTGGTCGATCGCCTGCGCGTGCGCCGGGACCTGAAGCAGCGCCTTGCCGAGTCCTTCGAGACCGCGCTGCGCAACGCGGACGGCCGCGCGATCGCGGTGGAGATCGACAGCGGGACCGAGCACCTCTACTCTGCCAAGTTCTCCTGCCCGGTGTGCAGCTATTCGCTCTCGGAGCTGGAGCCGCGGCTCTTCTCGTTCAACAATCCGATGGGCGCGTGCCCGCGTTGCGATGGCCTGGGAACGATCAGCTTCTTCGATCCGAAGCGGGTCGTCGCCTTTCCCGAGCTCTCGCTCGCCTCGGGGGCGATCAAGGGCTGGGACAGGCGCAACCAGTTCTACTTCCAGATGCTGCAGAGCCTGGCGCGGCACTACGACTTTGACCTCGAGCGCCCGTTCGACAAGCTGCCGGAGCGCGTGCAGCAGATGATTCTCTACGGCAGCGACAAGGAAAAGATCGCCTTCCAGTACCTCACCGAGCGCGGCCGGCCGATGATCCGCGAACACGCCTTCGAAGGCATCATCCCCAACCTCGAGCGGCGCTATCGCGAGACCGACTCGATCATGGTGCGCGAGGAGCTCGCGAAATATCTCAACTCGAAGCCCTGCCCCGAGTGCGAAGGCACGCGCCTGCGCCGCGAGGCGCGCCACGTCAAGGTCGGGGGACGCCCGATCTACGAAGTGAGCAACTGGCCGCTCCGGGAAACGGCGGCGTTCTTCACCGGACTGCGCCTTGGCGGACAGCAGCAGGCGATTGCCGACAAGATCGTCAAGGAGATCGTGAGCCGGCTGCAATTCCTCAACAACGTGGGGCTCGATTACTTGGCGCTCGACCGGTCGGCGGAGACGCTCTCCGGCGGCGAGGCGCAGCGCATCCGGCTCGCCTCGCAGATCGGGTCGGGGTTGACCGGGGTGATGTATGTTCTCGACGAGCCATCGATCGGACTGCATCAACGCGACAACGGGCGGCTGCTGACGACGCTCAAGCATCTGCGCGATCTCGGCAACAGCGTGATCGTCGTCGAGCATGACCAGGAGGCGATCCTTTCCGCCGATCATGTCGTCGACATGGGGCCCGGGGCGGGCGAGCACGGCGGACAGATCGTCGCCCAGGGAACGCCTGAGGAGATCTGCCGCGCGGCGCACTCGCTTACCGGGCAGTATCTCGCCGGGCACCGACAGATTCCGATGCCCGAGCACCGGCACCGGGCCGACCCCAAGCGCGTGCTCACGATGACCGGCGCGACGGGCAACAATCTGAAGGGCGTGACGCTCAAGCTGCCGGTGGGGCTTTTCGTATGTGTGACGGGTGTTTCGGGATCGGGCAAATCCACCTTGATCAACGACACGCTCTATCACGCCATTGCGCGCCACCTCTACGGGAGCGCAGCAGAGCCGGCGCCGTACACGGAGATGCACGGCCTCGAGTTCTACGACAAGGTGATCAGCGTCGACCAGAGCCCGATCGGCCGGACGCCGCGCTCCAACCCGGCTACGTATACGGGCCTCTTCACCCCGATCCGGGAGCTCTTCGCGCAGGTAAAGGAGGCGCGCGAGCGTGGCTATGGGCCCGGGCGCTTCTCGTTCAACGTCAAGGGTGGGCGTTGCGAGGCCTGCCAGGGGGACGGCCTGATCAAGGTCGAGATGCACTTCCTGCCCGACGTCTACGTTCCGTGCGACGTCTGCCGGGGTCAGCGCTACAACCGCGAGACGCTGGAAGTCCAGTACAAGGGCAAGAACATACACGACGTGCTCTCGCTCACGGTGGAGCAGGCTTTCGCATTTTTCGAACCGGTGCCGGTCGTGGCGAGAAAACTGCGTACGCTGCTCGACGTGGGCCTGGGCTACATCACGCTGGGCCAGTCGGCGACCACGCTCTCCGGCGGCGAAGCCCAGCGGGTGAAGCTCGCCCTGGAGCTCTCCAAGCGCGATACCGGACGCACGCTCTACATCCTCGACGAGCCCACGACCGGCCTGCACTTCCACGACATCGAGATGCTGCTCACGGTGCTGCACCGGCTGCGCGACCACGGCAACACGGTCGTCGTGATCGAGCACAACCTCGATGTGATCAAGACGGCCGACTGGATCGTCGACCTTGGCCCGGAGGGCGGCGACGGCGGCGGGCGCGTCATCGCGGAGGGAACGCCCGAACAGGTCGCCGCAACGGCAGCGAGTTACACCGGACAATACTTGAAGCCGGCGCTCGAGCGGCAGATCACGGGGCGTGATGGACGCGCGGCGGCACTGCGCGAGAGCAGGAAGAAGGCCGCCGATCTGCTCAGCTGACGGAACCTGACCGAAGCTGCTTGCACGGAATTTCTGGAGGCGTGCCGTGGACAGTGATCGCCGCGAAGAGCGTACTCGATTCGTCGACCCGGTGGATCGCGTCTCCGAAATCCTGTTCGGCCTGATCATGGCCGTGACCATCGTCGGCGCGCTCTCGATCGCCACGGCTGGACGAAACGAGGTGCGGACGGTCCTGACGGCCGCTCTCGGCTGCAATCTCGCCTGGGGGCTCGTCGACGGGGTGATGTATCTCGTGCGCACGCTCACCGAGCGAACCCGCAACCAGACGCTGGCGGAGCAGGTGGTCGGCGCGGACACCGACGAGGCGCATCGGCTGATCATGGCGACTCTCCCCGAGCACGTCGCCGCGATCACCGGGCCGGCCGAGCTGGAGGGCATGCGGCGCCGGCTGCTGGCTTCGGCGGCACTTCAACGGGGCCTCGGGCGCGACGACTTCCTTTCCGCGGCCGGAATATTCCTGCTCGTGGTCGCGGCGACCTTTCCGGTCGCGTTGCCGTTCCTGCTGACAAACGATACTGCCCTCGCAATGCACGCCTCGCGCATCATTACTCTGGCGATGTTGTTCGCGGCAGGCTTTACGCTGGGGCGTTACGCCGGACATGCGCATCCCGTCCGGATCGGACTGGTCATGCTGGCGTTGGGCGCGGCGCTGATCCTGGCAGTGATAGCGCTCGGCGGATGAGCACCCCGGGACGCTATCGCCTGCTTCTGGTGCTCCTGGCGACGGTCGAGTCTGCGATCGCAGGCGCGGCCGCGCCCGAGGGAGAAAGCGCCGCCTGGTCGGGGAGCGTGACGGGTTTCTACTACGCGATGCACGACCAGTCCGATTTCGGCGTCGGCGTCGCGTCGATCAATCGCGGGTCGCTCCACCTCGAAGGCCGCTACAACTATGAAGCGCGCGACGCCGGCTCTGCGTTCGTGGGTTGGAACTTCTCGGGAGGTGAGACGCTAACGTTCGCAATTACGCCGATCATCGGAGCGCTGTTCGGTTCCACGCATGGTGTGATCCCCGGGCTGGAGGCGAGCGTCGCCTACGGTCCGTTCGACGCCTACATCGAGGCGGAGTACGTGTACGACGGCCAGAATCAAAGCAACAACTATTACTACGCCTGGAGCGAGCTTGGCTGGAAGCCGGTGGAATGGCTGCGCCTTGGGCTGGCGGGACAGCGAACCCGTGTCGTGCAAACCGATCGCGACCTGCAGCGCGGGCTCTTCGCCCAGTTGATGTTCGGCAAAGGTACGCTCAGCGTCTATGCCTTCAATCCCGATGCGGGGAGTCGGTACACGATCATCGCCTTGGGTATTCAGTTCTAACGCGGACAAGCCTCCGCCCCTCGACTCGCCAGTCGTACACGACCGAGGCGAAGATCGAGCAGCGGCGCAGGGCTACCGGCGACGTGCGCCGAGCAGCGACCCGAGCACCCCGCGCACGATCTCGCGACCTACGCTCGAGCCCACCGTGCGCGCAGCGCTCTTCGCCATCGACTCGAGCAGGCTGTCCTTGCGGCCGGTGCCCTTCGCGAGACCCTCGAGCGAGCCCTTCAGCGAATCCATCCAGCCTCCGGCAGCCGGGGCGGTGCCAGCCGCGTCGGCGCTCTCCTGAGCGCGTCCCTTGAGCCGCTCGTACGCCGATTCGCGATCGACCGTCTTCTCGTAGACGCCCGAGAGCGCCGATGCCGCGATCGCCGCCTTGCGCTCGTCCGGGGTGATCGGCCCGATGCGGCTCGCCGGCGGCAGGACCCACGCCCGCTCGACGATGTTCGGCCGGCCCTTGTCGTCGAGAAATGAAATCAGCCCTTCCCCGACACCGAGCTCGGTGATCGCCTTTTCCGTATCGAGTTTCGGGTTGGAGCGCATAGTCCCTGCGGCGGCCTTGACGGCTTTCTGGTCGCGCGGCGTGAATGCGCGCAGCGCGTGCTGGACGCGGTTGCCGAGTTGCCCGAGAACGGTATCCGGAACATCGAGAGGGTTCTGCGTGACGAAGAACACGCCCACGCCCTTGGAGCGGATGAGCCTCACCACCTGCTCGATCCGGTCGAGCAGCACCTTCGGCGCGTCGGTGAAGAGCAGATGCGCTTCGTCGAAGAAGAACACGAGCTTCGGCTTGTCGCGATCGCCGACTTCGGGCAGCCGCTCGTAGAGCTCCGAGAGCAGCCACAGGAGCAGGGTTGAATAGACGGTTGGCGCGTTGAAGAGCCGATCGGCGGCTAGCACGTTCACCACGCCGCGTCCGCCCTCGGCGGTCTGCAGCAGGTCGTCGATGTTGAGCATCGGCTCGCCGAGGAACTTGTCTCCCCCCTGCTGCTCGAGCGCGAGGAGTCCGCGCTGGATCGCGCCGATGCTCGCTGCCGAGACGTTGCCGTAGCTCGTAGTGAGGCTCGACGCGTTGTCTCCCACGTGCTGCAGCATCGCACGCAGATCCTTCAGGTCGAGCAGCAGCAGGCCGCCGTCGTCGGCGATCTTGAAAACGAGGGCGAGGACGCCCGACTGGGTCTCGTTGAGATTCAGGATGCGCGCGAGAAGCAGCGGGCCGAGATCGGAGACCGTGGCGCGCACCGGATGACCCTGCTCGCCGAACACGTCCCAGAATACGGTCGGGCACGCGGCGAACTTGGGCTCCGCCGCACCGATCTGCTTGAGCCGCTCGCTGAGCTTGGGCGAGGGCGCGCCGGGCTGACTGATCCCGGCGAGGTCGCCCTTCACGTCCGCCATGAACACCGGCACGCCGATCGCGCTGAAGCGCTCGGCGATCACCTGCAGCGTTACCGTCTTTCCGGTGCCTGTGGCGCCGGTGATGAGCCCGTGACGATTTCCGAGTGCCGGCAGCAGGCACAGCTCGACGGCGGCGTTGCGTGCGATCAGCAACGGTTGGGGCACGATGGATGTCCGGAATTCTGTCGAGAAGCTTTGTCTCAGCCTATGAGACGACCGTCGCGCGCCGTCGCCACGCGATATAGGGGACGATTAGCAGTGCGCTCACCAGGACATAGGCTAGCACCACTCCGGTGATCGTAGGCGGAGCGGCGTTCAAGGTTGCAACCAGCAACGCCAGGCCCGGATTGCGCAACGCGCTGCTGATCGCCACCGCGGTCCGCGTCGCCGGGTCGGGGCCCCCGAGCAGATGGCCGATCGCCAAGGCCGCGACGGTCATGAGCACGATGGCAGGCCAGACGCGCACGCCGGCGTCCATCGTCACCTGCCACACGTCGACGAGAATCGCGACGACGAGCAGCACGAGCAGCACATTCCCCGCCCTGGCGAGCACGGGCCCGAGCCGCTCGGCGAGCGACGGTTGGAGCCGCCTCGCGGCCATTCCCAGGGCGAGCGGCAGCAACTGTGCGACGAACACCTGCTTCGCGACGCTCCAGGACGTGATGCTGGCGCGCCCCGCGTACAGTTGATTGAGCGCTGCTATCGACAGAGGCATGGAAACGACGGCGAGCAGCGCGACGCAGATCTGCAGGCTCGGCGCGAAGGCCCGATGCCCGCCGGCACCGAGCGACCGGCGCAGGGCGACGGGCGCCCCGGGCGAGATCGCCATCAGGATGACCCCGATCTCCACGAAGCGGGGGAAATCGAACAGGCGGGCGATGACCAGCGCCAGCGCAGGGACGGCGACCAGCACCGAGAAGAGCCCGCGCAGCATCAGGCCGGGCCGCCGCCAGACGAGTCCGAGCTCGGCCAAGGCGACGCCGAGCCCGACCGAGAACATCACCGTGAAGACGGTCCCGGCAGCCAGCGCGTTGAGCACCCATTGCGGAACTGGACCGCTCACGACCGCGGCGGCGCCGATGCCGATTCAGCGGGCGAGCTTCTGACAGACCAGCTCGCGTTGCTTCCAGTAGATGCCGTTCAGACGCAGGCTGAGCTTCTCGAGCGCGCCCATTTCCCCGCCGGTGATTTCGAGCATTGCACCTGGGCGCGAGCCGGTGCCCTCGACGCGCTCGATCTTGTTGCACGTCAGCTCGGGGGCGTACTTCTTCACCAATTCCTTGATCTCCTCGTCGCTCGTATCGGGCGCGATATTGCCCATCCACAGTCTCATCTTGCATCTCCAGGATTCGGTGCTTTATCTCTCAGGCCATGATGTTTACGCCGCCATCGACATACACCGTCTCCCCGGACAGGCGGCGTGCATAGGGCGTAGCGAGGAAGGCGCAGGTGAAGCCGACGTCCATGATGTCGACGAGCTCCCCCAGCGGCGCGCGCTGAGCGGCTTCGTTGAGGAGCAGATCGAAATCCTTGAGCCCGGACGCCGCACGGGTCTTCAGCGGTCCCGGCGAAATCGCGTGCACGCGAATCCCCTTGTCGCCGAGCTCGTAGGCGAGATAGCGGCACGACGCCTCGAGCGCCGCTTTCACGGGACCCATCACGTTGTAGTTCGGCACGACCTTGTTGGCGCCGTAGTAGCTCATTGCGAACAGGGTTCCGCCGTTCTTCATCAGGGGGACCGCGAGGCGCGCCATGCGCACGAACGAGTGGCAGGAGACGTCCATCGCCTGCTTGAAGCCTTCCGCCGAGCAATTGACGAGCGGACCCTGCAGATCTTGCTTCGGCGCGTAGGCGATCGAATGCACGAGGATGTCGAGCGTGCCCCAGTCCTTCGCAATCCGGTCGAAGACCGCCTCGAGCATGCCAGGGGTGGAGACGTCGAGCGGCATGAAGATCGGCGCCTCCAGGTCGCGGGCGAGCGGCTCGACGTAGGTCCGCGTCTTTTCGTTGACGTAGGTGATGGCGAGCTCTGCGCCGAGCTCGCGGAACGCTCTCGCGCAGCCGTAGGCGATCGAGGAGTCGTTGGCGATGCCCACCACCAGCGCCTTCTTGCCGGCGAGGACAGGGGTTTTGCTGTCGCTAGTCATTGCGTGGCCGTTTCCTTGAGCAGCGCCCGCGTATGGCGGGCGATCATCAGTTCCTCGTTGGTCGGTATCGCCCAGGCGGAGACACGGCTTGTCGCGGCGCTGATGCGCGGGCCGCCCGCGCCGTTCGCGGCCGGGTTGAGCTCGACGCCGAGCCAGCGCGCCTCGCGGCAGACGCGCTCGCGCAACGCGGCGCTGTTCTCGCCGATCCCGGCCGTGAACACGATGGCATCGAGGCCGCCGAGCGCTGCGGCAAGAGATCCGAGCTCGCGTCCGATGCGGTATACGTAGAGATCTATCGCGGCCTTCGCGCCCGGCTCTCGGCTTTCGAGCAGCGTCCGCATGTCGCTCGAAACTCCCGAGACGCCGAGCAGACCCGACTGCTGGTAGATCAGCTTCTCGATCGCCCGCGCGTCCATCTTCATCTCGTCGAGCAGGTAGAGGATCACCCCGGGGTCGAGGCTCCCACAGCGAGTGCCCATCGGCAGCCCGTCGACCGCGGTGAAGCCCATCGTGCTGGCCACGCTGCGGCCGTTCGCCATCGCGCACATGCTCGAGCCGTTGCCCAGATGCAGGACGATGACCCTGCCCGCGGCGGCCTTGGCGTCCTGCGCCGGGAAGGCGTGCGCGATGTATTCGTAGGACAGTCCGTGGAAGCCGTAGCGTCGCACGCCGCGCTCGGTGATCGACCGCGGCAGGGCGAAGGCCTGCGCGACTTCGGGTTGCACGCGGTGGAATGCGGTATCGAAGCAGGCGATCTGCGGCAATTCGGGGGCGCGCTCGAGCAGGGTGCGGATGGGCGCGAGGTTGTGCGGCTGATGCAGCGGCGCGAGCGGCACATATTTTTCCAGCGCCGAGAGCACGGTTGCATCGACGCGAACCGGTCGGCTGTATTCGAGGCCGCCGTGAACGACGCGATGACCGACGCCGACGAGCTTCTGCCGGCCAAGTTCGGAGCGCAGGAACGCGACCAGATGTTCGAGTGCCCCGTCGTGTCCCAGCTTGACGCCATCGCCCCAGGATTTCTCGCCGAGCGTTCTTCCTGCGCGATCCTTGGCGCTGAAGCGCGGAGCAGTGTAGAGGCCTTCGGTCTGACCGCGCGCGATCAGCCCGACCTTTCCTTCGAGGTCCGAGAAGACCGAGAACTTGAGGCTCGAGGAACCCGCGTTGAGAACGGCAATTGCATCGGGCACGTCACGCCACCGCTTTGGTTGCTTGGCGGCGGGCGTAGGCCACGAGCACTGCGACGCCGCATGAAGCGAGCCGGCTCATCACCGGGTCGGCGCGGCTCGTGAGGATGACCGGCACGCGCGCGCCGAGCACGATGCCGGCGGCATCGGCACCGGCGAGGAACGAGAGGCTCTTCGCGAGCATGTTGCCGGCTTCAAGGTCGGGAACGACCAGCACGTTCGCCCGACCGGCCACCGGCGATTCGATCTTCTTGATCTTCACGGATTCGAGGCTGATCGCGTTGTCCAGCGCGAGCGGGCCGTCGAGGATGGCACCGGTGATCTGACCCCGGTCAGCCATCTTGCACAGCGCCGCGGCCTCGATGGTCGAAGGCACCTTCGGATTGATGGTCTCCATCGCCGACAGGATCGCCACCCGCACCTCGCTGAACCGCAGCGCGTGCGCCAGATCGATCGCGTTCTGCACGATGTCGACCTTGTCCTCGAGCGTCGGGGCGATGTTCACCGCCGCGTCGGTGAGGATCAGCGTCTCGGGGTACGTCGGAACGTCGAGCACGAAGCAGTGGCTTATGCGCCGCGCGGTGCGCAGTCCCGCCTCGCGATTGACGACCGCGGCCATCAACTCATCGGTATGGAGGCTCCCTTTCATCAGGGCCTCGGCCCTTCCCTGGCGCACGAGCTCGACCGCCTTCTCGGCGGAGGCGTGACTGAAAGGAGCCTCGACGATCTCCAGCCCCGAGATATCGATCTTGTTCTGCTTGGCCACTTCGTCGATGCGCGCGCGCGGCCCCACCAGGATCGGTTCGATGAGATCCATGCGCGCTGCATCGACCGCTCCCTGGAGTGAAGTCTGGTCGCACGGGTGCGCGACCGCGGTAGGGGTCGGCGGCAGTGACTTGCAGAAGTCGATTAGACGCTGGTATTTCTCGTGAGCGTGCGTCTTGGCGGGCTGTCGCGCCGACGCCCCCACGGCAGCCGTGGGTTTTTGCTTGCTGGCGGACATGGCTAGGCCCTTCCGGCGACTTTCTTCACCAGCGCAACGCGCGGTTCAACGTGGAGGAGCTCTCCGATCGCCTTGAGCATTGCACGCTGCTCGGGGAGCACCTTGGGCGCGATGCGCTCGTCCGACAGCAATCGCCTGGCCAGCGCGATGAGCCGCTCGCGGTCAGCCGGCTCGGCAAGAAGAGCAGGCAGGGTCTCGAGCGCCTGCTTCGGCTCGTAACGCACGATGATGTCCTGCTCGCCGCGGATCCGCCGCCACTGGTCGGGATCGAGCTTCGGCAGCAAGTCTCCGTACTGCTCGACGAGCTCCTTCTTCAGCGCGAACCTAGCGAGCGGCAACGGATCGCCACGACGGGCGAGGAGCGACGCGACGCGGCAGACCGCTTCCGGATACCCACCTTCCTCGATCGAGGTGAGGGCCTCCTTCACGACCGGCAGCTCGCGTGGATCGGCGACGCTCTCCGCCTGCTCTTCGGCCTTGCGCTTGTCCGCGAGGTAGAGAGAGAAAACGTTGCCATAGGTCTGGAAGAACGCCGCTTCGCTCATCGCATCGCGGATCTCGCGGTAGTACTCGAGCGAGGCGCTCAGGATCTCGGAGCCCATCTTCTCCCACTTGCGCGCCGGAGCATCCGCGGGCAGGGCCTTACGCTGCGCCTTCACCATCTGTGCGGCCGGGCCGAGCCATGCGAGCCAGGGGTTGAAGTCGGATATGGCCCACCGCTGCGCGCGCAACGGATGGAACTGCCGCGCGAGCTTCGCCGTGAACTCGTTGGACATCGATTGGACGATCGGTTGCGCGAACAGCTCGTAGGCGCGCTGATTGAACTCCGAGATCTCAGCCACGGCCTCGAAGGGCTGCTCGTCGGCGCGCTTGAAGCGGTTTAGCCGCGCGGTAACCTCCTCGAGCTGGAGCTCCTTGAACTCGACCTCGTAGTTAATCTTGCCGCCCGCGTCCTTGCTCTCCTTGATTGCCATGCCGTAGAGGCCTGGCGGCAACGCCTCGATCGACTTCAGCACCGAAACTATCTGGGCGTGCTCCTTCTTCGCCACCTTGCCGGACACGAAGATGCCTAGATGTCCGACGTCCTGGTGCAGCAGCCCGACGATGACCTGGCCGCGCGCCTTGATCTCGTCCGTCGAACCGTACACGTCGGCCACCCAGTTGAACGCTTGCTGCGGCGGCGTGATGTTGTCGCCCATCGAGGCGAAGAGAACGATCGGGGCCTTGATCTCTTTGAGATCGAAAGCCTTGCCGCCCCGCGCCTTGGTCGTGCCGGACCAGAGCTTGTTGCCGACGAAGAGATTCTTCGTGATCCACTCGATCTCCTCGCGGTTCATGAGGTAGAAGCCGCCCCACCAGCGTTCGAAATCGAGAAAACGCGGCGGCTCGGTGTCGACATTGGCGAAGACGTGGTAATACTTGTCCCAGAACGTGTTCGCGGGATTGAGATTCTCGAAGTTTTCGACGAGATAGGCCCCGTCGAAAATGCCGTTGCCGAGATCCGCGGCGAACGACGACAGCCACGTCCCTCCGAGCATGCCGCCTGCGTAGCGCATCGGGTTATCGCCTTCGCCTTCGGCCCACGCGCCGCCCCAGTACGACATCGGGGCCCCGTTGATGACGATCGGGCCGGTGTCTTCGGGATCGGCGGCCGCCAGCATCATCGCGGCCCATCCGCCTTGGCAGTTCCCGATGATCGCCGGCTTGTCGCTGTCGGGATGCAGCTCGCGCACCTTGTGCACGAATTGCTTCTCCGCCTCGCAGACATCGAGCAGCGTCTGGCCGGGCTCGGGCTGCGGGAAGAAGATCACGAAATAAACCGGGTGCCCCTCGCGCAGTGCAACGCCGACTTGGGAATCGTCTTTGAAGCCGCCGATGCCGGGGCCGTGACCGGCGCGCGGGTCGATGATGACATAGGGGCGGCGCTTCGGATCGATCGTCACACCTTCCGGCGGAATGATCCGGACGAGCGCGTAGTTCACGGCGCGCGCGAATTTCCGTGCATCGACCATCATCTCGTACTTGAAATGCAGTACCGGCGGCAAGCCCTCGCCGACGCGTTCGACGAAATTGTTGCCGCGCTGGCGCAACGTGTCCCAGAACAGGACGGAGCGCTGGGCCAGGTCGACAAAGTAGTCGTACCACCCAGACCAGGCGGTCCAGGGCGCCACGGGCTTGCCCGCGTCCGTGAGGCCGTTGTCGCCGATCGCCTGGCGCACGCGCTGAGCGAAGTGCTCCTGCGCAATTTTGGTGCGCTTCTCGAAAACGACAGATGCCTTGATGGAGATGTCCTGGCCGCGGGCCAGTTGTTTGCCGATGTCCATGATTTCCCCGCCGATATGAGCCAAACGTCTGCTTGGCTACCGATCACGCCTAGAACTAATAATCAATACCTTATACTCTTGAATAGCCCTCGACCTTGATCATAGTCAAGCGAATATTGCACCGCAAAAAATGGTGGTCACCGGGGCAGACAGCGACGGGCACTTTTGGTTT
Organism: Casimicrobiaceae bacterium; assembly: GCA_035499135.1. Lineage (GTDB taxonomy): Bacteria > Pseudomonadota > Gammaproteobacteria > Burkholderiales > Casimicrobiaceae > PALSA-1003. The sequence continues at coordinate 28,031 of DATJZM010000012.1, read as the reverse complement.
CGCGCATCAGACCGCTGCCCCAGCGGGCACCGCCAAGCGACACCGGCAAGCTCGAAATTGTTGCCCGTGCCGCACCCCGATCCCTCGCTGCGATGCGTAGAGCTTGACGGAGTTGTAACGGGGAGCGAGAGCGTAGCTCCACCCGCCAGTTTGCTCAAGGTCGTCGCTCAAAACGTCCGTGGGCGTCGACGAAGCGACAATCGCGTTTGACGTGCGGGGATGTGCATGGGCAGGTCGGTATCGAAGCCCAGGCCCCCACGCGAATAGACAGGGCAACGCCGCTAGGGCCAGCACGAGCGGTTATGCTACGCTTGGATTACGAAGCGATTACATCGTAGCCGCTGATGTCGAACGGGATGCGCCTGGCCGAACCCGTGACGCGACCGCCCTGGCGGAAACGATGGAGCCCGCTCGCGCGTGAAATCACGATCGTCCTGATCGTCAAGCTCGCCGCGCTCACCCTCCTGTGGTGGGCGTTCTTCAGCCATCCGGTGACGCGCCGCATGACGATCGACGCGGGGCAGGTCGGCGCACACCTCGCCGGTAACCCCGCTCCGAAGGAGTCTGCAAGTGCCGACCGCTGAAGTCGTCGATTTGTCGCGCCTGCAGTTCGCCGTAACGGCGCTCTATCACTTCCTGTTCGTCCCGCTGACGCTCGGACTGTCGTGGATCCTGGTCATCATGGAGTCGGTTTACGTGATGACCGGCAAGGAGATCTACCGCGACATGACGAAGTTCTGGGGGAAGCTCTTCGGCATCAATTTCGTGATGGGGGTGGCGACGGGAATCACGATGGAGTTCCAGTTCGGCACCAACTGGGCCTACTACTCGCACTACGTCGGCGACATCTTCGGCGCTCCGCTCGCGATCGAGGGGTTGATGGCGTTTTTCCTCGAATCGACCTTTGTCGGAATGTTCTTCTTCGGCTGGGACCGGATGGGCAAGGTCACACACCTCCTGGTCACGTTTCTCGTCGCACTGGGCTCGAACCTCTCGGCGCTGTGGATACTCATCGCCAACGCGTGGATGCAGAATCCGGTCGGCGCGGAGTTCAACGCCGAGACCATGCGCATGGAGCTCACGAGCTTCGCCGACCTGCTGTTCAACCCCGTCGCGGGCGTCAAGTTCGTGCACACGGTCGCGGCCGGCTACGTAACAGCATCGATGTTTGTCCTCGGTATCTCGTCGTATTACCTCCTGCGTCTGCGAGACCTGCCGTTTGCGGTGCGTTCTTTCGCCGTGGCGGCCGGCTTCGGCCTCGCCTCTGCCCTGTCGGTCATAGTTCTCGGAGACGAATCGGGCTATACCACTGGCGAGGTGCAGAAGGTGAAGCTGGCGGTGATCGAGGCCGAGTGGCAGACGGAGCCGCCGCCAGCGTCCTTCACTCTATTCGGGTGGCCCGACCAAGCGAGCGAGACGACGCGATACGCGATCAAGGTTCCCTGGCTCATGGGGCTGATCGCCACGCGCTCGGTCGACACGCCGGTAAAGGGCATCAAGGACCTCAAGGTCGAGCACGAGGCGCGCATCCGTAACGGCATCACGGCGTACGCCGCCTTGCAGAAGCTTCGCGCCGGCGATCGCTCTGCCGAGGCGAGGGTGGAGTTCGATCGAACCAAGGCCGATCTTGGTTACGGGCTGCTGCTGCGCAAGTACACCGACCGGGTCGTCGACGCCACGCCTGAGCAGATAAAGCAGGCGGTCGCAGACACGATCCCGCAGGTCGCCCCGGTGTTCTGGTCGTTCCGGCTCATGGTGGGCCTCGGCTTCTGGTTCCTCTTCATCTTCGCGGCCGCCTTCTACATGCTCGCGCGACGCCGTCTTTATCGCAACCGCTGGGTGATGCACCTGGCGCTGTGGAGCATTCCGCTACCCTGGATCGCTGCCGAACTCGGCTGGATCGTTGCCGAGTACGCCCGCCAGCCCTGGTCGATCAGCGAGGTGCTGCCGACGCACCTGTCCGTGTCGTCGGTGTCGGCCGGTCAACTCTACTTCAGCCTCGGCGGATTCGTCGTCTTCTACACCGGGCTGCTCATCGTCGAGCTCTACCTGATGTTCAAGTACGCGCGGGCGGGCCCGTCGAGCCTCGGCACCGGTCGCTATGAGGCCGAGAAAGGCGCGGCCGCAGCCGGAGCCGCGCCATGATCTACGTATTCGACTACGCGACGCTCAAGCTGATCTGGTGGCTGTTTCTTGGTGTTCTGCTCATCGGCTTTGCGGTCCTGGATGGATTCGACCTGGGCGTGGGGACCCTGCTGCCGTTCATCGGTCGCACCGATGCAGAGCGCCGCGTCATGGTGAATTCGATCGCTCCGAACTGGGAAGGCAACCAGGTATGGTTCATCACGGCAGGCGGCGCGACGTTTGCGGCTTGGCCGCTGGTCTACGCCGCAGCCTTCTCGGGCCTCTACGTGGCGCTGATCCTCACCCTCTTCTCGCTGTTCTTCCGCCCGGTCGGGATCGAGTACCGGAACAAGGTGGAGGACCCGCGCTGGCGCAGCGCCTGGGACTGGGGACTCTTCGCCGGCGGTACGGTGCCGGCGCTGGTCTTCGGCGTGGCCTTCGGCAATCTTCTGCTCGGCCTTCCGTTCCACTTCGACGCGGACATGCGCGTCTTCTACACGGGTTCGTTCATCGGGTTGCTCAGCCCGTTTGCCTTGCTCGCCGGGATCGTCAGCCTCGGCATGCTCACGATGCATGGCGCTATCTACGTGCAGTTGCGGACCGAAGGGGCCTTGCAGGCACGTGCCCGGCAGGCGGCGCTCGCGTGCGGCGCGGTGTTCCTGGTCGCGTTCGCGGCAGCCGGCATCTGGGTCAGCACGGGAATCGACGGCTTTCGCATCATCAACATGCCGTCGCCGGATACCGCCCTGACGCCGCTGGTCAAGACCGTCGAGCGCGTGCGCGGCGGGTGGCTCGCCAACTACGCACAGCATCCATGGACCGTCCTGGCGCCTATCCTCGCCTTCGCCGGAGCGCTGCTCGCGATCGTAGCCTCACGGGCCCGCCGGGCCGGAGCCGCGTTCGTGCTGTCCTCCCTGGGGATCGCCGGCGTGCTGCTGACTGCAGGTCTCTCGCTCTTCCCCTTTATCATGCCCTCGTCGAGCGATCCGAAGAGCAGTCTGACCGTCTACGACGCGGTCTCGAGCCATCGCACGCTGCAGATCATGTTCTGGGTCGTGCTTCTGTTCCTGCCGATCGTGCTTGCATATACCGGATGGGCGTACCGCGTGATGCGCGGCAAGGTCACCGAAACGAACCGCGGCGGCTACTGAAAGGGCGACTCATGTGGTATTTCACCTGGATCCTCGGCCTCGGGGCCGCGCTCGCCTTCGGCGTCATCAACGTCATGTGGCTCGAGGCATCCTACGTCTTCGGCCATCTTGACGAGGACGACATCTACGACCGCTTCGGAACCGGCAAGGCGCCTGCCGACCGGCGCCCGGACGCCGGCTAGCTCTCCTCCACGAAAGAAAAAAAGCGCGGCCGAAACCGCGCTCGTTTCCACGCCTGAAACGAAGATTACTGAATGGTAATCTGCTTGCTGTTGGTCTTGGCGATCTTCGGCAGCGTGAGCTGCAGAACGCCATCGACGTGCTTGGCCTGTGCCGCGTTGGCATCGACCGACTCCGGCAGGCGGATTGCCCGCGATGCCTTGCCGATGCGCCGTTCGCGCCACAGCGCCTTGCCGTTCGACTCGAGCTCTTCGCGATACTCGACGCCGATCGTCACGTCGCGATCTTCGACCTTGACTTCGATCTTGTCCTTCGCGACGCCCGGGACTTCGGCCTTGACGATGTAGGCTTCCGGAGTCTCGACGACATCGAGGTCGATCGAGCCGCCGCTCGAGCCATCGCTGCCATTGACCGGCGCAAACAATCCACCGAACGCGCGGTCGAACACCCGATCGAGCGGGCTCTGGTAACGCAACAGACTGGTCATACGTTCTCTCCTTGAATTCGCTAGGCAGCATTGCTCGCCGCCGATGCAGTCAAGATGGCGGCAGCGCCGCGGATTTCAAGGTGGCGGCCTATTTCCGGAGCGCAGCGAGGATGCCCTGCAGGAGCGCCGTGGGCGAGGGAGGGCAGCCAGGGACCTCGGCATCGACCGGAATCACGTTGGCCACGCGGCCCAGGCTCGCGTAGCTCTCCCCGAAGATCCCGCCCGTGCAGCCGCAATCGCCCACGGCGACGACGAGCTTCGGGTCGGGCGTCGCGTCGTAGGTGCGCTGGAGCGCGATCACCATGTGCTTGGACACCGGGCCGGTCACGAGAAGCATGTCGGCGTGGCGCGGGCTCGCGACGAAGCGGATCCCGAGGCCTTCGATGTTGTAATAGGGATTGCCCAGCGCGTGGATCTCCAGCTCGCAGCCGTTGCAGGAGCCCGCATCGACCTGGCGGATCGCGAGGGCACGCCCGACGATGCGCAGGATGTCCTCCTGCAGCCTTGTGGCGAGCCGCATCTCGTCGGCGGCCGCTGGCGGGGCCTCCGTCTTGATGCCCGTCCTCGCGATCTGGCGCAGTAGGTACAACATGGTCAGAGATCGTGCCCGGAGTAGGAAAGGTTGAACGACTTGTTGATGAGCGGGAAGTCGGGAACGATGTTGCCGATGATCGCGTGCTCGAGCACGGGCCAGTTCTGCCACGACGGGTCGTGGGGATGGCAGCGCCGGATCGTGCCTCCCGGGCCGCTCTCGAGCGCGATGGTGACCGGGCCACGCCAGGCTTCAACGCACCCGAGCGCGAGCCTGAACGCAGGCACCTCGGCCAGAGGCGCGGCGAAGTCGCCTTCGGGCAGGCCGTTCGCGATGCGCTCGAGGAGCCGCAGCGATTCCAGCGCCTCGTCGAAGCGGATGGCGACCCGTGCCGCGACGTCTCCGTCGCGATGGCCCGCCGCGCGCACGGCCAGCGTGTCGTAGGGAGGAGTCGGGAAGTCCGTCCGCACATCGCCCGCGAGGCCGCTAGCGCGTGCCGCGAACCCGGTGAGCCCGAGCTGCGCCGCGAGCTCGGGCGTCACTCGCCCGCAGCCCCTGAAGCGATCCTGCATGCCCGCGTGCTCGTCGTAGATGCCGCGCAGGGTGCGAATCTCGCGCCCGAGCGCGACACACTGGTCGCGAATCGCGGCGGCTGCGCTGTGAGTGAGATCGCGCGCCACGCCGCCAGGAACGATGACATCCATCAGCAACCGGTGGCCGAGCGCTTCGCCGTTCAGCCGCACCACGTCCTCCTTGAGGCGCGAGAACTGCGCGAGGCCCACCGCGAAGCCGGCGTCGTTGCCGAGATAACCGAGGTCGCCCAGATGGTTCGCCAGACGCTCCCGCTCCAGACAGAGCGCGCGCAGCCACAGCGCACGCGGTGGCACCGCGACTTCCGTCATCGCCTCCAGCGCCTGCGCGTACGCCCAGGTGTAGGCCACCGTGCTGTCGCCCGAGACGCGCCCGGCAAGGCGGCCACCCTCGGCGATCGGCAATGCCTCGAAGCGCTTCTCGATCCCCTTGTGCACGTAGCCCAGGCGTTCTTCGAGGCGAAGCACCTTCTCGCCGACGACCTGGAAGCGGAAGTGTCCCGGCTCGATGATCCCGGCGTGCACGGGCCCGACGGGGATCTCGTGCACGCCCTCGCCGACCACGCGCACGAACGCGTAATCCTCCTGGCCCGCTTCCCACTTCGGGGAGGACTCGAAGTCGCGGCGCAGAGGAAAGCGGTCTATGGGCCACGCCGCCTGCCACGTCCACGGGCGCTGGTCGTCGGCATCGCACTGCGCGCCGCTCAGATCGAAGGCCGTGCGCTGCATGCGATTGGCCACGGGAAAGATCTCCGCCAGATCGGGGTAGCGGGCCTCGCCGTCGGGCAGCGTGTGCTCGAGCAGCGTCAGGCCCGCCGCGTCGCGCAGCAGCACGCGCAGGCAGAAGCCGCGCTCGCGGTCGCGGTCGTCGGTGGCCCAGAGGGCGACGAGCTGGCCGCCATGCTCCCACGCCAGCCGGCAGGCGGTGATGAGCTGGCCCGAGCTCACCGGGCAGCGCTGCGCCGGCAGTGGGCAGGGGAGGGTGGCGGCGGCGATTCCGAGCGGAGCGACGTTCATGGCGAAGTCAGCCGATCAGCCTGGCAGCCTGGCGGTACCAATCGGCGAGAAACGGTGGAATCCACAATCCGAGCACGAGCACGATCGCCATGTGGACGAACACCGGCGTCATCGCGGGCCGATGCGGGAGCCGAGCCACCGTCGCCTCGCCGAACACCATCGGCTGCACCTTGGAGAACACCGCTGCAAACGCGACCCCGAGCGCGAGCAGCAGCAGCGGCGTCGCCCAGGGCTGTTCGCGCATCGCCGAGGTGAGGATCAGAAACTCGCTCGCGAACACACCGAACGGAGGCATGCCCAGGATCGCGAGCGATCCCAGCGCGAGGCCCCAGCCGATCACCGGGCTTACGGTGATCAGGCCGCGGATGCCGTCGATCATCTGCGTGCCGGCTTTCTGCGCCGCATGTCCGACCGCGAAGAAGATCGCCGACTTGGTGAGCGAGTGCACGGTCATGTGCAGCAGCCCCGCGAAGTTGGCGATCGGCCCGCCCATCCCGAAGGCGAAGGTGATGATGCCCATGTGCTCGATGGACGAGTATGCGAACAGCCGCTTGATGTCCTTCTGGCGCGAGAGCAGGAAGGCCGCGGCGACCACCGAGAGCAGTCCGAAGCCCATCAGCAGCTCCTTGGCGAACAGGCTTTGCAGCGAGCCATCCACGAGCACCTTGCAGCGGATCACGGCGTACAGCGCGACGTTGAGGAGCAGCCCGGAGAGCACCGCCGAGACCGGCGTCGGCCCCTCGGCGTGTGCATCGGGGAGCCAGTTGTGCAGCGGCACCAGGCCGACCTTCGTTCCGTAGCCGACGAGCAGGAAGACGAACGCGAGCGAGAGCACCGTGGGCTCCAGCGCGCCCTTGACCGAGTTCAACTCGGTCCACAGCAGCGCGTCCCCGCCGGCGCCGAGGACCTTCTCCGCCGCGAAATACAGCAGGATCGTGCCGAAGAGCGCCTGCGCGATCCCAACGCCGCAGAGGATAAAGTACTTCCAGGCGGCCTCGAGGCTCTCCGGCGTCCGGTAGAGCGAGACGAGCAGCACGGTGGTCAATGTCGCGGCCTCGAGCGCGACCCAGAGGATGCCCATGTTGTTGGTCAGCAACGCAAGCAGCATCGTGAAATTGAACAGCTGGTACATGCTGTGATAGAGGCGCAGCCGCGCCGCAGTCAGCCGCCCGTGCCTTTGCTCGATCTGCATGTACGGCCGCGAGAAGATCGAAGTCGTGAACCCCACGAACGCCGTGAGCGCCACCAGGAAGACATTGAACGGGTCGACAAAGAAGAGCTTGTCGGCGACCAGCATCGGGCCCGTGCCCGCCACGCGAATCGTGAGTGCGATCGACGCGAGCCAGGTCGCGAGGCTCGCGCCTACGTTGATCAGGGGGCCGAGCGACCGTGCGCCGACGATCGCCAGCAGCACGGCACCGGCCAGCGGCATGCAGAGCACGGCGAGGACTTCGGTCATTGCACGGTCCCGTCGTCCTCGCGCAGGCGCTCGAGATGCTTCAGATCGAGGCTGTCGAATTGCTCGCGGATCTGGAAGAAGAAGACGCCGAGGATGAGCATGCCGACGAGAACGTCGAGCGCGATGCCGAGTTCGACCACGAGCGGCATGCCGTAGGTCGCGCTCGTCGCCGCGAAGAACAGTCCGTTCTCCATCGACAGGAACCCGATGACCTGCGGCACGGCCTTGCGTCGCGTGATCATCATCAGGAAGGAGAGCATCACGCTCGCCATGGCGATCCCCAGCGTCGCGCGCGTGATCGTGTTGGCGAGCTGGGAGATCGGATAGGCGAGGTTGAAGGCGAACACCACGAGCACGATACCGATCAGCATGGTGGTGGGAATGTTGATGAGACCCTCGACGTCCCAGCGCACGTCGAGCTGGCGGATGAGCCGGTGCAGCAGCCAAGGCAGCACGCCGACCTTGAGCACGAGCGTGAGCCCCGCCGACCAGAACAGGTGCGGCTGCCCCGTTGCATAGGCGACGATGGCGGTGGAGCAGGCGAGCGCAAGACCCTGGGCTGCGAAGAGGTCAATCAGCGTCAGCACGCGGCGCTGCGCCAGCATGGCGAACGCGAGCAACAGCAGCACCGCGGCGAGCAGGTTGATGAGCTGCGCCCAGAGCGGGACCGTGCTCATCGCGCCTCAGCTCCCCAGCAGCAGGTTGACCAGCATCGCCAGCACGGCGAGCAGAAAGGCCGTTCCGAGGAATTCCGGCGCGCGGAAGATGCGCATCTTGGCCGAAACTGTCTCGATCAGAGCCAGCGCGAAGCCGCCCACCATGAGCTTCGCGACGAGCACCGGGGTGGCGCGCAGGAGGCCTTCCCAGCCTGCGCCTGCCTCGGCGATCCCGAACGGAACGAAGAGCGCCAAACCGATGCACGAGTAGTTGAAGAGCTTCAGCGCCGAGGCCCACTCGATCAATGCCAGGTGCCGCGCCGAGTACTCGAGGATCATGGCCTCGTGAATCATCGTCAGCTCGAGATGCGTGGCGGGGTTGTCCACCGGGATGCGCGCGTTCTCGGCGAGAGACACCATGGTGAACGCCACGCCGGCGAAGGCGAGGCTCGGATAGATCGCGAACTGCCGGTGCGCGAGCGCGTCGACGATCGTTGGCAGCAGCGTCGCGCCGGAGATGAGCGAGGCCGTGAACAACACCATCAGCAGCGCCGGCTCGGCGAGGAAGCCGACGAACATCTCGCGGCGCGCACCGAGGCTGCCGAACGCGGTGCCGAGATCCATCGCGGCAAGGGCGATGAAGACGCGGGCGAGCGCGAAGAGACCGACCAGCGCGATGGCGTCAGCGGCGCGGGCGAACGGCAGATCGGTGGCGAGCGAGGGCACGATCGCCGCTGCGAGCGCCATCGCCGAAAACACGACGTAGGGTGTGATGCGGAAGATCGCCGACGCATTCTCGGCAACCACCGCGTCCTTGTGGAAGAGCTTGCGGATCGTGCGGTAGGGCAGGAACAGAGACGGGGCGCTCCGGTTCTGCAGCCACGCGCGGCACTGATTCACCCAACCGAGCAGCAGCGGCGCCAGAAACAGCGCCACTGCGAGCTGCAGGAGCTGCGAGAGGAAGTCGGTCGCGTTCATTGTCTGCCCACGGCTCTCAGCGCACGAAGAACAGCAGCGCGAGCAGTGTCAGGAAGCTGTACACGAGGTACACCGAGATCCGGCCCTGCTGGAGCAGCCCGATCAGCCTTGCCGCTCGCTCCGCGAGGCGGGCCGACGGCAGGTAGAGCCAGTACCAGAAATGATCCTCGGCCTTGACGAAGTATCTCGGCTCGGCGTCGAACGGCGTGGGCAACACACGCTCGATGCGGAAGAACTGCTCGAAGATCTGGCGGATCGGCTGGCCGAAGCCCTCGGCCGTGTCCTGCATGCGAGGCGTCTGCGCGGGAAAGCCGCAATCCCACACGGGCCCCTTGCGCAGACGGCCGTGATACTGCCGGTGCACGACCTGGATCGTGAGCAGCAACACGGCGGCGGTAACGATGAGCACGATCGCCGGGCTGTAGCTCGCGCGGTCCGCGTCGATCGGCGCGAGCAGCCACCAGCTGGCACCGGGGCGGCTGACGGTCGAACCGATGAGCAGGGAGTTCACGGTGTCGAGGAGCGCGATCACCTGCACCGGGAACAGGCCGAGAAGCACGCAGGCGACAGCGAACCACACGAGCGCGGCGCGCTCGAAAAGCCCGGCATCGTGCGCGTAGGCGAGATTCGGCTCGCGCGGCCGTCCCAGGAAAACCACGCCGTAGAACTTCACCATGACGTAGGCAGCCAGCGCGGCGGCGAGCACGAGGGCGGCTGCGGCCAGCGGGACGAGCATGTTGACGAACGACAGCGGCAGGTTCGGCGTGAACAGGAACGCCTGCAGCAGCAGCCACTCGGAGACGAAACCGTTGAGCGGCGGCAGCCCCGCGCAGGCGAGGACACCCACGAGCGCTAGCCACGCCGCCCACGGCATGCGATGGATCAGCCCGCCGAGGCGACCGAGGCTTCGCTCCTGTGTCGCATGCAGCACCGATCCCGTGACGAGGAAAAGCAGGCTCTTGAAGAACGCGTGGTTGAGCGCGTGGTAGAGCGTCGCCGTCAGCGCTATCGCGGCCAGGAGTCCCTTGTCATAGCTCTTGAACAGGATCGCGAGTCCGATGCCGGCGACGATGATGCCGACGTTCTCGATCGAGGAATACGCGAGCAGACGCTTCATGTCGGTCTGCACGGTCGCGAAGAGCACGCCGAAGAGCGCGGTGGCGAGCCCGAGCACCAGCGCGATGACGCCCCACCACCACAGCTGGCTATGCATGAGATCGAAGGTAATTCGGAGGATTCCGTAGATGGCGGTCTTCAGCATCACGCCGCTCATCAGCGCGGACACGGGCGAAGGCGCAGCCGGGTGCGCCTCGGGCAGCCACACGTGCAGCGGCAGCAGCCCCGCCTTGGCGCCGAAGCCGACGAGAGCGAGCAGGAACGCGATCGATGCCCAGCCGGGCGACAAGGGCGCGGAGCGCATCGAGGCGAAGGCGTAGCTGCCGCTGCCTCCCTGCAACACGCCGAAGCAGAGCAGGATCGCAAGCGCGCCGACATGGGCGATCAGCAGATACAGGAAGCCCGCGCGGCGGATCTCCGGAATGCGATGATCGGTGATGACGAGGAAGAACGAGGCGAGCGCCATCGTCTCCCAGGCGACCATGAAAACGTACGCGTCGTCGGCCACGAGGACCAGCGCCATCGCGGCGAGGAAGGTGTGGTATTGCAGACAGAGCAGGCCGGGCGCCGCGCCGTCGCTGGCGCGGAAATATCCAGCGGAGAAGACCGATATCCCGGCCCCTGCCGCGCCCAGCAGCAGCAGGAAGAATGCGGAAAGCGAGTCGAGGCGCAGGTGGAACGGCAGTCCGGGAAGGCCGAGCGGCAGCACCAGCTCCCGCGCCTCCCCGCCCATGGCGAGCAGGGCCACGCCTGCGAGCAGCAGGCCCACCGCCGCCCCGGCGTTGAAGAGCACACGCCCGACGTAGCGGATGCTTCGCGGCCGCGCGAGACCGAGTGCGCCGATCGCGATCCAGGCGACGATCGCCGCGACGACGAGGTGAAGCGCGCTGGTCACCTGGGGGCTGTCGTCGCCCCGGCGGAGGCCGGGGCCCAATTTCGCAGCACGGGCGTGCTGGCGTGACAGCCTTGGATCCCGGCCTGCGCCGGGATGACGCGGCTGTTCCCAATCGCTGCGACGCTTCGCGTCTCGCTCTCGGACATCCGCGTCACTTCACGCGCATCCCAGGCGTCGCGCCCGAATCGGGCGAGAGAAGAAATATGCCGGGACCGTCGCCCGAGGCGGCAAGCACCATGCCTTCGGAGACGCCGAACTTCATCTTGCGCGGCGCCAGGTTCGCCACCATCGGCGTTAGCCGTCCGACCAGATCCTCCGGGCGATACGCGGACTTGATGCCCGCGAAAACCGTGCGATGCCGCGGCGCGCCGTTCTCGGTCTCGCCGACGTCGAGCGTGAGCTTGAGCAGCTTGTCGGCGCCGTCTACGTGCTCGGCGCTGACGATCCTCGCGATGCGCAAGTCGACCGTGGAGAAGTGGTCGATCGAAATCGTCGAGCTCGCTCCGGCGGCGGTCCCGGTGCCTGCGTCCACAGACGCAGCGGTCGATCGCCCTGTCGGCGCGCCCCCCGAGGCAGGCGGCGTCGGCGCCGACTGCGCCTGCGGCTCGAAGAGGGCGTCGATCTGCTTGGTATCGACGCGAGTCATGAGGTGCGCATAGGCGTTGATCGCATGACCCTGGCGGAGCTGCTGCGGCAGGTCGCTCCATTGCTGCGCCTCGATGCCGAGGAATTTCTCGGCGCTCGCCGCCAGCGCCGGGAGCACTGGTTTGAGCATCGTGCAGAGGACACGAAAGTCGTCGAGACACTCGGAACAGGCCTCGAGCGCTCGGGGCAGCGTCGCCTTCTCGCGCGCGAGATCCCAGGGCTTGAGCCGGTCGAAGTACTCGTTGGTCCGGTCGGCGAGCATCATGATCTCGCGCATCGCCTTGCCGTATTCGCGACCGTCGTAATAACCGCCGATCGCTGCCGCTGCCGCCTGCACGCTCGTGCGATGACGGCTCTCGAAAGGCTGGATCTCCGCGAGCTTGTTGCCCGACTGAGCGACGAACCGCGCCGCTCTCGCCGCGATATTGACCAGCTTCCCGACCAGATCGCTGTTCACCCGCGCCGTGAAATCTTCCGCAGTGAAATCGAAGTCCTCGACTTTGTCGTTGAGCTTGGCCGCGATGTAGTAGCGCAGCCACTCGGGATTCATGCCGACTTCGAGGTAGCGCTGCGGGCTCAGTCCTGTGCCGCGCGACTTCGACATCTTCTCGCCCGAGACGCCGATGAAGCCGTGCACGAAGACGTTCGTCGGCAGCTTGCGTCCGGAGAATCTGAGCATCGCCGGCCAGAACAGGGTGTGGTGGTAGACGATGTCCTTGCCGATGAAGTGGTACTGCTCGACCTCCGGCGCCGCCATGAACTCGGCGAACGACCGCGTCTCACCGTTCTTTCGCGCCTTGCCGGAAGCGAAGTAATTCTTCAGGCTCGCGAGATAACCGATCGGTGCGTCAAGCCAGACGTAGAAGTACTTGCCCGCGACCTCGGGAAATCGCGGCGTCGGCTTGATCTCGATGCCGAAGTACGGCGCGTCGCGCGAGATATCCCAGTCGGCGAGCTTGCCGTCGCCAAGCCACTCCGCGATCTTGTTCTTCACCTCCGGCTGAAGCGGCGTACGTGCTGTCCAGTCGCGCAGAAAATCGGCGACATGGGGATCGGAGAGCTTGAAGAACAGGTGCTCCGAACGCCGCAACTCGGGCTTCGCGCGGGTGAGCACCGAATAGGGATTCCTGAGGTCCGTCGGTGCGTAGGTCGTGCCGCAGTTCTCGCACGCGTCGCCGTACTGGTCCGGCGTCCCGCACTTGGGGCATTCGCCTTTGATGTAGCGGTCGGGCAGGAACATGTTCTTGACCGGATCGTAGAACTGCTCGATCGGCTTGAGGTAGATCAGGCCCGCCGCGACGAGCTTCGCGTAGATCTCTTGCGACAGCTCGACGTTCTCCGCGCTGTGCGTCGTGTACCAGTTGTCGTAGCTCAGGTGAAAGCGCGCGTAGTCGCGCTGATGGGACTCGCCGACACGCGTGATCAGCTCCTCGGGCGTGATACCGTCCGCCTCGGCCCGGAGCATGTTCGGCGTGCCGTGCGCGTCGTCTGCGCAGACGAAATGCACCGCGTGTCCCTGCATCCGCTGGAAACGCACCCAGATGTCGGCCTGGATGTACTCCATGATGTGGCCGATGTGGAACGGACCATTGGCATAGGGCAGCGCCGTGGTGACGAACAGCGTGCGGCGGGGCATACGGCGAGAAACCTTTGACACGACAGGGGAATCATCAATTTTAGCAAAGCAGCCTCGGGTGTGAGTACCGGCGAAAGGTCTTTTGGGCTTAAACTTCAAGCTTCCCGCATCATCCCGCCCCGGTTTCATGCCCATCGCCGAAGCAGACGTTCAAGGTCGCCTGCGCTCGCTCATCGACCCCAACACGGGCCGTGACTTCGTATCGACGAAGACGGTGCGAAAGCTCCAGATCGACGGCGCCAACGTGCTCGTGGACCTGCAGCTCGCTTATCCCGCGAAGAGCCAGCACGAAGCACTGAGGAAGCTCGTGCAGGGCGCCATCGCCGCGCTGCCAGGGGTGGGGAAGATCGATGTGACGATCGGTCACAGAATCGCGTCACACGCGGTGCAGCGCGGCGTCAAGCTCGTGGCGGGCGTGAAGAACATCATCGCCGTGGCGAGCGGCAAGGGCGGCGTGGGGAAATCGACCACCGCGGTCAACCTGGCGCTGGCGCTCGCTGCGGAAGGCGCGCAGGTAGGCGTCCTCGATGCGGACATCTACGGTCCCTCGCAGCCGATGATGCTCGGCATTACGGGCCGGCCCGAGTCAAAAGACGGCAAGACGCTCGAGCCGATGGAAGCCTGGGGCGTGCAAGCGATGTCGATCGGCTTCCTGATCGACACTGACACGCCGATGGTCTGGCGCGGGCCGATGGTGACGCAGGCCCTCGAGCAGCTCCTCAAGGATACCAACTGGCGCGATGTCGACTACCTCATCGTCGACATGCCGCCCGGGACCGGCGACATCCAGCTCACGCTCGCGCAGAAGGTGCCGGTGACCGGTGCGGTGATCGTCACGACGCCACAGGACATCGCGCTGATCGATGCCCGGAAAGGTCTCAAGATGTTCGAGAAGGTCGGCGTACCTATCATCGGCGTGGTCGAGAACATGTCAATGCACGTCTGCTCCAAGTGCGGGCACGCGGAAGCGATCTTCGGCGAAGGCGGCGGCGAGCGAATGTGCAAGGACTACGGCGTCCCGTTCCTCGGCGGCCTGCCGCTCGACATCCACATCCGCGAGCAGGCGGACTCGGGACGGCCCACGGTGGTCGCCGATCCCGACGGCGCGACCGCGACGATCTACAAGGAGATCGCGCGCAAGACGGCCGTGTTCGTAGCACAGAAGGCCGAGGACTTCTCCGCGAAGTTCCCGAACATCGTCATCCAGAACACCTGAACCCGATGAGCATCAAGTCGGACCGCTGGATCCGCCGCATGGCGATCGAGCACCGGATGATCGAGCCCTTCGAGCCGGGGCAGGTCCGCGAGGCCAACGGGCACCGGATCGTGTCGTACGGGACCTCGAGCTACGGCTATGACATACGCTGCTCGAACGAGTTCAAGCTCTTCACCAATCTCAACACGACGATCGTCGATCCGAAGAACTTCGACGACAAGTCCTTCGTGGACGTCAAGGGCGAGCACTGCATCATTCCGCCCAACTCCTTCGCGCTCGCCCGCACCGTGGAGTATTTCCGCATTCCGCGCAACGTGCTGACGATCTGCCTGGGCAAGAGCACCTACGCGCGCTGTGGGATCATCGTCAACGTGACGCCGTTCGAGCCGGAGTGGGAGGGCTACGTGACGCTCGAATTCTCGAACACGACGCCGTTGCCGGCGAAGATCTACGCGAACGAGGGCGTCGCGCAGGTGATCTTCTTCGAATCCGACGAGGTCTGCGAGACCTCCTATCGCGACCGAGGCGGCAAGTACCAGGGCCAGCAGGGCGTTACTCTCCCCAAGATCTAGCGGCCCGCGTTGACCTCGAAGCCCGCGTCGGTGGCGATCATCGCGGTCACCCAGGTCGCGGCGATGGCGCTGTGGTTCTCGGCCTCCGCGGTCGTGCCCTCGCTCGCGGCCGAGTACGGCCTGTCGAACTTCATGCAGGCGGCATTCACCGGCGCCGTTCAGGTCGGCTTCGTGATCGGCTGCCTCGCGAGCGCCTTGCTTGGACTCGCCGATCGGATGGATCCGCGCCGCCTGTTCGCCGTATCCGCCGCGGTGGGAGCGAGCGCAAACGCGCTGCTCCTCGCGGTGCACCCCGCATCGGTCGCGGCGCCGCTGCTGCGCGTGCTGACGGGCGCGTGCATGGCCGGTGTCTATCCGGTCGGCATGAAGCTCGCGGCGACCTGGGCGAAGGGCGACATGGGGCTCATGGTCGGGTTGCTCGTGGGAGCTCTCACGCTGGGCTCGGCTTCGCCGCATCTGTTCAATGCGCTCGGAGGCGTGAACTGGCGCATCACCCTCGGCGCCGCGAGCGCCTCTGCCCTGGCTGCGGCGCTGCTCATCGGCTTGGCGGGCATCGGCCCGAACCGGGCGTCTGCCCCGCGCTTCGACCCGCATTACGTACTGGCCGCCTGGCGCGAGGTCCCGCTGCGGCTGGCGAACCTGGGTTACCTCGGACACATGTGGGAGCTGTACGCGATGTGGGCCTGGATCGGCGCGTTCCTCAACGCGAGCTTCGCGCTCAGCCTCCCGGCCGCAAGCGCGCCTACGGCAGCCAAGCTCGCCGCCTTCGCGACGGTGGCCTCCGGGGCGATCGGCTGCGTCGGCGCGGGGTTCCTCGCCGACCGCCTCGGCCGCACGACGCTCACCATCATCGCGATGGCGGTCAGCGGCAGCTGCGCCGCTACGGTTGGGCTGCTCTTCGGTGGCGCACCTTGGGCTCTGCTCACCCTGTGCATCGTATGGGGGATCAGTATCGTCGCCGATTCGGCGCAGTTCTCGGCCTCGATCGCCGAGCTCTCCGATCCGGCCCGCGTCGGGACCATGCTGACGCTTCAGACAGCCCTCGGCTTTACCCTGACGCTGGCGACGATCCACCTCCTTCCCCACTGGGTCGACGCGCTCGGCTGGCGCTATGCGTTCGTGCCGCTGTCGATCGGCCCCGCTCTGGGGGTCTGGGCGATGGCCCGTTTGCGTGCGCGGCCGGAGGCGGTGCGCCTCGCGGGCGGGCGGCGCTAGGCGAGTGCCGAATATTCACGTGTGGCTCGCCGCCGCCCGGCGTAATATAAAAAGTTCGGCGACGGAACCTGCAAATCGCTCGCAACAAGAGGAGGCTGTCGTGGCATATCACCTGGAAGGAAGACTGCTCGAAGTCTGCAACTGCCGCGTCCTTTGCCCGTGCTGGATCGGCGAGGACCCGGATTTCGGAACGTGCGACACGATCGTCGGCTGGCACTTCGACAAGGGCACGATCAACGGCGTCGACGTCGCAGGGCGCACGATCGTCGCCATCGCCCATATTCCCGGCAACATACTGAAGGGCAACTGGAGAGCGGCGATTTACCTCGACGACAAGGTGACGCCGAAGCAGGAGGAGGCGATCCTCGGCGTGTACACCGGTAAGCTGGGTGGCCCCGTGGCGGAGCTCGCGAAGCTGATCGGCGAGGTCGTCTCGGTAGAGAAAGTACCCATCACCTTCGACGTCCACGGCGCCAAGGGCACGCTCAAGGTCGGTAATGCGGGCTACGCGGAGCTCGAGCCGTACGTGAGCGCGAGCGGCGCCACGACGACGCTTGCCGACACGGTGTTCTCGACGGTTCCCGGGGCGCCGGTGTTCGTGGGCAAGAGCCCGCGCTACCGGTCCAAGAACGAGAAGCTCGGCATCAACCTCGACATGAGCGGCCACAACGCGCTGCAGAGCACGTTCGTCTTCAGCGCCTGAGGTCGTCGCGCCGCCGATGGCGCTCGCCAGGCTCCCCGCCGGTCCGTCGTCAAGTGCGGACCGGCGTTTCTTTCTGCTGGTGCTGATCGTCGCGCTCGCCGCCGCGGCGTGGGTGAGCATGGCGCTGTGGAGCGCAAGCCCGTACGCGCGCTACCTCGACCACGGCCGCTGGCTCGACCCGGTCTGGTTCGACGCGATCTGCCGCGCCGTGCCGCAAGGCGGGCTCGTGGTGCCGGCAGCGCTCCACGCCGCCGCGTGGCTGCTCATGATCCTCGCCATGATGCTCCCGACCACGCTGCCTCTGCTGCGCGTCTTCTCGGGCATCACCGAAGCGCGGGCGGACCACGGCGTGCTGGTCGTCCTGTGCGTGCTCGGCTACGTGGCTGCCTGGAGCGCCTTCGGCCTGCTGGCGCATGCGGCCGACTCCTCCGTGCATGCCGCGGTCGCCGCGTCGGGCTGGCTCACCGCGCACGGCTGGGTTATCGGCGCGCTGGTCCTGGCGGGCGCCGGGGCGTTTCAGTTCAGCTCGCTCAAGTACCGCTGCCTCGAGCGCTGTCGCACGCCGTTCGGGTTCGTCAATGCGCGCTGGACCGGACGTGCGCCGGCCTGGGAGGCACTGCGCATCGGAGTCGACCACGGCTTGTTCTGTGTCGGCTGCTGCTGGGCTCTGATGCTGGTCATGTTCGTGGTCGGCATGGGTAATCTCGGCTGGATGCTGCTTCTGGCCGCCGTCATGGCCGCCGAGAAGAACCTTCCCGTCGGCCGCCGGCTTGCGACGCCGGTGGGGATCGGGCTGCTCGCCTGGGCCGCCGTCACCGTCGCGGCCAACCTCGGGTAACCCCGCTTCGTGCGGGCCCGCTGTCGCGTCCGCGCAACCTCCGCAGGCGCCTCGGGTGGCGACCCTAGCCGAATCTGTCGCTCCGTTGGGTAAAGAGGGGCACAATACGCCGGCTTGAAAGGGGGCGCTTTCGCCCCCTTCGCCATTTCGCGTCCTAAAGTCGGGCCGAGGGCCCGGAGGTTTATGAAGTTTCGCTTCCCCGTCGTGATCATCGACGAAGATTTTCGCTCCGAGAACGCTTCGGGGCTCGGCATCCGCGCGCTCGCGGCCGCGATCGAGAAGGAAGGGCTCGAGGTGCTTGGCGTGACGAGCTACTACGATCTGTCCCAGTACGCGCAGCAGCAGTCACGCGCTTCCGCGTTCATCCTGTCGATCGACGACGAGGAGTTCGGCACCGGAACCGCGGAGGAGACCGAGAAGGCGCTGAAGAGCCTGCGTGCCTTCGTCGAGGAGATCCGCTTCAAGAACGCCGACATCCCGATCTACCTCTACGGCGAGACGCGGACCTCGCGGCACATTCCCAACGACATCCTGCGCGAGCTGCACGGCTTCATCCACACCTTCGAGGACACGCCGGAGTTCGTTGCCCGCCACATAGTCCGCGAGGCGAAGAGCTACCTCGATTCGCTCGCACCGCCCTTCTTCCGCGCGCTGGTCGATTATGCGCAGGACGGCTCATACTCCTGGCACTGCCCGGGGCACTCCGGCGGGGTCGCGTTCCTGAAGAGTCCCGTCGGGCAGATGTTCCACCAGTTCTTCGGCGAGAACATGCTGCGTGCGGACGTCTGCAACTCCGTCGACGAGCTGGGGCAGCTGCTCGATCATTCCGGGCCGGTGGCGAAATCCGAGCGCAATGCGGCGCGCATCTTCAACGCCGACCACTGCTTCTTCGTCACCAACGGCACCTCGACCTCGAACAAGATGGTCTGGCACGCCAACGTCGCGCCGGGAGACGTCGTGGTCGTGGACCGCAACTGTCACGTCTCGGTGCTGCACGCCATCACGATGACCGGCGCGATACCCGTGTTTCTCACGCCGACGCGAAATCACCTCGGCATCATCGGGCCGATCCCGCTGGAGGAGTTCAAGCCCGACAACATCCGCCGCCGCATGGAGGCCAACCCCTTCGCTCGGGAGGCGAAGAGCAAGAAGCCGCGCATTCTCACCATCACCCAGAGCACCTACGACGGGGTCGTCTACAACGTCGAGATGCTGAAACACACGCTGAACGGCAGCATCGACACGCTGCACTTCGACGAAGCCTGGCTGCCGCACGCCGCGTTTCACGACTTCTACCGCGACATGCACGCGATCGGCAAGGACCGCCCGCGCAGCAAGGACGCCATCATCTTCGCTACGCACTCGACGCACAAGCTGCTCGCGGGCCTGTCGCAGGCCTCGCAGATACTGGTGCAAGACAGCCAGACGCGGAAGCTCGACCGGCACGTCTTCAACGAGGCCTACCTGATGCACACCTCGACCTCGCCGCAGTACGCGATCATCGCCTCCTGCGACGTCGCGGCCGCGATGATGGAGCCGCCCGGGGGCACGGCGCTGGTAGAGGAGTCGATCGTCGAAGCGCTCGACTTCCGGCGCGCGATGCGCAAGGTGGACGATGAATGGGGCAAGGACTGGTGGTTCAAGGTCTGGGGCCCGGAGAAGCTCACCGCGGAGGGCATCGGCAAGCGCGACGACTGGATGCTGCGCGCCAACGAGAAGTGGCACGGCTTCGGCAACCTGGCCCCGGGCTTCAACATGCTGGACCCGATCAAGGCCACGGTCATCACCCCTGGGCTCGACGTGTCGGGTAAGTTCGCGAAGACGGGCATCCCGGCCTCGATCGTGACCAAGTACCTCGCCGAGCACGGTGTCATCGTCGAGAAGACCGGCCTGTACTCGTTCTTCATCATGTTCACCATCGGCATCACCAAGGGCCGCTGGAACACGCTGGTGACCGCGCTGCAGCAGTTCAAGGACGACTACGACAAGAACCAGCCGCTGTGGAAGATCCTGCCGGAGTTCTGCGGCCAGCAGCCTTCCTACGAGCGCGTAGGCTTGCGCGACCTGTGCCAGCAGATCCACGACATGTACAAGGCGAACGACGTGGCTCGGGTCACCACGGAGATGTATCTGTCCGACATGCAGCCGGCGATGAAGCCCTCGGAAGCTTTCGCGTATCTCTCGCACCGCGACATCGACCGGGTCGAGATCGACCACCTCGAGGGGCGCGTGACCAGCGTGCTGCTCACGCCCTATCCGCCGGGCATCCCTCTGCTCATCCCGGGCGAGCGCTTCAACCGCACGATCGTCCAGTTCCTGCAGTTCGCGCGCAACTTCAACCAGCAGTTTCCCGGCTTCGATACCGACATCCACGGCTTGATCGAGGAGAACGACGGCGGCAAGCTGCGCTACTTCCTCGACTGCGTACGGGCGCGCTGACGCACCCGAGGATCATCCGGCGTCTTCGCGGCGCGAGCCGTCGGGCAGCGTCTCGCGGCATTCGACGAAGATGCGCGCCCGGCAGGTTCTGCAGATCTCGGAATCGAGGCGCGGGTATATCCGCCGCAGCGCCCCGTCCTTGTTGACGAAGATGTTGTCGCGTCCGATCCGTTCGGCGAAGCCGCCGCTTTCCAGCAACCTTGTCACCGGCGCCTTGAGGTTGGACAGGTAAAGGCTGCCGCCGTGCTCGCGCTGCAGCCGCGCCTGATCGACGAGCAGCTCCCCGCCAGCGATGTCGATGAAGTTGATGCCGCTGCCGATGAGCAGCAGATTGCGCCGCTCGGGGCGTGCCTTGCGGACCGACTCGAGCTCCTCGTGCACGTGCTCGACCGCGCCGAAGAAAAGCGAGCCGTCAACGCGCTCTAGCGCGAGCTGCGGACACTCGACGAGAGCGCCGTCGCGCACCGCAGCGAAGCGCCGCAGCGGCGACGCGGGATCCGGGGCGACCGAGTGAATGGCCGGGTGCGTCGTGCGGTTGAGGTACATGAGCAGCGAGCAGAGCACCCCGACGAGGATCGCGAAATCCAGCTGGACGAGCAGCGTCGCGAGGAAAGTCACCACCAGCACGAGCATCTCGCCGTGGCCGCTGCGCAGGATCTCGACGATACGCTGATAGTCGATGAGACCCCACGCGACGATGAACAGCAGCGCTGCCATTGTGGCGAGCGGCAGATGCGCCCCGAGCGGTGCCACGAAGAGCAGCACGAGCAGCAGGAATCCTGCCGCGAACACGCTCGCGAGCGGCGTCTTCGCGCCGGCCTCGTAGTTGGCGCCGCTGCGGTTGAAGGAGCCCGAGGTCGGATAGGAGGAGGTGAAGGCGCCGACGACGTTGGCGAGCCCCTGGCCGATCAATTCCTGATTGCCGTCGAGGCGCTGCCCCGACTTCGCCGCCACGGCGCGCGCGCTCGAGACGGCTTCTGCCAGGCCGATGACGGTAAGCGCGAGGGCGAGCGGGGCCAGGTTGCGCCAGGTCCCCGCCGAGAAATCGGGAAGCGAGAGGCTCGGAATCGCGGAGGGCAGCGCTCCCAGCGTGGCGACGTGCGCTACGCCTTCGCGCGCGAGCAGGTAGGCGACGGCGCTGCCGGCGACGAGTCCGGTGAGCAGATGCGGGATGCGCGGGAAGAGGCGTTTTCCCGCGAGCGCGGCGGCGAGCGAGACGGCGCCGACGAGCGCCGACCAGGGATCGATCTCGCCTGCGTGGCGCGCGAACGTGGAGAGTGCCCCGAGAAAGTCCGCCTGCTGGACTACGTCGAGCCCGAAGAAGTTGCGCAGCTGGGCGCCGATGATCAGCAGCGCGGCGCCTGCGGTGAAGCCGACGATCACCGTGATGGAGATGAAGTTGACCAGCGCGCCGAGGCGCGCAACGCCGAGCGCGAGCTTGATCAACCCGATCATGAGATTGACGGTCAGCACTAGACGGACGTAGTCGGGCGTAAACGGCACGGCAAGCGCGCCGAGCGAAGCAAACACCATGAGCGAGGTCGCGTTGGTCGGCCCCGACACGAGGTGCCACGACGAGCCCCACAGCGCGCCGACGACGGCCGGGAGCATGGCGCCGTAGAGGCCGTATTCCGGAGGCATCCCGGCGAGCGTCGCGAAGGCGACTGCCTGCGGCAGCACAATCACGGCGCCTGTCAGCCCTGCGGCGAGATCCGCCCGCAGCGTGAAAGCAGTCAGCCGGTCGCGCCAGGCGAGCGCCGGAAACAGCCTCAGCGCGAGGCGCGACATGCGAGTGGGGGAACCGGCACAACCGCGATGATGCGGCTATCGACACCGCTCGCGCAACGCGCTGACCGCGCGCTTCGCGAAGACGGCAGAAAGTCTAGGCGGCGACGCTGACCGCCCGAGCTGGTGCAGCGGATTTTGCGGCGACCTCCGCGGCCTCGCGCGGGGCCTGGGCGACCAGAGAAGCCAGCACACAGGAGGCCATGCGAACTTCCATCGATTCGCCGCGGCCGGACAGCACCACCGGTACCTTTGCGCCCAGCGCCACGCCCGCGACCAGGGCGCCGAACATGCCGACCAGCGCCCGCAGCAGCAGCGCACCCGCTTCCATTCCAGGAACGATGAGCACGTCGGCGTTGCCGGAGGGCTGCGTCGCGCCGACGGTTGTGCGGGCAGCCGTCGGAGACAGGGCGCTGTCCGCAGTCACCGGTCCTTCGACAATCCCACCGGTGAGCATGTCCTGCGCCGCCATCTTCACGAGCGCGGCCGCGTCGCCGGTCGCCGGCAGCGCGGCAGTGACGCCTTCGACAGCGCTCAGGATTGCGACACGGGGAGTTGCAACGCCGAGGGCCTGCGTGAAATCGATCGCGTTCTGAACGATGTCGCGTTTGGCGGCCAGATTCGGCACGATATTGAGCAGCGCGTCCGAGACGACGAATGCGCGCGGGTAACCAGGCACGTCGACGAAGAATGCATGCGTCAGCCGGCGCTCGCCGCGCAGGCCGCTCTCCGGCGCCACGACCACGCGCAACAGGTCGTCGGGGTAGAGGCTGCCCTTGATCAGCGCCTGGACTTCGCCGCTCTTCGCCATGGCCACGGCGCGCTGCGCGGCAACGGAGGGATCATCCGCCGTGTCGATCAGGGCGATGCGCGACAGGTCGAGCCCGGCATGCGCCGCGGTGTCGGCGATTCTCTTTTCCGGGCCGACGAGGGTGGGTTCCAGATAGCCTGCGAAGCGCGCCGACAGCGCGTTCTGCAGCGAATCTTGATCGCACGGATAGACGACGGCCGCCCGCAGCGGCGGCAAATTGCGTGCGCGATCCACAAGCCGTTGAAAATGCGGCCGGATGACCATGAGCCGAGCGTGGCAAACGGCGGCCCACCTGTCAACTGCACGCCGATGACCGGCGCGCCCGAGGGGGCAGCCGTCAAACCGGGGATGGTTCCGGGCCGGCCGCCGGGCTCTAGACCTTCCCTTTCCAGGGGACGACGAGGTGCTCGACGTAGCGCATCAGCAGGTCGAAGAGGTAGGCCACCGCGCCGATCACGACGATGCCCATGATCACGATGTCGGTGCGCAGGAAGTTCGACGCGTTGAGCACCATCTGCCCCAGGCCCTTCGTCGCGGCGACCATTTCCGCAGCGACCAGCGTCGTCCACCCGAAGCCGATCGCGATGCGCATCGCGGTCAGGATCTCGGGCATCGCGGCGGGGACGATCACGTAGCGGATCACCTGCCAGCGCGACGCACCCATCGAATACGCCGCATGGATCTGCTCCTGGGAGACCGACCGCACGCCGGCGCGTGCGCTCATCGCGAGCGGGGCGAAGCAGGCGAGGTAGATCAGCAGGATTTTCGACAGCTCGTCGATGCCGAACCAGATGACGATCAGCGGCAGGTAGGCAAGCGGCGGCAGCGGCCGGTAGAACTCGATCGGCGGATCGAAGATGCCGCGCGCGATACGCGAGACGCCCATCGCGATGCCGATCGGGATCGCGGTGATGCAGGCCGCGACGAAAGCCGAGAAGACGCGGAACATCGACCAGCCGAAATGCTCGGCAAGCGGCGCGTCGGTGAGCTGGCCCAGCGCGGACTCGTACAGACGCGTGAACACCGTCTCCGGGGTAGGCAGGAACAGCGGCGGCAGCCAGCGCAGGTGGCTCGCGAGCCACCACAGCACGAGGAGCGCGCTCATCGTCACCACGCTGATCGCGGTGGTCGAACCCTCGCCCGGCGCAGCGAACTTCGAAGTCTTCGCCCGATTGCCGGCGCCCGCGCGCGCATCGACCACGATCAGCCTCCCGCCGTGAGCGGCGCTTCACGTTGCTGGATCACGGACAGGACCTCCTCGCGGACACGGATGAAGTCCGGCGCGGATTTGATCGCGCGCGCATCGCGCGTCGCGACGAAGCGTCGCCCGAAGTCGAGCGCGTACTCGTGCGAGATGCGCCCTGGACGCGGCGTCATCACGACCAGGTGCGTAGCCAGAAAGAGCGCTTCTTCGACGGAATGCGTGATGAAGAACATCATCTTGCCGGTGCGGTGCCAGACGTCGAGGATCAGCTCCTGGATCGCTTCGCGCGTGAAGGCATCGAGCGCGCCGAGGGGCTCGTCCATCAGCATGAGCTCGGGGTCGGAGGCGAGCGCTCGCGCAATGCCGACGCGCTGCTGCATGCCTCCCGAGAGTTCGTAGATCGCCCGCCGCGCGAAGTCCTCGAGTCCCACCAAACGCAGCTTGTCCATCGCGACGCGGCGCCGCTCGGCGGCATCGATGCCGCGCATGCGCAAGCCGAACTCGACGTTCTCGAGCACGTCGAGCCAAGGCATCAGCGCGTGTTTCTGGAACACGACGCCGCGGTCCGCGCCGGGGCCCGCGATCGGCTTGCCGTCGAGCTCGATTACTCCCTCGGTCGCGGGCAGGAACCCAGCGATGCAGTTGAGCAGCGTGGTCTTGCCGCAACCGGACGCGCCGATGGCCACCAGGAAGTCGCCGTCGGCCATGTGGAGGCTTACATCGGCAAGCGCCTCGACCGTGCCGGCGTCGGAGGCGTAGCGAACGCCGAGGTTGCGGATGCTGAGCGCCGGCATGGTGGCTCGCGGTTCCGGGCGCAGTATCGCCGATTTCGCTGCGGCCCGCGCCATAGCGGCCACCCGGCGCGGCCTCCTTGCGCGGCTACCGCAACGCGACTCGTTGCGCGTCGGCCGCCCGCGCAGCCGGCCTCGCGCGGTCCCCGCTCACGCGGGGCCCCTCGCCGCGCGCCGGCAGCGCTACTGCATCGCCTTTGTCACCCACTCGGTCGTGACGTTCTTGCTGAAGTCAGGCGCGACCGAAGTGAGCCGCCCCTGCTCCTTGAGGAAGTTGGCCTGCTGCGAGAGTGCCTTGGTTGCCGCACCGTTGGCGCCGCCGCCGAGCCACGCGGGCGAGCCCTGCTCCTTCAGGCTGGGAAACCCGTAGAGCGCCATCGAGTCGGCGACGTCTTCCGGCTTGCCGCCCGACCACTTCGCCACCGCAGCCACTTTCGCCTTGTCGGAAGTCCACGCTTTGGGATTGGCCCGGTAGTCGGCATCGGCCTTGGCCAGCGCCTTGACCAGCGCGACCATGAAGGCGGGGTTCTCCTGGGCGAACTTCTTGGTGACGATCAGGCCGTCGAAGGTGCAAGCGCCCTTCTTGCAGATGTCGCCAGACGTCATCAGGACTTTCCCGGTCTTCTTCACCGTTGTGAGCACCGGATCCCAGATGAACGTTGCGTCGATGTCGCCGCGGCCCCACGCGGCGGCGATTTCCGGCGGCCGCATGTTGAGCACCTGCACGTCGCCCGGCTTAAGGCCGGCCTGCTGCATCGCGTACAGGAGCTGGAAGTGGGATGTCGACACGAACGGCGTGCCTACCTTCTTCCCCTTGAGGTCGGCGATCGTATTGACGCCGCTGCCGTTGCGGGCGACAAGCGCCTCCGCCGCGGCGATGTCCTCGAGAATCCAGAACAGATCGACGTCCATGCCCTGGCTGATCGCGGTGGCAACACCCGTCGAGCCGACCTCGCCGAGCTGCACGTCACCCGAGGCCATGGCGCGGATCACGTCACCTCCACCGCCGAACTGCCGCCAGTTGATCTTGAATCCGGTTGCCTTCTCGATCTCCCCGGTCTGCTGCACGTAGCGCCAGGGATTCATCATGTCCTGATAAGCGAAGGTCACCGTCTTCTGCGCCAGCGCCGGCGTCGCTCCGAAGATCGCCGCCGCGCCCAATGCGAGTGCTGCCAACAGTCGCTTCATTTTGCCTCCTCGATCCTCGATGCAGTGCGGTCTCGTCCGGAAACCGCCTCCCCGTGCTGCCCGTTCGCATTCACCGGCGATGCTAGATCGCCGCCAGCGTCTTGCGCAAGATGTCGACGATCATATCGATATGCTGCTTCTCGGCGATGAGCGGCGGGGCGATGATCGCCGCGTCCCCGGTTGTCTTCAGATGCAGCCCGTTGTCGAAGAGCTGCTTCTGGAACCGATGGCCGCGCGCCCCCGGACCACCCGCCGGATGCAGCTCGATGGCCCCGAACATACCGTAGCCGCGCAGGTCCGCCACGGCGGGCAGGTCGCGCAGCGACCACAGACCGTCGAGGAAGTAGGGCGACAACGTCGCGCCGCGCTCGAACAGCCCCTCCGTGCGATAGATGTCGAGCGTGGCGAGGCCAGCGGCACACGCTGCCGGATGCGCCGAATAGGTGTAGCCGTGGAAGAACTCGATGGCACCGTCCTGCGCGGCCCCGACGATCGCGTCGTGGACGCGCTCGGCAATGGCTACGGCGCCCATGGGCTGCGCGCCATTGGTGAGCCCCTTGGCCATCGTAATCATGTCCGGCGTGACCCCGAAGCTCTGCGCGGCGAAGGCTTTGCCGGTGCGCCCGAAGCCGCAGATCACCTCGTCGAAGACGAGCAGGATCCCGTGCTGGTCGCAGATTTCGCGCAATCGCTTCAAATACCCGCGCGGCGGCACGAGACAGCCAGTCGAGCCCGCGATCGGCTCGACGAAGCAGGCGGCGATGTTCTCCGCGCCATAGAGCCCGACGAAGCGTTGCAGGTCCTCGGCCAGATCGGCGCCGTGGGCGCCCTCGCCCTTGGTGAAAAGATTCTCCTTCAGGTGCGTGTGCCGCATGTGCGCGATCCCGGGGAGCGCCGGGCCGAACTTGCGTCGGTTGTTGACCATGCCGGAGAGCGACACGCCGCCGAAATTCACGCCGTGGTAGGCGCGCTCGCGTGAAACGAACATGTTGCGCCCGCCCTGGCCGCGTGCCTGGTGGTAGGCAAGCGCGACCTTCATCGCCGTATCCACGGCTTCCGAGCCGGAGTTGACGAAGAAGATGCGATTGAGATCGCCCGGCGTAAGCCCGGCGAGACGTTGCGCAAGCTCAAAGCCCTTCGGGTGTGCGCGCAGGAACGGCGCGATGAAGTCGAGCTCGGAGAGTTGGCGATGCACGGCGTCGGCGATCTCCTTGCGTGCGTGACCCGCATTGACGCAGAACATGCCGGAGCAGGCGTCGATCAGCTTCTCGCCACGGTCGCTCCAGTAGTACATGCCCTCGGCCTTGACGACCAGCTTCGGGCTCGACTTGAAATCGCGATTGGGCGTGAACGGCATCCAGTACTCGTCGAGCGAGATCTGGCGCGTCTGCGCCCGGTCGTGCAGGGTGAATTCGGCGTGGCCCATCGGGGATCTCCTGTGCCAGGCGCCCCGGCTGACGACGGGCGCTCGCGCTTAAGGTGAGGGATGCTGCTTTGTAGTCTCAACGTCCGCGTCTTGGCTAGAGCCAGTTGCCGCGGGCCGCATGGGCCAGCGCCGGCGCGGTTGCGGGCGTCGGTACTCTCGCGGCATGATGCCGTTTCCTCCGCCCCACCTGCATCAGCGCCCACCGCCTGCGCCATGAGCCGCTCCACGGATCCGATGTGGAACCAGCTGATCCAGCTGACTTTCAAGAGCCAGATCAGTCTCCAGGCGCAGATCCGCGAGATGCTCGTCGGCGCAATCCTCAACGGGCAGATCCCCGTCGGCGTGGCGCTGCCGTCCACTCGCGTGTTGGCGCACCA
>DATJZM010000011.1:0-56665 GCA_035499135.1 Casimicrobiaceae bacterium | reverse complement strand
GCTCGCGGGGTCGTATTCGTAGACGAGTCCCATCGGCTTCCAGCCGGGTGCGAGACCGCAGAACACGTACAGCTTGCCGCCCGCCGTCGTGCCGAGCAGCTCCTCGGCCGGCTCGGGGAACGGCGCAAGCTTCGTCCACTTGCCCTGCGCGTGGACCGGGGCGACCGAGAGCAGGATCACCGCCGCGAGCAGCAGGTGGATCGGATGCTTGGCACGCTTCATGAGCCCTCCCTGGTCAGTGACGTCCGCGCCTGATCTTGAGCAGGCGCGCTGCATTGCCGCCCTCGATCATTCCCCGCTCGCCGCGATCGAGGCGCGGCACGCTCGCGATGAGACCGAGCGGGTCTTCCACGCCCATGTCGTAGGGGTAGTCGGTGCCGAGGAGCACGTGCTCGGGCCCGTACTGATCGATCATCTGCCGCAGCATGGATGGATCGAAGGCGATCGTATCGAAGTACATCTTCTTCAGAAAGCTCGATGGCGCCCTGCGAATCACCGTCCGGCAGTCGGAGCGGGCGCGATAGGCGTGATCCATGCGCGCCCAATAGTGCGCGAGATAGCCGCCGGCGTGCGGCAGAACGACCTTGAGCTTCGGATTGCGCTGCATCACGCCGTCGAAGATGAGGTGGCTCGCCGCGATGGTTGTCTCCATCGGGTTGCCGATGACGTTGTTGAAGTAATGGTCGACGAGCCGCTCGCCCTGGGTGAAGCCGATCGGGTGCATGAAGATCACGACGTCGAGCTCCTGCGCCTTGGCGAAGAACTTCTCGAGGCCCAGCCGTGCGTCGGTGAGGTCCATGCCGTTGACGCTCGGGTTGATCTCGACGCCGCGCAGGCCCAGCTCCTTGACGCTCCGCGTGAGCTCGGCGACGGCGAGATCGGCGTGCTGCAACGGCACCGTGCCGAGCGCTACGAAGCGCTCGGGCCAGGTCGCGACGATCTCTGCGAGGCGGTCGTTGAGCTCGCGTGCCAGCTCCGCCCCCAGTTCCGGGTCGGTCCAGTAATAGGTCTGATTCGGTGCCGGAGAGACTGCCTGGACGTCGATCCCCATGCGATCCATGTCCTTCAGGCGCACCTCGATCGTCGAGAGCTTGGCTGCGCGATCCTGCATCTGCTTGACGTTGACCTCGCGCGTAAGCTCGTTGGCGAACCTGACCGAAGGCTCGTATTGCCCCGGGTTCAGGTGCGCGATCTTCGCTGCAGCCTCGCGATTGAAGTAATGGCAGTGAATGTCGACGCGAAGGCTCCTGCCCTTGCGGTCGCGAACGGTCTTCGTCGACGAGGGGAGGGCGGCCATCGCCCGGCGCTCCGGTCGGCGCGCCGCTGCGGCACGATCGTGTCGCGATTCGCTCCGCACGGATGTGGCGCACGAGAACATCATGGGATCGTTCCTTTCGTGAGCGGGATTCGTTCGGCTAGGAGACGCCGAGGTGCTGGCTGATCATCGCGTCGTCGTGGCGCACTTGCGCCGCGGGGCCGGCGTACACGACGCGCCCGGTGTTGAACAGCACGACGTCGTCGGCGAGGTCGAACGCCAGGTTCACGTTCTGCTCGACGAGGAGGATCGATTGCCCCTCCTCCTTCAGCCGCGCGATCGTGCGGCCGAGCTCGGCGACGATCACCGGCGCGAGGCCCTCGGAAGGCTCGTCCATCAGCAGCACTCGCGGATTGCCCACCAGCGCACGCCCGATCGCCAGCATCTGCTGCTCGCCGCCGGAGAGCGATCCGGCAGTCTGCTGCTGCCGCGCCGCCAGGGTCGGGAAGAGGGCGAACACTCGCTCCAGCGTCCACGGTCGCGTCAGCCCGGGTCTCGCCCGGCGGGCAACGAGCAGGTGCTCGCGCACCGTAAGGTTCGGAAAGACGCGCCGGCCCTGCGGCACGAGGCCGATCCCTTTGCGCGAGATCGCTTCGGGGGGCAGGCGCCGGATAGATTCGCCGGCCAGCCGTATCTCGCCGTTGCGCGCCGGAAGGAAGCCGACGATGACGTTCAGACAGGTGGTCTTGCCGGCGCCGTTGCGGCCGAGGAGCGCGAGCACGCGACCTGCATCGAGGGCGAAGGAAACGCCGTGCAGCACGTGGCTGTCTCCGTAGAGCGCGTCGACGCCGGAGAGTGCGAGAGCCTGCGTCGCGTGGATCGGCGCTTCGGCCCTCAACTCCGCTGCCGGCTCATGTCCCAAGATAGACCTCGCGCGTCTTCGGATCGGAGACCACCTCGGCCCGCGTGCCCTCGACGATGACCTTGCCGTAGTGCAGCACCGTTACCCGCTCGGCGAGATCGAGCGCGGTGTCCATGTCGTGCTCGATCATCACCACCGTGACGTCCCGAGGGATGGCCGTGATCAGCGCCTTCACCGTCATTCGCTCCTCGCGCGAGAGACCGGCGAGCGGCTCGTCGAGCAGAAGAAGCCTCGGCCGCTGCGCAAGCGCCATCGCGATCTCGACGCGCCGCTTCTCTCCGTAGGAAACCTCGCCGATCGGGCGCGCGGCGCGCTGCTCGAGTCCGACGCGCGCGAGCACGGCGCGCGCCGCATCGTGCAGATCGGTGTGCGAGGCGAGTGGACGAAACGCGTCCCAGCGCGCCTTCGACAAGCCCAGAAGCGACAGCACCACGTTGTGCTCGAGAGAGTCCCTGGGGAACAGGGTGATGATCTGATAGGTCCGCGCCAGCCCGCGATGAGCCCGTTGGTGGGGCCGGAGGCGCGAGACGTCGTCGCCGAACACCCGGATGCTGCCGGCATCCGGCGCCAAATCTCCGGTGATCAGGTTGAACAGCGTCGTCTTCCCCGCCCCGTTGGGGCCGATGATCAGGCGTCGCTCGCCCGGGGTGACGTCGAGCGAGACGTCGTTCGTCGCGGGCACGCCGCCGAACGCCTTCTTGAGACCGCTCAACTGCAGCGCCGGCGTCATCGGGCTCTCCAGCGCGACCACCAGCGCCGCACGCCGGGCACGACGCCGTCGGGCATGAAGATGACGATCAGCACGAACACGAGCCCAAGGAGCAGGTTCCAGCGCTCGAGGTAGCCGGAAACGTAGCTCTTCAGGATCACTACGATGGCTGCTCCGACGATCGGCCCCGCCAGCGTGCCGGCGCCACCGGCAATCACGCCGAGCAGTGCTTCCGCGGAGGTCGTCAGCGACAGCGTCGTGGGGTGGATGTACTTGTGGTAGTAGACGAACAGGAGCCCCGCAACCGCGCCCCAGAATCCGGAGTAGACGAAGGTGATCCAGCGCACCAGCCGGACGTTGTAACCGAGCGCGGCCATGCGCCGTGGCTCGTCGCGCGTGCCGCGGAGCGCGGCTCCGAACGGCGAGGACACGAACTTGGCGATGAGCCACAGCGCGAGGATCGAGACGAGGAGCGCGAAGTAATAGAATGCCGCCGGCTTGTCGAGGCTCATGCCGAACGGCGCCGGCCGGGTGAGTCCGAGGAGCCCGCTGTCGCCGTTGGTTACCGCCGACCACCGGTACGCCGTTCCCCAAAGCACCTGCGCCAGCGCGAGCGTGATCATCAGGAAGCCGAGGCCGGTGGCATGCAGGGCGATCCAGCCGAACAGGCACGCGACGAGCGTCGTCGCCAGCAATGCGAGTGGCGCAGTGACCCAATGGCCGAGACCGAGGCGCAGATAAAGCCACGCGGAGGTGTACGCCGCCAGCCCGATCCATGCCGCGTGGCCGAGCGAAGGGAGGCCGCCGTAGCCGACGAGCAGATTCAGGCTGGCCGCAAAGACCGCGGCGATGAAGATCTGGCTCGCGAGGTTGACGTAGAAATCTCCGCCGAACAGCGGAAACCCGGCCAGCAGCACGGCAAGACCCAGCCGGAGCGGCCATTTCATGCACGCTGCCTTCCGAACAGTCCGCGCGGACGGAACGCGATGACCACGATCATCGGCAGGAACAGGATCACGTAGGCGAGATCGGGGAGGAGCGCCGAGCCGAAGGTGTAGACGAACGCGATGATGAAGCTGCCGACGAAGGCCCCAAGCAGGCTGCCGACACCGCCGAGGATGACCACGATCAGTGCGAGCGGGAGCATGTCTGTGTCGAGCCCCGGGTAGGCGGACATGATCGGCCCGGCGATGACGCCGCCAGCCCCGGCGAGCGCGGCGCCAAGGCAGAAGACGAAGGAGAAGAGTTTCGAGATCGGGATACCCACCGCGCGCGCCATCGGCATGTCGTCGACGCCTGCGCGGATCATGGCGCCGAGCCGCGTCCGATCGATGAGCAGATGCAAGCCGATTGCCGTGAGAATGGCGACGCCAAGCACGAACAGCCGGTAGGCAGGGAACGCGATCCCGGCGGCGACGAGCGGTTGCTGCAGCGCTGCCGGCGGGGACAGCGGGATCGGATCGCCGCCCCAGATGACGAGGCAGAGGTCGGCGACGATGAACGAGACGCCGAGCGTGACCAGGACTTGCCCCAACGCGTTTCCGGTCAGCCGTCTCAGGATCAGACGCTCGAACAGGCCGCCCAGAGCGGCAACCGCAAGCCCCGCGACCAGCGCCGCAATCCACAGGCTGGGAACGACCTTGAGCATGCTCGCACCCAGATACGCGCCGAGCATGAACAGCGAACCGTGCGTCAGGTTCGCGATTCGCATCAACCCGAAGATGAGCGAGAACCCGGCCGCCAGCAGAAACAGGAGGCCGCCCAGCGAAAGGCTGTTCAGGGTCTGAACGATCCAGAACTGCATGCGCGTGGCGACCCCGATGAGCGGTCAGTTTTCCAGATTCTTCGCCGGCGGCCAGTCACGCGAGTACACGGGATTCTTCAGGAACTCCTTCTCGTCGTACACCCAGAATTGGCTCACGTTCGGATAGACGTAGACGATCGCATTGACGAGGCGTCCCTCCTTGCGCTCGACCTTCCGGATGTAGACGTTGCCCACGACATTGCCGTACACGTCGAAGGAGACCGGTCCGCGCGCCGTTTCCGTCTTCGTCGCCCGGAGCGCTTTCATGAACGCATGCTTGTCCTCGATCTTGCCGTTCACAGACAGCAGCGCCGCCTCCAGCACCGCGCCCTCGACATACGTGGCGGCGGCGTAGAAGCCGGGATCGTATTTCCACTCGCTGCGAAACGCCGCCGCGAATTTCTTGTTGATCGCGTTGTCGACCTCGGCCGAATACCAACAGGCGGTGATGATGCCAAGCGCCTCGTCGCCCATGTTGCGCAATACGGCCTCATCGAATGCGGTCATGCCGCCGACGACGTTGACCTTGCCCTTCAGTCCGTATTCGTTGAACTGCTTGTACCAGCGGAAGCCGTTGGAGCCGGCGAAGCCGAGGAAGATGGCGTCGATATTGGTCTTCAGCTGGGCGAGATACGTCGCGTAGTCGGGGACGGTGAGGGGAGGAAACATCTTCTGCACGATCTTGCCGCCCGCGTCCTCGAACACGCGCTGGAACCCGGCGCACATCTCATGCCCGTAGGCGATATCGTCGGCGATCGTCGCCATGCGTTTGTACTTGAGCTGTTTCGCGCAGTAGTCGGCAAGCGCCTGCGCGGACTGCGAGGAGGTCGAAGTGCCGCGAACGAACCATGGATTGGGATTGCGCTGGGTCATGTCCTCGGCCGCCGCGACCGACAGCGTCGGGAGCTGCTGCTGGCGGATGTAGTCGTCGGCCGCTAGCGCTTCGCCGGCCGCGAGCGGTCCGATCAGCACCTCGATCTTGTCGCGTTCGACGAGCTCCTGCAGCTTGGTGCGCGCTTGCGCCGGAACGCCGGCGCTGTCGGCCACGAACAGCTCGACCTTGCGTCCGGCCAGGGTGTTGTTTCGCTCGCGCAGGAACATCACGAGTCCGCGCTCCATGTCGATGCCGCCGGAGGCGAGGGGGCCCGTCTTGACCGTCAGCAGGCCGACACGGATCGGCTCGCTCTGCGCCCGTACGAGCGCCGGGAAGCCGAGCGCGCTCGCCCCGAGTCCGCTGCCGGCCGCCTGGATGAATCGTCTGCGAGTGAAGCTCATATGCATTCCTCCTTCCTGAGTATCGGTCAATGCGACAGACTCTTCGGCGCGTCCGGCTGCTTGAGGGGCTGCGAGCTGTCGAACGCGTCGATCTTCATGCACTCACCGAAGATGCGCGACACAGTCGGCACCCCGGTCGTCGCAACGTTGAAATATCCGGCGGCGAACACCTGGCCGCAAAGGCAGATGTCGGCCATCGTGGGCACGTCGCCGTGACAGAAGCGCCCGGTCTCAGACTCTTTGGTGAGATGCGCTTCCAGCGTCTCGAGCGCCTGCAGGGTCCAGTGTTGCAGCCAGCGGTTGCGCGCCGGCTCGTCGAGGTGCATCTCGCGCTCGAGATAGGCGCGGATGCGCGGCACGATCAGCGGATGGGCATCACAGGCGACGATGAGCGAGAGTCCGCGCACCCTCGCCCTGCCGCGGGCGTCCTGCGGCAGCAGGGGAGGCTGCGGATGCGTCTCCTCGAGATACTCGAGAATCGCCATCGATTGGACCAGCGGCTCGCCGCCATCGACGATCAGGGACGGGACCACGCTCTGCGGGTTTACCGCCCGGTATTCCTCACGCAGCTGTGCACCGTGCAGCAGGTTGATCGAGATCTCCTCGGCGCGAATGCCTTTGTACCGGAGCGCGACGCGCACGCGATAGCTGGCGAGCGAACGCCAGAATCCGTAAAGCTTGAAAGTCACGACGTCTCTCCTTGTTTCGCTCCTGCCATGGTGCGTCAGCGGCTCGCCGGGATCAATGGAACGAGCACGTACGGCTGGCGCTCCGGCCCGAAATGCAGGGTCGTCCTCCCGCCGAAAACGGCCGCCGGACGGTCGAGCGGATCGTCGTGCAGAAACGGACCGCAGCCGCGCAGCTCGTTCTTGAAGTTGGAGAGCCGCGCTCCCGTCGACTTGCTCCATTCGTAGTCCCTGCCGCGCACCGTGAGCGCGATCCGGTAGCCCGCCGGCGCAACGATCGACGTCGGCCACAGTTCGATGTCGAGCTGAACAACCTCGCCCGCCTTGAGGGGCTGCGGGTCGTTGTGCGAGTGATACGGGCGGTACTCGGTCGAGAGCCGAGCATCGAGCTTGCGATGCGACGCGCGCAGCCACCCTTGCGCCGCGGGCGTGTGCGGATCGATCGCGCCCATGAAGACGACCTCACGCATGTCGGGCGAGAAGACCCGGAACACCACGAAGAGATCCGCATCTGCCGTCGAAGAGGACACGAAGAGCCTCGTCGCGAGCGGTCCGGTGATCTCAGTCTCGTCCTCGAGCGGAGCGCTGAGGAACGTGATCCCGTCCCCCTGGGCGTCGAAGGAGATGCTTGCCTCAGTCGATGCGGCAGCGCGCGCGAGGCGGGACTCGCGAGGATCGAGGTAGTAGCGCGTCCATTGTGTACGCGCGATGGGCCACTCGTCCTCGTGCCTCTCCACGAAGCGATCGAGGTGACGAACCTGCAGCTGCACTCTGGGTTGCTTCGGCCAGCCGTTGTCGCTGCCCTTGAGGTAGTGATCGAAGAAGCGCTTCTGGAGCTTGACGCCATAGTCCGTATAGAAGTGCGTCCAGTGCTCGAGCCCGTGCGCTTCGAGCCACTTCTCCTTCGATGCGGCGCGGACGAAGGCCTCGAAATTTCCTCGCGGGTGCAGCCCCTGTCCGCCCCAGTTGGCGGCGGAGAGGAATGGAACGGTGATCCTGTCCCACCGCGGCGAGCGCGATTGGTGATACTCGTCGTCCAGAGGATGCGCGCGGATCTCCTTCGCGAAGTCGCAGCGGTTGCGCGCGAGCTCCACCTCCGAGAGCGTCTCGTCGCCGCACACGAGCGCTCCGGTGACCCGGCTCCTGGGTCCGCGCTCGCCTTGCCCGTACTGCACCGTCGTCACCTGCATGTCGTACCAGTTGGCCCAGAAGGTGCAGAGTATGCCGCCGTGATGCGTCATGTCGCGATACCAGTCCGCGGCGCCCTCCCAGATGCACATTGCGGCGAGGTGCGGCGGCTGCAGCGAGGCGACATGCCACTGGTTGATCCCGTAGTACGAGATTCCGTTGAGGCCGATCTTTCCATTCGACCACGGTTGGAATGCCGCCCATTCGATGCAGTCGTGGAAGTCGCGCGTCTCGCGCGGCGAGAAGTGATCGATGAAGCCGGGCGAGCGGCCCGTTCCCCTGGAATCGACGCGCACGCAAACATACCCGTCGGGCACCCATTTTTCCGGGTCGACGACTTCCCAGTTTTGATAGCGGTTGCTTGAGCCTGCAGCGACGTCGGGATGCTCGGCGATCATGCGCTGCCACGCGCTCGGGTAACCGTCCTGGAAGGCGAGTCCCTTGGCGTACGGGCCGTAGGTGAGGATGACCGGGTAGCGTCCAGGGGGGCTCGGCGAGAAGACGTCGGCGCGCAGCATCACCCCGTCGTCCATCGCAACCGGCACATCCCACTCGACGCGCACGCCGTCGCTGGCGGGCGACCCCATGGAGCACTCCTCCGGAAACGAGCCACGCGAGCGAGCGCCGTCGCTCGCTGCGATTCATTCTGGTTATCGCGCTCATTTGACGCCTTGGGCTCACACGTGTCAACGTAAGTGCGAGCCATAGCACAAACGGTGGAGGAGCCATTGAAAATCGGTATCGCAGGCACGGGACGCATGGGCGCAGCGATGGCAGCTCGCCTCCTCGCCTGCCGCCACGAGGTTTGGGTCTGGAATCGCACGCGCGAGAAGACCCGGGAGCTCGCCGTCGCTGGCGCAATCGTGGCGACGAGCCCGCAGGCGCTTTCCTCCGCTGTCGAGGTCGTCGTGACGATGCTCACCGATGCGACGGCGATCGATGGCGCCTACCGCGGCCCTGAAGGACTGCTGACGGGCAACGTTCGGGGGAAGCTCTTCATCGACATGAGCACCGTGCGCCCGGAAGTCGAGCAGGCGCTGGCGGCGAGCGTGAAGGCGAAGGGCGCGGCGCTCGTCGAGTGCCCGGTGGGCGGAACGGTCGGGCCCGCGAGGGAGGGCAAGCTCTTCGGCTTCATCGGCGGTGAGCCGGCGGACGTGGAGCGCGCGCGGCCGCTTCTTGCGGACTTGTGCCGGCGCGTCGAGCACGTCGGTCCCGTCGGCGCCGGGGCGAGTCTCAAGCTCGCCATCAACCTGCCGCTGCTCGTCTACTACCAGGCGCTCGGCGAAGCACTCTCCCTGTGCCGGAGCCTGAACGTTGAGCCCGCGCGGCTCATCGACATCTTTGCCGACACATCCGGCGGACCGAACATGCTCAAGGTGAGGGGCCCGACGATCGCGGCCGCGCTGAGCGGAGCGCAAACGAGCCCGGTCACGTTCGACGTCGAGTTGATCCGCAAGGACATGCGCACGATGCTCGACGAGGCGGCCGGACTCGGCGTGCGCCTTCCCCTGACCGCGTGCGCGCTGGCGTGCTACGACGATGTGGCGCGCGAGGGCCTCGGCGCGAGTGACGCCACGATGCTTCCCGCCCACTGGCTGCGAAGAGGCGCGCCCTAGTGCCGCGCCGGCCGAGGCTACTCGGCGTGGATATCCGCCTCCTTGATGAGCTTCGCGTATTTGGCGACCTCCGCGCGCATGAACGCGGCGAACTCCCCCGGCGTCCCGCTGGTCGCTTCGACGCCCAGCTGCGCGAACTTCTCCTTGACCTCCGGGTCCTGCATCACCTTGACGAGATCGGCATGAAACTTGTCCGCCGTCGGCTTCGGCGTGCCCGTGGGGAGCAGCACCCCCCACCAGTTCACCGCGACGAGCCCGGGCACGCCCGATTCGACACAGGTCGGCACGTCCGGCACGAGAGGGCTGCGCTCCGGGCTGGTGATCGCCAGCGGGCGCAGTTTTCCGGCCCGGATGTGCTGCATCACCGGCAAGGCATCCGAAAACACCATCTGCACGTGACCGGCGAGGAGATCGTTGATCGACAGGATTCCGCCCTTGTACGGCACGTGCACGATGTCGATCTGCGCCATGCTCTTGAGCATCTCGCCGCTCAGATGGGCAACGCTGCCCGGTCCGCCGGAGCCGAAGTTGAGCTTGCCCGGGTTGGCTCGCGCGTAGGCGATCAGATCGCCAAGCGTCTTGAACGGCGTTTTTTCGGGATTGACGACCAGCACGTTGGGACCGGTCGCGATCAGGGACACCGGAATGAAATCGCGCGCGACATCGTAGGGCACCTTCGACAGGAGCGGATTGACTGCTGCCGGACCGAGGTTGCCGATCACGAAGCTGTAGCCGTCCGCGGGCTGGCGCGCGGCGGATTCCATGCCGATCGAGCCGGCGGCTCCGGGCTTGTTCTCGACGACGACCGGCTGACCCCAGAGCTGGCCGAGCTTCTCGCCCAGGATGCGCGCCATGAGATCGGAGCTGCCGCCGGGGGGATAGGTCACGATCAGCCGCACCGGCCTCGACGGGTAGGTCTGGGCGAGCGCCGTGTTGCCCGCAGTCGCAGCGACCAGTCCCAGCACAAAGACGAGTGGTGTGAAGATTCGCATGCGTCCCTCCCCGCGTCCTCTGGCGTTCGAAGCTTGAGCTCGCCGCGAAGCCATATTACTCGAAGTGAGACTCGCTTGACCCGAGCGCAGGCAGCGGCGTAGCGTTGCCTCGTCCCTGTTGCGAGCTTTCATGCTGCCGACACCTGCCCGAACCGCCACGCGCCGCAATCAGGCGCTCGCGTTGAACATGCGCCTGCTCGCCCATCACGAGCTCCAGGGCTTCGGCGGGATCGGCGAGGGCATGGCCGTGCAGCTCACGCGCGATGGTCGGCGCATCCTGTGGCTCGCTCACGAGTCTGC
This sequence comes from Casimicrobiaceae bacterium, assembly GCA_035499135.1. Lineage (GTDB taxonomy): Bacteria > Pseudomonadota > Gammaproteobacteria > Burkholderiales > Casimicrobiaceae > PALSA-1003. The sequence continues at coordinate 45,918 of DATJZM010000011.1, read as the reverse complement.
GCCCAAGAACTTCACCGGCGTAGACGTTTCCGACCCACGAACCCCCCGCGTGGTCGTCCAGACCGAGCTCCCGCACGCCAAAGTGCGCTCGAACTCGCTCGACGTCGTCGGCGATCTCATGGCCGTGGCCTACCAGACACAGACGACGGGCCTCAAACCGGCGGGGTTCGAGCTCTTCGACGTCAGCGTGCCCGAGCAGCCGAAGCTCGTCTGCCACTTCGATGCATCGGGAACCCACTCGCGCGGCGTGCACGCGCTGTGGTTCGTCGACGGCGAGTTCGTGCACATGGCGAGCGGCGCCGCGGATTTTCAACCGCGGAACCCCCTCGACGACCAGTTCTATCGCATCATCGACGTTCGGTCTCCGAGCAAGCCGCGCGAGGTCGGTCGCTGGTGGCTGCCGGGAACGCGCGAGGGCGACAGCGCACCGCCGCCGCAGCGGCTCGATCCGAAGTTCGACGCTGGGTTTCGCGCGCACAACACGAACGTCTTCCCGCAGCGGCCGGATCGCGCCTACGTGGGATACATCGACGGCGGAGCGCTGATCCTCGATATCGCCGACAAGGGCAATCCCAGGCTCGTCGGGCGCTGGCAGAACTCGCCGCCGTTCAACGGCTTCACGCATACCGTACTGCCCCTCTTCGAGCGCGACCTCCTCATCGTGAGCGACGAGTGCATCAAGGACGACGGCTTCGACTGGCCGAAGCTCGTGTGGGTGCTCGATGTCCGTGTCGAGGCGCGGCCGCTGCCGATCAGCACGCTTCCCGCCGCGCCTCACGATGCGTTCGCGCATCGCGGGGGCCGCTTCGGGGCGCACAACCTGCACGAGAACCTCCCCGTAGCGACGTCGTGGCGCTCGGACCGGATCGTCATCGGCACCTTCTTCAACGCCGGCGTGCGCGCTTACGACATCAGCAATCCCTATCAGCCGCAGGAAGTCGCGTACTTCGTGCCGAGCGCTCCGCCGCTCTCGCAGGCGGGCGCGATACAGCTGAACGACGTCTACGTCGATGAGCGGCGCATTGTCTACTCGGTCGATCGCTTCGCCGGTGGCCTTTATGTGCTGGAGATGACGCTGTGACCGCGACCGCCCGCGCGGCGCCCGCCGTCGATCCGCTCGCGAGCCGCCTGCCGGTCACCGTCATCACCGGCTTCCTCGGCAGCGGCAAGACCACGCTGCTGAGCCGCCTGCTGCGTCACCCCGAGATGAATCGGGCGGCGGTCATCATCAACGAATTCGGTCCGGTCGCGATCGATCACGAGCTCATCGCCGCTTCTTCCGAGCAGATGACGCTGCTGGGCAATGGATGCCTGTGCTGCACGCTGCGCACCGACCTGCAGGAGACGCTGCGCGAGCTCTTCATAAAGCGGCGCGCCGGTGAAGTGATGGATTTCGATCGCGTCTTCGTCGAGACGACAGGCCTCGCCGATCCCGTGCCGGTGCTGCACACGCTGCGCACCGACGGACTGCTCGGCGCGCAGTATCGACTCGACGGCGTGGTGACCCTCGTGGATGCCGTGAACGGGATGAGCCAGCTCGATGCGACGCCGGAAGCCGTCAAGCAGGCGGCAGTGGCCGACCGCCTCGTCATAACCAAGACCGACATCGCGGATTCCGACCTCGTCGCTCGCCTGCGCAAGCGGCTCGAGGCGCTCAACCCCTTCGCTGCGTGCGCCATCGCCGTCAATGGGGAGCTCGACCCCGCTCTGCTGGCGAGCATCGGTCCGCGCACGACCCGCGCCCAGCCCGCGGAGTTGGACCGCTGGGTCGGTTCTGTCGAAAGCGATGCGGATCGAGCTCTGCGTTCGGGCCGCGCGTTGCCCGGCGCGAACGCGCGCGGCGCCCACGACGCGGCGATCGCCTCCTTCTGCCTGTGGTTCGACCGCCCGTTCAACTGGGATGGATTGAACGCGTCGCTTCAGGCCCTCGCGCAACTGCGTGGACCGGATCTGCTGCGGGTGAAGGGCATCGTCCACGTGGAAGGCGAACGGGGCCCCGTCGTCCTGCAGGGCGCGCAACACCTGTTCCATCCGCCGGTGACGCTCGAAGGCGACCGCGACAACGATCCTCGCTCACGCATCGTGTTCATCGTGCGCAACATCAAGCGCGAATCGATCGAGGCGCTCTTCGCCGCCGTGGGCGCGCTCGCGCCTGCCGAGGAGCAATAGATGCCGAAAGGACGCGCGGGCGAAGGGCAGGGCGTCGGTGTCGTCGGTCTCGGCATCATGGGCTCGGCGATGGCAGGCAATCTGATCGCCGCCGGGTTCGTGGTCGCGGGCTACGACGTGCTGGCGCGTCGCCGCGCGGAGCTGGCCCGGGCCGGCGGCCGGCCGGCGCGAAGCGCGCGCGAGCTGGCGCGCCGGGCGCCGATCGTCATCACTTCGCTTCCTTCCTCCGAGGCGCTGCTCGAGGTTTCGACCGAGATCGCCTCGGCGCGCTGCGCTGGGCAGATCGTCATCGAGATGAGCACGTTGCCCATCGCCGTGAAGGAGGCGGCGCGCCAAACGCTCGCGGTGCGCCGCATCGCCTTGCTCGATTGCCCGCTCTCCGGCACTGGAGCGCAGGCGCGGGTCAAGGACCTCGCCGTCTACGCGAGCGGCTCGCGCGGCGCGTACCGCCGTTGCATCCCCGTCTTCGAGGGCTTCGCCCGCAGCCACTTCTTCCTCGGCCCGTTCGGCGCCGGGTCGAAGATGAAGTTCCTCGCCAACCTGCTCGTCGCGATCCACAACGTCTCGGCTGCCGAGGCGCTGGTGTTGGGCAGGAAAGCGGGCCTTGACCCGGCCACCATGGTCGAGGTGCTCGGCGACGGCGCCGGCTCGTCGCGGATGCTGCAGGTCCGCGGTCCGATGATGGCCAGGGGCGACTACTCCAAGGCAACGATGAAGGTCGGCGTCTGGCAGAAGGACATGAAGATCATCGGTGAATTCGCCCGCGAGCTCGACTGCCCGACGCCGCTATTCGCCGCAACGACCTCGATCTACAACGCCGCGATGGCGCTCGGCTTCGCGGAGAGCGATACCGCGTCGGTCTGCGCGGTGCTGGAGAAATGGGCCACGCGGGGGCGAGATCGCTGACGAGTGGCCCGGATCAGGACTTCGCCGGCGCGCGACGCGTAAGGATAAATTTGAGCTTCCCCAGGCGGATGCGCAGCGCCCCCCAGCGGGCGATGCGCTCGAGCCGCGCGAGGTCGGCCGGGGTCAAAGGCTGAGGGTCCTTGCCCGCCGGCGGCGGCTTCGCGCGAATCGCCTTCGCGCGCGCGATGAGCCGGCTTCTCATCTCCTCCAGCGTCGCCTGCTGCGGCCGCTCGGCGAGCCAGGCCGCGTGCCATTTGCGCACCGGATTTGCATTGCGCTCGACGGTGTAGGCGCGAAGCGCCGGGGACGTGCTTTGGTGCCATTCGTGGCGCACAAGCGAGGTCGACAGAATTTCGACGATCCAACCGCAGCGCGCCACGCGAATGCACAGATCGAAGTCGACATATCCGAGGGGAAAAAGCTCGGGCGACGGTCCACCGGCATCGTCCCAGGCACGGGCACGGATGAGCATGGACGCCGAGGTGCACAGATCGACCGGCACGGGCCCAGGATCCGCAGTCGGATGCAACCATGTGAGGCCTCCGAGGAGGTAGAAGCCGCAAATGCGGTAGCCTCCGGGGATCTCGACGCTGCTACCTACGATGCCGACCCATGGGTCAGCGTCCATGCGGGCGACGAGCCGATCGAGCCAGCCCGCCTCGACGGCGACGTCGTCCTGGAGCGTGGCGAGATACTTGCCGCGAGCGATCGAGCGCGCGAGACGGAGGCCGCCGGGAAGGCCGAGGTTCACGCGCGAGTGAACGACTCGCGCACCCGAGGCGATGGCATCGACGCGTGCGGCCGTGCGCGAGCCGCCGTTGTTCACGATGATGATCTCGAACGGAACGTCGGGCTTCGCCGCCGCGATACTCTTGAGGCACTTCTCGAGCAGATCGACCCGCTTCCAGGTGACGAGCAGGATCGAGACGATCGGGTCAGCCATCGAGACCCGCCAGCCGGCGCAGCTCGGCGATGCGCCGAACTGTCTCGACCCCGTCGTGTGCGGAGGACTTCGGGGGCGCGCCTCCGTCGAGGTACTCGAGAAATGCCTTGAGCTCCCGCTTTAGCGGCACGTCGCCTGCCACGCGCAGCGTGCGACACCCCTCGTTGGATCGGATCTCGATCGCCGTCTCGCACTCGCCGTCGAGAACGGCAACAGCGTCGTCGAACGCGACCTCCACCCGGCGTCGATGCTCGGCGCGGTGTGCAGAAACTTCCACCGCGTGCATCGGATCGCTGCCCAGGCGGGCGGCAATTCCCCACACGCGACCGGCCGCGCGCTCGGCAGCGGCGGAGACCGCCGGAGGCAGGTAACCAAGGATCTCGCGCGCGATCGACAGATCGTGAGGCAACAGGTTCCAGATCGGATCGACGTCGTCGCGCGCGTGGTTGCGACCGAGCCGCCATGTGCGCAATTCCCTGACGCGACCAAGCTCGCCGCTGCGCGCGAGCGCGCCAAGCGCCTCGACGCCGGGGTGATAGCGCCATTTGTCCATCACGAACAGGCGCTCGCCCGCCAGAGCGAGGGCACGCTCGCCATCCTCGATGCGCGTGGCAAGCGGCTTCTCGACGAAGATCGGCTTCTCCCATTGCGCGAGCTGCTCGATAGCGTCGATGTGTTGCGTCGCCGGCGTGGCGACGATGATGCCGCAGACGCGCTCGTCGATCTCGAGGTTCGGATGCGTTGCGCGGGCCGTCGGCGCTGCGGCCGCGCGTGCTTCTTCGGAGGGATCGACCACGATCACCGGCTGGGCGAGCGAAGCAAGATCGCGCAGGATGTTGCGTCCCCAGCGGCCGCAGCCGACCAGGAGCACCGGAGCGGGAGGCATCGATTAAAGGCGGGTCCGCAGTGCGGCGATCACTTCGTCGAGCGATTGCGCGCGCTCGTCCTCCGCGCCGATCGCCGCCATGTCGATGTCCATCGCGGCATCCTGCCAGCGACAGCGGATGTCGTCCTCCGGAACGTACTCGTGCGTGCTCCCCACGACGACCAGCACCGGCCCGGTGGCCGCGTAGAACGTGTGCATGACGCCGGGCGGGATCAGGACCAACGTTGGCTCGCCGCCGGAGAGCGTCAGCCGGTACGGGCGACGAAAGACCGGCGAGCTTTCCCGCAGATCGCGAAAGCCGATCTGCATAGCGCCCGAAAGAACGATCACCGCGTCGAGATGCCTGACGTGGACCGAGGGGCCGCGCAGAACACGCTCACCGAGAGTCATCGCGGTCCATTGCGAAATCGCCGGCATGCCCCAGGAGCTGCGGAAGAACTCCGCCAGGAGGCCGCGGGCGTCGACGTGCACGACGAGCCGATGCATGAAGAGGCCGGGAATCGCGACGGCGCCGGCAGCGCCCGTCGCAAGCGAGGCATCGACGGAAGTCGTGGTCGAGCCAGTCATCCGCGTCTTTCGGTTCGTCCGGTCTCGACCCGAGCCCAGAATGTCAGCTGCCCGTCAGCGTAGCACGACGGCGGGCGCATGTCGCAGGGACCCGCCCTCGATCGGTTGCGACGGACCACCATGCCTCAGAGCCGGGCGCGGTTCCTTCCCTTGACCTCCCGATTCACGACGTTCACCGGCCACTCGCCCGAGAGCACTCTGCGCACCTCGCTCGGCGCGCCCGCCTGGAGCCCGACGAGCGCCTGCTCGCTGTACCACGCCACGTGCGGCGTGATGATGACGTTGTCGCGTCCGCGCAAGGGGTGAGGGTCAGGCAGCGGCTCGGGATCGGTCGTGTCGAGTGCGCAGCCGGCGATCTGCTTCGCATCGAGCGCGCCGACGAGCGCGTCGGTATCGACGACCGGTCCGCGGGAACAGTTGATGAGCCACGCCGAGGGCTTCATGCGCGAGAGCGCGCCGGCATTGATCATCTTCCGCGTCTCGCGCGTCAGCGGCGGGTGCAGAGAGACGAAATCCGACTCGCGCAGGAGCTCGTCGAGATCGACCTTCGTCCCCGGGCCTGGAAAACGGCCTTGCTCCACGAGAGGATCGGCGAACAGGACGCGCATGCCGAACGCCGCCGCGCGCGCGGCCACCTGTCTGCCGATGTTCCCGAAGCCGACCAGGCCGAGCGTGCGCCCCGACAGGCGAAAGATCGGCTTGCCCGGTGGTACCTCCCAGCCTCGGCCACGCACTAGGCGGTCGTAGAGCGCGACCTTGCGCGCGCACGCAAGCAGCAGGGCAAACGTGTGCTCCGCAACCTCCTCGATGCAATACGTCGGATTGTTCGTGACGATGATCCCGGCCTGCGTGGCTGCCTCGAGGTCAATGGTGTCCACGCCGATGCCGTAGCGGGCGATGATCCGGCACTTGGGCATGCGCGCCATCGCCTCCGCGGTGATCGGTCCGGCGTAGGTATTGAGCAGCGCGTCGCAGTCCTGCGCCTCGGGCAGGAATTCCTCGGCTTTCTTGGTCTGCAGCGGCACCAGCACGGCGAGGTCTTCGAGGGTCTTCCTTTCCACGTCCAGCGATTGCCAGACGTAGTCGGTCAGCACGACCTTCGCCTTGCCGCTCATGGTCTCCTCCGGCTATTCCCTCTTGTCAGTGGGCAGCGGCGGCAAACGAGGGGGCGTCATGATCATGCCTCGTCGTAGATTTCCGGATTCCAGCAGTTCGGCGGGCGTCGGCCTTCGAGCACCGCAGCGATGTTGTCGACGACCACGTTGGCCATCTGCTCGCGCAGCTCGGCGACCGCGCTGCCCAAGTGGGGGGCGAGCACGACGTTCGGCATGCCCAGAAGCTCTGCCTCGACCTGCGGCTCGCGCTCGAAGACATCGAGCGCTGCTCCGGCGATGCGTCCCTCGCGCAGCGCCGTGCAGAGCGCGCGCTCATCGACGATCGGCCCGCGCGCGCTGTTGACCAGGAAAGCGCTGCGCTTCATGAGCCCGAGCTCGCGTGCGCCGATGAGATGAACGGTCTCGGCTTTGAGCGTGGCGTGAACCGATACGAAATCGGAATCGGCCAGCAGGTGATCCAGGGCGACGTAGGCGAGCCCGAGTTCGCGCTCTTCGGTCTCGGGTATCCGCCGCGGGCCCCAGTAGAGGAGACGCATCGAGAATCCCCGAGCGCGCCGCGACACCGCGCGACCGATGCGTCCGCCGCCGCCGATCAGACCGATCGTCTTTCCCCAGACGCCGGCGCCCAGCAGATGCATCGACTGGGCGCCGGGGAAGATGCCCGCGCGCACGAGCCGATCGCCCTCGACCACGCGGCGCGCGACCGCGAGCAGCAGCGCGAAGTGCAGATCGGCCGTCGCCTCGGTGGCGATCGCGGGAATCACCGTCACCGGAATGCGGCGAGCGGTGGCCGTGGCGACGTCGATGTCGGAGGGGGTGATCTTCATCGTCGCGATCAGGCGCAGCGACGGGTTGGCATCGATCACGTCTGCATCGACGCGGTCCGGCAGGAGGCAGAAGAGGATGTCGTGTGCGCGCACGGCGGCGATGAGCTCATCCTTGGTCAGGATGTGCACGTCGCTGTGGTTCCAATCCACGGGCGCGAGACGTTGCAGCCGCTCGAGTGCGCTTGCGGGTATCGGCTGCGTGACGAAGACGCGGGGCCCCATGAGATGGTCATCCCGGCGCAGGCCGGGATCGAATTCTGGCCGAACTTGGGCCCCGGCCTTCGCCGGGGCGACGATCACTCGTTGGCACCCAACGCACGATGCCGGCGACGCCGTCGACGGCGACCTGCACGCCGTCGGGGATCCTCTGCGTAGCCTCGAGGACGCCGAGCACCGCGGGAATGCCGCGTTCGCGCGCAAGCGAAGCAAGGTGCGAAGTGCTGCCGCCAAGCTCCGCGACCACGCCGGCTACGCGCGGCAGAACCGCGCTCAACGAAGGACCGGCGACCTTGGTGACCAGGACATCGCCCGGGCCGACGCGCGAGAGCTCGCACTCGCAGTTCACGACGCAGGCGCGCCCCGAACCCCAGCCTACGCCCGCAGGATGACCGTTGAGCCCCGGATGGCGCAGCCAGATCTCATCCGGTACGGGGGCCGACTGCAGGTGCAGCGGGCGCGCCTGGAGGAGTTTGAAGCCGGAGTCGTCGAGCGCCCACTCGATCTCCACGGGCAAGCCGATCACGTCCTCCGTCCTGGAGAGCAGCGCGCCGAGCTCCACGGCCTGCGCCGGATCGAGGGCCGCTTCGGTGACCGCGGCGCGGTGGAGCGGCCGCGCACCGTGCGCGCAGCCGAGGCGATGCGGGACGCGTCCGGCGCTCGAGTGGTGTAGCACGCCGTCGCGGGACAGAACGAAGCGATCGGGAACGACCTCGCCCTGCGCGAGCGCTGCGCCGAGCCCTGGCGTCGCGGTCAGCACCATGTCGCCTTCTGCCGTGCGGCTCAGGCCGCCCCCGGCGCAGTGCGCGCCGACGAGCGGCTGGACGAGCACGGCCATCGCTGTATCCGCGGGGCTCGCGTCGTGCGTGGCCATGTAGCGAAGCACGCGGGTGGCCCAAAGCGCTGCCCAGCAGGAGCGCACGGCGGTCAGAAAATCTTCATCGCTCTCGAGGCCGAGGTAGCTCTCGAACTGTCCGGCAAAGCTCGAGCCGAACCGATCCTCGACGAGCGCGGAGGAACGCACTACCGTCGCCGCGCAGGTCGATGCCACCAGCGCCCGTCGCGCATCGAGCAGAGCCCCCTGCAGATCTGCGGCGATCGGTCCGTCGAGGAGTCCGAGTTTCATCGCGAGCGCGGCGCAACGCGCCTCGCGTGGTTCGGGCGAGGTCACTCGCCGCGCGTGATCTTCGAGCCCAGCGTCCGCGACCTGCAGGCGATAGGCTTCGGCGTCGATGCAAAAGCCTTCGGGGATCGGCAGGCCGGCGTGCCCGAGACGGGCGAGGTTCGCCGCCTTGGAGCCGAAGCGGTTCGGGTCGGCGGCTTCGGCAGACGCGATGGGGACGATCAGTCGCGGCATGCGGACCGCTGCGATGGTAGGTTGTCATCCCGGCGAAGGCCGGGATCCAATTCGCCGACGCCGGGCGAATCCGCGACGATCTTGGGCCCCGGCCCCCGCCGGGGCGACGACTGACTAAGACTTGCCATAGGTCGAATATCCCGGCATCGGATCGACGACGGTGATCTGCTCGACGGGGAAGTTGGAGATGATCTCGATCCGGTCCTTGTGCACGATCAGCATCTCCTCGATGCGCACGCCCCACTGGTGCGTCTTGCCGTGCTGTGTCTCGAGCGCGAACACCATCCCTTCCTTGATCTCCACGGGATGGTCGAGCGACCAGATGCGCGAGATCACCGGCGGGTCGTATTGCGCGAGGCCGAGGCCGTGGCCCCACAGATTGGCTGCCGCCTGGTCCTCCTCCTTGTAGCCCCACGCTTCCTTGGCCGAGGGCCACTTGAGCGCGATCTCCCGCGTCGTCGTGCCGACCTTCACGGCCTTGATCGAGTCGTAGAGCCACTTGAGCGCGGTGGCGTAGTACTCCTTCTGCTCCGTGGTCGGCTCCTTGCCCACGCAATAGGTGCGGTAGTAGCAGGACTTATAGCCGTTCCAGGTGAGCGCGGCGAGATCCATGAACACGATGTCACCCGGCTTGATGATGCGATCGGAGAAGTTGCGCCAGTTGGGCCAGGTGTTGAGCCCCGAGGAGACGATCACGTCCTCGACGTCTTCCATACCGGGGATCGAATAGAGGAACTCCATGATGTGCGCCGTGACCTTGTTCTCGGTGAGCCCCGGCTTGAGGAACTTCATGCACTCCCAGTGGGCCGCATCGCCGATCGCCCCGACCATGCGCATGCATTCCTGTTCGTCGACGTTCTTGATGGCACGCGCCTCCATCATCGGCGACATGCCGTCGGCCCACTTGATCTTCGCGTCCTTGAACACCTGGATGATGTTGATGTCGACGAAGTCCACCCCGAGCGTCATTCCGGACACGCCGCTCTTCTTCATCTCCTGCTGGATCGCCTTGGTGAACTTGTTGACCTGCTGCAGCGACGCCGGGCCGGCGGCGCCCTTGATCCAGGCGTACGACCAGCGGATGTTCTCCTTGGGAATCCACGGCGAATGGCGCGCGATGTGCGCGCCGAGGTCCCCCTGCTCGAACAGCACCGGCGGATCGTCGCCGCAGAGGAGCGCGTAGCGAAGTCCCGGCTTGAGCCGGTTCCATCCCGGGGTGAGCGTTCCGGTGAGATAGCGCACGTTCTCGTCGTACATGCAGAGCATCGCGCCGAGCTTGTGTGCCTTCATGCGCTCGCGGGCGCGGTCAAGGCGATACTGGCGCAGCCGCTCCCAGTTGACGCGCTGCTGCCAGTCGAGGCCTACCATGCCGAAATTTGCCATCGTCGGTCCTTCGGGTTGGTCTAATCGATCGTTGCTCCTGACTCCTTCGCTACCTTTCCCCAGCGCGAGGTCTCCGCGCTGACGAACGAGGCGAACTCCTCTGGCGTCCTGCTGGTGACGACGTTCACGCCGCCGGCTGCAAAGCGCTCCTTTGTTTCTGGTGAACCCATAGTCGCGATGAGCGCCGCGTGCAGCTTCTCCACGATCGGCCGCGGCGTTCCCGCGGGTACGAACACGCCCTGCCACGAGCTGCTGACCATGTCGGGATAGCCTGCCTCGACGATCGTCGGCACCTGCGGCAGCGCTTCGCTGCGCTTGCTGGTGGCGAGCGCGAGCGCCTTGAGCTTGCCGGCCTGAATGAAGCTCATGGCGGAGGAGAGCGTCACGAACATGACCTGCGTCTCGCCGCCGAGCATCCCCAGGACGGCCGGGCCGGCTCCGCCCTTGTAGGGAATGTGCACCATCTTCAGGTTGGCGAGCTTCATGAAGTGCTCCATCTCCAGGCGGTTGAGCGTGCTGGAGCCTGGGGACGCGAAGTTGAGCTCGCCCGGCTTCGCTCTCGCCAGCGCCACCAGCTCGGCGACGGTGTTGACCGGGACGCTCGGGTTGACGATCAGGACGCTCGGCACGTCGGCAACCTCGGTCACGGCCATGAAATCCTTCTGCGGATTCACCGACAGGTTCGGGAAGATCGCCGGATTGATCGCGATCGTGCCGATGTTGCCGAGGTAGATCGTATAGCCGTCGGGCGGCGCCTTGGCGGCGGCATCCATGCCGATGTTGCCCGATGCGCCCGGCTTGTTATCGATCACGATCGATGCACCGAGCAATTCACCGAGCTTCGGCGCGATGATGCGCGCGACGAAATCGGACGCGCCCCCCGGCGCGAAGGGAACGATCATCCTGACCGGCTTGTTCGGATAGCCCGCCTGTCCGTATACGGGCGTCGGACAGAGAATGAGTGCCAGCAACAGCAACCCGGCGCACTTCAGCTTGCTCATGGCTCCTCCATCCCGCCTCGTACAAGACTGCATCAGCGCTAAGTTAGCGTTATCCCGCCGAAGGCCGGGATCCAAGTTTGCACCCGACAGCGCTGACGCTGGCAAATTGGGCCCCGGCCTGCGCCGGGGCGACAAACAACCTATTCCGCGGCGCGTCGTGCACGCCGCGTCCTTTCGTCGCTTGCCGCAATCGGCAGCGCAATCGCGCGCTTCTGCCTTGCAGACAGGTCGAACGCCTTGGTAAGCATCAGCCGATTGTGCGCCTCCACCGCGGTGGCATGCTGCGTCGGCAGGCGCATCGCCAGGCGGTTGAGCCACTGCTCGGTCTCCTCACGCATGGGCCCGCGCAACTCGCCCAGCGCGACGTCTCCCGGCGGATAGCTGCCGAGGAAATCGACGCGCCGCGTCGCATCCGGCGCATAGCCTTCGCCCTGCGCGGCCGTGGTCGCGAGCACGATATCGCGGTGGGTGTCGTCGATCGTGAGCACGCCCTCGGTGCCGACGATGCCGACGTCCAGGCTGTACACGGCAGCGGGCCAGACGACGGGCAGCGCCCACGAGATCGACGCGTGATAGAGGCTCCCGTCCTCGAAGGTGATCACTCCCGCGGTGGCGTCGATGCCTCTGCACAGCGGGCCGAGCGCCTTGTCGATCGAGCGTGCATACACCTCCACCGGGCGCTTGGCCTCCATCATCCACATGACGATGTCGAGCGCATGCGTGCCCGAGATCACCATCGGCGAGATCGAGGCGGGATCGTCGGTGCGCTGGTAGTTGTCGATGGCGACGAGACGGTTCATGAACGCGCGCGAGGTCACCAGCGTCACGTCGCCGAGCTGGCCCGTGCGCACCTTCTCCTTCGCCGCCAGCCAGCGGCGGCGGAAGCGCTGCGTGTAGCCCACGACGGCGTCAACGCCGGCCCTCTGTATCGTCTTGAGCACGTGCTCCGATTCGGCGAGCTCCGTCGCCAGAGGCTTCTCGATGAGAAGCGACAAGCCGCGCTCGACGGCTGCCAGCACCGGGCCAACGTGCAAATGCTCGTCGGTGGCGATGATCGCCGCGGTGACCTCGGGCCGCGCGAGCAGCGCGCGATAGTCCGAGGTCACGAAATCGGCGCCGATCTTCTCGCCGACGAGCTTCGCGCGCTCGGGCTTGATCTCGGCGAGGCCGATGAAGTCGACCTGCGGGTGCCGGGCCGCCACTTCACCGCGAAACAGCCCGACGCGGCCGCCGCCGACGATGGCGAGTCCGATGCGCTCGGCGTTTTTCTTTGCCATCGGGCACTTCAGGCGGTTGCGCGGCTCCGGCCTCTGCGCTTCTCGGCTACGGCGACGGGTGCGCCGCGGGACTCGGCGAGGGGCAGCGCGACGGGCGCGTTGGTCTCGGCCGATCGGTCCGCCGCGATGTAGAGCTCCATGACCATGCGTGCGTGATCGGGGGTGACCAGAACGGGCCTGTCCATCGCGACGGCCTCGAGGAAGTGGATCGTCTCCGCGGCCATCGGGCCGGCGTACGTATGCTCCACCGCTTCGCCGGGCATCGTCGACATTGGCAGCACCATGCCCTTGCTCATCGTGTTGAGCACGACGTCGCGGTGACTGTCGTCGACCATCACCGCGCCCTCGGTTCCGACGAACTCGATCCAGGTCGTAGAGAAATTCGGGTAGCCCGGCGGCAGGGTCCAGCCCGCACCGATCACGAACGACAGGCCACTGTCCATGGTGACGGTGATCCATTGCGTGTCGGGTATCGGCGCGCCGCTCGTCTCGCGCATCACCCCGAAGTTGATCTGCGAGTACACCCGCACGGGCCTCGCGGGTTCCAGGCACCAGAGCACGAAGTCAAGATCGTGCGTCGCTTCCATCGCGGCGGGCGAGAGCTTGATGCGCCCGCTGATCTTTTTGCCCAGGTTGCGCGTGATGTGGCGGCTCACCAGCGCGCTCACCGGTCGGCCGATGGTGCCGTCGCGGATCGACTTGCGCACGAAGGCAAACTTCGGATTGAACCGCTGCGAATAGCCGATCGTGAACTTGAGCTTGCGTGCGCGGGCGGTGGCGATCAGCTCGTCGGCCTCGGCAAGCTCGAGCGCGATCGGCTTCTCGAGGAACACGTGCTTGCCGGCGGCGAGGCAATCGCGCGCCATCGGGTAGTGCGTGGTCTCCGGCGTGGCCGAGATGTAGATCGCGTCGACATCCGGGATCTCGAGGAGGCGCCGATAGTCGCTCGTCGCGGTGCTTGCGTGCGTCGCAGCGCTCACCTCGGCGAGCCGCTCGGGCCGGATCTCGGCGAGGTGCAGGCTTCCGACCAGGGGATGACCGGCGCAGGTCTGCGCGCGGATGCCGCCGCACCAACCGGTGCCGATGATGCCGACGCCGATCTGCCTCATCGTCCTCTCCTCGCGACGCCGCTCGCGCAGCCCCGACGTGGGCTATTAGACCATCGTCGATTGGGCCGCGCCAATCGCGATTTGGTATGCTAGGCATGCTTTCTCGATATGTGTCGGGCAGCGGCCCGGACTCCGTGTAGCGACCTGCCTAGCGGAGCGGGCCACACGGTCTTGACCGCGCATGCCTATTTGTTATCGTTCGGCAAGACGCCCTTTCGGTGCCATCCATGGAGCTGCGCAGCATCCAATACTTCGTGCAGGTCGCCGACGAGGGAAGCATCACGCGCACCGCCGACAAGATCGGCATTGCGCAGCCGGCGCTGACGCGCCACATCAAGCAGCTCGAGGCGGAGCTCGGCACGCAGCTGCTCACGCGCCTGCCGCGGGGGGTGCGCCTGACCACGGCGGGACGCGACTTCCTAGATCATGCGCGCGCGATCATGCTCGAGGTCACGCGCGCGAGCGAGCACGTTCGGAACAAGGCGCGAGCGCCCGTGGGCAGGGTCGTCATGGGCACGTCGCCGACGCTGGCGCCGCTGCTCCTGCCGCGCTGCGTGGCGCGGGCGCGGCAACAGTGTCCGACCGTGACCTTGAAGGTGGTCGAAGGCTTCAGCCCGCAGCTCCTCGACGCGCTCTTGACCGGCCGCCTCGATCTCGCCGTGATGACCAACCCGCCGCGCACGACCGCTCTTGCGCTCACGCCGCTTTGCTCGGAGCCGCTGGTGGTGATCGCGCCGCCGGGTGTGCGCGGGACGCGGCATGCGTTCTCGCTGGCGGAGCTCTCCGGCACGCCGTTCATCCTGACCGTGGGCTTGCGCACGCTGGTCGAGCAGCAGCTCGCGAGCTTCGGAGTTGCGCTCCGCGCCGAGGCGGAAGTCGATTCGGTGGAAGCGATCCGCCGGCTCCTCGTTTCCGGAGTTGGCATGACCATCATGCCCGTTTCGGCTTTTCACGAAGAGATCCGCGCCGGACAGGTCGTCGCCTATCCGGTCGAGGAGGCCAACCTCCATCGCATCCTGATCCTCGCGCGCCCGGTCGCCGAAGCGCGCTCGGCAGCGATCGACGAGATCGAGCACATCGTTCGCGCCGAAGTGGCGGATCTGCTGCAAGCCGGGTTCTTCCGCATGCCCGCGGACGAGCAGGCCGCGGCGGCTCGCCGCCAGAGGCTCGCGCCGGCGAGAACTCCGGGCCGCCGCGCGCGGCGCGCTGCGTCGTTGCGCGCAGGGAGCTAGCGTGAGCTCCGCCGAGCGGGTGACCTTCACGCTCAACGGTGCGGAGCGCACGCTGGAAGCTTCCGCGCAGGGCTCGCTGCTCGATACGCTGCGCAACACGTTCGGGCTCAAGGGCACGCGCTTCGGCTGCGGCAGCGAGGCTTGCGGAGCATGCTTCGTGGTGGTCGACGGATACGCCGTGCCTTCGTGCAAGACGCCGCTGTGGGCGGTTGCCGGCAAATCGGTGATCACGGTGGAGGGCCTGGGAAGTCCCGAAGCACCGCATGCGCTGCAGCGCGCGTTCGTCGCGGAGCAGGCTGCGCAATGCGGCTATTGCACGTCGGGGATGCTGATCAGCGCGGCCGCGCTGCTCGCACGCTCGCCGACGCCTTCCGAATCGGAGGTGCGGCAGGCGCTCGATCGCAACCTCTGCCGCTGCGGGACCTACAACCGGATCGTGCGCGCGGTGCTGCGCGCCGCGGCCGAGTCGAAGACGAGCGCGGGAGCGCCGAAGTGAGCGCCGCGCTCAAGCCGGAGCGGGGAGGCGCTGCGGCTGCCGCGCTGCCGACGAGTCTGCGCACCAACAGGCGCCTGTCGCAGTGGCTCAGGTTCGATGCTGCGGGCTTTGTCGAAGTCTTCTCGGGCAAGGTGGAGATCGGGCAGGGCATCCTCACCGCGCTGGCGCAGATTGTGGCGGACGAGCTCGACATCTCGTTGACGCGCGTACGGATGATGACAGCGTCGACTGCGGTGAGCCCCGACGAGGCGCTCACGGCGGGAAGCCTCTCGGTGCAGGACTCGGGCACGGCGCTGCGGCTCGTCTGCGCGGAAGTGCGCTCGATCTGTCTTCGAGCGGCGGCTGACCGGCTCGGCCAAAGCGTCGACGCGCTCGCGATACGCGACGGAAACATCGGCGCCGACGGTGGCAGGCAGACGAGCTACTGGGAGGTCGCAACGGCGGAATTGCTGGACCGCGAAGCAAGCGGACAGGTGCCTCCGAAGCCGGCAGGCACTCATCGGGTCGTCGGCACGACGGCCGAGCGCCTGGACCTCGCCGACAAGGTCTTCGGTCAGCCCTGCTTCGTTCACGATCTCGAGCTGCCGGCGATGCTTCACGGCCGGGTGCTGCGTCCCGCCAGTCCCGATGCGGGCCTGGCCGACCTCGACGAGGAAGCTCTCCGCGCGCTGCCGGGCGAAGCTCGAATCGTCCGCGACGGTTCGTTCGTCGGCGTGCTCGCGGAGACCGAGGCCATTGCCGAAGCCGCCGTGCAGAAGCTCGCCGCCCACGCAAAGTGGGAAGGCGGCGGCGAACTCCCGGACGCAGCGCGCTTGCCGCAATGGCTGAAGGCGCAGGAAGCGGAGACGAGCATCGTCGACAGCAAATCCGCCGCCAGAGTGTCGTCGGTGGCGCGAACCCTGAAGGCGAGCTACACCCGTCCCTATCTCGCGCACGCCGCGATCGGTCCCGCGTGCGCGCTGGCGCAGACGGAGGCGTCGTCGGGTCTGCGCGTCTGGACCCACAGTCAGGGCATATTCAATCTGCGCAGGGATCTCGCCGCCGTGCTCGGCCTCGAGGAAAGCCGGATCGTCGTCCAGCACGTCCAGGGGGCCGGCTGCTACGGCCACAACGGTGCGGACGACGTTGCCTTCGATGCGGCGCGCCTCGCGCAGGCCGCGGGCGGGAGGCCGGTGCGCGTGCAATGGTCGCGCGCGGACGATCTGTCCTGGGCACCGTTCGGACCGTCGATGGTGGTCGACGTCGAGGCGGATCTCGACCAAGCGGGCGCAATCGTCGGCTGGCGCCACGAGGTGTGGAGCAACGGCCACGTCCTGCGTCCGGGGCGCACCGCGTCGCCGGCGCTCCTGGGCGCATGGCACCTCTCGCAACCGTTCGCACGTCCTCCCGCGACCAATCCGCCCGTTCCCGCGGGAGGCGGCGCCGAGCGCAACGCGATCCCGCTCTACGCATTTCCCGCTTGGCAGATCGTCAGTCATCGCGTGCTGGCGATGCCGCTGCGCACCTCGGCGCTGCGCTCGCTGGGCGCGTATGCGAACGTGTTCGCGATCGAATCGTTCATCGACGAGATTGCGGCCAGCCAGGACGCCGATCCCGTCGCGCTCAGGCTGCGCTATCTCGACGATCCGCGGGCGCGGGCGGTCGTCGAGCGCGCCGCGGCGAAAGCGCGCTGGGGAGAATGGCGCAAGCGCGATGGACACGGTCACGGCATCGGCTTCGCGCGCTACAAGAACACTGGCGCGTACTGTGCCATCGTCGCGGAGATCGAGGCCGAAGCGGAAATTCGCGTGCGCCGGCTCGTGATCGCGGTCGACGTCGGCCTGGTCATCAATCCCGACGGCGTGGCCAACCAGATCGAGGGCGGCGCGATCCAATCGACGAGCTGGACGCTCAGGGAAGCGGTGCGCTTCGATCGCGCTCGCGTTACCAGCGACAACTGGGAAGACTACCCGATTCTGCGCTGCTCCGAGGCTCCCGCGGTCGAGGTGGAAATCGTGTCGCGCCCCGAGCAACCCGCGGCGGGAGCGGGCGAAGCGGCGCAAGGGCCGACTGCGGCGGCGATTGGCAACGCGGTGTTCGATGCTCTCGGCGTGCGCATCCGGGATTTGCCGCTCACCGGCGAACGCATAATCGCGGCAGCCACGTAGTGGAAGGCGATTGCGACTTGCCGGAGTTTGAGTTTCCCAAACCGTAGCGGCTGCTCGGGCGGCGATCCCGTACTCGAACCACGATGGCGAGCATGCGCACTTCCACGTTGCCCATCGAGCACTACGCGCTCATCGGCGACTGTCAGACCGCGGCTCTGGTCAGCAGGGACGGCTCCGTCGATTGGCTGTGCTGGCCGCGCTTCGACTCGGCAGCGTGCTTCGCGGCGTTGCTCGGAACGCCCGAGAACGGGCGCTGGCGCATCGCGCCCAAGTCCGCGCGGCGGGTAGTCGCGCGGCGCTACCGCGGGGATACGCTGATCCTCGAGACCGACTTCGAAACCTCCGAAGGTGCGGTGCGGCTGATCGACTTCATGCCTGTGCGCGAATCGGTGTCCGACCTCGTGCGCATCGTCCTCGGGCGTGCCGGCCGCGTGACGATGCGGATGGAGCTGGTCCTGCGCTTCGGCTATGGGGCCTCTGTGCCGTGGGTGAGCCGCCTCGAGGATGGGAGCCTGCGTGCGATCGCCGGCCCCGACATGACCGTGCTGCGCACGCCGGTTCCTTTGAGGGGCGAAGGCCTGAAGACGGTGTCGGACTTCACGGTCAGGGCGGGAGAAAGCATTCCCTTCGTCCTGACCTACGGCCCGGCTCACCGGCCGATTGCGCCTCCGATCGATGCCCAGGCGATGCTCGCCACCACTGAAGCGTTCTGGCGGCAATGGGCGAGCCGGTGCTCTTATGAAGGCGACTGTTCCGACGCAGTCTTGCGCTCGCTGATCACGCTCAAGGCGCTCACCTACGCGCCTACGGGCGGACTCGTCGCGGCACCGACCACCTCGCTGCCCGAGCGGATCGGTGGGGTGCGAAACTGGGACTATCGCTATTGCTGGCTGCGCGATGCGACATTCGCGCTGCTCGCGTTGATGAATGCGCATTACTTCGAGGAGGCGGAGGCGTGGCGGGGCTGGCTCGAGCGCGCGGTTGCCGGCACGCCGGATCAGGTGCAGATCATGTACGGCCTCGCAGGCGAGCGGCGGCTCGACGAATGGAGAATCGACTGGCTTCCGGGCTATGCCGGATCGCGTCCCGTTCGCATCGGCAACGCGGCCGCTACCCAGTTCCAGCTCGACGTCTACGGCGAGGTCTTCGAGGCGCTGCTCTTCGCACGCAATGGCGGTTTGCAGGCTGACTCCGCGACGTGGCCGGTTCAGCGCGTGATGCTCGATCACGTCGCGAAAGTCTGGGAGGAGGCCGATCACGGTCTGTGGGAAGTGCGCGGGTCGCGTCGTCATTTCACCTATTCCAAGGTGATGGCGTGGGTCGCGGTGGACCGTGCCATCCAGACCGTGGAGCAGTTCGGTGTCCAGGGGCCGTTGCCGCGCTGGCGGGCGCTGCGGCGCCGCATTCACGACGACGTATGCCGGCGCGGCTTCAACTCGCGCTTGAAGACCTTCGTGCAAAGCTATGGCTCAGCGGAGCTGGACGCGAGCCTGCTGTTGATACCGCTGACCGGCTTCCTGCCGCCAGACGATCCGCGCGTGCAGGGAACGCTGCAGGCGATCGAGCGCAACCTGACGGTGGACGGGCTGGTGCTTCGTTACCGGAGCCGGCGTGCTGTCGACGGGCTGCCTCGCGGCGAGGGCTGCTTCCTCGCCTGCAGCTTCTGGCTCGCCGACAATCTCGTGCTGCAGGGCCGGCGCGAGGAGGCGCAGGCGCTATTCCGACGCCTGCTCGCGCTGCGCAACGACGTGGGCCTGCTCTCCGAGGAGTACGACCCGCGGGCTCGGTGCATGCTCGGCAACTTTCCGCAAGCGTTCTCGCACATGGCGCTCATCAACACAGCGTTCAGCATCACTCGTAGCGAGAATCCGCTCCGCCAGCACAGCCAACGTGACGCAGCGGGACCGCCTTCCACCGCCGTGCCCCGCGCTCCGCACGCACTTTACACACCGCCTCGAAGCACGACTTCGGCTCGGCCGCCGCGGAGGAGATCCTGAAGATTGTCCAGCCAAAGACCATGGCCCGGCCCATGCAATCGTTGGGCGGCGTTCTTGGCTTCCTCCTCGTCCACCGCCGGTCTGGGACGGAGGGGGAGTTGGCGGCGTACGGCTCGCCGGCACGGAAGCCAGGGAACCCGCGGCGACTTCGGCCCTCTCACCGGTGGGAGGAATCGACTTGTTGGATACTGTGCAGATCGAAGATGTTCCGACGCCTGCCGCCGCACAACGGGCAGCCGGAGCGGGCTCGATGAACGCCGGCGCGAAATCCGACGCGCTGGTGCTTTTCGGCGGGACCGGCGATCTCGCGCGCAAGAAGCTCTATCCCGCGCTAGTCGCGATGGCGAAGCGCGGCCATCTCGACGTCCCGGTGATCGTCGTGGCGCTCCGCGACCTCCGCGGCGAAGGTCTGTCGAACTATGTTAGAGAATCCCTCGCCGAGCAAGGCAAGCTCGACGCCGCGGCGTTTCCGAAGCTCGCTGCGCTGCTGCGCTACGTTCGCGGCGACTATCGCGATCCGGCCACCTTCGCCGTCTTGCGCCGCGCGCTCGGCGGCTGCGAGCGGCCGCTCTATTACCTGGCGATTCCGCCCGACGCCTTTCCGGGGGTGATCGCGCAGCTTGCGGCCGGCGGTCCGGTCGAGCGCGCGCGCGTGGTGGTGGAAAAGCCCTTCGGCCGCGATCTCGCCTCGGCCCGCGAGCTCAATCGGACGCTGCACCAGGCATTCTCCGAGGAGCGCATCTTCCGCATGGACCACTACCTCGGCAAGGAGGCGATCCAGAACCTGTTCTATTTTCGTTTCGCGAACTCGTTCCTGGAACCGATTTGGAACCGCAACTACGTGGCCAACGTGCAGCTGACGATGGCCGAGCGCTTCGGCATCGAAGGGCGCGGCGAGTTCTACGATTCGGTAGGCGCCCTGCGAGACGTCGTGCAAAACCACATGCTGCAGGTGACGGCGCTCCTCGCCATGGAACCACCGAGCACGCTGGACGGCGACGCCATGAAGAACGAGAAGGTGAAGATCCTGCGCGCGATCCGCCCGCTCGAGGCGAACGATGTGGTAAGAGGACAGTACCGCGGCTACCGCAGCGAGAGGGGCGTCGCGCCCGATTCGCAGGTCGAGACTTTCGTCGCGGTGCATCTGCACGTGGACTCGTGGCGTTGGTCGGGCGTGCCCTTCCTCATCCGCGCGGGCAAATCGCTCCCGCTCACGGCGACCGAAGTGGTTGTGGAACTGCGCCGTCCGCCGCAGCAGATCTTCGAGGAGCTGCGGCCCCAGCCCAATTACGTGCGCTTCCGGCTCGGACCGGATCGCGTGGCCACCGCGATCGGCGTGCGTGCGAAGGCGCCTGGCAGCCTCGTCGGCAAGGACGTGGAGCTTTACTGCAGCAACGAGCAGGCCGACACGATGGATGCGTACGAGCGGCTCATCGGCGACGCGATGCGCGGCGACGACGGCTTGTTCGCGGAAGAGGCCGCAGTAGAGGCGGCCTGGCGTGTCGTCGAACCGGCGCTGCAGCCGACGACGCCGGTCCACGACTATGCGCCTGGCAGCTGGGGTCCCTCGGAGGCGGACGCGATCGCCGAGCCAGGCGGCGGCTGGCGAGCCCCCGCGGCGGTTTGACCTTGCCGGTGCGAAGGCGCAAAGCCCGAGTAGCGCGAGCGCCTCGCGGCGCACGCGCGCGAGGCCCCCGTACGCTGGCGATCGACATCGGAGGTACTCACCTCAAGGCATCGGTGCTCGACGCTTTTGGCAGGGAGATCGCGAAGCGGGTCGAGGTAGCGACGCCTCAACCGGCGCCGCCGGAGGCCGTCCTCCGCCGGCTGAAGGCGCTCGCGCATCCGCTCCCTGCCTACGATCGCGTCTCGGTCGGATTTCCTGGCGTCGTCGACCACGGGCGAATTCGCACCGCGCCGAATCTGGGGACGCCGGCGTGGCGCGATTTCGCCCTGGCTGCCGAGCTGAAACGAGTCTTCGGGAAGCCGGCGCGTGTGCTCAACGACGCCGAAGTGCAGGCGCTTGGCGTCATCAAGGGCGGGGGGCTCGAATGCGTCGTCACGCTCGGCACGGGCTTCGGCAGCGCGCTCTTTCGCGACGGCGAGCTGATGCCTCACCTCGAGCTGGGGCAGCATCCTATCGCCAAGGGCAAGACCTACGATCGCTATCTCGGCTCGGCTGCGCTGAAGCGCAAGGGCGCGGCGAAATGGAATCGACGCGTGGCGCGGATGATCCGCGTGGTGCGCACCCTGCTCAACTTCGATCGCCTCTACATCGGCGGTGGCGATGCGGGGCACGTAACGATCGCGCTTCCACGCGATGTGACGATCGTATCCAACGAGGCGGGGATCACCGGCGGTGTGCGACTTTGGAAGCCCGCGCTCGACCGCTTCTTCGCGGAGCCGAAGCGGCGGAAAGGTCCCCGCAACCGTGCGGGTCGGAGGCGGCGCACGAATCGCGCGGCGATCGGTGGATAGCCCGTGAAGTGGAGCGCGGCCGCATATGCCGGGATCGCTGCGGGGATCGGTGCCACGATCGTCGAGATCGTGCTGTGGTTGGCTTTCACCGATGCCCTTCCGGAGATCTTCTTCCGTGATGCCCGCTTCGCCGCCGCGATCGTAATGGGCCGCGGCGTGCTGCCGCCGGCGGCAGGGTCCGATTGGCGGGTATTGCTGGCGGCGACGCTCGTGCACTTCGCCCTTTCCGTCGCCTATGGCCTCATCTTGTCCAGGCTGATATGGCGTCTGCGCATGTCCGCATCCTTGCTCGCGGGAACAGCCTTCGGCTTGTTCGTGTTCGCCCTCAACATGTACGGCCTTACGGCAGTCTTCCCCTGGTTTGAAGCCACCCGTGACTGGATCACCTTCGCGGCCCACCTGGCGTTTGGAATAGTCGCGGCAGGCGTCTACCGGGCGCTGTCCGCGTAGTTGGCGCTCGTATAATCGATACTCTCTTTCCTTGCGCACCTTGTCGAACCCGGTTCATCCGTTCCTGTTCGCGATTGCCCTCGCAATGCTCTCCGCCGCTGCGCATCCCGCTCCGCCGGACTCAGGGGACATTGCCGTCGCCATCCGTCGCGACGGCGATGCGATCGATGTCGATGTCCAACTCCGCGTCGAGGCCACGCCGCAACAGGTGTGGGACGTGCTGACCGACTACGGCCACATGGCGGATTTCGTCTCCAACGTCGCCATGAGCCGGATCGTCCGTCGCGAAGACGACAGACTCGACGTGGCGCAAACGAGCCGCCTCACGTTTGGCCCGTTCGCGTTCACATTCGACAACGCGCGCGAGATCGAGCTCGTGCCGCTGCGGGAGATTCGCTCGAAGGTCGTCAGCGGCGACATGAAGGGGTCGGCGTTCACAACGCGGCTTTTCGGGGAAGGCGGCGAAACGCGCATCACGAATCACGGACGATTCCTTCCGGATCGCTGGATCCCGCCACTGATCGGGACAGCAGTGCTCGAAGCCGAAACCAGGAAGCAATTCGCGGAGTTCCGGGAGGAAATGCTGCGCCGGAAGAATCTCGATCCGGCCAAGCCGCACTAGGGCGACCTCGGTGCGGCGCCTTCGCGGTTTGTGACCTTTTGTTCGATAATTCCAGCATGTTGGAATAGAAGGGAGGCGCAGGTATTCGCTATGACAGATTGGTGACACCGGTTTCCGGTGCGGGAAATCTTTGCCGGACGCCTGTCGCAATGCGATGATTCCACCACGGAGAGATGGCCGAGTGGTCGAAGGCGCCTGACTCGAAATGAGCGCCAGTTCTGTAGCGCGCCGTACAAAGCCCTCAGAGGAGAACGATTGGCATCGTCAACTGCTTGCGACGTCCGTGCACCGTCGCCAGCGGCATTGCTGGCACTTCAACCCGTGCGCAGCAAAAGAGGATCCACCACACGCTGCAGCCGTTCCTTCGTCCATGGCTGCTGATCATCGTCCCAGCCGTTATGGGCTAGGCGACCAGCGCGGTCGATGACGAAACTCACAGGGAGGCGCCAGATACGGCCATAGGCCCCGACGTAGGGGCTCCCGAGCAGCCCTACCGGAAAGCTTAGGGTCGCTGCCACAGCCCGTACCTTCGGTAAAGACTCCGGTCCGTCGAGACTAAAACCCAGCACCCGCAAGCCGTGCTGCGCGTTGCGCGAAGCGTAGGCCGAGAGCAACGGCAACTCCTCGCGGCAGGGCTCGCACCAAGTGGCCCAGAAGGTAGCGATCACCACCTGACCGAGCAGGTCGCGCGTGGCGATGCTCTGTCCGTCCAAGGTAGTCAGCACCAACGGGGGAGCCGGTTGGCCTACCTCCAGCGCATTCGCGCACAAAAGTGGTGAGAAAAAGCCGCCAACAGCCGCAATTCCCAGCCCGACAACATCTCGGAGCAGGGCA
Organism: Casimicrobiaceae bacterium; assembly: GCA_035499135.1. Lineage (GTDB taxonomy): Bacteria > Pseudomonadota > Gammaproteobacteria > Burkholderiales > Casimicrobiaceae > PALSA-1003. The sequence continues at coordinate 21,906 of DATJZM010000011.1, read as the reverse complement.
CGGCGCTGCGGGTTCGCTGCGAACGTCAGGTCGCAATTAGCTCGGTCTTCAGGTTCGAGCATGGTCTGCTCCTGAGTTGAAGGGTGGTGAAGCCACTTCGTTCGTTGCTCGAAGACCTGTCTTATATGGCTGATCGTCGGTCGCGTCCAAAGCAACAGTCCGGAACCTCGACGACTTCGAGTCGGTGGCTTCAGGTCAGAAGGAGTAAGTCGCCCCAGCGCTGGCCGTCCAATGGGGGAAGAGCTGGTAGCCATCGAGGCGGCTGTAGAGCGGGACTTGCATGAAGCCGTAGACCATGAAGTTATGCGTCACGCTCGCGCTTATGCCGGGGCTAAGATACACCACGGTCCCGCCCGTGGAGATGGTATCGGCAAGTGTTCCCTGGTCCGTGCGCTTGTTGGTGATGTTGAGTTGCAGCTGCGGCACGATCATGGGGTTGGCCGCGTAGCGCAGGCCGAAGCTGACGGTGGTCAGGTTGCCGGGGCGGTAGTCCTGACCGGGCTGGTCGAGGTTGTGCCACATGGCTGCCTGGAATTGCCCGTTGACGAAGGCGTCGAAATCCTGGCTCACCGCTTGGTAGTAGTACGCACCGACAATGATCTGGGTCGCGCCGGTTCCGGCTTGTAAGCTGGTGTCGAGGAGATTGCCGGGCGACGGGTTCTGGGCGTTGGGGCCGGCGTTGAATGCAACCGGGTTGCGCCCAACGATGCCGGTGCCATCGGCATTGGGCCCACCGTAATTGCCCGTGGGGACTATGACGCCGAGTTGAATCCCCAGGTTGTGCGTAGGAAGCAGGCCCTGATAGCTGGCGATGAATCGCATGTCCCCCAGGCTGAAAAAGGATGCACCGCTAATCAGGTCAGGAGTGAGCGGGTTGGTCGCCTCGCCATAGGTCGTGTGGTTGCGATCGACCAACGGCACCATCAGGTTCAAGTTCCAGTCCGGGCTGGGAATGTAGTTTATGCCGAGGGTGAAGTAGCGGTTGATCGTCTGCTTCTCAACTTCCTGGCTGCCGCCGGCATCGTTGATCGCGGCCACTTGCGAGTCCGAAACGCTGCTCGTTCCCGAGCGCAACTGGTCCTGGTTGATAAAGTCGAACTCCAGGCTCACGCGCCAGCCGGGCGAGTCCGAGTAACCCATCGCGGCTTCGGTCGACAGGGAGCAGCCGCAGGTGGCGCAGGCAAGTGCGACGCTCGGGCATGCGGCAAAGACGATCAGCGCGAGCGCGCTGGTCATGCGACGTTGGCTAAACTTCATAGCAACCCCTCCTTCTTGTGCACCGCTTGATTCGTCAGCCCCGAAGAAACGCGCCAATGAACGTCTGGGCGTTACACAGCCGTGCAGTGGGTACTCGACGGTTGCCTGACAGCGGCAGACGAGTGTCCGACGCCGCGCCGGAAGACCGTCGATGCGCCGGGTCGATGTCAATCAGGAGACAGAGGGAGGCGCGCGCTGTTGCGCTATGCGGACGGAGGAGCGTCCGGCGGGTACGGCATGCGCTGGCGGGACCGACGGCGCCGAGACGGCGCCCTGCGGAACTGGTCCCAAGCCGCAGTAAGCGAGCGCTGTGCCAGCGCTGAATCCCGGGCAATACGGGCAGTGGGGCACCGTTCCCTTGCCCGAATGCGAATGATGCTGCGCGTCGGTGTCGCCGGGTTCATCGGCGGCACAGTGCTCGATGATCTCGCCATTCGCGCCGACATGGATGTGCGAGTAGGCGAAAACCGGCGCCGATACACTGAGCGCTAGTGCAAGCCAGCCGAGATAGAGATGCCGGCGGACCATCATGAGGGTACAGGCTCCCGGGCGTGAGCGCGCCGCTCAGCGCCGATTATGACCGATTCCGGGATCATTTTCTTGTCATTTCTTGGCTTGCGCAAACGCATCAAGTGCTGAGGGGACACGGGATCTATCGCCTGATGAATGGCCCCGCGTCAAATCTGAAGGCCACGAATGAGGCCTAACACCATCCGTTCGCCATACGAGAAAGCAAAGCGAGCAGCAACCTCCGCTGTCGGAAAAGTATTGCGCAGAAACGGCGAGTCCCGCCCGTCGAAGGCTTGGGTCGTCCCTTTGTTCATCGGGCGGTCACTCCTGATCCAGAGCACCGGTTCCCAGGCGTGGCAATCGATTCGAAATCGCGCCCGCGCCGTAATGTGGTAATTCCTAACGGTCTCGGACACTTCAAACTCGTGTGCTGCGAATTTGCGGCGAAAGAACCGGTCGGCGACTTCAAAGGCGTCGGGTACGGCTTTCGCTTTGCTTGAATATGTGCCATGCAGATCTAGCCGCACGGCGAACCGCGAACGGCTTCCGCTGCTCGTAGCTCTTGAATGGACGGTCACATAAGCATGAGACCGGCCAGCCGAATCGGGCTGCTGGAGCCATAACTCATAGTCGTGCTTCGCGTCTGGTGGCCAAGACATTGGCCGTGAGCGCACGACCTTGGGTTTCGCCGATCGCGCCATAGAGCGCAGGCGAGCGCTATTGCTCTGTTAGCGTCAATGTGCGCGAATCACCAGTTGAACGGCTTCTCGATCGACGCATAGAACGCTCGCCTGGGCCCGTATTGCGGTGCTCCGACGCCGACACCCGTGCCGTCGCGCAACTCGTAGCTCTGATCGAATACGTTCACGACGGTCAAGCGGATGATTGTTTTGCCAATCAGCGGCAGCTCGAAGGGACGAAACGCACCGAGGTTGACCTGCCAATAGGAAGGCAGGTGATCGGTGTTGGCAAAGCCACGGCGCAGTCCGCTGCCGTAGAGGGCAGATACGCTGAACGTCGCTTCATGCCACAAGTAAGATGCGCCCGCCGATCCGGTCCAGGTCTGATCGTGATCCAGGTAGATGAAGTGATTGGCAATGTAATCGATCTCGTCGGGATCGAAGTTGTACTGACTGCTCACGATGTTGTTGCCCTGCGCCTTGGAGTACGCCAGATTCACATACGCAGAGAAGTTTCCCTCCTTGTAGCTGCTGCTCAATTCCACGCCGTAGACCTTGCCCTTGGCATAATTAAACGGCGTGAACAGCAGCGCGCTGCCGAACTGCCCCTCGTCGATGAGGTTGGTCACCTGGCGGTAGTAGCCGTCGACGCCGACGCTCCACGCCTGCGTCAGACGCTGCGTGATTCCGGCGTCGTAGTAGTTACTGCTTTCCGACTTGACGGGGGAGTTCTCCGTCCCAGGCTGTTGGTTGGTCGTGCCGACGAACTTCGCGATCGTCACGTCGGTGATCAATTCGCTTGGCGGCGGCGTGAAATAGCGCGCGTAGCCGGCGTGCAGCGTGGTCGAAGGCGTGGCGTTCCAGACGGCCCCGATACGCGGGCTCCACTGGCTCTGGGAAACGAACGAGTCGACCTTGTCCCAGCGCACGCCGAAGTTGACCGTAAGCGTGTCGATTGGCTGCCACGCGTCCTGCAAGTACAGCCCCAGTTGCCGCCCCGTGCTCGCCGTGTTGTCGACGATGGTGAAGGGAATCGTGCTCGTCTGGTTGCCGTCGGTGTCGGCCGGAAAGACCTGGGATGTATTGTCGGTCGCGAGTCGCTCGTGGCTGTAATAGAAGCCGGTGCGGATCGTGTTCTTGTCGTTCAATCGGTACGCGAGGTCGCCTTGCGTGCCGTACAGCTCGTTCTGGCGGTAGATGTCCCCTGCCACGCCGGTGTAGATGAGGTCTCCCACCGGATCGGGAAGGTAGTGTACGTTGGTGTACCGGTAGAACCCGGCAATCTGATAGTCCACATTGGACCCGGCCACGCCCTGCAGCGCTAGCACAGCGAAATTGGTTTTTTCGCTCTGGTTCTGGTTGAGATCGGCCGAGGCGAGGGCCGGCGCCCCCTCCAGCATGAAGCTAGGGGTCTGGTCTGGCACGTTCGGTATCTGGAACTTGTTGTTCGCGCCGCCCAGGATGAGATTCAGGCGCGTGTCTTCGTTCAGGTGATACGAGAAGTAGCCGAACCCGTTTGTTTGTTTGGTGTGGTCGTGCAGCGGGTTGGGGTCGGAGGTCGGCGCCTCGATGCCCAGGTTGTTGCTCATCAGCGAACCGACCACGTAATAGGTAAAGTTGTCGGCTGCGCCACCCGCGTCGCCGTAGACCTGATTCGTGCTGTGACTGCCGCCGAGGTAGCCGATGCGCCCGCCCTGGTCGAGAGCGCCGCTCTTGGTGGTGATTTCGACGACGCCCGCCGTCCGATAGCCGTACTGCGCCGGCAGGGCGCCTTCGAGGAAGTTGATCTGATCGGCGAAGCGGGTGCTCAACGTCTGCCCGAATCCGGCGATCGACTCCGGAATGATGACGCCGTTCAACCGGTACTGGAGGTTGGCGTGGTCACCCCTGACGTGCAGCTGGCCGAAGGAGTCCTGCGTGACCCCGGTCGCTTGCAGCAACACTTGATTCAGGGGCGTGGCATCGCCTCCGGGCAGATCGAGAATATCCTGGCGATCGAAGCGGTAAACGTCCGCGCCGATGTCTGGCGCTAGGTTCTGACGCGCCTCGTTGAGTCTCCGTGCCACGACCTGAACAGTGGGGAGCTGGGCGGAAAGGGTCGCCACCAACGCAAGGTTGACCGGACCAGTTGCCGGCACTGTCACAAGGCGTTCGGCGTCACCGAAGACAACCGCCGTGCTGGCGAGCGTGTAGGCGCCCGCCGCGATGCCATCAAAGCGAAATGCTCCCGTCCTGTCGCTGACGGTCCTCGCGGCGACGGTGCCAGCGGCCCTCCGTAACTCCAGGGTGACGCCGGCAAGGGCTTTGCCTGTGCTGTCCTTCAACGTCCCGGTGACGGCGACACCGGCGGCAACTGATGCGGGTTCGGGGCCCGGCTGACCTGCGGAGGCTATCGGCAACAGCGCAAATGCAACAGCGATCGCCGCGCCGCCAAGTCTCGACTTGACCATGTGGACTGCTCCTGTGATGTCCGCAACGAACCGGAACGCATGGTCCCGGCGTGCATTCGATCACAAGGGTGCAGGCGGAGCGCGGCTGGAGTAATAGGACGGAGCGGCGGTTGCGATCGACGTCGACGCAAGCCGCAGATTCGACTCGGAGGCCGGTGCGAACGCGACCACTTCGACGGTGCCGGTGATCCCATTGGCACCACCGGCGAACAACGCGCAGAAGAGACACTGCTCATCGTCGGAGGCGGTCCACGAGTGATCCGGTGTGTGGTTGAGCGCCTCTGCGATGTGCTCGAGCGCGTGCAACTCGCTTCCCAGCTGCATGCCGACAAGGAGCAGCGAAAGCGCGATGGCGCGCAGCAGTCGAAGCGGGCGAATCACGGTCAGGGCAGATCTGACTCCGGCGCGGCTATGGACGGTTCCCGCCAGCAGGATGCGAATGAGTTACCATTATCATCTAACCGAATAGGGACGGTATTGCAACTCTTTGCTCGTGGCCCTGTAACACCCGACTCGCCGACGCGACGCCATCAAGGCGGAGATTCAGAAGCCGAAACAACCTTCGCCCCTAGGAGGTGCTGGAAGGAGCGCGCGGCTATGCACTTTTGGCCGACGACGTGCCAGCGTAGCTCCGGATGGCGCGCCAGGCGACCACGCGAATCAGGTCGCCCTGCAACGCGGGACTTGCCGCAACCATGGTAGGCGGCGCCCGAGCACCAGGTCTACTTCGGCGAGGCAACCAGCTCGGCTTCGGTCAGGCGGTAGAGCACTCCTGCAGGATCGTTTTTGAGCACTGCGAATTTGCCGCCTAGGACGATTGGCTCGAACCCGTACTCGACCTTCTTCTTCGCGAGCACCTCAACGATCGCGTCGGGTCCGGCGGGCAGACAGAACGGGCAGTGCGGCGGGACTGCGGATAGCAGGAAGTGATGTTGCTGGTCGCCCAAGTCGAGCGGCAGGACGAATCCCTGAACCCGGATGGGCTTCTTGTCCAGCTCGAGAATTGCATTGCTGAACATCGGGACCATCTTGTCGCCCTGCTTGACTGGCTCGACCTGACTGAGGGTTCTCCAGGACACGACGCCTTCCGCTTCCGGCAGCAGCGTCGAACCGAAGACGGAAGCCGTCGGCAGCCCCGTCGGTGGGATGTCGCCGTTGAAGGCATGCGTCGGTGATCCGGCGAAGAAAAGGCCCACCGACACAACGACGGCGACGAGAACGCTTGCCGCCGCGACGCCGTAAGAAAGCTTTCGCATAGGTCACCCGTTGGCTAGCCAAGGCATGATACGCTCGCCATTATTATGAGAATGATCTATCATTATCCTAGCATGGAACACCAAGGCATGGGAACCCCCTGATCATGGCTCCAGAACGAGCCACGCGCCAACGCGACGCCATCACGTCGGCCATCGAATCGGCCAAACGACCGTTATCGCCCCAGGAAGTGCTGGAGGCAGCTCGCGGCGCCGTTCGGGGGATGGGCTTGGCCACGGTCTACCGCAATCTCAAGCGGCTGGTGGCGGAGGGGACCGTGCAGGTCATCACGCTGCCGGGAGAGAGCTCGCGATATGAGATCAGGGAATCCGCGCATCATCATCATTTTCAATGCACGACCTGTCGCCGCGTGTACGACGTGCCCGGATGTCCAGGGAATCTGCGCCGCCTCGCGCCACGGGGATTCAAGGTCGACCATCACGACGTGACGCTCTACGGGCGCTGCTCGGACTGCGGTAAGCGAGCGGTTCGCGCCGGCCGATGATTCGCCTTGAGGCGCTTCGATTCGGCTATATCGGCGGCGACGACGTGTTGCGGCTGGACGAATTCGTCCTGGGACCGGGAAGCAACGTTCTCATTGTCGGGCCCTCCGGCTGTGGGAAGACCACGCTCCTGCACCTGATTGCGGGACTGTTGCTGCCCACGAGCGGATCGGTTGTGGTCGACGGACAGGATCTATCGGCGCTCTCCGCCCGTGCGCGAGACCACTTCCGCGGGCGCCATATCGGCATCGTGCTCCAGCAGTTCCATCTGCTGCCCACGCTGACCGCAATACAGAATCTGCTGGTGGCGCAAAGCATCGCCGGATTGCCGGTCGACCGGACGGCCGCCCACGCAATGCTGAACGCATTGGGCGTCGACGAGCGGGTTGATGCCTATCCCCACCAACTTTCGGTTGGCCAGCAACAGCGGGTAGCAATCGCCCGCGCGTTGGTGAATCGCCCCAAGCTCTTGCTCGCGGATGAGCCGACCTCGAATCTTGATGACGAGGCGTGTGTCTCGGTTGCTGATCTTTTGCTCAGTGCAACGCAGCGGCATGCAGTGTCGTTGGTGATCGCGACGCACGACACCCGTTTGAAATCCAAAATCTCCCGCCAGCTAGCATTGCCGCGCCGGCCAGCGGAGCCAAGCGCATGAGTCTCCTTCAGCTCGCTTGGAGTTACTTGCGCGCGCGACCCCTCGGTACGCTGCTCAACGTTCTTCTGCTCGCGTTGGGTGTCGGCACGATCGGGTTTGTGTTGATCGTGAACGGGCAGATCGGCGACAGCCTCAATCGCGACGCCCAAGGCATCGACCTCGTGGTCGGTGCCAAGGGCAGCCCGATCCAGCTCATGCTGGCGGGAATCTTTCATCTGGATGTGCCGACCGGCAATATCCCGTTGAAGTCAGCGCAGGAGCTGGCCAAGGACCCGCTCATCCGGCGCGTGATTCCGCTTTGCCTTGCCGACAGCTTTCGTGGTTTTTGGATCGTCGGCACCTCTCCCGACTACATCGACCTCTACCATGGCGCATTCGCGATCGGGCGAGCCTGGAACGACAGGATGCAGGCTGTGTTCGGCGCGACGGTGGCGGCTCACACCGGGCTTGGCGTTGGCGACCGCTTCGTCGGCTCGCATGGCCTCGCCGAAGGCGGTCCGGTGCACGGCGATTCGGTCTATACGGTAGTAGGTGTCCTCAAGCCGACCGGCTCAGTTCTCGACCGGCTCGTCCTCGTCAATCCCGAAAGCGTCTGGTTCGTGCACGAGGGGAACATCACCGATCCCGAGGAGAAGAAAGTCATCGAGGACGAACGACAGGTCACTGTGCTCCTGGTGCAATACGCCACACCACTCGCGGCAGTGTCACTGCCGCGCAAGATCAACTCGGAGACCAACATGCAGGCCGCGTCGCCTGCGTATGAAACCGCGCGGCTGTTTCGCATGATTGGTGTCGGTGCCGATGTCATCCGAGCCTTTGGCGGTGTGGTGCTGGCGACAGCAGCGCTGTCCCTTTTTATCGCGCTCTATCACGCTCTCAACGAACGCGCCTACGACATCGCCGTGTTACGCACGCTGGGCGCCCGTCCGGCAAGCATAGCGGTGATGCTCATGCTCGAAGCGCTGATACTCGCCGTCCTCGGCGGTGTGCTCGGCTTGTTGTTGGCGCACAGCCTCGCCGCTGTTCTTTCGTGGTGGATGGCGCGGCAGGAGAGTCTGCCCATCAACGCATGGGCGGTCTCAAGCAAGGAACTCTGGCTGCTCGTGCCATCGTTGCTTGCGGCAACACTCGCGGCCTTGCTGCCCAGTTGGCGCGCGGCGCAGGCGAACATCTCGGCGACCCTTGCGCGCCGCGCTTAAACCTTGGACTCATGGAGATTCGCATGAAAACACTTGTGTTTGCATTCGTGATTCTTTCGACCGTTCCGGTGTTGGCGATTGCGGCGGATGCGCCGGCCACGAAGCCGCCGGCAAAGCCAGCGGCGTCCAAGGTCGACCCTGCGCTCGAGGCCGAGCACACCAAGGAGGACGTTAAGCGTCACCGGATGATGGCCGCCGCGCACGAAGCGGCGGCTAAGTGCCAGGAATCGGGTAAGGACGAAGACTTCTGTAATGCGGAACTGGCCAAGGCATGCAAGGGCATCGCGTACGGCAAGTACTGCGGCATGAAGCACCCGGATTGACGGCTACGCGTCCTAATCGTACCTTGCCCATAGGATGATTGAGCTGAGGATATGCGTCGCTTCGTCGTCGACGCGCTGGTCGGCTCCGTCATGGCGCTTTCCACAGCGCATGCCGATCCGATCAAGGTCGTCGCGGCCGAGAATGTCTACGGCGATATCGCACGCCAGATCGGCGGGGCGAACGTTGCGGTCACGAGCGTCCTGATCAACCCGAACCAGGATCCGCACGAGTTCGAACCGAGTGCGTCAACGGCGAGGGGGATCGCCGAGGCCAGGGTGGTCATCTACAACGGAGCGGACTACGACCCTTGGGCAGCAAAACTGCTGCGGGCTTCCAAGTCAGCCTCCCGTGAAAGCATCGAGGTCTCCAGCCTTATCCATAAGAAGAGCGGGGACAACCCTCATGTCTGGTACGACACCGCCGCCGTCTCGGCCCTTGCGGAGACCCTCGCCGCCCGCTTCACGAAGCTCGATCCCGAGCATGGCGCAGACTACGCCACCCATCTTGCGGCATTCGAGGCGTCCATGCGAGCGCTCCGCGAGAGGATCGCCGCGCTCCGAAAGAAGTACTCTGGCACGGCCGTGACGGCGACCGAGCCCATCTTCGACTATATGGCGGATACCTTGGGCCTCAAGATGCGTAACGGACGCTTTCAGCTTGCCGTCATGAATGGCACTGAGCCAAGCGCCACGGCGATTGCTGGCTTCGAAAAGGATTTGCGGACGCGCGCGGTCAAAGTCCTGCTCTACAACGGCCAAACCAGCCAAGCCCTGGCCGAACGAATGCGGACGATCGCCAATCAGGTCGGCGTGCCCGTCGTCGCCATCACCGAAACCCAACCCCCGGGGCTCACCTATCAAGAGTGGATGCTGGCGCAACTTGACGCGCTCGATCGAGCACTGGGGGGCCGCTAAAGGTGTACGCGATCGAGTTGAAGGGGGTCACCCTGGCGCGAGCGCAACGGATCGTACTCGCGGACGTTAGCGTGGCCATCCGACCAGGCGAATTCATTGGTGTGTTCGGTCCCAATGGCGCCGGCAAGACAACCCTGCTACATGCCATTCTGGGGTTGCTCCGCCCTTCCGCCGGTGAAATCAAAGTGCTTGGTGCCCTGCCCGCACGCGGTAATCCTGCCGCGGGCTATCTACCGCAGCAGCGCGTGTCCGTTGCCGACCTCAGCCTGCGGGGCTGGGATTTCGTAGCGAGCGCGCTTCATGGCGAGCGTTGGGGGCTACCGCTGCATGGCCGAACAGGAAGACGCGATGTGGACTGGGCCATCACTACCGTCGAGGCGCAGACACTCGCGGGTCGGCCTCTACGCGAACTCTCGGGAGGCGAACTCCAGCGCCTGTTGCTGGCGCAGGCTCTGCTCGGCAAGCCGAAGTTGCTTCTGCTTGACGAACCCCTTCTAAGCCTCGATCCGCATTTCCAGCAGGCGATCGTCGCCATGGTGAAGCGCATCCAGCAAGACGAGGGCATCACGGTGCTTTTCACGGCGCACGAGCTCAATCCTCTCCTTGACGCAATGGATCGCGTCCTCTACCTCGGCCAGGGCCACGCCGCCCTTGGCACCGTGGACGAGGTCATTACCAGCGAAGTGCTCTCCGGGCTCTACGGTGCACCAATCGACGTATTGCACGTGGACAACCGTCTGTTGGTTGCCTCAGGACACGGCTTGGTCGAAGCCGATGCCCATCGCCATGATGTTTGAGTACGATTTCATGCGCGCCGCCTTCCTGGCGGGCGGTCTCGTCGCACTTGTCGCCGGGTCGGTGGGCTTCTTCCTCGTTCTCCGCAATCTAACCTTTGCGGGGCATGCGCTGTCGCACGTTGGTTTTGCCGGCGCAACGGGCTCGGTTCTCCTCGGCACGAGTCCCCTCTGGGGGCTGCTTGTCTTCACTCTTGTGGCGGCGATCGCGATGGGTCTGCTTGGCGAACGCCTGCGCGGTCGCGATGTCGCCGTTGGCATCATCCTATCGCTCTCGCTCGCTCTGGGCGTGTTGTTCCTTTACCTTTACACGACCCATGCGACCCAGGCGACCGCGATTCTGTTCGGTAATGTGCTGGGCGTCGACCTTGAGACAGTCTGGGCTCTATTCGGATTGACCGGCATCAGCCTTGGCGCCCTCGCCTTCATCTCGCGGCCTTTGCTGTTTGCCACGCTGGCGCCCGAACTTGCCGAGGCCAAGGGCGTTTCGTTGCGTCTTGTTTCCATTCTGTTCCTCGCGATCGTGGCGATCGCCGTCGCTGAAGCCGCGCAGGTCGTGGGCGTGCTCCTGGTGTTCGCGCTGATGGTGGGACCCGCGGCGACAGCGCAGCGCTTGACCTCGCGCGTGGGTTGGGGCGTCGGGCTTGCCGTGTTCCTTGCACTTGTTGAAACGTGGATCGGCATTACCCTCGCCTATGTCACCGAGTGGCCGACGACCTTTTGGATCGTAGCCGTGAGCTGCGGTGCGTATTTCCTGAGCTTGTCGATTCGCTCTGCCAGCGCTCGAGAAACCGATCCGGCTTCGCAGAGCAGGATATGACTGAAGCGTGGACCTCGTCTTTGAAAGGATATTGGACGTGCGCATCGCTTCTCCCCTAATTGTTGTTGCCGGTGCCATTTTGATGTTTTCAGCACGTGGCGCTGCCGGTACCGACGCGAGCTCAACGGCCACGGAAGATCCGTTCGTGTGGCTCGAGGAAGTCGATGGTGTGCGAGCCATGGAATGGGTCAGGGCCGAAAACGCCAAGACAGTCGCGGTACTGGAGAAGGATGCTCGGTATCCGGTCCTGTTCAAGCAAGCACTTGCCATCGCAGAGGCCAAAGACAGAATCCCCCAGCCCTCGATCATAGGTGGGCAGATTCTCAACCACTGGCAGGATGCCGAGCACGTCCGCGGAATCTGGCGACGAACAAGTCTCGCAAACTATCAGAAGTCAACGCCGGCGTGGACGACCGTCCTGGACGTCGACGCCTTTGCCAAGGCGCAGAAGGCCAACTGGTTCTGGAGCGGCGCGGATTGTGAGGAGCCGAGGGAGCGCCACTGCATGATCGGTTTGTCGGACGGCGGCGAGGATGCGGTGACCTTGCGCGAGTTCGACCTGCGGTCGGCGCGTTTCGTCAAAGGAGGGTTCTCACTCCCGCGCGGCAAGCAGGACGCGGCCTGGCAGGACGGCGAGACCCTCTTAGTCGCGCGCGAATGGGCCCCGGGTGAGCTGACCCGGTCAGGCTATCCGTTCGTGGTGAAGCGTATCAAGCGCGGGCAAGCGCTGTCGGCTGCGGTTGAGATCTACCGCGGAACAGCGAGCGATGTCGGGGTAAGCCCGGTTGCGTTCAATGACGGCGCAGGTCATCGCGCGATCCTTATCCGGCGCTCCGTCTCGTTCTTCGAAGCCGAATACCGGCTCGTCGATCCAATGGGCACATCGAAGCTGGCGCTGCCGTCTAAGGCGGATATCCAGGCACTCGTCCAGGGTCGGCTCGTTGTCAATCTCCGAGAGGACTGGGCGACGGCGGACGGGAAGACCTTCCCCCAAGGGTCACTCGTGTCGATCGATCTTGCAGCGGCGATGGCAGCGCCGGATCACCTGCGGCCGGTGTTGGTCTATGCGCCGGGGCCGCGCGAGGCGTTCGCCCAAGCAGCCGTCACCCGTAGCCACCTGCTGGTCACGGTGCTCGACAACGTCAAGGGTCGTGCCTACGTTTATACGCCCGAGCCGCAGGGCAATTGGTCGCGCCGCCGGCTTGCGCTGCCCGACAATGCCTCCGTTAACATTGTCGACGCCGATCTTCACAGTGATCGGGCATTCGTGAGCGTCACGGGGTTCCTGACTCCGTCGAGCCTTTGGCTCGCCGACCTCGGCACCGGAGCGCTCACGACGGTGAAAACGCTCCCGGCGAGATTCGACGCGTCTCACGACATGGTCCAGCAACTCGAGGCTACGTCCAACGATGGAACCCGAGTTCCGTATTTCGTCGTGCGTCCAGCAGACATGAAGCTCGATGGCAGCACACCGACCATCCTTACCGCCTACGGCGGTTTTCTCGTCTCCCAAACGCCCTACTACGCTCCGGCAATGGGCAAGCTGTGGCTGGAACGGGGCGGCGCATTCGTTCTCGCCAACATCCGCGGTGGAGGCGAGTTCGGTCCCGCGTGGCACGACGCCGGTCTCAAGACGCATCGCCAGCTAATTTTCGACGACTTCGCCGCCGTGGCAAAGGATCTGATCGCGCGAGGAATCACGAGCCCGCCGCGTCTCGGAATCATGGGCGGCTCCAATGGCGGACTGCTGATGGGAGTGGAGTTCATCCAGCATCCCGACCTTTGGGGCGCAATCGACATGCAGGTACCGCTTCTCGACATGTTGGCCTATGAGCACATTGCGGCCGGCAGTTCCTGGGTCGGCGAATACGGAAGCGTCTCGAACCCCGACGAGCGCGCGTTTCTCGCATCCATATCTCCGTACAACAATGTAAAGCCCGGCGTTCAATATCCCGAGCCGCTGATCTGGACGACAACCAAGGACGATCGAGTCGGGCCTCAGCATGCGCGCAAGTTCGCCGCCAAGCTGGCGTCCCTGGGACTGCCGTACTTCTTCTATGAGGTCATCGAGGGCGGCCATGGCGCGGGTGCGACCCTCGCCGAGAAGGCTGCTATGACGGCGCGCGAATATGCCTACTTCGCGCGCAAGCTGTCCCTACCATGAGCGTTCCCTGAGCGGCGACCGAAATTCGCAGCGCAATTCGCGAACGCAAGCATGGGACGCCGCAATCACTATCATGTTTACGTGATCGAACTGTCGAAAGGCGTTCTCCACGAAAACCGATTCACGAAGGCAAATCCTGGTTACGTCGCGGGCAAACCCTGCGTTTACGTCGGCATGACGGGGTTGGATCCCGATGTGCGCTTCGACAAGCACAAAGCGGGTATCCAGTCCAATCGATATGTACAACAATTCGGCTTGCGCCTATTGCCTGACCTCTACGAAGTGTATAACCCGATGCCCTACGAAGGCGCGCGAGACATGGAAATCGAGTTGGCGATTGGCCTGCGAGAATTGGGGTACGGGGTCTGGCAGGCATGAGTAGCGTCCCGCCGCAGAAGATCCTGCGATGGTATTGAATGTCTCAAGACTATCGCGAGATGCCCTGCTGACGGCCAAAGCTCCAAGTAACGTGATCACCACGTGTCGTTGCACTCACTTGCTGCCCAATGCGCTGCTCAAGGACCGGACGCCAAGGCACTAGGCTAAAGCCCAGGCCATCATCGAGCATTGCAAAGCGTCCGCTTGCCGCGACCACCATCCGCCGATAGACGCCGGCGGCGCGCTCACCGTCGACCAGCGGTCGATAGGACATGCCCGTCTCAGCAGGATGGCAGATTCGCGACCTGCGCCCGAAGGCAGCTAGTGACGCGGATACTTCAAGACATGCGCAGGCATTGCTGGGACCTTCTGCTGCAACAACAACCGATGGATACATCCGCAAACGCGTCGGTGAGAAGGTGCTTGCGATCGAAATTGCGGGCAAGCCGCAAGATTTTGCGGGCAACGATTCGGACGAACAGCGATAATGTATAATTAAATCAACGCGGAGAGATGGCCGAGTGGTCGAAGGCGCCTGACTCGAAATCAGGTTTAGGGCAACCTAACGGGGGTTCGAATCCCTCTCTCTCCGCCAGATTCGCACAATCCCTCTCTCCGCCGGATTCCCCGAAGGCAGTCACTTTCGACCTGGCCCACCCGGCCCGCGATACTTCTGCCCTCAGGGTTGGATCCATTTCTTGTCCGACGAGCACGGCGATGGCCCAGAGTATCCAGGATTTCCACCACGATCCACGCAATGCCGGGATTCGGATCTACGTCAATGGCGCGCTCACATCACGCGCCGACGCTGTTGTATCGGTGTTCGACAGCGGATTCGTTCTGGGTGACGGAGTCTGGGAGGGATTGCGCGTGCATGGCGGCCATCCGGCTTTCCTCGACCAGCATCTGGACCGACTCTACGAGGGGGCGAAGGCGCTTGCCATCGACATCGGCCTCGACCGACTCCAACTGACTGCGGCGCTCTACGGCACGCTGGCCGCAAACGGCATGGTGGATGGAGTCCACGTCAGGCTGATGGTTACGCGCGGCGTCAAGCGCACGCCCTACCAGGATCCGCGCGCCACAATCGGGCCGGCCACGATCGTCATCATCCCCGAATTCAAGACACCTAAACCCGAGTTATTGACACAAGGTGTCAAGCTCTTCACGGTGCACGTGCGTCGCGGCTCACCCGATGTACAGGACCCCAAACTGAATTCGCACAGCAAGTTGAACTGCATCCTTGCGCGCATCCAGGCCACCGCGGCGGGCGCCGACGAGGCGCTGATGCTGGATCCCCATGGTTTTGTCGCCACCTGCAATTCGACCCATTTCTTCATTGTCCGCAAGGACGAGGTGTGGACCTCGACCGGTGACTACTGCCTCGGCGGTATCACGCGGGCCAATGTTCTACAAGTCTGCCGCGAGAACGGCATCGTTGCGCGCGAGCGGAATTTCAGCTTGACTGATGTATACGGTGCCAGCGAGGCTTTTGTCACGGGAACCTTCGCGGGCGTCGCTCCGGTCAGCGTCGTCGATGGTCGGGAAATCTCGCGCGGCCGCGGGCCGATGGTTGAACGCCTGCAAAGTCTATACGCCGATCTGGTGACCCGCGACGTGGCCTCGCGCGCCCGAAACAGGGCTGCATGAGCAGGTCGCTGCGCATCGCCATGTGGAGCGGTCCGCGCAACATCTCAACGGCAATGATGCGTGCCTGGGAGAATCGGGGCGACTGTGCCGTTTCCGATGAGCCGCTGTATGCAGCCTTCCTGGCGGCCACCGGGATCGACCATCCGGGCCGCGAACAGGTGATCGCTGCCGGCGAAACGAGACCCCACCGGGTGGTGGCCGAGCTGCTCGGCCCGGTGCCGGGGGGCAAGCCGCTCTGGTACCAAAAGCACATGGCCCATCATCTGTTGCCGAAGATGGCGCGCGACTGGATTCCGAAGTTGACGAATTTTCTGCTGATCCGCGACCCGACTGAGGTCGTGGCGTCCTATCTGAAGAGTCGTGTCACCGTGACCCCGGAGGACATCGGCTTGGAACAGCAGGTAATGGTGTTCGACGAAATCGCGGCGGCCACCGGGACCCCGCCGCTTGTCATCGATGCAGGCGATTTCCTGCGTGCACCCGAAGCCTATCTGCGTATGCTGTGCGCGCGCCTTCACGTCGAGTTCACCGATCGAATGTTGCACTGGCCCGCCGGTCGGCGCGCGAGCGACGGAGTGTGGGCGCGCTACTGGTACAGCGCGGTGGAAGCCTCGACGGGTTTCGAGCCCTGGCGGCCACGCGAAATCCGCCTCGAAGGACAGGCGGCGCGCGTGGCGGAAGCCTGCCTCCCCCATTACCGGCGATTGCACGTCCAGCGGATGATGGTGTGAGCCCACGCAACCACGGACTTGCCAGCCCCATGACCCGCGTGGGCTGAGCGGCCGTGACTCGACAACCGTCCGGTCGTGTAAGTGAATGGACTACGCCCGAATCAGACGGGCACCGATCACGCAACGGGGCTTCTTCTGCGCAGAATTCGATGAGCT
Source organism: Casimicrobiaceae bacterium (assembly GCA_035499135.1). Lineage (GTDB taxonomy): Bacteria > Pseudomonadota > Gammaproteobacteria > Burkholderiales > Casimicrobiaceae > PALSA-1003. Next base: position 5,467 of record DATJZM010000011.1, on the reverse strand, counting down.
ATGAGAAGATGATGGCAGTGAACAGAATTTTTCACATCGATTGCGAGCTCGAGTACCAAGTCACGCGGCAGAGCGTGTTCGTCTTCAACTTGGCCGTGTCCGACAGCTGCGGGCAGCGGGTGCTTCGGGAGGCGTTCAATCTGCACGCGCGCGGGGCGGTGGATGAGTTCAGAGATGCGGGAGGCCTGAACCGCTACATGCGGATCGACTCGTGCCCCGGGCCATTGATCGTCCGTTACCAAGCGAGCGTCGCGATCGAGCCGCCCGCGATCGACGAATGCGCCCTCGAGGTTCCGGTGGCGCTGCTGCCCGGGGATGTCTTTCCTTACCTGCGCAGCAGCCGGTACTGCGAGTCCGATCGGATTTTTTCACTCGCCTGCCGCGAGTTCGAGAGGGTTCCGTACGGCTATCGGCGCGTTCTCGCGATATGCCAATGGATTCGCAAGAACATCGCCTACAAGATCGGCAGTTCGTCACCGGCCACCACTGCGTGCGACACCTTGACCACTCGCGCGGGCGTATGTCGCGACTTTGCTCATCTCGCGATCAGCTTCTGCCGCGCGCTGAACATCCCCGCCCGCTTCGTGACGGCGTATGCCTGCTATCGCGAGCCTCCGCCCGATTTCCACGCACTTTTCGAAGCCTACCTCGGCGGCCGCTGGTATCTTTTCGACCCGACGGAGCTCGCGCGGTTGGACGAGACGGTCCGGATCGGAACCGGGCTGGACGCCTCGGATGTTGCCTTCGCGACCTACTTCGGCGCGGCCGCGCTCCGGCGGCTCAGCCCGCTGATCGAGCCGCAGCCTGCCGTGACCGCGCTCGAATCGCGGCCGCGGCTCGTGTCTCTGCAGACGCCGGACTCCGGCATCCGCCTCGTTGCGCAAGCCTCCTAGAGACCGTGTCCTCGCGCCGCGAGAGCCGCATCGCGCCGTCGATGGTCCTCACCACCAACTAGGTCTGCGGAAAGCTTCCACACAGCTCCGTGGTGGCGGGATGAGCCTACCGGACCGGCGTTGGCGTCCTCTTCGGCCGTGGCGAGCCGAGCGAGAATGGAGCAGGCTTCTGGTTCTCTGCGCGATCCTCATCGCGCAAGCAGCGCCCGCCGCGGCTCAGAGCGGCTGGTCGAGCGCGTACCTTGAGAACTGGGGCTTCTACCAGAGAAACGAGAACGACAGCGGCCAGTGGAAGTACGAGCCGCGCCTGTACATCCCTTTCCGCCTCGACAGCGGCGCGACGTTCACGCAGCGCATCGACGTGCCGATGATCTATACGAACGATTCCGGCCCAGGTAACCCGAGCGGCGGATGGTCGGGCGGCTTCGGCGACATGTTCATCGAGGAGATCCTGGAGTCGCGCGACCTCGCGCCGAACTTCCGGCTCAAGGCGAGCGTGCGTTTCGTGTTTCCGACCGGCAAGCAGTCGCCGTTCGGCGCGAGCCAATACCAATGGGCGCCGGCCGGCGGCTTCGTCTATGCGCTGCCGGATCTCTGGCGGGGCGTGACCCTCCAGCCGTACGTTCGCTATTTCTCGGGCTTTTCTCCGACGCACGACAACGTGAAGGAGAAGCGCACGCTCGACCTCTATCCCGCCGCGACCTTCGGGCTCGGCGGCGATTGGTCGCTGCTGCTCTACCCTGACAACCCGATTACCTACAACGAGCAGAACGGGACCTGGTTCGTGCCGCTCGACCTGATGCTCGCGCGCAAGATCGACTCGACCGTCGAAGCCGGCATCGGCGGGGCCTGGAAGCTTGGCCATCCGAGCGACCCGTCGTATCGTTACATCATCGACGCCCGCCTCATCGTTCACTTCTGAGCCCGACCATGGACCGCTACGACAACTACATTGCCGGCGAGTGGCTCGCCGGCGGCTCGACGACTGCCAACCGCAATCCGTCGAACCTCGACGACGTCATCGGCGAGTATGCGCAGGCCGACGCCGCGCAGGCGCGCGCCGCGATCGCGGCAGCCGCGCGCGCCTTTCCCGCCTGGGCAACCGGCTCGATCCAGGAGCGCGCGAACGCTCTCGACAAGATCGGCAGCGAGATCCTTGCCCGCAAGGACGAGCTGGGGCGGCTGCTCTCGCGCGAGGAAGGCAAGACGCTGCCCGAAGGCGTCGGCGAAGTGACACGCGCGGGCCAGATCTTCCGCTTCTTCGCCGGCGAGGTCGTGCGCATGGCGGGCGAGAAGATCCCTTCGGTGCGTCCGGGCGTCGAGGTCGAAATCACGCGCGAGCCGCTCGGCGTCATCGGCATCATCACGCCGTGGAACTTTCCCATCGCCATACCGGCGTGGAAGATCGCACCCGCGCTCGCCTACGGCAACACGGTCGTGTTCAAGCCCGCCGATTTCGTTCCGGGATCGGCGTGGGCGCTCGCCGACATCATCGTGCGCTCGGGCATTCCGTCGGGCGTGTTCAACCTCGCCATGGGGCGCGGCTCGGTCGTCGGCGAGGTGTTGGTGAGCGATTCCGCGGTGGCGGCGATCAGCTTCACCGGCTCCGTCTCCACCGGGCGAGGCATCGCCGCCAAGGCAATCGCGCGCATGGCGAAGATTCAGCTCGAGATGGGCGGCAAGAATCCGCTGGTGATCCTCGACGACGCCGACCTGCCGACCGCCGTGAACGTCGCCGTGCAGGGCGCGTACTACTCGACGGGTCAGCGCTGCACGGCGTCATCGCGCTTGATCGTCACGCAGGGCATCCACGACCGCTTCGTCGCCGCGATGGCGGAGAAGCTCGCTTCGCTCAAGGTCGACGATGCGCTCGCGCCAGGCACGGACATCGGTCCCGTCGTCGACCAGACCCAGCTCGACCAGGACCTCTCGTACCTGGACATCGGTCGCAAGGAGGGCGCGAAGCTCGTGCTCGGCGGCGAGCGGCTCAAGCGCAAGACCGAAGGCTACTATCTCGCGCCGGCGCTCTTCACCGGCGCGAGCAACGCGATGCGCATCTCGCGCGAGGAGATTTTCGGGCCGGTCGCATCTGTCATCCGCGCGAAGGACTACGACGAGGCGCTCGCGCTCGCCAACGACACCGAGTTCGGACTTTCCGCCGGAATCGTCACGACCTCGCTCAAGCACGCGTCGCACTTCAAGCGCCACGCTCAGGCCGGCATGGTGATGGTCAACCTGCCCACCGCCGGCGTCGACTACCACGTGCCCTTCGGCGGACGCAAAGGCTCGAGCTACGGCCCGCGCGAGCAGGGGCGCTACGCGGCGGAATTCTTCACCGTGGTCAAGACCGCGTACATCGCGCCGTAGCCCGGCCGAGCGGCGGGGCAGCGATTCGCGCCGTGCTAGACTGCTCGCGTCCAACCAGGGGACGAGACGCGTGAACGATCCGGCGCACGCGCCGCGCTCGATCCACACGGCGCGCATCGAGCACGCGGTCCGGCCGCGGCCTTCCACCTCCTGACGAGCGCGGTTGCCGCCGTTCACTCAATGGGACCGCTCGCCGGCGTGAAGGTATTGGAGCTGGAGGCGATCGGGCCGGTTCCTTTCTGCGGCATGATGCTCGCCGACATGGGCGCCGACGTGATCCTCGTCGACCGCCCCGCAGCGTCCGGGCTGGGGCTCGATCTCGCGCGCGAGCACGATCTCATGCTGCGCGGGCGGCGCTCCGTGACGCTCAATCTCAAGCGCAGCGACGGAGTCTCCGCGCTGCTCGAATTGGCCGCGCGTGCCGACGTGCTGATCGAAGGCTTCCGCCCCGGCGTTCTCGAGCGCATGGGGCTCGGTCCCGAGATCCTGCTCGAGCGCAACCCGAAGCTCGTCGTGGGCCGCATGACCGGCTGGGGACAGACGGGGCCGCTCGCGCCTCGCGCGGGACACGACATCGACTACATCGCGCTTTGCGGCGCGCTGCACGCGATCGGGCATGCGGGAGAGCGGCCGGTGCCTCCGCTCAACCTCGTCGGCGATTTCGGCGGCGGCGGCATGCTGCTCGCGTTCGGTGTGGCCGCCGCGCTGGTCGAGGCGCGCGCCTCGGGCAAAGGCCAGGTGATCGACGCGGCGATGACCGAGGGCGCGGCGCTTCTCGGCACGATGTTCTCCGGTATGATCGCGTCCGGCCAATGGCGGGAAGCACGCGCTGCGAACATCCTCGATTCGGGCGCGCCGTGGTACGACACCTACGAGACGAGCGACGGCAAGTTTGTCGCGATCGGCGCAATCGAGCCCAAGTTTTATGCCGATTTGCTCTTCCGCCTCGGGCTAACGTACGAGGATCTGCCCGCGCAGCACGACCGCGCGGGCTGGCCGCTGTTGCGCGCCCGCTTCGCGGCGATCTTCCGCAGCAAGACGCGCGAGGAATGGAGCAGCGCATTCGAGGGCTCCGATGCCTGCTTCGCGCCGGTGCTCGCGTTCTCCGAAGCGAAGTCGCATCCGCACAACGCCGCGCGCGAGAACAGCGTGAACGTCGCAGGCATCGATCAACCGGCGCCTGCGCCGCGTTTCTCGCGCACTCCGGGCGCCGTTAGCAGCGCGCCGCCGCCGCGTGGTGCGATGGGCGGCGAGGCGCTGCGCGACTGGGGCTTCTCCGCTGCGGAGATAGCGGCGCTGCGACGTCAGGGCGTCGGCTTCGCCGGGGACGGCGGCACCGAAGCGTAGCTCGCAGGCCGGGCGGAACGCTCCGCTCGAGATGACCTTTCGTCACCTCATGCGCCCGGCGGAGCGTTCCGGTGCCAAGCTCAGAGACTGTCAAGAAACGCGAGCAGCTGCTGTTTCAGCGTTGACGGCAGCGCGCTATACCGGTTGCGTACCTTTGCCGCCTCGCCGTCGTGCAGGAGGATGGCGGCGTCGACCGTGCCGGCGCTGCCGTCGTGCAGGTATGGTCCTCGCACGCGCAGCCCCCAGAGTGGCGCAGTTTTCATCTCGCTCGGCTGGGCGGCTGCCTGTCCGATGCCGTCGGCGAGTGAACCCATGTTGTGCAGCAGCAGGTCCGAATACAGCGGCACGAGCTTGTGATCAAGCGCCGCGATCGCGCTCGGGCCGGTCACCATCACCGGGAGATGGCACGTCGCACATCCCACGGACAGGAACAGCAGGGCGCCTGCGACCGCCGACTTCGACAGAGGCTTCGGCGGCGGCGGCGCGAGCATGCGCATGAAGTCGGCGAAATGGTCGATGTCGGCCTTGCCGGTCGACGGATCGATGGCGTCCTCGGGATCGGCGATGGCGTCGTATTGCTCGAGCAACGCCTCATTCCCGTTTGGCGCGTTCTCGTGCGGGAAGAAGCGGCTGGTGATCCCGATTTCGTTCAGGTACGCATCGCCGGCGAACGCGAGCAGGGTTGCCTGCTGCGCCTTCCAGCCGAAACGTCCGACGCGGGTTTCTCCGCTGGTGACATCGACCACCATCGCAGCGCGGCCGACGATGCCGTCGGGTTTGGGTAGCGCCGCATAGCCGACGATCGTCGCGTCGGGGATCGCCTCGATCAGCCCTGCACCGAACAGCGGCGTCGAGATCCG
>DATJZM010000010.1:0-73649 GCA_035499135.1 Casimicrobiaceae bacterium | reverse complement strand
GCGCAATCTTAACCCGAGACGCTCGCCGATCGCCTTCGCTTCCGCCATCATCGAGCGGCACAGCGATCTCGTTTCGGCTTCCGTCGCTATTACGTCCACGGTCGCGTGGGTAAGCGCGCTGATCGGGTTGAAGCACAGGTTGCCCCAGAGCTTGAGCCAGATCTCGTCGCGAATGTCGTCGCGGATCGGCGCTTCGAAGCCCGCTTGGGTCAGCAGCGCGTGCAAGCGCTCGATCCGTTCGCTGTGCCGTCCGTCGGGCTCACCGATCGGAAACCTGCGCCCGTGCTCGTGGCGGATCACGCCATCAGCGACGACCTCGGCGGCAGGGAAGACGACGCATCCCACCGCGCGTTGCGGGCCGAGCACCGCCCACTGCCTGCCGCCCGGGTCGACCGTCTCCAGCGTCTCACCCGGTGTCCATCCGGCACCGTAGAAGTACCAATACGGCAGTCCGTTGCTGGCGGTCACCACGCAGGTCGTCTCGCCGAGCAGCGGCGTCATCGAGTCGACCGCGTCGGAAATCGAATGTGCCTTCAGCGCGATGATCACGTAGTCCTGCACGCCGAGCTCGGCGGGTGCGTCAGTGCAACGGGGGCGGGCGATGCGTTCCTCGCCGTCGATCAACAAACGGACGCCATTCGCCCGCATCGCCGCCACTTGCGGACCGCGCGCCACCAAGCTCACGTCGGTGCCGGTGCGCGCAAGTTCGACGCCGAGCAGGCCGCCGATCGCTCCCGCACCGAAGATGCAAACCTTCAAACCCTCCTCCCGGTGCTGCGGCTCTAACGAGGGCGGGACCCCCAGCGTTTCGTTCATGGTATACCACACACCAAGAATCAACAAGTTACGACGGATACGACGGCCTGCGCTCGCTTGGGCACTGAAATGACTGGAGAATTGCGTTGTCTATTCCCGGTATTGACTTGGTCTGATATACCAAATACGTTACGAGGAACACAGAAGAGCCGGGACCCGGCCGAGAGATTTGTAAGCGAAACGTCAGCTGGCTTGCCACCGCCTGCGAGGAGGAATCCAATGAATTCGACCGCGTCTGCAGCACCCAAATCCGTTTTTGCAAATCCATGGTCCCAACTGGTCATCGGCGTGATCTGCATGGTCATGATCGCGAACTACCAGTACGGCTGGACCTTGTTCGTGCTGCCGCTCGACAACAAGTACCACTGGGGCAGGGCCTCGATCCAGGTGGCCTTTACGATCTTCGTTCTGCTGGAAACGTGGTTGGTGCCGATTGAGGGGTATCTGGTCGACCGCTTCGGGCCTCGCTGGATCGTGGTTGTAGGCGGAATACTCTGCGGGATCGCGTGGGCGTTGAATTCGGTGGCCGATTCGCTGGCGATGCTGTACTTCGCGGCGGCGATTGCCGGGATCGGTGCCGGTGCGGTGTACGGCACGTGCATCGGCAGCGCGGTGAAGTGGTTCCCGGGCCGGCGCGGGCTCGCCGCCGGGCTGACTGCAGCCGGATTCGGCATGGGCTCGGCGCTGACGATCATCCCGATCGCGAACATGATCAAGTCGGTCGGCTACGAGCAAACGTTCCTCACCTTCGGACTGATCCAGGGAGCCGTGGTTGTGGTACTCGGGTTCCTGCTTCTGGTTCCGCCGGCCAGCATAATGACGGCGCCGGTGAAAATGGCGCCCGGGGCCGGCCGCGCGCAAGCGACCTGGACCCAGATGATCAAGACACCTGTCTTCTGGGTTATGTACGTGATGTTCGTCCTGATGGCTGCTGGCGGGCTGATGGCTACCGCGCAGCTTGCGCCCATTGCCAAGGACTTCAAGATCGACACGATCCCGGTGAGTCTGGTCGGCATCACCCTGCCTGCACTCACCTTCGCGCTGACTATCGATCGGGTGCTCAACGGCATTACCCGGCCCTTTTTCGGCTGGGTGTCCGATCACATAGGTCGCGAAAACACGATGTTCATCGCTTTCGCTCTCGAAGGACTCGGAATTTTCGCGCTATACAAATTCGGCACGAACCCGGTGATGTTCGTCATATTGAGCGGTCTGGTGTTCTTTGCTTGGGGCGAGATCTACAGCCTCTTCCCGGCGACAGTCACGGACACGTATGGTGCCAAGTTCGCAACGACCAACACCGGGTTGATGTACACCGCCAAGGGAACAGCATCGCTGCTTGTCCCGCTAGCCAACGTGTTGACGACCATGACGGGCAGCTGGCAAGCAGTGTTCCTGACCGCCGCGGCAATGAACATCCTGGCAGCCCTGCTGGCAATGTTCGTGCTCAAGCCGATGCGCAGCACCTATATAAAGCACGCGACGCCCATGGACGTGCAAGCGAAGCTCGCGACCTGAGTATTTTGTTCGAATGCTCAGGGCGGAGCGATCACGGCCGATACTGCTATGAGCGAGACCTGGAACGCGAGGGCGCGGCTCGAGCCGCGCCCTTTTTTGATCGCGGGGTAGAACCATGCTAGAGACGTCGACCAAACAGCCGGCGAAGGCTGCGCCCACGACCGCTCAAGACACGCCAAAGAGCGCCGGCGGCGACACCGATGCCATGCCACATGCAGAGACCGACGGCTTTCACCTGATCATCGATGCTTTGAAGCTCAACGGCATTGACACGATCTTCGGCCTGCCTGGCATACCGATCACCGACCTGACCCGCAAGGCGCAGGCGGCTGGAATGCGCATGATTTCCTTCCGTCACGAGCAGAACGCCGGGTATGCCGCCTCGATCGCCGGCTTCCTGACGCAGAAGCCGGGCATCTGCCTGACCGTCTCGGCGCCAGGCTTCCTGAACGGCCTGACCGCTCTCGCGCATGCGACGATCAACTGCTTCCCGATGATCCTCATCAGCGGCTCGAGCGAGCGCGAGATCGTCGACTTGCAGCAGGGCGACTACGAGGAGATGGACCAGCTCGCGGTCGCGAAGCCGCTCGCGAAGGCCGCTTTCCGCGTCCTGCACGCCGAGGACATCGGCGTCGGCGTCGCGCGCGCGATCCGCGCCGCGGTGTCGGGGCGTCCCGGCGGCGTTTACCTCGATCTGCCGGCGAAGCTGTTCCCGCAGTCGATGGGGGCAGAGGCAGGCAGAAAAACGCTGATCAAGGTGGTCGACCCGGCGCCGAAACAGATGCCGGCGCCGGACGCCGTGCAACGCGCCGTCGACCTCCTCCGGTCTGCTAAAAAACCGCTCATCATCCTGGGCAAGGGCGCCGCGTATGCGCAATCCGATGCGGACATCCGGGCGTTGGTCGAGAGGACCGGTATCCCCTACTTGCCGATGTCGATGGCGAAGGGCCTGCTGCCCGACACGCACGAGCAGTCAGCATCGGCGGCGCGCTCCTACGTGCTACCCGAGGCCGACGTGGTCATGCTGATCGGTGCGCGTCTGAACTGGCTGCTCTCTCAGGGCAAAGGCAAAACCTGGGGCGCCGCCACACCGAAGGCCTGGGGCGGCCAGAAGTTCATCCAGATCGACATCTCGCCCCAGGAGGCGGACAGCAACGTGGCCATCGACGCGCCGGTGGTCGGCGACATCGGCTCCTGCGTCTCGGCGCTGCTGAAGGCGATCGGGCCGAGCTGGCCCAAGCCGCCCGCCGAGTGGACAGGCGCCATCGCCGAGCGAAAGAGCAAGAACGTCGCCAAGATGGGGGAAACGCTGGCCAAGAATCCCTCGCCGATGAGCTTCCAGAGCGCGCTCAACGTCGTGCGCGACATTGTCAGGCAGAACCCGGACGCGATGCTGGTGAATGAAGGCGCGAACGCGCTCGACTTCACGCGCAGCATCGTCGACATGTACAAGCCTCGCAAGCGCATCGACGTCGGCACCTGGGGAATCATGGGTGTCGGCATGGGCTACTGCGTGGCAGCCGCCGTCGTGACGGGGCAACAGGTGATCGCAGTGGAAGGCGACAGTGCCTTCGGCTTCTCCGGGATGGAGACCGAGACCATCTGCCGCTACAACCTGCCGGTGTGCATCGTCATCATGAACAACAACGGCGTATACCGCGGCGACGAGAAGAATCCCACGGGCGGGACGGATCCTTCGCCGCTGGTGTTCGTCAAGGACGCGCGCTACGAGAAGATGATGGAGGCATTCGGCGGGGTCGGCGTCCACGTAACGACGCCCGATGCACTGCGCAAGGCGATGGAGGAAGCGATCCGTTCGCGCCGGCCGACGCTGGTCAACGCGGTCATCGACGAGGGCGGCGGCACCGAAAGCGGCCGCATCACCAATCTCAATCCCGCCGCGAGGAAGAAGCAATGAAGGCACGCCGCCTTCGCCCGTCGTCGGGGCTCCACTTCGGGCAAACCATGGTTGGTGTACCGACCGTCATCGCGGCTTAGCAACGTCTGCATGGGGGAGTGAGATGGGCAAGGCATTGGACGGCGTGCGTATCCTCGACTTCACACACGTGCAGTCGGGTCCGACGTGCACGCAATTGCTGGCGTGGCTGGGCGCGGACGTGATCAAGGTGGAGCGCGCCGGAGAAGGCGACATCACGCGCGGCCAATTGCGCGACATCCCAGGCGTGGACAGCCTCTACTTCACGATGCTCAACCACAACAAGCGCTCGATCACCGTGGACGCCAAGCATCCGAAGGGCAAGAAGGTCCTCGAGTCACTGGTCAAGCATTGCGACGTGCTGGTCGAGAATTTCGCCCCCGGGGCGCTCGACCGCATGGGGCTTACCTGGGAGCACATCCAGTCGCTCAATCCGCGCATGATCGTCGCCTCGGTCAAAGGCTTCGGACCGGGACCCTATGAAGACTGCAAGGTCTACGAGAACGTCGCGCAGTGCGCGGGCGGTTCGGCGTCAACGACCGGGTTCGACGACGGCCCGCCGCTGGTGACGGGAGCGCAGATCGGCGATTCGGGCACGGGATTGCACCTCGCGCTCGGCATCGTCGCCGCGCTCTTCCAGCGCAAGACAACGGGACGCGGGCAGAAGGTGCTCGCCGCAATGCAGGACGGGGTGCTCAACCTGTGCCGGGTGAAGCTCCGCGATCAGCAGCGCCTCGATCGCACTCACATCATGGAAGAGTACCCGCAGTATCCCAACGGCCAGTTCGGTGACGCCGTCCCGCGCGCCGGTAACGCGTCTGGAGGAGGGCAGCCGGGGTGGATCCTCAAGTGCAAGGGATGGGAGACCGATCCCAACGCCTACATCTACTTCATTACCCAGGCGCCGGTGTGGAAGGACATCTGCGAGGTGATCGGCCGGCCCGAGTGGCTGACCGATCCGCGCTACGCCACGCCCAAGGCGCGGCTGCCGCACCTAATGGAAATCTTCGGCGAGATCGAGAAATGGACCATGACCAAGAACAAGTTCGAAGCCATGGACATTCTGAACAAGCACGACATTCCGTGCGGCCCGATTCTCTCGATGAAGGAGATCGCCGAGGAGCCGTCGCTGCGCAAGACCGGAACCGTCGTCGAGGTAGATCACCCAACGCGTGGCAAGTATCTTTCGGTCGGCAATCCGATCAAGATGTCGGACAGCCCAAGCGACGTGAAGCGCTCGCCGCTGCTCGGCGAGCACACCGACGAAGTCCTGACCGAGCTCGGTTACGGCAAGGATGAGATCGCGGCGCTGCGTGCCGAAAAGGTGATCTGAAGGACAATCCGTTTGCCGCGTTGGACCGTCGTGGCGGAGGTATCAGCTTCGGCGGGCGCCAGCATGCCGACGGTCAACGCGGCTGATCAGCTATTTCGACGAGCGCACCTAACACATCGAGCGAGAGGAAGGTTCATGGCGAACAAGAAAGCCGAAGTAAAGCGGATCCTGGCGCAGGTGAAGGCCGACCAGCGCACGTCGCTGACCGCGCCCGAGGGCAAGCTCGTCTGCGATGCCTACGGAATTCCCGTGCCGAAGGAGGGCGTGGCCCGGACCGCGGTCGAGGCCGCAAAGCTCGCAGCCCGCATGGGCTTTCCGGTCGTGCTCAAGATCGTCTCGCCCCAAATTCTCCACAAGACGGAAGCGGGCGGCGTGCTCGTCGGCGTGAGGACCGCAGCCGACGCGAAGAAAGGCTTCGACACGATCATGCGCAATGCGAAGAAGTACGACCGCAAGGCGCAGCTTCTAGGCGTGCAAGTGCAGCAGATGCTCGGCGGAGGACAGGAGGTCATCGTCGGCGCGGTGACCGACCCGTCGTTCGGGAAGCTCGTTGCCTTCGGCTTGGGCGGGGTGCTGGTCGAAGTGCTCAAGGACGTCACGTTCCGGCTCGCACCGGCGTCGAAGGACGATGCGCTGTCGATGCTCGACGGTATCGCCGCGGCGCCCATTCTCAAGGGCGTGCGGGGCGCGCCTGCGGTCGACCGGCAGGCGCTGGCGCGCCTCATCCAGAGCGTATCGCAGCTGGTCTCGGACTTTCCCGAGATCTCCGAGATGGACCTTAACCCGGTGTTCGCCACGCCGAAGGGCGCGATCGCCGCCGACGTGCGCATCGTCTGCGACTGGAATCCGCAACCTGCGCGCTACCGGCCCAGCCAGGAGGAGATCGTCCGGCAGATGAACCGCATCATGAAGCCGGAGGCGGTTGCGGTCATCGGTGCTTCGTCCGAGGACGGCAAGATCGGCAACTCGGTGATGAAGAATCTCATCAATGGCGGCTACAAGGGCGAGATCTATCCGGTTCACCCCTCCGCCGCCGAGATCCTCGGGCGCAAGGCCTACAAGAGCGTGAAGGACGTGCCGGGCAAGATCGACGTCGCGGTATTCGCGATTCCCGCGCCGCTGGTCGCCAAGGCGCTGGTCGAGGTCGGCGAGAAGCAGATCCCCGGCGCCGTGCTGATCCCGTCGGGCTTCGCCGAGACCGGCAATGTCGAAGGGCAGAAGGAGCTCCAGGCGATCGGCCGCAAGTACAACGTGCGGCTGATGGGCCCCAATATCTACGGCTTCTACTACACGTGGAAGAACCTCTGTGCGACCTTCTGCACCGCTTACGACGTCAAGGGCGGCGCCGCGCTTTCCTCGCAGTCGGGCGGGATCGGCATGGCGATCATCGGCTTCTCACGCTCGGCCAAGATGGGCGTTTCCGCCATCGTCGGGCTCGGCAACAAGTCGGATCTGGACGAAGACGATCTCCTCACCTTCTTCGAGCAGGACGACAACACCAAGATCGTCGCCCAGCACTTCGAGGATCTGAAGGACGGGCGCGCTTTCGCAGAGGTGGCGAAGCGCGTGTCAAAGAAGAAGCCGGTGGTCGTGCTCAAGGCGGGCCGCACGAGCGCGGGCGCGAAGGCGGCAAGCTCGCACACCGCCGCGCTCGCTGGCAACGACAAGATCTACGACGACGTGCTGAGACAGGCGGGCGTCATCCGGGCGATGGGCCTGCGCGATCTGCTCGAATACGCGCGCGCGATTCCGGTGTTGCCGACGCCGAAAGGCGAGAATGTGGTCATCATCACGGGCGCCGGGGGCTCGGGGGTGCTGCTTTCCGACGCATGCGTCGACAACGGCCTTCATCTGATGCCAATGCCGCCCGATCTCGACGCGGCGTTCCGCAAGTTCATTCCGCCGTTCGGCGCCGCCGGCAACCCGGTGGACATCACCGGAGGTCAGCCGCCGAAGACCTACCAGGACACGGTGCGCCTCGGGCTCGAGGATCCGCGCATCCACGCGCTTATCCTCGGCTACTGGCATACGATCATCACCCCGCCCATGGTGTTCGCGAAGACGATGGTGGAGGTGATCGAGGAGATGCGCGGCAAGGGAATCCACAAGCCGATCGTCGCCTCTCTGGCGGGCGATGTGGAAGTGGAGGAGGCGTCCGAGTACCTCTTCGACCATGGGATCCCCGCGTATCCTTACACGACGGAGATGCCGGTCGCGGTGCTGGGCGCCAAGTACAGGTGGGCGCGCGGCGCCGGTCTTGTCAAACCGGCGTAGAGGACGGAAAGTATCGCCTCGCAATTCCGGTCGCCGCTGTCGCGCAAGGGCGCCGCCAACGCCGCTCCCCGACGCCCGCATTGCGCGGTGCCGCGCCTCGCCCGCATGAACGCGAACCTGTACGCGCTGCTGCGCGACCACTTTCCCGAGGAGGCAGAGGAGCCATGCGTCCTCATTCCCGGCGGGGCGGTCATTCACTACGACGATCTCGACGCCCTCTCCGCGCGCATGGCGCACGTTCTGGTCGGCGCCGGTTGCCGCGCCGGCGACCGCGTTGCCGTGCAAGTGGACAAGTGCTGGCAGGCGCTCGCCCTCTATCTGGCCTGCTTGCGCGCCGGGCTCGTTTATCTGCCGCTGAACACCGGTTACAAGAAGGCGGAGCTCTCATACTTCTTCGACGATGCCGAGCCGCGCGTCATCGTCTGCAGACCGGATAGCGTCGAGTTCACGGCCAGTTTGAGGCGCGAGGCCACCGTGCTCACGCTGGCCGAGGGTGTCGGGACGCTGCTCGAGCGTGCGGAGGAAGCACCCGCACGCTTCGAGACAGCGGTGTCGGCACCGAATGACCTGGCGGCGATCCTCTACACCTCGGGCACCACTGGGCGGGCCAAGGGGGCGATGCTCACGCATCGCAACCTCGCAACCAACGCCTTGGCACTGGTCGGCAGCTGGGGCTTCACGCGCGGCGACGTGCTCTTGCACGCGCTGCCGATCTATCACGTGCACGGCCTGTTTGTCGCCTGCCACTGTGCGTTGCTCTCGGGCAGCCGCATGCTGTGGCTGCCTCGGTTCGACGCGAGAGAAGTCGCCGAGCTGCTCGCGCGCGCGACGGTGATGATGGGCGTGCCGACCTTCTATACGCGCCTGCTCGCGGAGGAAGCGTTCACTCGCGACGCGTGCAAGGGTGTGCGCCTGTTCATATCGGGATCCGCGCCGCTGCTCCCGGCGACCTTCGAGGCCTTCCAAGCGCGCACCGGCCACGCCATCCTCGAGCGTTACGGCATGACGGAGACCGGGATGATCACGTCGAATCCGCTTGACGGCGAGCGTCGCTGCGGCAGCGTGGGCGCGCCGCTGCCCGGCGTGACGGTGCGTGTAACGGGCGAAACGGCGTCGCCCGGCGCTCAAGGGACCGTCGGCGCTATCGAGGTGAAGGGTCCCAATGTCTTCCCTGGCTACTGGCGCATGCCCGAGAAGACCGGCGAGAACTTCACTGCGGACGGCTACTTCAGGACCGGCGACCTTGGCGAGTGGCTGGAAGGTGGCTATCTCAGGATCGCCGGCCGCGCGAAAGACCTGATCATCAGCGGCGGGCTCAATGTCTACCCGAAAGAGATCGAGGACCGGATCGATGCTATGCCGGGCGTGGTGGAGACGGCCGTGATCGGCGTGCCCGACCCCGACCTCGGCGAGGCGGTGACTGCCGTCGTCGTCGCCGCGGCGGGACACGCACTCACCGAGGATTTCGTCGTTGCGAGCCTCAAGGACGAGATCGCGGGCTTCAAGGTGCCGAAGCGCGTCTATTTCGTCAGCGATCTGCCCCGCAACGCCATGGGCAAAGTGCAGAAGAATCTGCTGCGCGAGCGCTATACGGCAGCTTAGGAGCTGCTCCGCATCAGCTTGCTCGTGATGAACGTCCACTCGCGCGGATCGACCGGCGTGATCGAAAGGCGATTGGCCCGTTGCAGCACGCGCATCCCCTCGAGCTGCGGCTGCTGGCGGAGCTCGGCGAGCGGAACGAGGCGCGTCTTCTCGACGAGTGTCACTTCGACGTTGAGCCAGCGCGGCGCCTTACGCGTCGCCTCAGGATCGTAGTACGGGCTCTTGCGATCGAATTGCGACTCGTCCGGGTAGGCAGGCTTGCTCACCCGAACGATGCCGGCGATGCCGGGCTCCGGACAGCTCGAGTGATAGAAGAATGCCAGATCGCCGACCGTCATCTGGTCGCGCATGAAATTGCGCGCCTGATAGTTGCGCACGCCGAACCAGGCCGTGGACCGTTTGGGGGCCTTGGCGAGGTCGTCGATCGAGAACTCGCCCGGCTCGGATTTCATCAGCCAGTAGCGCATCGCCAGCCCCAAATGAATGCGGCGACGCTCTTGCGCGCCGCCGCACGAGAAAGGTCCCCCGCCTGTGCCGCGCCAACCTTCATCTTGAACCTGGGTTCAAGAGGGTCGCCTGCCAGGGCCATTAGGCGCTTCCGCGTAGGGAGCGCACGCCGATCCATTCCACGGTGCGTCTTACGGACCGACGAAATTCTCACTGTGCGTGGAGATGTTGAACACCCCCGATAACGAATCGGGAGTGAGCAGGTCGTCCGAGAACGCAAAGACCGTCACCTGATAGTTCGCGCCGCTGATCAGGCCCAACCCCGTGAATGTCGCGGCGCGGGAGGCTCCCGAGACGATCTCCTCGTCGATGATGCCCGTAAACGGTACGGCGTTCACGCGAACGAGGAATGAACCTGCGTCCGGTGGCGCGGTCCAGCCAACGGTGACGCTGTCGGCTCCAGTGGTCAAGCTGGTGATTTGCGGCGCCGCCAGCTGGCTCGTGGCATCGAGGGATGATGTCCCGGTGAAGGGCGTGCCTCCGGCTATGCCCTGTGCGCTGTAATTCCCCGTGATGGGCAGCGCGAGCGTCCAGCAGATGGATCGGTCCTGGACATCCTCGAAGGCTTTGGTCGGTCCGGAACCGATGAAATGGCCGAGCGCCCGTACCGCTCCCGTCGCAATGGGAGTGACCGTTTCGGTCGCGGTGTCGAACGTCCGAACGCCGCTCGCCGTCGCCGTGTACACCTGTTCGCCGTCCGGAGTGACCGCGACGCCATTGACGCCGCTTCCCACCGTCCCGAGCGGCACGGTGTGGACGACTGAATTCGTGGCCGGATCGATTTCCGCGACACTCCCGCCGTTCGACTGATAGACCGGCGCGCCGCTTGGATCGACCGCGATTCCATCATTGGCAAAAGCCGAGGCGATCGGAATCGTGGCGACGATCGAGCTCGTGCTAATGTCGATGACAGCAACGCTCGCGGTCCCGCTGGACCAGGCATACAGACGTGTGTCGTCCTTCGAGATCGCAATGGTGGCGAAACTCGACAGTGCCCCTTTGGGTATCGAGCCAGTGACGAGGTTGGTGGCGGTATCGACGATCGCGACCCCGGCTCCGTCGGCCACGTACAGCCGCGTTCCGGCCTGGTTGACAACGACGTCCACGGCCGCCGCCACCGGGATCGCTGTGATCACCGCGTTCGTCCCGCCGTCGATCACTGAGACCGTACCCGCCGTGAAGCTTGCGACATAGACGCGCGTTCCGGAGGGATTCACGGCCAGCCCTTGCGGCCCGGCTCCGACCGGGACGGTCGCGATGACGCCGTTGGTCGACGCGTCGAGGACGGAGACGGTGTTGTCGTTAAAATTCGACACGTAGACGCGCGTCCCACCCGGGTTGACCACGGCCGCGTACGGATTTGCCCCGACAGCGACCGTCGTGTCGACCTCGTTCGCCGCCGTATCGACCACCACCAGGTTGCCCGTCGCCGTCGTGAAATAGGCGAAGGGAGCGCCATCGACGACAGGTTGCCGTCCTTGAGGCTGGTAACGCACGCAGCTGAAGGTATTGCCTCCATTCCATGAAGGCGGCCCCGTCACCGTGATGGAAGGAAGCGTTCCAGTCACCGTGACGGGATCGAAGAGGAAGCTGGTTCCGATCAGGCCGGCAACTCGATCGAAATAAGTGCCGGTAGCAAGAGGGACGGCCTGGCTCGCTTCGTACGCGCCTATATCGGCGGTCGAGCCCGACACTCTCGGGAAACCGTGACCGCGCTGATCAGTGTTCAGCCCGACCGCGTTGTTTCCGGTATCGATTGCCGGGCTGCCCGGCAGCAGCGCGTGCGTGCGCTTGGTCCCGCCGTTGAACGCCAGCGGCGCCAGGAGTGGATCGACACCGACAAGACTGCCTGGGCCCGAGATCACTATCACGCAGATCGAGCATGGATTCTGTATCAGCGAATCGAAGACGTTGATCCCGAACGCGGATATTGTTGTCCTGTTGTTCGCGACGTCAGTGTCGTTGTCAGCCAGAAGCGAGGAAACGAGCTTCAGCGATGGCGGCGTCGCGTTGCCGGCAGATGATGGCTCGGTTGCCCCTGTGCTCATGATGATTCCGCCCGTACGGGTCGGCGCCGCAGAGTTGTTGGCGACCGTGGTGTTGTCGAGCTCGAGGGCCACATCGCCGTATACCGTCATCGCGCCACCGGTCGCGGCTACCGTGTTGCCGGATATCGTCGAATCGACGATGCGGACCGCCATCGCGTCGGCGGGTCCCTGCCGCGTCGGGTCATCCTGATAGAGGTTCAATCCGCCTGCGCGCGTCGTATCGCTGCCGGTCGGGTCGGTAACCGCGTTGTCCGCGATCTCGGTCCGGTAGATCAGCAGCGACTTGGCCGTCGCATGGATTCCAGCGGCACGATAGTTCGTGCCACCGAACCCGGGAACGGGGGGATTCGCCGCGACGACTTGGTTCGCGACGATGCGGGAATCGGCGATGGCGATGTCCGCGAGAGAATACGAATCGAACGCTCCGCCGTTTGCCGTCAACGTTCCCGTCGGCTGTGCCAGGTTGCCGCTGAACAGACTGTTCGAGATGATCACGGTCACCGGGGTCGTTTGCGGTGTAGTGCAGCGCTCGGCGATTCGCATTCCGGCGCCGTTCTGCGCGGCCGTCCCTGCCGGAAAAACATCCGGCGTGGCGACGTTGTTGAGAAATTGCGAATTGGTGATCGTCAGCGTCTGCCCTGGATACTGAATCTGGAAATAGAGGCCAGCGCCCTGCCGGGCAACGCTGTTCTCGACGATCACCGAATCGAGCGCAAGGCTGTGCTCCGTGAAGATCGCTCCGGCGCCATTGCTGGTGGTCCGCCACGCGTTCGTGAGCCGGAGACCGGAGATCAGCACGACATAATCGGGCCCGTCCAGCGCCGGACACGCCGGGTCCGTTGCGAAGATCGAAAAGATCCGGCTGTTGGCGTTGCCGTCGATCGTGAGGTTGTCCGCCCCGGGCCCCTGGATCAGCACCGAGCGGGAGATCTGGATCTGTCCGGTCGTCAGCACGATCGTGCCGGTCAGTCCAGGGGCGAAATTCACGAGGTTCGGCCCCGGCGCCGTCGCATTGGCGCTCGCGATCGCGGAGCGCAGACTGCCGGCGCCGCGGTCGTTGAGATTGGTCACCGTGAAGACCGATGGCGGAACGCCGGCGGGACCGACGGTGAAGGTCTGCGTCGCTTGCGGCGCGGCATTGTAGTTGGCGTCGCCGCTCTGATTTGCGGCGATCGTGCACTGACCCGCCGTGAGGAGCGTCAACAGCTCACCGTTGAGGCCGGCACTCGTGGCGCAGATCGCCGGCGTCAGCGAGGTGAACATGATCGGGATCGCCGACGGTGGTCCGGTGGGGCTCGAGCTGGTCGCCGTGAAGAAGACCAGTGGCTGACCCACGGTTACGCCGCTCGGAGCCGGCCCGAAAGTGATCGACTGCGTCGCACTGGCGATCGTAAACGTTTGCGGCTGCGGCGCGGCAGCGAAGTACGTGGCATTGCCAGCCTGGCTCGCCGTGATCGTGCAGGTTCCGACGCCGCCGACCTGGACCATATTGCCCGCCACCGTGCACGGTCCGCTGGATGTGAACGACACCGGCAACTGCGAGCTAGTCGACGCGGACACTGAAAATGCCAGAGCGCCGTAGCTCATATCCGGCAGCGAATTGAAGGTGATGCTCTGCGCGAGCCACGGGCCCGCGAGCGTGCTCTGGAGCTCGGCCACGTAGGACTTGATCACGCCGTCCGCCGGATCCTGGATCGCGAGCGTCGTGAGCAGATTGCCGCTGGCGGTCACGGCGACCGGTGCAGGCGAGCCGTAGCTGCTGATGCCGACGCCGCCGTTGTTGCCGAACGTCGGGTCGGGCGACCCGTCGAGCAGCAGGCGCACGAAGCCCGCGATAGACACGTCCGCGTCGCTGGCGTCGCCGACGATCACCGTCTTGCCGTCCGGCTGCAGGCTGACGCCCAAGCATCCTTGGTCGAGTCGGGGCTCGAACACCTGTCCCCCGTTGCCGAACCCAGCGTCGAGCGTGCCGTCGCCGTTGAAACGCGCGATGCCGCACCCGGCGAAGGCCGTGCCGTCGAGGTTGAGGAGATTGCCGACCAGCACGATCTTGCCGTCCGGCTGCAGCACGAGCCTGCGTCCGATATTGGCGCCGGGCGTCCCGGCGATGCGGGTCGTCGCGACGCCGTTGGTCCCGAACGTCGGGTCGAGCGCGCCGCTCGCGTCGATTCGCAGCACGAGGAAAAGATCGGAGCTGAACACCCCGGGCGTGGGACGAGTGCGACCCCCGACGACGATCTTGCCGTCGGGCTGGATCGCGACCGATCTGCCCTGATCGTTGACGGGCGAAATCGAGAATGTCGCGACCCCGCCGCTGCCGAAGCTGGCGTCGAGCGCGCCCGCGTTCGTCAGCCGTGCGACGAAAGTGTGGACTTGGTTTGGGATGGGGACGGTGCTGCCCGCGATCACGCCGCGCCCAGAGGCGTCGACCGCGAATCCGCTGATTGCGACGAAAAGCGGCAGCGAATCCAGCACCGCGACACCTCCGGTTCCGAACGAGACGTCGGCCGCGCCCGTGCTGGTGACCTTGGCGACGAAGGGTACGTCGCTGGTACCATTGTTCCGGATGCCGCCGACCAGGAACGTGCCATCGGCGTTGACTGAGATGCCGCTCAGCTCGGGGTAGACGTTGTTCACCGAGGTCACGACGCGCCCGTTGGTCCCGAACGACGCATCGAGCGCACCGGTCGCCAGGTATCGCCCGAGCTGCAGCGTGCAAAGGCTCGTCTGCGGATCGCAGCCGATCGCGCTCGCGACCAAAATCCGACCGTCCGGCAGCACGGCGGTCAAACCGAGCGCGGCCGCGATCGGCACATCGCCGAAGAGCGCGTAGCCGCCGCTGCCGAAGCTCGCCACGGGCTGCCCGTCGGTGCCGCTGGCGCCGTACAACACCGTGCCGCCCTTGTCGATGCCGTACGTCTCGCCGGTGAACGGCGTTCCCGCGAGCGGCACGTTGCTGGCGTCGACGATGCCCGTGCCATTCGCGAGGTCGAGCCGCAGCGTTCCGCTTCCTCGACCGGTGTTTACCGTGACCGTCCACGTAGTGCCCGAGCCGCCGATCGAAGCAACGGACGCCGCGGTGACGCCGCCCGTCGCCAGTCCGAAGTTGCCCGCGGTGACGCCGGTCACCGCCTCGCTGAACGTCAGCGTGTACGTGACCGAGTCGGCCATCGTCGGCGAGGGCTGTGCGCGAACGAGCGAGACGATCGTCGGCGCCGCCACGATCGAGAACATGCGCGCGACTTGCGGCGCCGGATTCGTGTTCGCATCGCCTGGCTGATCGGCGGTGATCGTGCAGCTTCCGGCGCCGGTAAGGTGGACCGTGTTGCCGGCGATCGTGCATGCGCCGCTGGCGCCGAACGTCACCGCGAGCCCCGAGCTGGCGGCCGCGAACACGGCAAAGTCGGGGTCGCCGAAGTTCTTGTTGGCGAGCGGATCGAACGTGATGCTCTGCGCGAGCTTGGGCACCATGAACTGCTGCGACAGCGCAATCGCGGTCGCGTTGAACGTCGCATCGCCGCCGAAGCTCGCGTGCGTTACCGTGTAGGTGCCGGCCGGGAGCCCCGAGGGCGGCGGCAGCTTCGCCTGCCCGAGCTCGTCGGTGTTCGCGAAGATCGTGGTCGAGCCCGCCGGCCCGGTCACCGAGAAGCTGACGGCTTCCTGCTGCACCGCCACGGTCGCGCCGCCGAGCAGTCCGGTCAGCGTAGCCCCGGCCGGCGCGAGCGCCGCGAGGCTCGACGGTGCCTTGGCGACGGCGAATGTCGTCGTGGTCGACGAAGGCTGGAAGGTGGCGTCGCCGGCGAACGATACGGTCATCACGTAGCTGCCCGGAGGAATGCCTAGCGGCAGATTCACGGTGACGCTTCCGTCGGCTGCCGTCGTTCCCACTTGCGTGATGCCACCGATTGTGACGATGACCGTCTTCCCTGCGACCGGCACACCGGCGAAGGTCAGCTTCGTGCTTACGCTGACCGTGTCGCCGACCGTCGCGTTGGTGGGTGGCGAGACGAGTGCATCCGCGGTTGCTGCCGGCGTCGTACCGCCAAGCTGGTAATACGCGCCGCGGTTGTCGTCGAGCGCAACGAGCCCGACGCCGCTCACGGCCTGCACGATGTACTTGAGATTGGCCGGCGCGACGGTCAGCTGGGCCGCCCACTGCCGCGAGTCCGCGACGCCGCCGCACGCCGCCGGCAGAGGCGCGACGCACTGGCTCAAATCGAGCGACGTCCACGCGTTGGCGCCATCGCCGGTGTACGTGACCCACACTTGATGGATGGCCGCGGCCGGATCGCCGGTAACCTGCGCGGCGAAGAGCGCGCCGCCGGCATTGGGCTCGGCATCGACGCTCACGATCGACGGCGCGTCGGAAAGTGCCGCCTGGCTAAGGTTGCCGCTGAAGAACAGGCGCAGACCGAGGCCCGTGTACTGCCGTCGCGTGCTGGTACCGGCGACCATGTCCGCAGCGATGTGCTGCGCCGGCGTGACGAGCAACTCCGTGCCGCCGGTTCCGGCCAGAGCACCGAAATAGTTGGGCGTCGATACTCGCCCCAGCGCCGGGTAGAAGACCGGAGAAACGAAGGGAACATGCACGCCGCGCAACTCGGTGGTCGGAGCACCCGAGAAGGGAACAAGCGGCGCCGAATCGACGTACGTCCCGCCGCGGAACCCGATCCCGCGCAGGACGAGGCTGGGATCGTTGGGCGTGACGTTGAGCGCAGCGAGCGGCAGGACAGGTTCACCCGGATTGCTCACCACGCCGTCGGGCCCGCTCAGCCAGCTGGCGGTGACGTTGGCTCCGCCCGCCACGTTGGTGAGGTTCTTCGCCTGCGGCGTGAGGACTGGTGCAACGCTCAAGTCATAGGTCTCAAGCCCCAGCGTCTGCGCCGGACCCGAAGCCACCGCCACCGGCGCGATCGTGCCACCCCCCGGCCCCGAACCGCGTCCCGAGGGCATGTTGATGGCGAGCATCGGCAAGCCGAATAGCGTCGCCTCCAGCAGCGACTTCTCCGAAATCCCGCGAATGTCGGGCGTCGTGGCGAGGTAATCGAGCTTTGCTGCGACCAGCGCGGCACCGATCGGGATCGGCCCGTTGCCGGCGCGAAACTCGCGTGCGAGGTTGAGATAGATCTGGGCGCTGTACTTGATGAAATCGGTGTCGCCGTATTGATACCCGGTGCCGGCGATCAGCGTCGCGCTCTTTCGCGCGAACGCCTGCGCCCAGTCCAGCGGCAGCGTCACTCCGGGGATGGCATCGCTGTCCACGAGGTTGTAGCCAGAGTGACACCCGGCGCTGAAGACGATCGAGTTCACGAAGTCCGTCGTTGACGCCGCGAGATCGGTCGTAACAAGGTTGGTCGAGAAATCGGCGGCAAGCGCGCTGTTGGCGCTGAAGTGCCCGGCAAGGAAGATCACGTCGTGGTGGCTGCCGAAAAGCTTGTTGGCGAGGGCGGTGGCGCTCCAGGATTGCGGATCCTGCGGCGAGACCCCATCTGGCGTGATCAGCGTATCGGGGAGGCCGCCGGCACCCATGCCGAGCTGGAGCTCTGTGTTAACAGCGTTTGCGGCCGAAGCGAGGAAATCGTAGCCCGTCGCCAACGAGGACTGCGGCACGACGACTCCGTTGGCCGCGATATACGCGTCGATCAGGCTGGCGATCTCAGGTGCCGTTTCGACAAGACGACCGACGGGGAGCCCCGGCACCGGGAAATCGTTCGATGCGAACGAGATCGACGTCTTGGAGCCATATGGGTCCTGGCTGAGCACGAAATTCCGACGCAGGCTCGCTTCCGAATCTGAATTGCTCTGCACCGGTGGCACGTATGCGGATTCCGGTCCGAGCCCGCTCTCGTCAGGAAAGCGGAAGAACGGAATCGCGGCGTCGTTGCCGGCGATGACCACGTATTGCAGCGGGTTGCTGCGGTACGAGTCGACGATTCCCTTGATCTCCTGGGCGACCAGGTTTACTGCAAACGGGCAGGCGGGATTGTTGGCCGCCTGCTGCTTGAGCACCTTCACCCGCTGATCGCCGGCGACGTCGACCACTACTCCCTTGACCTCGCCGCGCTGTGCAAACGCCGCGAGCTTGGAGCGCAACGTCACTCCTTCGGGACCGGGCAAGGTCGCGTCGAGTGCGACCGCTGACGAATCGGTGAGGATCAGCGTACTAAGCCCCGTCGCCATCACCGCCGCGCGCGGCGTGAGTGTCGTGTCGGTGACGCCGGCGCAAGTGGTCGGTCCCTTGGTGACGGTCAACATGAACGGGGTGCTCGTGTTGAACGCCCCGCCGCGGCCGGTAACCCGCACGTAGAAATTTCCGGTGCTGTTCCAGGTGTTGACAACCAGCGACTTGTCGCCCGTGCCCGGGGTTGGCGACACCGCGATGACGCTTCGCGTCTGTGCGGTAGAGAACGCCTGCGCGATCTCCATGGCGCTGAAGATCGTCGGCGAGAAGATCGTCGGCGAGAAGATCGTCGGACTGAAGATCGTCGGCGAGAAGATGGTCGGACTGAAGATCGTCGGCGAGAAGATCGTCGGACTGAAGATCGTCGGCGAGAAGATGGTCGGGCTGAAGATCGTCGGCGAGAAGATGGTCGGGCTAAAGATCGTCGGGCTGTACGCATCCGGGCTGAAGATCGTCGGCGAGAAGATGGTCGGGCTGAAGATCGTCGGCGCGTATTCGGCGGTCAGCTTCAGCAGATCGACGGTGGTCCCAGACCCCGGCGCGAACTGGTTTGCGAACGTCTGAGCGATGTCCTTGAACACCGCGAGGTCGTAATCGCCCGGAAGGTGGGTAAGCGCAACCTGGATGCTCTGGCCGGGCGTGATGTTGAATCGATACCAACGCGCCTTTCCTGGAGCATCGATGAAGTCCTGTGCGTTCACCGGAGAGCCGTCGAGCGCGAAGGCCTTGGGCCAGGAATCGTTGTCGCGCGAGCTCACCAGACATGCAGACATTGGGCTCGCGTTTGGGGCCGTCAACTGAGCGGCGAGGAAGGCCCCCGGATTGACGCCGGAGACCGACACGCCGAAATAGCCCAACGCATCGGTCGTCGTCGCGACTCCGCCGCCGACCGGCGCGCCTCCGACAAGTGAACCAAGGAAACAAGTCGGCGCCGCGGAGGCCTGGAGCGTTATGTTCCGATTCTCCGCGCCATCTGCGCGCCCGACCAGATAGGCATTTGTCCCTCCCGTCGCCACCACGCTGATCAGGGTCGGAGCACCCGGCGCCGGTGCCGGTACGAGGTAGAGAACTTGGAGGGTGTACGTCACCGCCACGCGTTGCGGGTTGTTGAACCTGAGGACGACGGAAAGAGTTGCTCCGCTCTGCAGGACCGAGCCAGCCGGGATCGGGCTCACGTAAGGCTTGCCATCGGACGTCATACCCGTCTTGTTGGCTAGCGTGACCGTCGCTGGAAGCCCAGTGAACACCGCGCTGATCGGCGCAGGGACCGACACACTCCCGATGTTCTTGAGGGTAACGGTTTGATCGAAAGTACCGGTCGAGCGGTTGAGCACGAACCCGGAGCGCGCAATCGAGAACTGACTCGTGATGTCCTGGCTGCTGGCTTCGCACGCCGCGCTCAGAAAGAAGAACAGCGCCAGCAGCGTACACGCAAGAAACTTGACCCCGGAATGCGAGGTGAGACGGTTCATGCGCCTCGTGTTGTGCGAGAAAAGCGCTTGCCGCGGGAAACTTATCGCCTAGCGCTTCGTACGAAGCCGAGCCCTAGTAGGCCGGCCATAACGAGCGCGAGCGCTCCGGGCTCCGGGGCGCCGCTAGGCACTTCTGTCGCTTGCACAACATCAGTGTAGATCTGCAGTGGATCGGGTTCACCGATGGCGTAGAGAAACAGCGCATCGTTGCCGGTCGGATCTGCGGTCGGCGAGATGAGGGATGCTCCAGTCTCCGGATCCAGCAGGAAGAACGAAAAGCCGTCCGGTGATGATCCAGGAGCGGCTGTATTGCCGGTCGTGTCGAAGGTGAAGGTCAGCGAACTTCCGAGCGTGGTATCTTGCAAGTACTCGTTGAACACGCCGCTGTCGCCGATCGTCACCGAGCCCGGCAGCGTGCCGGTTACCTCGCCAGTCAGCAAGATCGTCGAGCCCAGTGTGCCATCGCTCGCGAAGCTCGAGATCGTCACCGAGTTCGGCGGAGGCCCGCCGTCGAGAAGATCGAAAGCCAGGTTCGCGATCGAGCCGGAAAGGCTCGAGGTGTTCACCGTAACCTGGATTGGTGATGCACAGACTCGGCCTGCGATAAGCACGCCCATCACGAACGACGTGCACAGGCACAAACCCCTGATACCCGGCATGCCCCACCCCCTTGGTCGAGTCCGGGCGTTGCTGCCCGGTACGACCTCTCCCCTGAACGACGCGCTAGCTAGAGCAAGAATTGTTCCGCAATCATACTACCATTAAATCAAGGGGCTATCCCGCGACCGTGAACAGTCTGTAAAGTCCGTCGACAGATCCTTGGTACGGACGCAGGCGCAACACCCTACCCGCAGGGGAGATAGCATAGCAGTTCTCGCTCAAGACGCCGCCATGCCTGCGAAATTTCGCTCGGACTCACCGTTGCCAATCGGCACTGTGACCTTTCTGTTCACGGATATCGAAGGCAGCACAACCTTGTGGGAGCAATATCCTGACGCGATGAGGGTGGCGCTTGCGCGGCACGACGGGTTGTTGCGTGATGCGATCGAGTCGGCAGACGGGCACATCATCAAGACCACCGGTGATGGCATGCTCGCTGTTTTCAGTGCTGCTGCCGACGCTCTTGCGGCATGCCTTGGCGCGCAGCGCGCGTTGCAGGCCCCGGCGGAGCCTGGCCTTTGGGATCCTAGGCGACCCGCATCTGATATCGCACCCGCTACGCTCAGAGTACGGATGGGCTTGCACACTGGCGTGGCGGAGCTGCGGGATGGCGACTATTTCGGCGCGTCGTTGAATCGCGCGGCGCGCATCATGTCCGCCGCTCATGGCGAGCAGGTCCTGCTCTCTGCCGCCACGGCGGAAATGATCCGCGGACACCTGCCCGAAGGCGTCACGCTGCGGGAAATGGGCGAGCATCAACTGAAGGGCTTGCCTGGTCCCGAGCGCCTGCTGCAGATCGTTGCGCCGGACTTGCGGGCCGACTTTCCTCCGTTGGCATCACTCACTGGATACAGCCTGCCAGCCGAGCGCGACGCCTTCGTGGGCCGCGACGAGGCGTTGGCTGAACTAACCCGACGCCTAGATACCGGGGCGCGCCTCGTCTCGGTTCTGGGCTTGGGCGGCACTGGCAAGACGCGGCTGGTCACCCGGTTCGGGTGGAGTGCGCTCAGGAGCTTCCCGGGCGGCGTGTGGTTCTGCGATCTGTCGCAAGCGAGAAGTCTGGACGGTATCGTTTACGCCGTTGCTCAAGGGCTCGACGTGCCGTTGGGAAAAGACGACCCGGTGACCCAGCTCGGACACGCGATCGCGGGGCGCGGACAATGCCTGATGATCCTCGATAACTTCGAGCAGGTGACGCGCCACGCGGAGGAGACACTGGGTCGGTGGCTCAACCGGGCCAGCACCGCAAGGTTCCTCGTGACAACCCGGGAAGTGCTGGAATTGCCAGGAGAAGAAATCCTGGCGCTGTCGCCACTGGCACCGTCTGAAGCAGCTGCTCTGTTCATGCGCAGAGCTGAAGCGGCCAAGCCGGGTTTCCAACCGAGTGCCGAGGACCAGTCTGCGATCGCCCCGCTCATGAAGCTGCTCGAGGGTCTGCCGTTGGCGATTGAACTGGCGGCGGCGCGCGTGCGCGTGATGCCTCCACGGATGCTTCTCGCACGCATGAGCGAGCGGTTCAAGTTGTTATCGTCGGCGGGAGGCCGCCTAGGCCGGCAAGCGACGCTGCGCGCGGTGTTCGATTGGTCGTGGGACTTGCTATCGATGCCCGAAAAGGCCGCCCTTGCCCAGCTCTCGGTATTCGAGGGCGGATTCACACTCGAGGCAGTGGAGGCGGTTCTTGACCTCACCGCGTACGAGAACGCGCCTTGGCCGATCGACGCGCTGCAAACGCTGGTGCAAAAGTCCCTCGTCAGGCATGGGAGCGGCGATCGCTTCGATCTTCTCATGAGCGTGCAGGAGTACGCATCCGAGCACCTGCGCACCGCCGATCGCTACGCGGAGAGCGGGCCGGCGGCGATGCTGGCAGCGCAAGAACGACACGCCGCGTATTTCGCGGGGCTCGACCACAATGCGGTAGCCGCCGATTCCTTTGCCGATGTCGACAATTTCGTCGCGGCTTGTCGCCGGGCGGCGGCGCGGGGCGACGCCGAAGTGGCTGCCCACGTGCTCGAGGGTGCCTGGGCAGCGCTTAGCCTGCGTGGACCTTTCAAAGTCGGGTCCGATCTCGCGAGCGCCGTGCTCGCAACGCCCGGACTCAAAACAGCTGCCAGGGTGCACTGGATCGCGGGTCGCGCGCTGGCAGCCTCTGGAAAGGACTCCGACGCGCAGGGGCAGTTTGAGGCTTCGCTGGCGCAGGCACGCAGAGTCAGCGACCGCATCTCCGAGTGCCGTGCGCGGATCGACCTAGCCGCCCGCGACAGCCACGCGGGTCGTATGGATGCCGCCCGCGAGCACCTCGAGACGGCGCTGGTCATCGCTGCGGAAATGAAGGACTTCCCGTTGCAGAGCGACGCGCACGACGGTCTCGGCAAGGTTGAGGTCTTCCTCGGCCGAACCGGCGAGGCTCGCACTGAATTTGAGAAGGCGCTTGCATTGGCCCGGGAGGCGGGCGACCGGGAGCGCGAGGGGCGCATCCTTGCCAACCTGGGAGTCCTCCACTTCCATGCAGGAAGCATGGACGAGGCCCGGTCGCACGACGAGGCAGCTCTCGCCGTCGCCCAGGGGATCGCGAACCGGCAACTAGAGGGTAACGTGCGATGCAACCTAGGCCTGCTGCACCAGGTGCAGGGAAGATTTTCAGATGCGCTCGAACAACTCGAGGCGGCGCTGGCCGTGGCCCGAGACCTGGGGCACGCCCGCCTGGAGTGCATCGTGCTGTGCAACCTGGGAATGGTTTACGACAGCCTGGCCCGTTTCGACGAGGCACGTGATAGCTTCGAAGCCGCACTTGCCGTCGCTCGCGAACTGGGGGACCGGCACTCAGAGGGTCAGTTTCTGAGCTACCTCGGTCGCCTGCACGCCCGCCAGGCAAATTTCGATGAGGCCCGCCGCTGCCTTGATTCAAGCGAGACCTTATTGCGCGCCGTGTCCGATCGGACGAGTCTCGGCATCCTGCTCTGCAGTCGAGCCGAGACGGAGCAACTTGCCGTGTGCCCAGATGCTGCGCACGATGCGCTCGCGGCCGCTGAGCTCATCGCCGCGGAGGTCGGGGCAGGACCAGATTCCGAACTGGGTCTCGCACTCGCTCGCGTCCGGGGTCTTTGTCGGCTGCGAGGAACCGATGGTCGCGAATTCGAAGGAGGGGCAGAGTATCCTCGGGAAGCCGATACAGTCCCTGGCTTCTCCAAAACAAATGCGGCGGCGCCGTGAGCGCCGCCGCACGAGAAAGGTCCCCCGCCTGTGCCGTGCCAACCTTCATCTTGAACCTGGGTTCAAGAGGGTCGCCTGCCAGGGCCATTAGGCGCTTCCGCGTAGGGAGCGCACACCGGCCCGTTTATGGCGCGGCAACCTCGCTATCGTAGCATTGGTCCAAAGAGTATATGGCCAGCTCGAACACCGCAGGGGATAGGTTGCTTCGTTGCGACGACGATCAGAAAAGCTTGTCCTGCTCCGCCATCGCGCGATCGATCGCCGTCTGCATTGCGGAAATTCTACGCTGAAGGGACGCGCTGTCAAAACCCGCTGCGCCGCTCGGCGCCGGCGCACCGGAACGCGCGCGGAGCAGCTCGTGCGCGATGTTGAGCGCGGCCATCACCGCGATGCGCTCGGCGCCGGTGACCTTGCCCGACTCGCGGATCTCGTGCATGCGCCGATCCAGGAACTGCACCGCTTGCAGCAGCTCCTCGCGCTCGGATTCCTTGCACGCGACGCGATAGTCGTGGCCGAGGATCGAAACGTCGAGCATGATCGAACGGTCGTCCACAGGCATCGTCGCGAGGTCCGTTCAGTTGGTCGATTCGGGAAGCTGCTGAAGCAGCGAGTCGAGCCGTTCCGTGGCAGCGGACATCCGCGCAGCGAGCGCTCGCTGCTGCTCCTGCGCCCGGCCAAGCTCTCGCTTGAGCGAGTCGTTCTCGGCACGCAGCCGGTGATAGTCCGCGAGCAGCGTCGCGAGCTTCTGCTCCAATCCGCCGAGTACAGAATCCATGTTCGACTATAGGCGGAAGCTTCGCGGGCCGTCAACCCGTGGCGAGCGGCTCGTAGCGCACAGCAACGATCTCCAGCTGCTCCGTCCCGCCGGGCGTGCTGAGTGTCACCGTGTCGCCCTCGCGAGCTTTGATGAGTGCGCGTGCCATCGGCGAAACCCAGCTTATGTAGCCCCGCTCCGTGTCGATCTCGTCGATCCCGACGATGCTCACCGTGCGCTGCTCGCCGCGACTGTTGCCAACGGTCACGGTCGCTCCAAAGAAGACCTGCTCGGCACTGTCTTCGTCGCGGCGCGCGAGCGGATCGACGACCTCGGCGTTGTCCAAGCGTCGGATGAGAAAGCGTATGCGGCGATCGATCTCTCGCAGACGCTTCTTGCCGTAGATGTAGTCGCCGTTTTCCGACCGATCGCCATTGCCCGCCGCCCAGGCGACGGTAGCGACAACCTCGGGCCGCTCCCGGTCGAGCAGCTGCGTCAGCTCGGCCTTGAGGCGAGCGAATCCACCCGGAGTCATGTAGTTGCGCGTACCGGCCGGGATGGGGGAGGGCGCGTCGAGCTCGTCGTCGAGCTCGACGTCCTGCTCGCGCGTGAATGCCTTGTTCACTTTCGTTCGACCGCAGCGGTGCGCGCGTCGTTCGCGTGGAGTGCGGATGTGCAAATAATTATAGGCCTCTCCGCGCCGCAGGATTGTTCATCCAGGGCCCCGCTTTCACGCTGGCCCGACCGCACAGCTATCGCGCGGCCAGCCAACGCTCGAGGTCGCGCTTGAGCTTGCGCTTGTCCGTCTCTCGCGTGTACATCATGT
This sequence comes from Casimicrobiaceae bacterium, assembly GCA_035499135.1. Lineage (GTDB taxonomy): Bacteria > Pseudomonadota > Gammaproteobacteria > Burkholderiales > Casimicrobiaceae > PALSA-1003. The sequence continues at coordinate 48,512 of DATJZM010000010.1, read as the reverse complement.
GGCCGGCATCGAAATAGTGGTGCTGTACGCGCGGCAGGATCTCGGGCGGGACGTCGAGCTGCGCCAGCGACCAGTCGGTCGCGCTGTACGGTGTTCCGAGATCGTAGTGACCACTCGCGACGAGCACCCGCAAGTGCGGGTTGCGCCGCAACGCGCGGGAGAGGTCCGGGCTCGTGCAGGCAAAGCCGTTGCCCTTCTCCTCGCCCCGGTTCCAGTTCCACTGCTTGTGCGCATCCATCGACAGGACTTCGTAGCGATCGCGGATGTCGACGCCGAGCTGCTCGCTCATGTAGGCGTGTGCCGCCATCGTATAGGGCGCGGCAATGGCCTCGATCCCCGGGTCGAACTCCCAGTTGCGGGTACGGCTGGCAGCCATGGGGCCGGTGACGCGCGCCTCGAGCCGCCCGACGATCCGACCCTGGGCCCGCAAGAGCTCGAAGAAGAAGGTCGAATCGCTGATGCGGAGGTTCTTCTCGTCCACGAGAGGGCGGGCGAGGCCGGTGAGCTCCGCGACGCGGTTCACGATACGCCGGCGCTTTGCTTCCGAGAGTCGCGCTCCAGCGTGCAGCGCGCCGACGTAGTCCTCGATCACAAAGCTTTCCGCGGCCGCGCGTGCCGCAGCCGGCGACGCGGCGAGCGTCCCGCGCAGCTTGCCGTGATACTGCGCGACAGACGCGAATCCCGGAAGGAACAGCGCGTAGGGCAGGTCGTTGCGCGGCGTGAAGACGATGCTCTGCAGATCCATCGCACAGGAAACCAGGACGAGTCCCGACAGCGCCACGCCCAGCTCCTGCAGCTTGTCGGCCAGCGCCGCCCCGCGAGTCGTTCCGTAGCTTTCTCCGGCGACATAGAGCGGCGAGCTCCAGCGGCGATGGCGCCCGAGCCACGCGCGGATGCACTCCGAGAGCGCATCGACGTCGCCGTCCACGCTCAACATCTTCTTGCGTGCCTCCTCGCTCGCCGTGATCGAGTAGCCGGTGTGCGGCGGGTCGATGAAGACGAGATCGAAGTGCTCGAACCAGGAATCGTCGTTGTCGATCACGGCATAGGGGGGCGCCGGCATCGTGCCGTCCTCGCGGATCTCGACCCGCTTGGGACCCACCGCGCCGAGGTGCAGCCAGATCGACGAGGAGCCCGGCCCGCCGTTGAAGACAAAGCACACGGGACGCTTGCTCGGCTCGACCTCCTCCAGGAGGTACGACGTCGTGAATATCGCCGCCTCGGGCTCGCCGCGCTTCTCGTCGAGCCCCCCCGCGGCCACCGGGACGAACGCCGCCTCCGCTCGGTACCTGAGCTTGCGTCCGTTCAATCCGATGCTCCCCGTGCTCCGGTAAGGATCCTTCGCAAGAAGCTTGTCGACTTTCTCGCGCAAGCGTTTCTTGGCCTCTTCGGCCGGCGCGGCAGGAGTGGCTGCGGGTGTTGGCTCGGTCATGGCTGGGATATCGGTGGCCCGGTCGCGGAAAAGCGCGATTCTAACCCGCGCGAACCACCGTTAATGCCGCAGGTTTTCCCGCGCCGTGTCGAGCGCCGCACAAAGTTGCGCAAGCCCGTCGACAAAACGCGGGCCGGCACGGTGGAGCAGATCGGCATCGACTACGAACAGGTTCCCGTGCGCGACGGCCGGCAGATCGCGCCAGCGGTTCCATTCGTCCAGCCATGCCGGGCGCACCGCACGGTCGGTCCCGGCCACGATCGCGGCCGGCGCCGCCGCCAGAACGGCCTCGACGCTAACCTCCAGCGCGGGGAGCTGCGTGGAGGCGAAAACATTGCGGCCACCGCAGAGATCGAGCGCCGCGCTGATGAGATGCCTGCCGCCGATCGTATAGAGCGGCTTGTTCCAGATCTCGTAGAACACCGCGAGCGGCGCTCCCGACTTTCGGGATTCGCGCGCCACCAGCGCCGCGAGGCGCGCGCGGAACCGGGCCGCTGCGTCCGTAGCGATGGAATCGCTTCCCGTCAATTTTCCGAGTCGTTCGATGTCGGTTGCGATCTCCTCCGGTGTGCGCGGGTCGGAGATGAAGACCGCGATGCCGAGCTCGCGCAGACGCTCGGTCTGCGCGGGCGCGAGGTATGGCCACGCGACGGCGAGGTCCGGCTTGAGCGCGAGGATGCGCTCGAGGTCGAGACCGTTCGCGTCGCCGACGCGTGGGAGCCGCGCAGCCTCCGGCGGCCAGTCTGCCGGGTCGAGCACGCCCACCACGCTTGCGCCCGCGCCGGCGGCGAAGAGAAGCTCCGTCGTATGCGGCGCGAGGCTCACGATACGATGCGCCGGGGCGGCGAGCATCACGCGTGCGCCGGTGGCGTCCGTCGCTTCCACCGGCACCGCGAGCGCCCCGCCAGTACAGGCCGCCGCGACGAGCGCCGTCGCAAAGGCCGATAGGAGACGCCTCTTCATTCAGTACCGATAGCGCAGGCCCGCGAACAGATTGGCGCCCGCCGTGTTGTAGTCGGCTGCCAGTTCGTAATGCTTGTCGAAGGCGTTGCCGAGGAGAGCATAGGCGCTCAAGTTTGGCGAAAGAGCGTATTCCGCGTTGAGGCTCACGATCGCGTACCCGCCCATGCGCCGCGTGTTGCTCGCATCATCGTAGCGCGTGGACGCGGCGGCGAGCTGCACTCCGAACTGGAGCGGACCGAGCGCCTGCGTGGCTTCGAGCGCGCCGTAACGACGCGCCCGCCGCGGCAGCAGATTGCCGGTGGCATCGTCGTAAGGTCGCGCGAAATCCATGCTCGCTTTGAAGGTGGTGGCGGAGAACACGGCCTGGAACTCCAGGGTCACGCCCTCCAGAGTCGCGCTGGCGACGTTCTGCGGCGCGCAGTTGAACTGCGCGTCGCACTCGAAGACGATAAGATTCTGGACCCGATTCCGGTAGGCCACCACGCCGGCGTTGATCTCGGATCCGGTATAGCGCAGCGCCGCCTCGAAATTGCGCGCCGTCTCCGGCTGCAGATCCGGGTTCGAGAATCCGGGGTAGTAGAGATCGTTGAAGGTTGGCGCCTTGAACCCGGTGCCGTAGCTTGCGCTCACGCGCGTCTTGGGAAACAGCGTATAGGCGTAGGCGATTGCGCCGGAGGTCTGTCCGCCGTATTGCGAGCTCTGGTCGTGGCGAAGGTTGGCTTGCAGGGCATGGGGTCCTTCGTACAACTGGTAGACGCCGACGACGGCATTGGTGTTGCGCGAGGTCAGCGCAAAGCCCGCATCAGTGTCGAGCCGCTCCTCGCGCCGCACGGCAGCGAGCGAGAGCGAGCCGAGCGGCAACGTGAAGCTGTTCTGCCAGAGATACTGGCGCTGCAGCGTGTCGAAGCGCCCCGGCCCGAAGGCCGTCTGCGAAGTGCTGTCGTCGCGCGAGGCGCCCGCCTCCAGCGTGCTAGTCCAGAAAGACGTCAGTCGATTGTTGCTCGCGATCGCGTAGCTCTCGAGATCGGTGAGCGTGCGGTCGTCGAAACTCGGTCCGGCGTCGAACTGCGTGTTAAGCCGGCTCTTGAAGAACTGCGCCGAGAGCTTCTGGTCCGGTGCGAACTCGTAGGCGAGGCTTGCGCTGCCGTTGTCGTTGGTGTAGCCGTCGCGGTCGGGGTTGTAGCTGAAGTTGACCGGATTCCAGATCGCGTTGAAGCCCGCGCTCTGCCGATGCCCGGCCTGCAGCGCGAACCTCCACGCGCCGGCGGCACCCGACGCGCCGCCTGTGAAGAGGCTGGTGGCGTACGTGCCGTAACCGGCGTTCGCATTCGCAGCCAGCCCGGCGCCGCCGCGGCGCGTGAACACCTGGATGACTCCGCCGATCGCGTCCGTTCCGTACAGGCTCGCGGCGGGACCGCGCAAGATCTCGATATGATCGATCTGATCGAGCGGAATCGCCTCGAGGGGAGAAGTGCCGGTGCTCGAAGAGCTCACACGCAGGCCGTCGACCAGCACGAGCGTCTGATTGCTGTTCGCGCTGCGCAGGAAGGCGCCGGTGGTCGAGCCGGGCGGACCGCTCACGACGATCTGCACCCCCGGCTGGCGCTGCAGCAGCTCGGCGAGACTTTGCGCCCCTGCGCGCACAATTTCGTCCGGCCCAATGTAGGTCACATCGGCGATCAGCTCCTGGAGGGACTGCGGCGAGCGCGTTGCCGTCACGAAGATCGGGTCAAGCACGGACGCCGGCGAGGGAGCCTGCGCACCGCCCGTCGCGGCGTGCGACAGCGCGAGAGCGCCGAGCAAAGCGCTGGTTTGCAAGCGAGAGAAAGCAGCCATGGAAGCTCTCCGCGTTACCGTGCATCCCCGCACGGAGGTCACTTCGAACGCCATTCCGGCGGCGCGCGCCGCTGCGCCTCGGTTGCAGGCCGGTCTCCGGACTCGTCAGCGGGGCGCGGATCGCGCCGGGGCCGCTCGCCTTCCCATCCGTGGCGGACAGTGGCGTCGAGAGCGGCCCTCGCTGACCTACCGTTGCGGGGGCAGTGCCGGATTGACCGCGAGCGTTCCCGCGGCGCACCGGCTTCCCGTTTGACCCGTCGCGCATCGACCGCGCGCGGCGGGCACCTGCTGCGGCGGATTATAGCTTTGCGCCGGGCCGCAGGGTCCGGGCGTAAGGCAGCGCAACGCATCGCCCTCGCGCTCCGCCTGCAGGGGCGCTCCTGCTATAATTTCCGCCCTTTTTTCGATTGCTCGGCCGCGCCTGCGTGCCGCGCCAAGTGACCCGCAAGCTTTACATCCGCAGTTTTGGTTGCCAGATGAACGAGTACGACTCGGCGAAGATGGCCGACGTGCTCCACGAAGCAGAGGGACTCGAGGCAACCGATCGTCCCGAACTCGCGGACGTCATCCTGTTCAATACCTGCTCGGTGCGTGAGAAGGCGCAGCAGCGGGTGTTTCACGACCTGGGACGCGTACGCGCGCTCAAGAAAGCCAACCCCGAACTCATCATCGGCGTGGGCGGGTGCGTGGCAAGCCAGGAAGGCGCGGCGATCGTGCGCCGGGCGCCATACGTCGACATCGTGTTCGGACCGCAGACGCTGCATCGGCTGCCTGATCTCATCGCTCGGCGGCGCGAGACCGGACGTCCCCAGGTCGACGTCTCTTTTCCCGCAATCGAGAAGTTCGACAATCTGCCGCCGCCGCGCGTCGAGGGCGCGAGCGCCTTCGTCTCCATCATGGAAGGCTGCAGCAAGTACTGCAGCTTCTGCGTCGTTCCGTACACGCGCGGCGACGAGGTCTCGCGTTCGTTCGAGGACGTTCTGACGGAGGTGGCGGACCTCGCCGACCAGGGCGTGAAGGAGGTCACGCTGCTCGGCCAGAACGTCAACGCCTACCGGAGCGTCCTCGGCTCCGGCGAAGACGCCGACCTCGCGACACTCGTCGAGTATCTCGCCGAGGTTCCCGGGCTGGAGCGCATCCGGTTCACCACGTCGCACCCGAAGGAGATGAGTGCCCGGCTGATCGCCGCATTCGAGACCGTGCCCAAGCTTGTCTCGCAGCTCCATCTCCCGGTGCAATCGGGCTCCGACCGCGTGCTCGCCGCCATGAAGCGCGGCTACACGGCGCTCGAGTACAAGGCCATCGTGCGCCGCCTGCGCGCGGCGCGTCCGCAGGTGTCGCTGTCCTCGGACTTCATCGTGGGCTTCCCCGGCGAAACCGAGCGCGACTTCGAGCAGACCATGAAACTCGTCGCGGATATCGTCTTCGACGGAGCGTTCAGCTTCGTCTTCAGTGCGCGCCCGGGAACGCCCGCGGCGGAGCTGCCGGAACAGGTTCCGAGCGCCGTCGCGCAGTCGCGCCTCGAGCGACTGCAGGCGCTGCTCGACGCGCAATACAAGTCTTACAGCGAGCGCATGGTCGGCGGCGTCGAGAGAGCTCTGGTCACGGGGCCTGCAGCACGGGGCGTCGGTGAGCTCGCTGCCCGGACGGAGAACAATCGCGTGGTCAACTTTCCGGGCGATGCCACGCTCAACGGGCGCTACGTCGAGGTGCGCATTACTGCCGCGCAGCCGCACTCGCTGCGGGGTGAACTACTGAACAGCTAGATTGACTTCGCTGGCGCCGCGTCGCATGACGCTTCGCCCAAGGACACTGAGGTATCCAAAAAATGCTCGACCGATCCCGCTTCCCAGCGTCAGGATATCCCCGCCGGCAGCTTGGCGCCGCCATCGCCGCAAGCTTGATTTGTGCAGGTTGCGCGACAGTCCAGGATCCCAAGGCTCCCGAAACGGCGGCTGCGCAGGCGGCTGCCGCGACCGCCGTTCAAGCGAGTGCAACGCCCGCCCCGAACCAGGCTGCGCCGGGTGCCGCACCGCCGGCAAGCGCCCCAACGGTCGCCGCAGCGGCGGCGGCCGCAACCGCAGCGGCAAGCGCCGCGCAGTCCGCCAAACCCTTTGCCGACGTGATCAAGGACGCCAAAGAGCATCCGGGCATGTTTACCCTGTGGACCAAGGACGACAAGGTCTGGATCGAGCTCAAGCCCGAGCAGTTCGACAAGCCATACTTCTTCTCGGTGAATCTGAGCCGCGGCCTCGGCGAGAAGTTCATCTTCGGCGGCCTCATGGGCACGAGCCATGTGGTCGAGTTCCACAAGATCGGCACCAACGTGCAACTGCTGGCCAAAAACGTCGAGTACTTCGCGAGCTCCGGCAAGCCGCAGGAGCGCGCGGTGGCCGAAGCCTTCAGCGACAGCCTGCTCGCCGCCGCGCCACTTGCGAGCCAGCCGCACCCCGAGCGCAAGAGTGTTCTTGTCGAAGCGAACGCGCTGCTGCTCGCCGACATCCCGGGAGCCAATGGCCTGCTCGAGAGAACCTATCGCCAGTCCTACAGCTTCGATCCACGCAACTCCAGCATCAGCAAGAGCCGGGCGACCGCTGATCTGGACGCCTTCGAAGTCAGCGCGCATTACTCTCTCGCCCGGGTGTCCCAGCCGCCCGTAGTGCCCGGCTCCAGTCCGTACACGCAGCCGCCGGCGACCATCCCGGACACCCGGAGCTTGTTCCTCGGCTTCTACTACAACTTCGCTGCGCTGCCTGAAGTGCCGATGCATCCGAGGAAAGCCGACGACCGGGTCGGCTACTTCACGGCCGCGCGGTACGACTTCGCCGACGACAACAAGCTCTCGCCGCGCGTGAACTACATCCGGCGCTGGAGGCTGGAGAAGAAAGACCCGGCGGCTGAGCTCTCCGAACCGAAGCAGCCGATCGTCTTCTGGCTCGATCGCAACATTCCGGAAAAATACCGCCCCACCATCATTGCCGGCGTGCTCGAATGGAACAAAGCGTTCGAGAAAATCGGTTTCAAGAACGCGGTCGAGGCACGCATCCAGCCGGACGACGCCGACTTCGATACGCTCGACGTGCGGCATGCGTCGATCCGCTGGATGATCACCGCGCGGCCGATTTTCGGGGGTATCGGGCCTTCGCAGGTCGATCCGCGGACTGGCGAGATTCTTGACGCGGACATCGGCATCGATCCCGTGCGTCTTCGCAACCGTCGTTATCTGCGCGTCGAGCAGATCTCTGACCCGTCGACGGTGCCGGGCCTGCCCAATCACCCCGAGCTTCTCTGCCAGATGGCCGAGTTTGCGGCGCAGGAGCTCGACTTCGCGCTCGACGTTCTGGAGGCGCGCGGAGAAATCGAGCCGGACAGTCCGGAAGCCGAGCAGTTCGTCCTTGACGATCTCAAGGAAGTGGTGATGCACGAGGTGGGGCACACGCTCGGGCTGCGCCACAATTTCCGCGCTTCGATGATCTACAATCAGAGCCAGCTGGACGATCCGGTCTTCACGGCCGCGAACGGCATCGCCGGGTCCGTAATGGAATACAACGCCGTGAATCTCGCCCTCAAGGGGGAACGCCAAGGCAGCTACGGGATGAAGACCATCGGACCGTACGACTACTGGGCGATCGAGTATGGCTACCGAGATCTGCCGCCCGACCAGGAGGAGGACGAACTCAAGCGGATCGCAGCCAGAAGCAACGAGCCGCTGCTTGCCTACGCTACGGACGACGACGCCGCCTTCTCGATCGATCCCGAGGTCAATCAGGGCGATATCGGCAACGATCCCCTCGAGTTCGCGCGGCGCAGATTCATCCTCGTGCAGGAGATGTGGGGCCGCTGGCAATCGAGAACGCTCAAGCCGGGTGAGAGTTACGTGGTCTACCGTCGAATTGTCGAACGCGGGCTGGTCGCCATGACGGGCGCAACGACCAATGTGGCGAAATACATCGGCGGCGTGACGACTCTGCGTGACCATGCAGGAAGTCCCCGCGCGCCGCTTACACCGATCGATCCCGCGAGGCAGAAGGCCGCGCTCAAGATCATCGCCGACGGGTTGTTCTCCGCCGACAGCTTCCGCTTCAAACCCGAATTCATGCGGCGCGTCCAGGTCGATTGGCTCGATCGCAACGACATCTACGACGTTGGCCTCTCGACGCCCGGGGTCGATTACTCGCTCGCCACGCAGGTGCTCAATGCACAACGAAAAGTACTAAACCAGCTCATGAGCGAGTCCGTCGCGCAAAGAATCCTCGACAGCGAGGTAAAGCTAGACGATCCGCGCAAGGGACTGCGTCTTGCCGACGTATACGAGACGCTGCAGGTGGCGATATGGAGCGAGCTGCGCACCGGACGCGACATCTCGCCGCTAAGACGCAACCTTCAGCGAGAGTACGTCGGCCGCGTGGCCGGGGCGCTCGTCAAGCCGAGCGCATCGATGCCCGCCGACGCGCGGGCGCTGCTGCGCGACGAAGCGAAGACGCTCCGGCGCGAGATAGCCGCTGCACAGGCCAATGGCGGTTACTCGAAGGAGGCGCGAGCGCATCTTGCCGAGATGCTGGCACAGCTCGACGAAGCGCTGAAAGCACCGATCATTCGGCAGGGCTTCTGACGGGCACCGGGTTTCGCGCAGAGCCCTCTCGAGCCATCGCATGAGCATCACGCGCCCGCAGGCGACCGTCGTCTCGCTCTCGCCGCTCGACAACCGCACGCTGGCGAACCTCTGCGGGCCGCTGGACGCGAATCTGCGTCAGATCGAGGCAGCTTACGATGTGGCCATTTCCAGGCGAGGCGCGAGCTTCACCGTGCGCGGAGCACGAGCGCAAAGCGAAGCGGCCTCGGTCGCGCTGCAGCGTTTCTACGCGCAGGCGGGCGAGCCGCTCACGCTCGACGACATCCAGCTCGGGCTGATCGAGCTTGGCGCTCAGCGCGCTGACACTCCGGCCGCAGAGGAGCAGGCGAGCGGCGAGGGGCCGCTGCTGCGCACGCGCCGCGCCGATCTGCATGGACGAACGCCGAACCAGATCGCCTACCTCAGGCATATCCAGGAGCACGACATCACGTTCGGCATCGGACCTGCCGGTACCGGCAAGACCTATCTTGCAGTGGCTTGCGCGGTCGATGCATTGGAGCGCGACGCGGTCAAGCGGCTCGTGCTCGTGCGGCCGGCCGTCGAGGCAGGCGAGCGCCTCGGCTTCCTCCCCGGCGATTTCGCGCAGAAAGTAGACCCGTATCTGCGTCCCCTGTACGACGCTCTCTACGACTTGATGGGCTTCGACAAGACAGCCAAGTCTTTCGAGCGCAACACCATCGAGATCGCGCCTCTCGCCTACATGCGGGGGCGCACGCTTAACCATTCGTTCATCATTCTCGACGAAGCGCAGAACACGACTCCGGAGCAGATGAAGATGTTCTTGACTCGCATCGGCTTCGGCACCAAGACGGTGATCACCGGGGATGTCACGCAGATCGATCTAGCGCGGGGGCAGAAGAGCGGATTGATCGAGGCGCGCCGCGTGCTCGCCGACGTGCGCGGAATCGCCTTTACGGATTTCACCAGCGCGGATGTCGTGCGTCATCCGCTGGTCCAGAAGATCATCAGCGCGTACGAGAAGCACACCCGCAGCGAGCGCATCGACGCGCCTGGCTCCGACCGTCAAGGCAGGCGCTGAGCAGCGCTCGCGTGATGAAGACCCGGCGCCCGCGGCTGTCGTTGGCGGTGCAGTATGGCGTTCAAGACGATGCTCTTCCGAAGCGCGCATCGCTGCGTCGCTGGGTGCGCGCCGCGATCGTGCGCGACGCCGCGGTCACTCTGCGCTTCGTCGATGAGAGCGAAGGGCGCGCGCTCAACCACCGTTACCGCCAGCGTGACCGCGCCACCAACGTGCTCGCGTTCGTGTACCATGAGAGGTCTGGCGCGCGACGCATCGATGGCGACATCGTGCTCTGCGTTCCCGTCATGCGCCGCGAAGCCGAGGAGCAGGGCAAGTTGCTGACGGCCCATAGCGCACACCTCGTGGTGCACGCCATCCTGCACCTCCAGGGTTACGACCACACGCGAGCCGTGGACGCAGCCCGCATGGAGGCGCGCGAAGCGGCGATCCTCGCGCGACTGGGGTTCCCCGACCCGTACCGTGCCTCCGTCCCCCGTCCGCGTCGCCGGCGAGGCACCGGCCGATGAGCCACAACGCGACCGACGGGCGCTCGCCGCGGCCGAGGTTGCTCGACCGGCTGTCCGCGTTCCTGATCCGCGAGCCCGAGGATCGTGAACAACTCCTCGCGGTGCTTCACGGCGCGTACGAGCACCGTCTTCTCGACGCCGACGCGCTTTCGATCATTGAGGGCGCGTTACAGGTCTCCGAGATTACGGTCCGCGATGTCATGATTCCGCGAGCGCAGATGGACGTCGTTTCGATCGACGACGATCCGGCGCAGTTCATTCCGTTCGTCCTCGAAACGCGGCACTCGCGTTTTCCGGTGATCGGTGAGAACAAGGACGACGTCGTCGGGATTCTTCTCGCCAAGGAGCTGCTGAATTACTACGCGAGCCCCGAGTCGTTCAATCTGCGCGACACGCTGCGGCCGGCCGTGTTCGTGCCGGAATCCAAGCGGCTCAACGTCCTCCTGCGCGATTTCCGCGCCAACCGAAACCACATCGCGATTGTGGTCGACGAGTACGGCGGCGTGTCGGGGCTGGTGACGATCGAGGACGTGCTCGAGCAGATCGTGGGGGACATCGAAGACGAGTACGATTTCGACGAGGCGCAGGACAACATCATCCCGGAGGCGAACGGCCGCTTCCGGGTCAAGGCGCAGACGGAGATCACCGACTTCAACCGGGCACTGCAGGCGCAGTTCGCGCATGAGGAATTCCAGACCGTCGGAGGGCTCGTGCTGCAGGCCTTCGGCCGGCTGCCGAAGCGCGGCGAGGCGACCACGATCGAGAACTTCCGCTTTCGCATCCTGCGCGCCGACAGTCGCCGCATTTACACGCTCGAGGTCGAGCGCCTGGTGCCCACGCCCGAGGAAGAACCCGTCTCAGGCGCTGCCTGATGCGCCTTCCGCTCTCGGCTGGCGCGTCGCTGCTGCTTGGTGTCGCGACCGTTTTCGGATTCGCGCCGTTCGGCTTTTCCACCTTGCCCGTGCTGACAGTGGCGGCGCTGCTTCTTCTCTGGCGCGCCTGCGCCTCGGCGCGTGAAGCGGCGTGGATCGGGTTCGCCTTCGGGGTGGGGTTGTTCGGGACGGGCGCATCCTGGGTCTACATCGCGCTCGCCATGTTCGGCGGCATGGAGGGCGTCCTCGCGGGGGTGGCCACTGCCGCCTTTTGCGCCTACCTCGCGCTGTTCCCCGCGGCGGTCGGCTGGGCCAGCGCGCGGCTCGCACCCGTCGGGTCGGGCGCCCGACTCGCCGTTGCCGCCGCGCTCTGGACGATCGCCGAATGGCTGCGCAGCTGGCTGCTCTCCGGCTTTCCCTGGCTTTCCGTCGGGTATGCGCAAGTGCAGGCGCCGCTGGCCGGTTACGCGCCGATGGGTGGGGTGTTTCTCGTCGGCCTCGCGGTCGCGGCATCGGCGGCGCTGCTCGCCCATGGCGTCGCGAGCGCGATGCTGCGCCGCGGGCGGTCGTCGCTCATCGCCGTGGCCGGCCTTCTCGTGATATGGATCGTCGGCGCGGCATTGCGAACCGTCGAGTGGAGCACTCCCGCGGGGAATCCCGTGTCGGTGAGCCTAGTGCAGGGAAACGTCCCACAGGACGTGAAATTCGAAGCGGCTTACCGCGACGAGACGCTCGAGACCTATGCCGCGCTCGTCGCGCAGACCAAGGGGCGTCTCATCGTTCTGCCGGAGTCGGCGCTGCCGATGTTCGCCGACGAGGTACCTGCAGACTACGTGACGGCCTTGCGCAACGTCGCACAGCAGCGCGACGGAGACCTTCTTCTCGGCCTCTTCTTCGTCGAGCCGCGCAATCCGGGCGAGGACGACGACCATTACTTCAACAGCGTCGTGAGCGTGGGCAGCGCCACGACGCAGAGGTACAACAAGCACCACCTGGTTCCTTTCGGCGAGACGATTCCGGCCAAACCCCTGGTCGGCTGGTTCATCCGTCGCGTGCTGCACATACCGCTCGCCGATCAGACGCCGGGGGCCGCCGACCAGGCGCCGTTCGAAGTCGCGGGCCAGCGCGTCGCGCTGAACATCTGCTACGAAGACGCGTTCGGCAGCGAGCTGCTGCACTACCTGCCCGAGGCTACCCTGCTGATCAACGTGACCAACGACGCGTGGTACGGGCGCTCCCTGGCAGCCGAACAGCACGAGCAGATAGCGGCGATGCGCGCACTCGAGACCTCGCGACCGATGCTGCGCGCCACGAATACCGGCATCACCTCGATCATCGACCATCGCGGCAGGGAGATCGCGCGCCTTCCGTGGTTCACGTCCGGAATCCTCGAGGGAAGCATCGCTGGCCGCAGCGGCACGACGCCCTACGTCCGTTGTGGCGATGCGCTGGCCATCGTTCTCGCTCTCGCGCTCGCCGCGACCGCGCTCGCCTACGTACGCAGCGTCCGCCGGAATTGGTCCTGAGCGAGGATGCGGTGCTTCGGCGCCGCGGCGTTACGCCATCGCCTCGAAGGAGACCTCAGCCAGGTGGCGCCGTCCGTTCGTCTTCCAGTAAAATCAAGCCCTTCGCAGCGCACCCGCTCGTATGCTCACGTTTCAGCAGGTCATCGCTTCGCTCCAGCAATACTGGGGCAGGCAAGGCTGCGCCCTGCTGCAGCCCTACGATATCGAGGTAGGTGCCGGAACCTCGCACACCGCGACGTTCCTGCGCGCGCTGGGCCCGGAGCCCTGGCGCGCGGCTTATGTGCAGCCCTCCCGCCGACCGAAGGATGGCCGCTACGGCGAGAACCCGAACCGCCTCCTTCAGCACCACCAGTTCCAGGTGGTGCTCAAGCCGTCGCCCTCGAACATCCTGGAGTTGTATCTCGGCTCGCTCGAAACGCTCGGACTCGACCCGAAGGTGAACGACGTTCGCTTCGTCGAGGATGACTGGGAGAATCCGACCCTGGGTGCCTGGGGTCTCGGCTGGGAAGTCTGGTTGAACGGCATGGAGATCACCCAGTTCACCTACTTCCAGCAGGTCGGCAGCCTCGACTGCGACCCGATCACAGGCGAGATCACCTACGGGCTCGAGCGCCTGTGCATGTATCTGCAGAATGTCGAGTCGGTATTCGATCTGCAGTATGTCGAGGGCATCACGTATCGCGACGTTTTCTTCCAGAACGAGGTCGAGCAATCGCGCTACGCATTCGACGAGTCGAACGTTGCGAAGCTCTTCGAGCAATTCGCGCTGTTCGAGGCCGAGGCGACGCGGCTGCTCGAAGCGAAGCTCCCGCTGCCGGGCTACGAGATGATCCTCAAAGCCGCGCACACCTTCAACCTGCTCGACGCGCGGGGCAGCATCTCGGTTACCGAGCGCGCGGGCTACATCGGTCGGATTCGCACGCTGTCGCGACTCGTCGCGCAGGCGTACGTCGATTCGCGCGAAGCGCTCGGCTTCCCGATGCTCCCGGACCCGCAGCGGAGAGCGGCGTGAACCCGGCGCCGGCCACGCTGGTCGTCGAGATTCAAACCGAAGAGCTGCCGCCGAAGGCGCTCACGCGCCTTTCGAGCGCGTTCGCGCAGACGCTCGGCGCCGAGCTGCGGGCGGCAGGGTTTCTCGAAGCGGACAGCATGGCTACGACCTACGCGACGCCGCGCCGACTCGGGGTCGCGATAAAGGCCGTGCGCTCCGTCGCACCCGACAGGCCGTTCACGGAGAAGCTCTTGCCGGCAAGCCTCGCTTTCGACGCTGAAGGGCGGCCCACGCCGGCGCTCCTCGGCAAGCTCAAGGCGAAGCAGCTCTCGCACGTCGATCCGAAGTCGCTGCGCCGCGAGCGCGATGGAAAGACGGAGATGCTCGCCTACGCGGGCGTCGCCAAGGGTGGTCCCTTGGTGAATGCCCTGCAGACGGCGCTGGACAACGCGATCGAGAAGCTCCCGATTCCTAAGGCGATGAGCTACGCCAGCGCCGGCAGCTATTACAACGACGTCAAGTTCATCCGGCCCGCGCACCAGCTGCTGGCGCTCCATGGTGCCGAGATCGTCCGGGTATCGGCGCTGGGGCTCGAATCTGGCAGGACGACAAGCGGCCACCGCTTCCTCGCCAAGCAGGCGCTGGAGATCGGCACGGCGGACGCTTATGTCCCGACGCTGGAAGCCGAAGGCAAGGTGCAGCCGGATTTTGCAAAGCGCCGCGCGATGATCGTCGACGAGCTGCTCGCCGCGGCCGGCGGAGCGACGGTGCTCATGCCGGATGCGCTGCTCGAGGAGGTCACCGCGTTGGTCGAATGGCCCAAAATCTACACCGGGGGCTTCGCCGCCTCGTTTCTCGAGGTGCCGCAGGAGTGCCTGATCCTCACCATGCAGCACAACCAGCGCTACTTCGCGCTGGCCGGCGCCGATGGCAGGCTGCAGAACCGCTTCCTGCTCGTAAGCAACGTCGACCCCCGCGACCCCGAGGCGATCATTCGCGGCAACGAGCGCGTGCTGCACGCGAGGCTCGCCGACGCCAAGTTCTTCTTCGACCAGGACCGAAGGCAGCGCCTCGAAGCACGCCTTCGGCAGCTCGACGGCATCGTCTACCACCACCGCCTCGGTAGCCAGGGGCAACGAGTCGTGCGGTTGCGAGTGCTCGCACGGCGGATCGCTGAAGAGCTCGGCTCCGACCCTGCACTCGCCGAGCGCGCCGCAATGCTTGCCAAGGCCGACCTTGTGACCGAGATGGTGGGGGAGTTCCCGGAACTGCAGGGAACGATGGGACGCTATTACGCGCAGTACGACGGCGAGGCGCCCGCTGTGGCCGAAGCGATCGCCGAGCATTACCGGCCGCGCTACGCGGGCGACACGCTGCCGCATGGTGCAACCGCGCAGGCGCTCGCGCTGGCGGACAAGCTCGAGGCGCTGGCGGGGCTGTTCGGCATTGGCCAAGCGCCGAGCGGAGACAAGGACCCCTTTGGGCTGCGCCGCGCGGCGATCGGCGTCGTTCGCATCTTGATCGAGAAGAAGCTCGATGTCTCATTACCCAAACTGGTCGCGCTTGCCTTCGACGTCTTCTCGGGAACCCCGGCGGTGCAGAGCGCACACGCGGATGTCGAGAGCTTCATCTACGAGCGGCTTCGGGTGTACCTGCGCGAGCTGGGGTATACAGCGAATCAAGTGGCTGCAGTTGTCGATTCCCGACCCGCGGCGATTTACGCCACGCCGGCGCGCCTGGAGGCGGTCAAAGCCTTCGAACAGCTGCCGGAAGCCGAGGCGCTGGCGGCAGCCAACAAGCGGGTGGCGAACATCTTGCGCAAGTCCGAGAGCGAGGCCGCAGCGGCGGTGGATCGCTCATTGCTCGGCAATGGGGCCGAGCACGATCTGTACGCCAAGGTGCAGGCGCTCCTGCCGGTCGTGCATGCGCACGTCGAACGCGGAGAGTATGCCCAGGCACTGTGCGCGCTCGCATCGGCCAGGACTAGCGTCGACCGCTTCTTCGACGACGTCCTGGTGATGGACCAGGATTCCGCCCTGCGGGCGAACCGGCTCGCCCTGCTGCGCGGCCTCGCCGAAGTGATGAACGGCGTGGCTGACATCTCCAAGCTCGCGGTCTGAGGAGAAAGCCGTGGTCCAGTTCGCCTCCGAGCCCGTACCGCATACGCGCCAGGTGAAGCTCATCATCCTGGACCGCGACGGCGTCATCAATTACGACAGCAACGAGTACATCAAATCTCCGGAGGAATGGCGGCCGATCCCCGGCAGCCTGGAGGCGATCGCCCGGCTCAACCACGCAGGCTTCCGCGTCGTCGTTGCGACCAACCAGTCCGGCCTGGGGCGCGGACTCTTCGACATGGCAGCGATGATCGCGATCAACGAGAAGCTGCACCGGTCGCTCGCGCATGTCGGCGGGCGCGTCGACGCGGTCTTCTACTGCCCGCACACCGCGGACTCAGACTGCAACTGCCGCAAGCCGAAGCCGGGCCTTCTCATGGAGATCGGCCAACGCTTCGGTGTCGAGCTGACCGGCGTGCCATGCGTGGGCGACTCGCTGCGCGACTTGCAGGCCGCACAGGCGGTCGGCGCCCAGCCGATCCTCGTGCTCTCGGGCAAGGGCGAGCAAACGCTGCGCCAGGGAAACTTCCCAAGCAACACGGTGATCTTTCCCGACCTCGCCTTCGCCGCCGCAGCGCTGCTGGCCGGAGACTGACTGAACCGCCCGATGCCGGCGCTGCGCTCGCTGCTGTTCGCACTCTTCCAGCTTGTCATCACGCCGATCTACGCCCTGCTGGTCCTGCTCGCCTTCTGGGTCCCGGCCCTGCCACGCTTCAGATTCATCACCGGCTGGTGCTGGCTCAATCTCTTCGCCGCGCGCTGGATCTGCGGCATTCAGCATCGGCTCGTCGGTGCCCAGAACATTCCCCCGCGCAACGTCCCTCACATCGTCATGTCGAAGCATTCGTCGACCTGGGAGACCCTCGCGCTGAATTTCATCTTTCCCCCGCTGGCGTTCGTCGCCAAAAAGGAACTGCTGTCGATACCCTTCTTCGGCTGGGCATTCACGCTCGCTTCGCCCATCACGATCGATCGCAAGGCGGGCAGGGACGCGATGGAGCAGATCGTCGAGCAGGGGCGCGAGCGGATTCGCGATGGTTTCTGGATCGTCGTCTATCCGGAGGGAACGCGGATTCCGGTCCACAAGCGGGCTCATTACAAGACCGGTGGCGCTCGGCTTGCGCTCGCGCTCGGCCTGCCGATCGTGCCCGTAGCCCATAATGCGGGCTACCTGTGGCCGAAGGGCGTCCGCGGCAAGCGGCCCGGAACGGTGACCGTCTCGATCGGCGTCCCGATCCAGCCGGCCGGCAAGGACATGCAGCGCTTGACGAGCGAGGTCGAGACTTGGATCGAGGGCGAGGTCGCGCGACTGGGCAACCCCCTCGAAGAGGCAGCGGCGTCGCCCGGCTGAGCCGGCGGCGCGCGGCGATGGACGCAGGCAGCCTCCGCCGTCTGGCTCTCGGCAGCCGCGTCGTCGACTATCGACTCATTCGCTATCGCTGTCGCTCGATCAACATGCGGATCGACCACCGCGGCCTGATCGTTCGTGCCCCGCGCTGGGTGACGCTCCGCGACATCGAGTCGGCGCTGGGCGAGCGTGCCGAGTGGATCGTCAAGACGCTGGCGCAGTGGCGGGATGGGAATCGCTCATCCTTGCCGGCCGAGTGGCGCACCGGGGCGACGCTGCTCTACCAGGGTCGCTCGCTGACGCTGCTCCTGGTCCCGGGGCGACGCAGCTCGATCGCCGCCGATCTGCTGGACCTCGTCGTGGTGCATCCTGCGCCGGCGGACGCTGTGCAGGTCGGCGCCTTCATCGCTCGCTGGCTGAAAGAACAGGCGCTCGCTCAGCTCACGGCCCGCGTTCTGCACTTCGCACAGCGCCTTGATGTCGCGCCGCCGAGCGTCAAGCTCTCAGAAGCGAGGACGCAGTGGGGCAGCTGCAGTCGCCGCGGCACGATCCGTCTGAGCTGGCGGCTGGTTCAACTACCTTCCCGGCTCGCTGACTATGTTGTAGCGCACGAGGTGGCCCATCTTGCAGAGCTCAATCATTCGCGCCGCTTCTGGGCGTTGGTGGATGTGCTTCTCCCCGGCCATGCCGACGTTCGCCGGGAACTCGACGCGCTCACTCCCCTCCTCGCCTGACAGGACTCGCGGCGCCGCAGCTCGCTAGGTTGCCGGGAGGGTCTCGAAGCCGATGGCGGCGCTGCCCTGCAGCTGCAGCAGCCGGGTCAGCGCGGCCGTCAGCTCCTCGCCGCTGCGCGAGTCGCGCCACGCCGCGCCATCGCTGCGGAAGTGATGGCCACCCGACCGCGCGGCCACCCACAGCTCCCGGTTGGGCAGATGCCGGTTCACGATGAGGCGGCTGGCGTCAGGGCATTCGATGGTGAGCACGCCGTCGTTCTCCGACCAGTCGAGCTCCTCGCCGCTCTCGTCGAGCGCGCGGCCGATTGCCTCGAGAACGCGCTCGGTCAGTGCAATGAACTCGGATTCGGTCATGCCGGGTGCGCTGCGCGAGCGTGATAGACTTTGCCGAATCGGTCTCTTCTCGATCTGCAGCGATGGTACGCCGTTCTCTCACCGCTTTCATCGTCTGCGCGAGCCTGTTCTCGACGACGGCTTGCGGTATCAAGGGACCGCTCAAGCCGCCGGCGGGCACCGCGCCTCCGCCCTTGACCGGCGCGCCGCCGGGAGTGATTCCGCCTTCGACAGCCGACTCTTCGCTCGTGCCCGGGAGCGCCGCGACATCCGAGGCAGGGAAGGAAAAATAGGACTGATGCTCGCGTCGGGACGCGACGGCGTTCTTCGCGTCGAGGATGTTTCGCTCGCCGACATCGCGGCGCGCTACGGCACGCCCTGTTATGTGTACTCGCGGTCAGCGCTCGAGGGGGCTTTCGGCGAATTCGACACGGCGTTCGCGGGGATGCGGCACCTCACCTGCTACGCCCTGAAGGCCAACGCAAACCTGGCCGTGCTCGACGTGTTCGCGCGTCTGGGCAGTGGCTTCGACGTCGTGTCCGGCGGCGAGCTCGCGCGCGCGATCGCCGCCGGCGGCAAGGCGGAGCGAATCGTCTTCTCCGGCGTCGGCAAGACCGAGGAGGAGCTTCGCCAGGGCCTCGAGCTCGGCATCCTGTGCTTCAACGTCGAGTCGGCAAGCGAGCTTGAGCACATCGACCGGATCGCCGGCCAGATGGGCAAGACGGCGCCGATCAGCCTCCGCGTGAATCCCGACGTCGATCCGCGCACGCACCCGCATATCTCCACCGGACTCAGGGAGAGCAAGTTCGGTGTTGCCCTCGACGATGCGCTGCCGCTGTACCTTCGCGCGGCAGCGCTGCCCAACGTGCGGATTCGCGGCATCGATATGCACATCGGCTCGCAGCTCACCGAGCTCGCACCCTTCCGGGAAGCCGCCGCGAGGCTGTTGACGCTGGTCGGCAAGCTGGGTGATGCGGGAATCCTTCTCGAGCACATCGATCTGGGCGGCGGCCTGGGTATACGCTACAAGGACGAGACTCCCCCGTCGCTTGCCGACTACGCGGCGATGATCCGCGAGCTCATGCGGGGGCGGCGTGAGTCCGTGCTCCTCGAGCCAGGTCGCAGCCTTACCGGCAACGCCGGGCTCCTGCTGACGCGCGTCACCTATCTCAAGCCCGGCCGGGAGCGCAATTTTGCGATCGTCGACGCGGCGATGAATGACCTCCTTCGCCCTGCCCTCTACGACGCTTGGCACGAAGTCCGGCCCGTGACCGCACGCCGCGAGTCATCGCGCCGATGGCAGGTCGTCGGTCCGGTGTGCGAGAGTGCCGATTACCTCGCCCGCGATCGCGACTTGGCGCTCGCAGAAG
The DNA here is from genome assembly GCA_035499135.1 of Casimicrobiaceae bacterium. Lineage (GTDB taxonomy): Bacteria > Pseudomonadota > Gammaproteobacteria > Burkholderiales > Casimicrobiaceae > PALSA-1003. Next base: position 28,809 of record DATJZM010000010.1, on the reverse strand, counting down.
GTGACCTTCTGGCTGTGCTCTCGGCAGGAGCTTACGCCATGAGCATGAGCTCCAACTATAACTCGCGCCCACGCGCAGCCGAGGTTCTCGTAGACGGCGCGACTGCGCAACTGGTCCGCGCCCGGGAAACGATCGCGGATCTCTTCGCGCACGAATCGCGTCTCGCTACCGGAAAGTAGCGCGGCGCGGCGCTCCTGTCTGCGTGCAAAACGATGCCTTCGTAACCTGCGCGCAGCATTCGAATCGTGATTTGCGAAATCGCAACAGTGACGCTGCGCGTCACCCCAAAGCGCACTCGCATCTTGTAATTCAAGAAAAAATGGCTAGAATTCATCCAGCAGGTAGCAAAGGATTTGTCAAGAGGGTCGAGCAGAGCAGCGCGAGACTCGGTGACCGAAGCCAACGCCACCTGCGATGAAGCAAACGCAGTAATAACAGCATTCGGCAACTCAGACAGGAGAATTGAAGATGGCTGACATGATGACCATGGCGTCTCCAACGATGCCGCCAGCGCCGAAGAAGGCCGCCAAGAAGAAGAAAGCGGCGAAGAAGAAGAAAGCTGCCCCGAAGAAGGCTGCGAAGAAGAAAGCGAAGAAGAAAGCCAAGAAGACCGCGAAGAAGAAAAGCAAGAAGCGCAGGGCGGCGAAGAAGAAGCCCGCGAAGCGGAAAGTGGCCAAGAAGAGGAAGGCCGCAAAGCGGAAACCGGCCAAGAAGCGAGCCCGCAAGGCGAAGAAGTAGCTTACTTGGTCCGATGGCCTTCCCGAGAACGGGACGGCCTCCAAGACAGGCGACGCGAGAGCGTCGCCTGTTTTGCTTTGGGAGCGTCGCAGGCGGGCGATCGGCCCTGCTCGGCTTCAGCGCGGGCACCAGGTCAGCCCGCGGCTTGACGAAGCGCCTTCAGGAACGTCGGATGGTGCGCTTGCGGGGTCGACTGGGCTGCGTCGCGTGCTTGGACCGGGTGGCACTCGCCGTCAACTTTGCGGGCGTTGCCGGGCTCCGGTGGTGGCGCTTCGATTTCTTGCCGGCGGCTGGCGCCACGTCGCTCACGACGCGCAGCCGTTGCCCCGCGACGAGCGCCGCTCCCGCTTCCTTGTTCCATGCCTTCAGCTGCTGCGGCGTGACATCGTAGCGGGCAGCAATCGAGGCCAGGGTCTCGCCTTTGCGGACGCGATGATAGAAGCTGCGGCCGCTCGGGATCGCGGTGAAGACGGTGTTCTGCAGGCTCGCGATGGTTGCATCGGAAGGCGCCTGCGACGGCACGAGCAAGGCGTGGCCTACAGGCACCTTCGCGCGCGCTCCAATACCGTTGACGGTGCGTAAGGTTTCGAGCGGGAGGCCGAAGCGTGCGGCAACCTGCGGCAGCGTCTCGTTGGCCTTGAGACGGTACGCCTGCCACGTGACCGTGGGCTGATCCATGAGCTCGAGCTTGGCGGCGAAAAGTTCCGCCTTGTCGTAGGGCAGCAGGATCGTCGCCTCATCTGCTCCTGCGATCACGGGACGGTTGTGCTGGGGATTGAGCGAGAGAAAGTCATCGAGCGGCATCTCCGCCAGCTCCGCCGCCAGCTTGACGTCGATCTTCTTCTTGGTATGGACGACGGTAAAGTAGGGGGCATCGGGTATGTCGCCCAGTTCCAGGTCGTAGCGGCCGGGGTCGCGAACGATATTCTTGATCGCCTGCAGCTTCGGCACGTAACTCTTGGTCTCCGCCGGCATCTTCAGGCTCAGGTAATCGGTGGGCTTGTGGCGCTTCTCATTGGCCGCTATCGCCCGATGGACCGCCCCCTCGCCCCAGTTGTAGGCGGCGAGCGCCAGATACCAATCTCCGAATTCAGCGTAGAGCTTTTCCAGGTAGTCGAGCGCCCCCTCGGTCGCAGCGACGACATCCCGGCGCTCGTCGAGCCACCAGTTCTGCTTGAGGCCGTAGAGCTTTCCGGTCGAAGGAATGAACTGCCATATGCCCGAGGCGCGACTGCGTGAATACGCCATCGGGTTGTAGGCGCTCTCGATCATCGGCAGCAGCGCGATTTCGAGAGGCATGTGCCGTCGCTCGACCTCGACGACGATGTAATACAAATAGCGTCGGCTGCGCTCGATCATGCGCGCCACGTACTCGGGACGCGCGGAGTACCAAGCTTCCGCCTTTTCCACCAGCGGACCATCGATGTCGTCGAGCACGAAGCCCTGCTGGATTCGCACCCAAAGATCCCCGTACTCGGAGCGAAGCTCCGGCATTGCGTCGAGCTCAGAATCCCCGCCGGCTGCCTGCGGGTCCGGCGCCGGCGCGGGCGACTCCTCGGCGATGAACCACGGTTGCTCACCGGGGTAGTCTTCAGGCGTCGGCAGGAAGCTCGCTTCGGGATGAGGCGTCCGGGTGGTCACCGGCACATTTGCGCAAGCGGCGAGCCCGAGACAGCACACCGCAGCGATGAGTGCGTAAGGGCGAGTCGCTAGGCGCGGGGCGAGTTTATGCAAAATGGCGCGATGGTAGGGGCCGCTCGCGGCAGCGTCAAGCCGGGCTCTGCCTGCCGAGACTGTTGTTCCAGCCTCTTTGTCCACGCAGAGCGGCACGTGGTCGGGACGCAATCCCGCGTGCTGCGGCGCAATGTTCCGCTTTTCGACCCCGCCCCCCTACGAAGGTTCGCCCGCGGCTCACCCGGCCGTGGTTGTCGCTGAATGCGGGGATGGGGATAATCCGGCCATGGCAGAATCTTTGGCAGCGCCCGTAGCCGCACCGACGGGAACGCTTGCCGCGTGGTTCGCGACGCCGCTCGGCCGCTACCTGCTCGAGCGCGAACAACGCTATTTCGACCAGACGCTGGCCGACATCTTCGGCTTTCATGCTCTTCAGGTCGGCTTGCCGGAGTATGCGCTGTTGCGGGCGTCGCGAATCACGACCCGCCTCACGGTCGACCTGGAAGAGCCCGCGCAAGTCCTCGCCGACCCGCACTGGCTGCCCTTCGCCGAGAACGGCGTCGACCTCGTCGTGCTCCCGCATGTACTGGAGTTCACCGACGAGCCGCATCAGCTGCTGCGCGAGATCCACCGCGTCATCCGGCCCGAGGGCCAGGTGATCATCGCCGGCTTCAATCCGTACAGCCTGTTCGGTGTAAAGCGGTATTTCGGCCGCGAGCAGACGATGCCGTGGACCGGCAACTTCATTTCGCTGTACCGGCTGAAAGACTGGCTGTCGCTGCTCGGCTTCGAGGTCGCGGGCGGGCAGCTCGACGCCTACGCTCCGCCGTTCCGGCAGGAGCGCTGGTTGCGCCGGTCCCATTTCTTCGAGAAGGCGGGCGATCGCTGGTGGCCGGTCGCCGGCGGTGTCTATTTCCTGCGCGCCACCAAGCGAATCCTGGGCATGCGCGTCATCACGCCTGCATGGTCGCGGCGCGTGCGCAAGAAAGCCCTCGCCGCCGCTGCCCGGCAGGTCCGTGAATGCGCCGACGTTCGCGAATGAGCGAATGACGGCGCGGGTCGCGATCTACACCGACGGCGCTTGCAAGGGAAACCCCGGGCCCGGCGGGTGGGGAGCGCTGCTGCAGTATGAGGGGCGTGAGCGGGAGCTCTACGGCGGGGAGGCGGCCACTACCAACAACCGCATGGAGCTCACTGCCGTCATCCGGGCGCTCGAGACCCTCAAGCGCCGGGCAGCCGTCGCGATCTACACCGACTCGCAATACGTCAAGAACGGCATCGAGATCTGGATTCACGGCTGGAAGCGCAACGGCTGGAAGACGCGCGACCGCAAGGCGGTCAAGAATGCGGATCTCTGGGTCGAGCTCGATCGTCTGCGCGACAAGCACGACATCGTCTGGCACTGGGTCAAGGCGCACGCGGATACCGAAGGCAATCACCGCGCCGACGCGCTCGCGAATCGCGGCGTAGACAGCATCCGGCCGCAGGCGCAGGCCTAGAGCTGCATCGGCAGGATCACCATCTGCATGCCGTTCAGGTGCAGCTGACGCTGCAGCGCGAGCGCCGTTTGGTTGTGCAGCAGGCGCGTCACCCAGTTCTCGCTGCGGAACACCAGTTTGCTGGTGAAAAAGACGCAGTTCGCGAAGTCCTTCTGGACCCCCTCTGCAAGCTTGACGAGCTCCTCGACCCGGTCGGTGCCGAGAGAGAAGCGAGCAGCGGAAGCGAGCCCGTTCGCGTGACAGTAGTCGACGTAGAAGGCAAGCGATCGCTCCAGAGTCGCGCGCAGCTGCTCGATCTGCGCCGTACCGCCGTAGCTGTGCGCGTCGACGGCCTTGGCGCTGATAAAGATGAAATTCTTGAAGTGATTCGGAAATAGCCGCTGCACCCAGAGCACCGTGTGAACGCCTCCGCCGCGGCTCGAGCCGACCATGAACGCCGCGGTGGGTGCTTCGGGATCGAGCCGCGGCGGATTCTCGCACTTCGGGCAGGGCGCAGCGCTGAAGATCTCGTCGACCTCCTTCAGCCTCGCCTTCACGCCCTCGTAATGCCGGTGGATGGCGAAGCACATAGCGATGACCAGCGAGGTGATGAGGACGGTGACCCACCCGCCCTCGCCGAACTTCTCGACAACCGTCACGACCAGGATGCCGCCAGTCACGACGAACCCGATCGAGGACAGGACCAGGCGGTAGTGCCAGCGCCGATCCTTAGTCCGCGCTCGCCACCAGTAGATACACAGCCCGAGCAGCGAGAGCGAGAAGGTGAGAAACACGTTGATCGAGTACAAGACCACCAGCAGATCGACGCTGCCGCGGCTCCAGAGCAGGATCACCAGCGCCGCGAGGCCCATGATGACGATGCCGTTCTGCGTCACGAGCCGCGTCGATAGGTGGCGGAACTGGTGCGGCAGCCAGGAGTCCCCCGCCATGTTCGAGAGCACCGCGGGGCCCCCGAGGAACCCCGTGTTCGCCGCCACGAAGAGAAGTCCAGCCTCGCTCGCCAGCACGACCAGCAAGGCCGTCTGATTGAAGCCGCTGCCGAAGCCGAAGCTCTCGATGATGGTGCCGAAGACGACCGCATTGAGCGTCTGGCCCTCGACCGGCCGAGCGTTCCACAGGAGATAGAGGAGGATGATCCCGCCGGCGGTGAAGCCGAGCGACGCCGCCATGTAGAACATGGTGATCTTGCCCGTGCGTACCCGCGGCTCGCGCAGCGTGTGCACGTTGTTCGACACGGCCTCGATCCCAGTGTACGTCCCCCCGCCGAGGGAATACGCGCGCAGGAAGAGCGAGAGCGCGGCGACCCAGCCGATCTCGTGGGTAAGCTTGCGGGTTTCCTCCAGCGTTTCCGGAACGACCAGGCCGAGACCCTGCGCGTGCCCCGAGATCCCGTACGCGATGAGCACGGCGTGGGTGATGAAGAAGCCGAGAAAGATGGGCAGGAGAACTCGGATCGACTCCTTCATCCCGCGCAGGTTGAGCACGAGCAGCGCTGCGGTCAGCGCGAGCTCGGTGCCGAGCTTGAATACTCCGGCTGCGGCAGGCAGCAGGCTGAAGAGTGCGTCCACGCCGCTCGCGATGGAGATCGCTATTGTCAGCACGTAGTCGACGATCAGGGCGGCGCCGGAGACCAGCCCCGCGCGCGGACCGATGAGGCTCGTGGCGACGCGATAGCCTCCGCCGCCGGTCGGGAAGAGCTCGATGACCTGGTTGTAGCCGATCGCGATGATGAACACCGTGGCCGCCGTAACGATGGCCATGTAGAGGCCGAGGTGCGTGTGCGCGCCGAGCGCGCGGAACGCCTCCTCCGGGCCGTACGCAGAGGACGACAGCCCGTCCGCACCCAGACCGACCCACGCAAGGAATGCCGCCAGCGCGATGTGCTGGCGCGTGCTCGCGCTCAGCGGATCGAGCGGCTTGCCGATCACGATCTTGCGGATCTTCTGGTAGGTGGTCATCGTGCGCGGCGTCGATCGTCACCGACGGCACAGGGCGCAGAATGAAGCGAAAGTAGATGCGAGGATCGGACGATGCGGAGCACGGCTTCAGGAATGAGCCGACTGCTGCATTGCAGCAACCGAGCACCCTACTCCTGAGCGCGCTGCCTGGCAAGGCGACGCACGAATACTTCCATCTCCTTCATCGCCTGCTTGTCGCCCTTGCGGTTGGCAGCCGCGATGCCGTCGCGCCAGGCGGCGAGTGCGTCGTTCTCCCGCCCTGCGGCAAGCAGCGCCTTGCCCAGCACCTTCCACGCCGCAGAATAGTCGGGCTCGATGGCGACCGCGCGCTGCAGATGCTCTGCCGCTTTCCGTGCGTCGCCGCCCTTCAGATATTCGTTGCCGAGGCCGAAACGCAGCAACGCCCCGTCCTTGCCGCACGCAAGCATGCGTTCGAGGTTCTCGATTGCGCTCGACACGGACCGGATCCGTCCTCCGTGGCAGCCTCACTCGCGCAGCACGGCACCCGTGCGGCAGTCGACGTGTTGCATGGGGTAGGTGACCTCCTTCGAGTCGTTGCCCACCTTGCCGGCGACTTGCGCGTAGAGCCATCCGTCGCCGCCGCGCATGTAGACGATCCGCTGCGGAAATTCGTCGCGCAGATTCGCAAAGGGATACGTCGTGCGACCCATGGTCTCGCCGACGGTGCCGAGCTTGAACGCGGTCTCCTTCTCTCCGGAGGGGACCACCACGTAGTACACGCCGTCGGGACGGGCCTCGAGGCGCAGGTACTCGTAGTCCTGGGTGCGCGGCCCCGTTCCGTGCCGGGGCTCCTGCACGATCGTCTGGCTGATTCCGACCATCATTCCGCCGCGAGGTGGCAGCCACGTCTCCATGAATTCGCGCCGCTCAACCTTGCCGGACCAGCATCCGCGCAACCAGCTCAGCTGATCGAGCGGCGAGGAGCCGCTCCCCTGTGCCGCGCTCGCGGGAGCGTCAGCGCGGGCATCCGCTGGCGCCGCGGGAGCTGCGCCAGGTGCAGGAGGCGCGGACGGTGCCGGGGTCTGAGCGCTGACGCCAGCGCAGAGGCACGCCGCTGCAACGACGCTAGCCATCCGCACCGCGTCGCGGTATCCGGATTCATTCATTTGCATCCTCTCCTCATTGCCGCTCCGACAATGGCAGGTTCAAAAGCAGGTTCTGCGGCTTGAGCCTTAGCCGCTGCTCCGCATCCATCGCCATGGCGAGATAGACGGGGCGCCCCGCGATCGCGGCTCGCATCGCCGCCGGGTCGCCGAAGGACAGTTCAAAAAGGCAAAGCAACCGTCCCATGCGCTCCTCGCTCACCTCGGTGCGATTGTACAAGTCGTTTAGCAGCGCGCTCGCTTCGGCGTCGAGGCCCACGTGCCAGACCCACCGCGCGTCGGCAATCTCCCTCTGCGGCCGGATCGCGACCTCCACCGAGAGAAAATGTGCGATCCAGCGCTCGAGAACGCGGCACAGCGCGTCGAGCAGGCGGCCGCCGCGGTTCAGGCTGATCGCAAAGTCGTGCCGCTCGCTGCGTTCCCAGTAGGTCTCGGCGTTATCCTCGGACAACACGTCGAGGTCGATCGTTCGCGCTGGAATGCGGCTCTGCGCAAGAAGCTCGCCGAGGCTGCCGAACGTCCCGGTGGTGGCGTACGCCTCGACCATCTCGAGATCGGCGGCCATGACGGCGCCGTCCTCCTGCAGCGTCACCCTTTGCGCCCGGAAGAGGAGCTCGGCGGCTCGCGCGTGGAGCGGGCTCGCGTCCTCGCCTAGCATGTGGCGCAGCAGAATCTGGGTGAGCTGGTGCACGAAGAGCGGCGGCACATCGACACCCTCGCCGCGGAAGAGCGCCGCGTAGGCCGACTCGAGATCGGCCGCGCCGAGCAGCCGCTCGCGGAAGCGCAGCCAGATGCGGTAGTTTTCGCGGGCGTCTGCATCGGGCACTGCCGCGATCTCGCCCGGCGTGACCGACCGCCGCGGCTCCCTGAGCAGCCGCTCGTGCAGAGCCAGTTCGGCGGCGTCCGACTCGGGCACCGGTGCGAGCTCCGGCCGCAGCAGGTAGCTGCGCAGGAAATCATCGGTGACGACAAGGTGGCCGATCGCGCTCGGCTTGAGCAGACGGTAGCCGCAGGACGGCCAGAAGTCGGGCATGAACGCGAGCGTCTTCAAAAACACCGCGCCGCCGGGCGAACCCGGCGGCGCGACGTGCAGAAGGCTCCCTCTGCGCTTACTTGAACGTGTACGTCAGTTGCACGGCCGCCAGGTTGACGAAGGTGCGGTAGCTGCCGCTGATCAGCCCGAAGGACGCCGTGCTGCCGTTGTTCTGGTTGATGTTCGGGTTCTGGATGTAGATGTACGTGTACCCGAAATCGAGCCAGGTCTGCGGGTTGAACTTGTACTGCGCGCCGACGGAGAACCAAGTGCGATCGTTGTCGGGCAGGCGCGGCGTCCGGTCCGTGTTGTTGACGGGGGTCTGGTCGTAGGCAAGCCCGCCGCGGAACATCCACTCGTTGCTGTAATAGTAGTTCGCGCCGATCGACCCGCGCCAGGTATTGCGGAAGTTCTCTGGAAAGCTCTCGAGTACCGTCCCGTTGCTGCGCACCACCGTCAGGGCCTGGATGGTGCTCCAGTTCGTGAACTGAAGGTCGCCCATGAGGTCCCAGCGGTCGACATGCTTGAAGATCGACACGTTCGTGGTGGACGGAAGCTTGATCGCGAGGCTCACGTTGCCGTTCGACAATCCGCTGTTGACGAGGCCCGCCAGCAGCGTCGCGCTTGGGACGAGTGACGAGGGCAGCGTGGGGATCGCCGGATTGTTGAAGCTGACCGTCCCGTTCACCGTGTACTTGATCGTCGAGCGATAGGCGACGCCCAGACGCGTGTCCTTGTCGAATTCGATCAGCGCGCCGATGTTCCAGCCCCATGCGTTGTCGTCGCCATTGACGTTCCCATCGGACTGCGAGCCCGCGTACGCGCCCACGATCGGCGCCACGTCAGATGCGGGGATCAGCCCGGCAGCGGCGGCCTGGGCTCCCGCCTGGGCGATGAGGCCTGCGTAGTTCACTTCTTGCGTCAGCGTCGCCTTCAGCCGCTGCCAGCTGAAGCCGGCGCCGATGGTGAAGTTATCGACCGGTTTCCAGGATAGTCCCGGGTTGACGTTGATTGTCTCGACCTTCGATTCGACCGCCTGGAAGCGCCCGATCCAGCTGTTGTCGTACTCGGTCTTCAACCCGAAGGGCACGTTCACGCCCAGGCCGAAGGCCCACTGCTTGTTGATCGGCACGACGAGATACAGGGCAGGGGTCACATTGCAGTTTCCCGCATCGCCCCCGGTGTCGCCCAACGGCTGCAGCGCGGCCGGTTGCGAACCGTTGTCCCTGAACTTCGCCGAAAGGCAGATCAGGCTGCCCGCGGCCGCGCCCTGGATGCCGGGCATACGCGACATGCCCGCGGGATTCCAGTACACGGTACTCGCGTCCTCTGCGGCCGCCGCACCGCCCGCAAAGGCATTGCCCAGCCCGCTGCCGCTCTGTTCCTGCAGCGCAAAGGCCGCACCAAATGTCTGCTGAGCTCCAAGACCCAGCAGAGTGCCGGCGATGGCAGCGGCGATGCGCGTGCAGCGTATCCGGTGCGTTCTCATCTGCTTATCCTCCTCTAGGTGGACTGCAGGCCTCGTGCTTGAATTCTTCGGCCCGTGCCCGAAAGCGGCGGGCGTGCCCACGCGCAATATACACCTGCGGGAAGGCCCTCGCATCCTCAAGGCTCATCGACCGACAGCAATCTCGGGCGTCGGTCGGGTCCGACCGCAACATAGGTGAGACTCGCTTCGGTAACCTTGACGCAGATCACTTCGCCCGGATTGCGCTGCGCATAGACTTGTACGTCGACGGTAATCGAGGTGCGTCCGACGCGTATGATCTCTGCGTAGAAGCTTACGACGTCGCCGACGAGCACCGGCTGCTTGAACACGAAGGCATTGACCGCGACGGTTGCAACCCGCCCCCGCGCCCGCCGCGCCGCCACGACGCCTCCGGCGATATCGACCTGCGACATCACCCAGCCGCCGAAGATGTCTCCGTGCTGATTGGCGTCGGCCGGCATCGGCACGACGCGCAGCGTCGGATCGCCGCTCGGGAGCGCTATGTTGTCGTCCATGGGATTAGGGCGCCTTTCCCCTCGCCTCGTCGCGAAGCTCGCGCCGAAGGATCTTGCCGACGTTCGTCTTCGGCAGCTCGCGTCGGAACTCCACCTCGCGGGGGCACTTGTAGCCGGTGAGATGAGCGCGGCAATGCGTGAGGACCTGCTCCGCGGACAGGGTCTCGTCTCGCTTCACGACGAATAGCTTCACGGCCTCTCCCGATTTCGCGTCCGGGACGCCGATCGCGGCGCATTCGAGCACGCCGGCGTGCATGACCGCAACCGCCTCGATCTCGTTGGGATAGACGTTGAAGCCGGACACCAGGATCATGTCCTTCTTTCGGTCGACGATGCGCACGAAGCCGTGCTCGTCCATCACCCCTATGTCGCCGGTGGCAAGCCATCCGTTCTCATCGAGCACTTTGGCCGTCTCGTCGGGCCGGTGCCAGTAGCCCGCCATGACCTGCGGGCCCTTGACGCAGATCTCGCCCCGCTCGCCGAGAGGCACATCGCGCCCCGCGTCGTCGCGCAGCACGATGTCGGTCGATGGAATGGGCAGGCCGATCGAGCCGTTGTAGTCCGGCAGATCAAGCGGATTCATGGTCGCTGCCGGCGACGTTTCAGTGAGCCCGTAGGCCTCGATCAGGGGTATGCCCGTCACTTTCTTCCAGCGCTCCGCGACGGCCTGCTGCACCGCCATACCGCCGCCGAGCGTCATGCGCAGCGAGGAAAAGTCGAGCTTCACGAAGTCGGCGTTGTTGAGCAGGGCGTTGAACAGCGTGTTCACGCCGGTGAACGCGGTGAAGCGATGCCGTCCCATCTCCGCGACGAAGCGGGGGATGTCGCGCGGGTTGGGGATCAGGACGTTCTCCGCTCCGAGCGTCATGAATACGAGGCAGTTCGCGGTGAGCGAGAAGATGTGATAGAGCGGCAGCGGCGTGATCACCACGTGGCGGACATCGCCGAGTACGGGCCGAACCCACGCTCCCGCCTGCAGGATGTTGGCGATGATGTTCCGGTGCAGCAGCATCGCACCCTTGGCCACGCCGGTCGTCCCGCCGGTGTACTGGAGGAAGGCGATGTCCTCGTGCGCGATGGACCGTCGCTCGAAGCGGTGCGTAGCGCCCTCGGCGAGCGCGGCCGAGAGGTTCATCGCGCCAGGCAGACTCCACTTCGGGACCATCTTCTTGACCCGCCTCAGCACCAGGTCGACCAGCTTCCCCTTGAGTCCGAGCAGCTCGCCGATGCTGGTCACCACCACGTGCTTTACCGCCGTGCGCGAGATGACTTCCTGCAGCGTGTGCGCGAAGTTTTCGACGACGACGATCACTTCGGCTCCGCTATCCGCCAACTGATGTTCGAGCTCGCGCGCGGTGTAGAGCGGGTTCACGTTCACCACCGTGCAGCCCGCATTGAGAATGCCGAACAAGCACACCGGATACTGCAGCACGTTGGGCATCATTAGCGCGACGCGTGAGCCCTTGACGAGCCCCCGTCCCTGCAGGAAGGCTCCGAACGCCGTCGCGCTCGCGCCCAGCCCGGCGAAGCTGATCGACTTGCCCATGCAGGTGTACGCCGGTCGCGGACCGTAGTGGGCGACCGCCTCTTCGACGACGTCGCGTATCGACGTATAGCGATTGACGTCGATTTCTGCCGGCACGCCCTTGGGGTACGACTTCAACCAGACCCGTTCCACGCGCTCCTCCCGACTGCCGTCTCGCTGCGGCTCTTCCAGCCCTCGAATACTAGCAAGCCCCGCTCACGCGCCGGAAGCCGCCGCGTAGGTGAGCGGCCCGCCTCGGAACGGCGCGAAACCGGTGCCGAAGATCGCCCCCGCGTCGACGAGATCTGCATCGGCGACGATCCCGGCAGCGAGCGCAGCCTTCGCCTCGTTCAGGAACGGGTCGATGAGGCGTTGCGTGAGACCTGCGGGGGCCGTTCCCGGCGGCCTCTTCGCGGCTTTGCCGCTCGACCAGTCGTAAAAGCCGCGCCTGGTCTTGCGCCCCAGCTTGCCCTCGGCGATCAGCTCTGAGAGCTTACGCGGCGGCTCGGCTCCGTCGCCCAGCATCTTTCCCACCGCCAGGCAGATATCCAGGCCGACCGTATCGGCCAGCTCGATCGGGCCTACGGGCATCCCGAACGCAAGCGCCGCCTCGTCGACCGTCTCGGGGACGATACCTTCGTCCACGCAGCGCATGGCTTCCATGAGATAGGGCGCGAGGAGCCGATTGACGAGGAAGCCGGGAGCGCTCTTTACCGGCAACGGCAGCTTGTCGATCTGGCGGATGAAGGCAGCGGCGCGCGGAACGAGCTCCCGACGGGTGCTCGCCCCGACGACGATCTCCACGAGCATCATGCGGGCGACCGGATTGAAGAAGTGCAGGCCGATGAGCCGGCCCGGATCCTTGAGCGGCGCGCCGATCTGCTCGAGCGGGATGCTCGACGTATTGGTCGCGAGCAGCGCTGCAGGATTGGCCTTCGCTTCGAGCCCGGCGAAGAGTCGTCGCTTCGCCTCCAGGTCCTCGAAGATCGCCTCGATGATCACGTCTGCGCGCGCGACGCCGTCGCCGGCGATGTCAGGCATCAGGCGGTCGCGAGCGTCGCGCACGCGCCGCGGATCCTTCAGGCGATCGGTGAACAGCTTGCCCGCGCGCTGCATCGCCGGCTTGAGTCGCTCAGCGTTCTGATCCTGCAGCGTCACCGTGAGGCCCCGCATCGCGCACCAGGCGGCGATATCTCCGCCCATGGTCCCGGCTCCCACCACGTGCACGTGCGCCACGGGCGCCGCGTCGTCGCGGCCGAACGCCTTGAGGCGCTCCTGCAGGCGGAATATGCGGATGAGGTTCATCGCCGTGGGCGTGGCGAGGAGCTTCGCTATCGACGCGGGGTCCGACGCCGACACCGCAAGCGCATTGCCGTCGTGCTTGACCCAGATCTCGAGGATCGCGTACGGGGCGCCGTAGTGCTCGCGCCTCGCGCGCGAGGCGACCTGCTTGCGCGCCTGCGCGGCGATGACCGGCCGCACGAGGGGATTGAGCGTCAGCGCGAGCGGCAGCGGGAGCTTGCGTGGCGGCGGCAGCGTCAGCAGCATGCCTCGTGCCGTGTTCATCATGATGCGCGGCGGCACGCACTCGTCCGCGATACCGAGCTTCTTCGCCCGCCGGGCGTCGACAGTACGACCTGAAAGCAGCAGATCGAGCGCGGCAGGCGCCCCCGTGACTCGAGGCAGGCGGTGCATGCCGCCCCACGCAGGAACGATCCCGAGCATGACCTCGGGCAGGCCCAGGCGCGTGTCCGGTTCATCGACCACGACGCGATAGCGGCAGGCGAGCGCGAGCTCCAGGCCGCCGCCGAGGCAGAAACCCCGTATGAGTGCGAGCGTAGGGTAGGGCACCGCTGCGAGCTGGTTGAAGATGTCCCAGCCGCGCCTGATCAACGCGGTCGCGTCCTCCACGGTCTTGAGCCGCGTGAACTGCTCGATGTCGGCGCCGGCGATGAAGCCGTTCTCCTTGCCGGAGCGGATCACCAGCCCTTTGGGCGGAGACTCGGCAAGCTCCGCGAGCACCACCTGCAGCTCGTCGAACACTTCGCCCGAGAGCGTGTTCGTCGATGCTCCCGCTTTGTCGAACACGAGCCAGGCAATGCCGTCGGCGTCGCGATCGAGCCGGAAGTGCTGGAAGGCCGTCATCACTGCCCGCGGCCGGCCGCGACCAGCATTGCGCCGCCCAGGCCGCCGCCGATGCAGATCGCCGCGACCCCGCGCTTGCCGCCGCTTCGCTTCAGCACGTTGAGCAGGTGCAGCACGATGCGGGCGCCCGATGCACCGACCGGATGTCCCAGAGCGATCGCGCCTCCGTCGACGTTGAGCTTCATCTCGTCGAGCTTGCCGAGCGCGCGCTCTAAGCCCAGCTCGGTGCGGCAATACTCATCATCGGCCCAAGCGCGCAGGCAGCCGAGCACCTGTGCGGCAAACGCTTCGTTGATCTCCCAGGCATCGATGTCCTCGAGCGCGAGATCGTGCCGGCGCAACAGCGGTGTGGCGGCGTGCACCGGGCCGAGTCCCATCTGCGCCGGGTCGAGCCCGGCCCATTCGCTGTCGAGGATGCGGCCCAGCACGGGCAGCCTGTACTTGTCGACCGCGGCGGCGGAAGCGAGGACGAGCCACGCCGCCCCGTCGGTGACCTGGGAGCTGTTGCCGGCGGTGACGTTGCCGTATTTGCGGTCGAAGAACGGCTTCAGCTTGGCCAGATTCTCCGGCGTCGAGTCCTCCCGCACGCCGTCGTCGCTTTCGTAAAGCTTCCCCTCGGAGTCGAACAGCGAGGTGATCTCGCCCGCGAAGCGACCCTCCTTTTGCGCTGCGAGTACCCGCTGATGGCTGCGCGCAGCGTATTCATCCATCTCGCGCCGGGTGATGCCGAAGCGATAGGCGACATTCTCGGCGGTCTGCCCCATCAGCAGGCCCACCATCGGATCGGTCAGCCCTTTCATGATGCCGATGATCGGGCTGAGCGCAGCGGCGGGGTTGAGCTTGAGAAAGGCCGCGGCTTTGGCACCCGCGCTCTTGGCGCTGCTCAGGCTGGCGAACCAGAGGACCATCTTCTCCGAATAGAGAATCGGCGCACGGGAGAGCGCGTCCACCCCACCGGCGAGAACCAGCTGCGAACGCGCGCCGCGGATGTTGGCGATCGCCGAGTCGAGCGCCTGCATGCCGGAGGCACAGTTGCGCATCACCGTCCAGCCCGGCACCTTCTTCCCGCAGCCCATGCGCAGCGCGGCCACGCGCCCGATGTTTACTTCGTCGGGAGACGGACTCGCGCAGCCAAGGATCACCTCGTCCAGCTCCGTCGGCGCGAACGGCTGGCGCAGCAGCAGCGCGCGTCCGGCCTGCAGCGCGAGGTCGGATGCCGAGAAAGGCCCCGGCCTGTTTCGCGCCTTGAGAAACGGCGTGCGCGCGCCATCGACGACATAGACTGGCTCGGCCATGCTCACCTCGCTGTTCGTGGATTGGCGCGCCTCAGGCCGCCTCGCGGCGCGCAGTCGCGGGCGGCGCGGCCGTGCCGACGGGCCGCGCCTCCGAGGCGCCGAGATCCTGCGCGAAATCGTCGACGCGTACGACCTGCTCGAGCAGGCGCCGGGCGCGCCGCACGCTTCCGAGCTCCTCAGCGTTGATAATGCCGGCCAGATGCGCCGCCGCCGCGCGGTCCTCGCCGACCGTGACGCTGAAGCGGCCCGCCTTCTGGGCCTCGCGAATCCGTGCCTCGATCGGCTCGGCGCTGATCGTGGCCGCCATGGCAGCCTCGATCATGCCGAGCACGTCGGTCTCGGATTTGGGCAGATACATGCCGGCCGTGAGCCGATCACGCGTGGCCGAGGGCTCGATCAGCAGCCGCGCCACCTCGTGGCCTAGACGGTCGGAGGGTACGACGTACGGCCTTCCGAGCGGAAACACCGTGCGACGCATGAGCGCCGCGACGATACGATTCGGGAAGTTCGAGATCACGCCCTCGAGCGCGGTCTGCGCCTTGAACATCGCGTCCCAAATCGCCCAGTGCATGAGCGGGGCATCGGCTTGTTGCCGGCCCTCATCCTCGTAACGCTTGAGCACCGTTGAACACAGGAACAGATAGGAGAGCACATCGCCCAGCCTCGCCGAGAGCTTCTCTTTGCGTTTGAGCGCTCCCCCGAGGACGCCCATCGACACATCAGCGAGAAACGCCAGCGCGGCCGAGAAGCGCGTGAGCTGCTGGTAGTAGCGGCACGTCTCCGGCGCCGCATCCGGGGCCGGCGCGGTGTGCGAGCCGGTCAGGCCGAGCACGAGTGTGCGGGCGAAGTTCGACAGCGCGAAGCCGACGTGGCCGAAGAACGCTTCGTCGAACGCGATCGAGGCCCGCTCCCGATCCTCGTCGTGCGCTGCGACGATCTCCTTCAGGACGTGGGGGTGGCAGCGGATGGCGCCCTGGCCGAAGATGATCAGGCTGCGCGTGAGGATGTTGGCGCCCTCCACCGTGATCGACACGGGGACCTGCATGTACGCGGCGCCGAGGAAATTTGACGGGCCCAGGCAGATGCCCTTGCCACCGGCGACGTCCATCGCATCGTTGATGATCGACCGGCCGCGCTCGGTAAGATGGTATTTCGCGATGGCCGAGATCACGGCGGGCTTTTCTCCCCGGTCCACCGCGCTCGCCACGCGCTGGTGCAAGGCGTCCATCGAATAGAGATAGCCGCCCATGCGCGCCAGCGGCTCCTCGATGCCCTCGAACCTGCCGATCGAAGTATTGAACTGGCTGCGCACGCGCGCGTATCCGCCGGTGGCGCGCACGACCATCTTGGCCATGCCGGTGGACAGTGAAGGCAGGGAAATCGAGCGTCCCGCGGCGAGGCTTTCCATCAACATCCGCCAACCTTTGCCGATCATCGGCCTGCCGCCGATCACCCAGTCGAGCGGAATGAAAACGTTCTGGCCGAAGTTGGGGCCGTTCTGGAAGACAGCGTTGAGCGGCATGTGGCGGCGACCGATGATCACACCCGGATGTCCCGTCGGGATGAGCGCGCAGGTAATGCCGAGATCCTCTGCCTTGCCGAGCAGGTGCTCGGGATCGAGGGCGCGGAAGGCGAGCCCGAGCAGGGTCGCGACCGGCCCGAGCGTGATGTAGCGCTTCTCCCATGTCAGGCGCAGACCGAGTATCTGCTTGCCCTGGTGCTCGCCCATGCAGACGATCCCCACGTCCGGAATTGCTGCGGCATCCGATCCCGCGTAGGGGTTCGTGAGGGCGAAGCAGGGTATCTCCAGCCCCTTCGCGAGACGCGGCAGGTAGTAGCGCTTCTGCTCATCCGTCCCGTAGTGAAGCAGCAGCTCGCCCGGACCCAGTGAATTGGGCACCATCACCGTCACCACCGTCGCGCTGCAGCGCGAAGCGAGCTTGGCGATGATCTGCGAGTGCGCGTAGGCCGAGAAGCCGAGCCCGCCGTACTCGCGGGGAATGATCATGCCCAGAAAACCCTTGTCCTTGATGTACTGCCAGACCACGGGCGGCAGGTCGCGGTAGATGTGCGTGGTCTCCCAGTCGCTCACCATGCCGCACAGCACTTCGCATTCTTCATCGAGAAAGCGCTTTTCCTCCGCGCTGAGGCTGGGGGCGGACACGGCGAGCCATTTCGCCCAATCGGGACGACCCGAGAACAGATCGCCGTCCCAGCCAACCGTGCCTGCCTCGATCGCCTCGCGCTCGGTGGCCGTCATCTGCGGCAGGATCCTTCGGAAGACGGCGAGCACGCCGTCGCTCACGAGGCTGCGGCGAAGGGCGGGAACGTTGAGCGGGATCGCGAGCACGATGAGGCCCACCCCGAAGAGCAGCGCGAGCGCGGCCGGGATGACGTGAATGCTCCAGCCGAGTGCGAGGACCAGGGCGATGCCGAGGCTCCACAGCCATCCTGCGGCATCGATGTAGGCCAGCGCGAAGAACCCGGCGACGACGACGACGAGCCAGACGAAGGTCAGCATGCACAACGCTCCTATCGCGAGCCGAGACCTCCCGTACGGCCACCGTCCGTCTCGCTCAGCTCGGAGATGTCGGGCAGCGGCGCGCGCAATCCTGCGATCAGAAACGGCGCGAGCCGCCGGAGCAGCAGCTCGTCGTTATCCGCCTCGCCGGGCGAGAGCTCGGCGATGAGCTTGAGCGTGTCGGTGCCGGCCAACGTGTAAGACAGCGCACCCATGATGAAGTGCAGCCGCCAGGTGAGCTCCTTCTTCGGCAGCTGGGGCAGAGCACGGCGGAAGGCCGCCTTGAAGCGGGCGATCATCACCGCATACTGATCGGACAGAAAGTGCCGGATGAACGGCGCCGGATCGGCGTAGGCGCGACCGAGCAGGCGCAGGAAGTTCTTGCCTCCTCGCTCGCGGTCGCGGGCCAGCCTGAGCGCCGGAATGAACATCGCGGCGAGAATCTTTTCGCACGAAAGCGGCTGTGGCGCCGCTGCGTGCTCGTAGCGCGTGAGCAACGCGACCCGCTCCTGGTTCATCGGATCGAGCCGGCGCGTGAGGACAGCCTCGAAGAGCTCCTCCTTGCTCCCGAAGTGGTAGTGAACGGCGGCGAGGTTCACCTTGGCGGCGGCGGTGATCTGCCGCAGCGAGGTCGCCTCGAATCCATGCTCCATGAACAGCTCTTCGGCCGCGGCGAGGATTCTCTCCTTGGTCGCCGAGCTGCGCGGGGCGTCGAATGGAATGACTCTTCCTCCCATCGGATGTTCCCTCCCTGAGGTTCGCCGAGGACGCTCGTGTATGGTCACGAGTCGGTATCAGTTAAACGTTTGTTTGAATTTTAGGCGGGCCCGCGAACCCTGTCAACGGACCGCGCGTTTCAAGCTAGGCTTTGGCGTCCGCCGCGTAGAGGGCGTCCAGCGCGTCCTTGAATTTGGTCAGCACCAGCGGGCGCTTCAGCTTGAGCGTAGGCGTGAGCAGGCCGTTCTCTATGCTCCACGGATCGCGCGTCGCGAGGCAGCGCCGGATGCGGACCCAGCGCGGAAAGTCGCGCAGCCGCTCGTTGGCGCGCGCGATGAGTTTCTGCTCGTCGGCCTCCTGGGTGACCGCGAGCAGCGTGAGGAAGGGACGACCCTCGCCTACCAGCATCACCTGCTCGAAGACCGGGTCATGCAGCAGGGCGAACTCGACGTCCTGCGGCGGCAGCTTCTCTCCGTTGGACATCACGAGGATGTCCTTGACGCGCCCGCGGATGTAGATGCGTCCGTCGTGGATCTGCGCGATGTCTCCGGTGTGCAGCCAGCCCTGCGCATCGACCGCCGCCCGCGTCGCGTCCTCGTTGCGCCAATAGCCGCGCATCACGTTGCCGCCGCGTGCGAGCAGCTCCCCGGTCGAGTCCACCTCGACCTCGACGCCGGGGAGTGCTGGGCCGACCGAGTCCGGATCGTTGTCATCGTCGCGATTAACCGAGATCACTGGTGAGGCCTCGGTCATGCCATAACCCTGGAGCATCGGCAGGCCGAGCCCGATGAAGGCGTGCGCTATGACCGGGTCGAGCGCCGCGCCGCCGACGACGGTCAGCCGCATCTGGCCGCCGAGCCGCGCCAGGATCGGCTTCGCCACCAGTCGGCGCAACGCGGGAGTGACCATCGCGTCGATCGCGCTGCCTTGGCGGCTTTCCAGACGCCAGCCCCGCCCCGCGCACTGCGCGAAGAGCCAGCGCTTGAGCGCAGACTCGGAGAGTGTCTGATCGATGCGCGCCATGAACTTCTCGAAGATCCGCGGCACGGCGAACATGACGGTCGGGCCCTGGGAAGCGAGATCATCCGCAAGCTGCGCGACGCCGCGCGCATAGACGACCTTCGCGCCGATCGACAAGGGTAGATAGTAGCCGCCCGTGCGCTCGAACATGTGCGACAGCGGCAGGATGGACAGAAAGACGTCGGTGGGCCGCGCCATTCGGCATTCCTGGCAGGACTGCACGTTGGCGATGATGTTACCGTGGGAGAGCATGACGCCCTTCGGTCGGCCGGAGGTGCCCGAGGTGTAGCAGATCGTCGCCAGCGCCTCGCCCGAGAGGTCGCGAAACTCGGGCGCATCAGCAGCGGCCGGCAGGAGCTTCGCGACCGAGGTGCTCTCGTCACCGGCCTCCGGGTGCAGCACATAGGTTCGAGGCAAGGCGCGGCCGGTCCCCTTGAAAGCCGCCGCGATGCGCGCGTTCTCGACGATGAGCAGCTTCGCTTCCGCGTTGACCGCGCACCATGCGGCGCTGTCCGGGTTGTCCTCGACGTAGAGCGGCACGACGACCAGGCCGAGGCCGAGCGCCGCGAGATCGAGCGCAACCCAGTTGATCCCGTTGCGAAGGCAGACAGCGATGTGGTCGCCCTGCTCGAGGTCCAGGTCGCCGAGCGCGGCCTGCCAGCGGCCAACAAGCGAAGCCAGGTCGCCAACGCTGACGTCGCGCCAGACGTCGCCCTCAGCGTAGCGATAAAGGACCTTCTCCGGCGTGGCGAGGTGCTGCCGGAAGTACTCGCCTATGTTCGCCAAAATACGCCTCTTTGAGCGCTGCGACGGGTGGGATGAGAATTCTGATGCCTTTGCCGGGACAGGTCCACTCGCCCACCCGCACGCGCAGTCGCGCCGGTGGCGCATTGGTTATACTCACTTGACGCGAGTCCTCGAGAAAGCCGAACCCGTGCCGAGCATTTCGATCAAGCGGCGCCACAAGCTCTCCCACAAGAAGGCGAAGGCTGCCGCCGAGGAAATCGCCCTCGATCTTGAGAAGCGCTTCGAGCTCGCCCACGAGTGGGACGGGGATCGCATCGCCTTCGAGCGCCCGGGCTTGTCCGGCACGCTGCACGTTGGCAAGACGGAGCTTCGCCTCGATGTCGAGCTCTCGCTCCTGCTGCTCGCGCTCAAGGGTCCGATCGAGCGGGAGATCCACAAGCAGCTCGACGCCGTGCTCGGCAAAAGCTGAGCCCCCCGCCGCCCGTCCGCGGCAGGAGAGCGATGCGCGCTCAAGCCCCGCGTAGGGGCGCGGGCTCGGCGAACGCCGTGCGCTCTCCGCTGAAGATCGCGTTCATCAGCGCGGTCTCGCGCACCTGGATCGTCGTGAGGAATTCCGCGGCCCCGTGCATGTCCCGAAATGCAGCGGCGCCGCGCTCGAGGAAAGTCTGCAAGGCGCCGAACCCCGCAGCGCGCGCGGGGTGGCGCATCGCAGCGAGCGCGGCACCCACCCACGGCTTCGCGATGTGGCGATCGAGCGCTCGGCCCACCTCGACGATGAGTCCGATCTGACGCTCGCGCTGCGTTCGATTCGCGAGCGCGCGGTACGCGTCGCAATAGGCTTCCACCGAAAGAGGCGCGGCAGGATCGAGCTGCGCGAGCATGCGGCGGTCGAGCTCCTGCGAGAGCACCGATAGCTCCATCGCTTGAGCGACGGCGCCGATCAGCATCTCGGGCAGCGCGCGAGCCATGAGCGGCACGATCCGCGCCAGATCGGCGTCGCGCCGACTGAAGTCGCCCGGGCCGTAGAGGTCCGACTGAAAGAACGCGATCGCGTTCGCGTAGCGCGGCTGCCGCGCGAGGTCGGCATATGTGGCACCGAGCCGACGTGACTGCCAGGCTGCGAGACGGTCCAGGCGCGTCGCGAGCGCCGGGTCAGCCGCTCGCGACGCGCGCAGAGCGCGGGCGCGCTCGAGGTGGCGTACGAGCTCGGCAGCGGATCCGGACATGACCCTGCAAGGGTAACGTCTTCCCGCCAGACGCGCATCGCCGAGCGCAACGGCATTAGGTTGTTTTCTCTAAACACGCGGACTACAGTGCTCTCGGGTAGCGATCTGCCCGACTTTCGCAGCGCACGCCTTGAGCTTCGATCCAACCTCCCTCAGGATGACCCGCCGCACCCTGCTCAGGGCGAGCGTTGCCGGCGGCGCGCTTCTCCTCCTGGCGCGCGCGCTCCGTGCACCTGTGGCCGCGGCTGCGAGTCCGGAGGCAGGCGAACCTGGGCTCGATTCCGATGCGCGCGCGGTGCTCGCTGCAGTCATTCCCGTGGTCCTCGAAGGGGCGCTGCCGACGGAACCAGGCGCGGCGCAGGCACGTGACGAAGCGCTCGCTGGCGTGGCACGAGTGATTGCGGGATTGCCTCCTTCGGCGCGTCGCGAGCTCGATCAGCTCTTTGCGCTGCTCGCCTTTGCGCCGACGCGAGCGATCGTGGCCGGCGTCTGGTCGCCATGGCCAGAGGCGAGCCGCGAGTCGATCGCTGCGTTCCTGATCTGCTGGCGCGACAGCCGCTTCGCACTGTTGCGATCGGGCTACGACGCGCTGCGTCAGATCATCCTCGGAGCGTGGTACGGCAACGAACGTGCGTGGACCGCGATCGGCTACGCCGGGCCGCCAGCGCTTTCGCTCGAATGATGGCCGCGCTTCAAAGACAGCCCGGCCAGCCGAACCCTTTTTCGGACGGTTCCGCGAGCGGCTGGAGAATTATCGACGCTTCCACGCTCGCGGAAGACATGACCCTCGAGGCCGATGTCGTCATAGTCGGCACCGGGGCAGGCGGAGGCACGGCCGCGGAGATACTCACGCAAGCCGGCCTGACCGTCGCGATGATCGAGGAGGGGGCGCTCGTCACGTCGACGGACTTCCACATGCGCGAAGCCGACGCTTACCCGCAGCTCTACCAGGAGTCCGCCGCGAGAAAGTCGAAGGACAAGGCGATCAACATCCTGCAGGGGCGTTGCGTCGGTGGCAGCACGACCGTGAACTGGACTTCGAGCTTTCGCACGCCGCCCGCGACGCTCGAGCACTGGGCACGCGAGTACGGCCTCACCGGGTTCAGCGCAACCGATCTCGCGCCGTGGTTCGAGCGGATGGAGCGACGGCTGAGCATCGCGCCCTGGGCCGTGGCCCCGAACGAGAACAACGCAGCGCTGAGCCGCGGCGCACGGGCATTGGGCATTAGCGCGGCCACGATCAGCCGCAACGTCAAGAGCTGCTGGAATCTCGGCTACTGCGGGATGGGCTGCCCGACCAATGCCAAGCAGTCGATGCTAGTGACGACCATCCCGGCGGCGCTCGCTCGCGGCGCAACGCTCGTCACTCGCGCGCGGGCCTGGCAGCTCGAGCACTCGAGCGGGAGGATCCGCTCTCTCGTCTGCGTCGGGCTCGACAGCCGCGGAACAGACCCTACGCCGCGGCGCATTCACGTGCGTGCCAAGACATTCATTGCGGCCGGCGGATCAATCGGCACGCCAGCGCTGCTGTTGCGAAGCAAGCTTCCCGACCCTCACGGCGTGGTCGGCAAGCGCACGTTTCTTCACCCAACGGTCCTTTCCGGCGCGAGGATGCCCGAGCGCGTAGATGGATTTTCCGGCGCGCCGCAGAGTATCTACTCCGATCACTTCCTCGACTCGGTTCCATTCGACGGTCCGATCGGCTACAAGCTCGAGGCCCCGCCCATCCACCCCGTGCTCTCCGCGACGACCCTGCCCGGGTTCGGGCAGATTCATGCCGCGTGGATGCGGGAGCTCCCCTACATGCAGGTCGTGATTGCGCTCATGCGCGACGGATTCCATCGGAGCAGCCCCGGAGGCAAGGTCGAGCTGCGCAGCGACGGCACTCCGGTGCTCGACTATCCGCTCAACGACTACTTCTGGGATGGCGCGCGGCGCGCCCTGGCGACGATGGCCGAGATCCAGTTCGCGGCCGGCGCCCGGAGCGTGATTCCTGCTCGCCCCGCCGCGACAAGCTATTCAAGCTGGCGTGAGGCGCGAGAGGCCATCTCCACCCTCAAGCTCGGACCCCAGACCGCCGTCGTCGTCAGCGCGCACGTCATGGGCGGCTGCGCGATCGGGCCCGACCCGCGGCGCGCGGCAGTCGACGCATCCGGTCAGTACCGGGAGATGGACAATCTCTACGTCTTCGACGGCTCTGTCTTCCCCACGAGCATAGGCGCCAATCCGCAGCTGTCGGTCTACGCGATCGTCGCCAAGCTCGCAACGTCGCTCGCGCAAAAGCTCGGCCGAGCCTGAGGCAGCTCCTCCGGCGCACCCAACTCTTGCGCCGATCACAAGATTAGTGTGATTGCTCTAAAGCTGAGCGCTAGAGTGTCAGCTATGCATAGAGAATCTTCATTCTTTCCAGAGGAGCAACCAATGGTGAAGCAGATTGCAGGAAACCTCGCCTCCGGCCGCTACGCGGATGCGGCATTCGCCGTGCCGCGCCAGGTCTGGCTAGCCGGCCTGGGTGCCGCCGTGGTCACACGCGACTGGGCGCGCAACGAGGCTGGCCAGGCGTTCCGCGCACTCGTTCGCGAAGGCTCCACGGTCGAATCGCGTGCGATGCGGGTGATCGGGACGCAGATCAATGCCTCGATCGCGATGACGCGGCATGCGCTCAACAAGAGCAGAAACACTACACTCGCCACCGTCAATGGCCTCGTCGACTCTGCCGTCGCCATGTTGCCCAGGCTCCGCGTTGCAGTTGCGGCGAAGGCGAAGGCGCCAGTGAAGGCCAAGGCCGCGCAGCGGCGCGTCGCACGCAAGTCGAGACGCGGCAAGCGTCTCGCGAGCAAGGTCTAGAGAAGCTGTAGTACCATCGCGGCCACGGTGCGAAACCAACCGGGCCGCGAGAACAACCTAAGTCCCCTCGCCGCGAGCCGCTCGATGGCAGCCGCGCGCCTGCGGTCGAACGGCCTCGTCAGTCGTTCGGGGCGGAGCGCCCGCCCGCGCATCGGCCTCGCTCTGGCCGGCGGCGGGCCGCTCGGCGCGATCTACGAAGTCGGTGCGCTGCTCGCGCTTGCCGAATCGCTTCAGGGCATCGATTTCAACGAGCTCGATGTCTATGTGGGCGTTTCCTCGGGCGGCTTCGTCGCTGCCGGGCTCGCGAACGGCATCTCGCCGGCGCAGATGTACCAGCTGTTCATCGCCGGGGATCGCCACGCGGCGCTTTCGCCTGCGCTGTTTCTGCGGCCGGCCATCGGCGAATTCTCGCGCCGCGCATTGTCGATCCCCGGTCTTTTCGCCTCGGCTGCGTTGAGCTTCCTCAAGCACCCGCTTCGCCGGGGAGCGCTGTCGTCCTTCGCCGCCCTCGGCCGCGCCGTGCCGACGGGACTTTTTGATCAGCACGCCATACACGGTTTCCTCGTCCGTCTGTTCGGAACCAGCGGACGCAGCAACGATTTCCGGCGGCTGCGACACAAGCTCTTTCTGGTCGCGACCAATCTCGACACCGGAGCGGCTGTCACCTTCGGCGAGCCCGGGTTCGATCATGTCCCGATCGAGCGTGCGATCGCCGCATCGGCGGCGCTGCCGGGGCTCTTCCCTCCGGTCGAGATCGACGGCGAGCATTACGTCGACGGCGCGCTCAACAAGACGCTGCATGCCTCGGTCGCGCTCGACCAGGGCGTGGACCTTCTGCTTTGCGTCAATCCGCTCGTGCCCTTCGATGCGACGGCTGCTGCGCAGCGCCGCCGGCTCACCGTCAGCAAGCTCGACCACGGTGGCCTGCCGCTCGTCCTCGCGCAGACATTTCGCGCGATCATTCACTCGCGCATGAAGGTAGGGATGGAAAAGTACCACCGTCAATATCCCGGCGCGGACATCCTCCTGTTCGAACCCGATCGCGAGGACGCTGACATGTTCTTCGCCAACATATTCAGCTACACGCACCGCGCGCGGCTGTGCGAAACCGCGTACAACAACACGCGATCCCGGCTGCTTGCCCAGCGCGCAGCACTCGAGCCGCTGCTGCAGCGCCACGGCATCCGCCTGAACATCGCCCGGCTGAGCGAGCCGCAGCGCCCGATCCGTGCCGCTCTCGCCGATCCGCGCCCGCTCTTCCTCGGACCGCCGAGCGTAAAGGCAACGGCGCAGGCGCTCGACGGGGTACTGGACGCGCTGGCCGAGTGGCTGCACACCAATCGCCAGGGCCATTCCGCCGTCCGGACGCCGACGACTCCGCGCCAATCCGCGCTGCAGACCTGATCCATCCATGGCGGAGCGCAAGCGCCCCCGCCGCACACGTGAGCGCATTCTCGAAACCGCGCTCGCGTTGTTCAACCGCTTCGGCGAGCCCAACATCACGACCGCCGACATCGCCGATGAGATGGGGATCAGTCCGGGGAACCTCTACTACCACTTTCGCAGCAAGGACGAGATCATCGCCGAGCTCTTCGCGGCCTTCGAGCGGCGGCTTGACGATGCGCTCGCGATCCCGGATCGACGCCCGGTCTCGGTCGAAGACCTGTGGCTGCTCCTGCACCTGCTGTTCGAAGCCATGCTGGATCATCGCTTCGTCTTCCGCGACCTCGACGAGATACTCTCCCGCAATCGCACGCTTGCTTCGCGCTTCGCGCTGCTGATGCGCCGCGGCACGCGCAGCGTGATAGAGTTGTGTCGTGGCCTCGTGGCCGCCGGCGCCATGCGCGCATCGGAGCGGGAAATCGAAGCGCTCGCCGAGAACATCGCGCTCGTGGCGACGTACTGGATCTCGTACCAGCAGACGCGTACCGGCGGCCAGGCGGGTGCTGTCGTGAGCCTCGATCGCGCGGCTTACCAGGTGCTCGCGCTCATCGCGCCGTTCCTGCGCGGCGACGCGCGCGCTCTCGTCGAGAGGCTGGGGGCCGAGTACCTCTGAGAAGAAGATTGGAGGAGCCGCCATGGCGAAGAAGTGGGCTAAGTTTCCGCACCCCGACAAGGCGTATCTCTACGACGGTGCGTCGTTGAAGCAGCACTGGGCCCGTCTGCATCGGGGCGATGGCGAGACATACCCGAAAGATGCGAGCGCGGTGGAGGCTTGGCGTCTCTACCACGCCGGCGACTTCGAGCGCGCGGTCGAGACGGGCACCGCGGCGGGCGGCGCTGCGATCAATGCAGCGATCAAGGCCCAGGCCATCTATGCGAACTACCTCGAGAAGCAGGAGAAGGCCAAGCTCGCCCTGTTCGAGGAGGCGGCCGCATGGGCGAGCGGGCGGCGCTCCGCCGCGCCCAAGGATGCGAACGCGCACTATCTATATGCCTATGCGCTGGGCCGCTACAGTCAGGGAATCTCGGTCGCCAAGGCGCTCGCACAGGGCTTTGGCGGCAAGGTGAAGGATGCACTCACGGCGGCGCTCAAGCTCGCACCATCGCACGCCGACGCGCACACCGCCTTCGGAGCCTACCAGGCGGAAGTGATCAACAAGGTCGGCGGCCTTGTCGCGGGCATGACCTACGGGGCGAAGAAGGAGTCGGCGCTAGAGCATTATCAGAAGGCGCTCAAGCTCAACCCCGATTCGGCGATCGCGCGCATCGAGTACGCGAACGGACTTATCCTTCTCTTCGGCAAGGAGAGGCTCGACGAGGCGACTAAACTCTACGAGCAAGCCGCCAAGTGCAAGCCGGCCGACGCGATGGAGCGGCTCGACGTCGAGCTCGCAAAAGAAGAGCTCTCGTAGTCCGCGACATTGTTTGAGGCGCTTTTCGCGGCACCGATCACGCTGGCGCTGCGACTTGTTGCATTTCCTCGGCCGTCGGCGGCGTCTCCCACGGCCACGGCGCCATCAGCGTTGCGAGCACAAGCTTCTCGAACTCGGGCGCGAAGCGGTCGATCACCCGCTCCGGGTCCGGACAGAGGTTGCGGTCCGTGATCAGGCCGAACTGCACCCCCCCTGCGTAAGTGATGATCGACACACCCATGCCGATGTTGCCCGATTGCGGCACCCAGAACATCAGCCGTTCCATCCGGGCCCGGGCGAAATAGAGCGGCTGCTGCGGGCCGGGGACGTTGGTCATCACCGCCGTCGCGTTCCTGGCGAGCATGGCCAGCAGCTGCTCCTGCAAGACCTGCGGGCCGGCGCCCATCGCAGCGAGAATGCCGAGCGCGATCACCGGTTGATACGAACCCTTGAGCGCCTGCATGTTGGCGCGCACGGCATAGAGGCGCGCGACGGGGTTTTCGATTCCGATCGGCAAGTCGAGAAACACCAGGCCGAACTTGTTCCCGAGACGGTAGGTCTTCTCCGGCGGGCGCAGATTGACGGGCACCAGCGCCCGCATCATCACCCCGTCCACGCTTTCGCCGCGTCGCACGAGGTAAGCGCGAAGCGCGCCCGCGACCGAGGCGAGCAGCACATCGTTGACCGAGCAGCCTAACGCTTTGCCGATTGCCTTCACATCGCCGAGCGCAATCGGTTTTGCCCAGGCTACGCGCTTGGCGATCCCGGGAGCGCCCTTGAATCGCGTCGCGGAGTCCTCGCTCATCAGCGCGAGCTTCGCGATTTCTCCGGCGAGCGCCCCGCCCTGCTGGGCGAGCGCGATCGCCTGTGCCGGATCGCGCAGCAGCTCCCCTCCTTTGGCTAGCAGTGTCGAACCCGCGCTCGAAGCCATCTTGAGCACACCGGTGAGCGGCGCGAGCAGCTGCGTCAGCGGATCCTCCTCGCTGTCGCTACGGCCGCGCGCAGTCGTCGGCGCCGAGTCCGGCCCCGCGCCATCGCGGTCGGCATCGGTCATCGAGAGCAGCACCTGGATGAGTGCGATGCCGTCCGCGTAGCAATGGTGAATGCGCAGGATAAGTGCGCTGCCGCGCTTGTAATTCGGCACGAGATGGAATTGCCACAGCGGATGGCGGTGATCGAGCGGCTCGCTCACGAGTCTGCTCACGAGCGCCTCGAGCTCCTCGTCTCCGCCACCGGCCGGCAGCGTGGCGCGCACGACGTGGCGCGCGAGGTCGAAGCTCTCATCGGTGCGCCACTCATAACCCGCGGCCGCGGGGACCGGCCGCTGGCGGAAGCGCGCGAAGCGAAGGAAGCGCTTGGCGATCGTCGAGCGCAGCCGCGTGATCGGCACGCGCTCGTCGAGAACGAGCACCCCACAGATCACCATGAGGTTGCTCGGCCGGTCCATGCGCAGCCAAGCGACATCGACACTGGACATGCTTTCGCGCTTGGCGGACATGGACGACCGAGGATTGCGGGCGGCTCGTGGGTCGCGCTAAAGTAGCATAGAAGGGAGAGCACCCGAAACGCAGCCGGACGCTGCGCCGTTTTGCTCGAGGAGGAGCCGATGGCCGCCGCATCGAAGGATCTGAAAGCGAAATTCGAGGCCGCCGCAGCGGCCGCGAAGCAGACAAAGAAGCGCCCGGACAACGCGACGCTGCTGAAGCTCTACTCGTACTACAAGCAGGCAACCGAGGGTGACGTGAAGGGCGAGCGCCCGGGCGGCTTCGATTTCGTCGGCGGCGCGAAGCACGACGCCTGGTCCAAGCTCAAGGGGATGAGCAAGGACGACGCGATGCAGAATTACATCAAACAGGTCGAGCGGTTGAACCGCGAGTAGAC
>DATJZM010000009.1:0-5719 GCA_035499135.1 Casimicrobiaceae bacterium | reverse complement strand
CATCAGCGCCAGCACGTCGGCGACGCGACGTTCCTTGTCCGCCGCGGACAGCGTCGATTTGCGCAGGCCGAAGGCGACGTTCGCCGCCACGGTAGACCAGGGGAAGCAGGCGTCCTCCTGGAACACCACGCCTACGCCGCTGGCCACCGCGCCGCCGATCGGCTTGCCCTCGAACTGGATGCTGCCCTCGCTCGCCCGCGCAAGGCCCGCAATCAGCTCGAGCAACGTGGACTTGCCGCAGCCCGATGGGCCGACCACGGCGAAGAACTCGCCCTTGCGCAGGTCCAGGTCGACCGGACCCAGGGCATGGACCGCCGGCGTGCCCTCGCGCGCGGGAAAGACCTTCTTCACCCCGCGCATCGAGACATGCGATTCAGCCCCGTGCGGCTCGGGCACAGGCGGCTGGGGCGCGTGGGGCTGGGCCACGCCGGCGTTCCGTGCGGCTCAGTCCTTTTCCTTGATCGCCTTCAGGTCGTCGGGCAGGAACGACGTGTCGATCATCTTGCGCAGGTCGAAATCGCCGTTGATCGCGCCGACCATCTTCTGCACTTCGACCATGCGCTGCATTCCCTCGAGGTGGATTTCGCCCTCGCCCCAGTAAGGCACGCCCTTCGTTTTGCTGGCGACCAGGCTGCGGACGGCGCTGCGCGCGACCTCGGGCTCGAGCTTGTATTCCTTGGCGACGATGTCGCCGGCCTCGTCGGGATGGGCGCGCATGAACAGAACCGCCTTGCGCCGGCCGCGCAGCACCGCCTTCAGGAAGTCGCCGCGCTTGGTCGCGCCCTCGGTGGTGGTGACCCCGATCACGTTGTCCAGCGGCGGCAGCGTGTCGGTGGCGCTGACCACGGCGCGGTACTTGCCCTTGAACTTCGACCATACCGGCTCGGCCATGGGGGCGATGTCGATGAGCCCGGCGTCGAGCGCGGCCACGCCTTCGCCGAAGCCGCCGGTCTTCACCAGCTCGGCCTCCTCGGGCTTGTAGCCGGCCGATTGCAACAGGAGGATGGCAAGCGCCTGGCTGGTCGAGCGCGGGTTGGTGTAGCCGATCTTCTTGCCCTTGAAGTCCTTGATCGACTTGATCGGCGAATCGGGCTTCACCGCCCAGACGAATTCGGCCACGGTGAGCACGTTGTCGCTGACGATTTTCAGATCTGCGCCGGCGAGGATCGCGGAGACGACCACGCCCGGATTGACTTCGCCGTATGGTACGCCACCGCCGGCGAGCATATTGCGCAGCGAGGTGCCGCCACCCGCCGACGAGATGAGCCCGGTGATGTTGAGCCCTTCCTCCTTGAAGTATCCCTTGACCAGCGCGACGCCGAACGGCATGCCGTTGGCCGACACGCCGTAATTGCCGACGGCGATCTCCTCGGCGCCTGCGACGGCGACGAAGCTGCTGGCGAGCGCAGCGAGCAATGCGCGGGACAAGAGCAGGCTCAGGCGATGCATGATGGTTGCCTCCTTGGTGTTGGCAGCCCGGTCGCGGGCTGCCCGTCGATGTAGATTGTCGCGCTCAGGCGCCGCGTTTGAGCGTGACGTTGACGTTCTTGATCTGGGTGCAGGCGAGCAGCTCCTCGATCGACTCCTCGCGGCCCACGCCCGACTGCTTGTACCCGCCGAAGGGCACGCCGACCCAGTGCGTGGACGCGCCGTTGATCCAGACGTACCCGGCCTCGACCTTCGCCGCGAGGCGGTGCGCGCGATCGAGGTCGTGCGTCCAGATCGAGCAGGTGAGTCCATAGTCGAGCGCGTTGACCCGCGCCAGCAGATCGCTCTCCTCCGACCAGCGCAGCACGCTCACGACCGGCCCGAAGATCTCCTCGCGCGCGATGCGCATGTCGTCGGTCACGTCGGCGAACACGGTAGGCTCGACGAAAAAGCCGTGCGCGAGCTTCGGATCCTCGGGCCGCTTGCCGCCGCAGGCGAGGCGCGCGCCGCCCTCGATGCCGAGGCGGATGTAGTCGATCGTCTTGTCGAACTGCGCCCGGCTGGAGAGGCACCCCACTTCGGTTTCGCGCTCGATGGGAAGCCCCACCTTGAGCTGCGTGACTCGCTTGACGATCTCGGCGAGAGTCGCGTCGTGAACGTCCTCGTGCAGATAGACGCGGCTCGTGGAATTGCACGACTGGCCGGTCACGTAGCGGAAGTTCATGCCGCGCACCACGCCGTCGGCGACCTCGGCGGGGGTTGCATCGGGACAGGCGACGAGCGCGTTCTTGCCGCCGAGCTCGAGGGTGAGCTTCTTCAGCGTTGCGCCGGCACCGCTCATCACCGAGCGGCCGGCGTTGACGCTGCCGATGAAGCCGATCTTGGCCACGCGCGGGTGCGCGACCAGCGCGGCGCCCGTGTCGCGGCCGCCGGTGAGGACGTTGAACACGCCCGGCGGGAACACGCCATCCCACAGCTCGGCCAGCCGCAGCGCCGTGAGCGGCGTCTGGTCGGCCGCCTTGACGATGAGCGTGTTGCCCGCGGCGAGCGGCGCGCCGCATTTGCCCGCGACGAACAGCAGCGGATGGTTGAAGGCGCCGATGCGCGCGATCACGCCGAGCGGCTCGCGCAGCGTGTAGTTGAGCGAGTTTGCGTCGATCGGGATCGTGTCGCCCTTGATCTCGGTGACGAGTCCCGCGAAGAAATCCATGTAGTCGGCGCTGATGCCGACGTCGAAGCGCATCGCCGTGAAGGGATTGCCGGTGTCGAGCGCCTCGATGTAGGCGAGATCGTCCGCATGCTCGCGCAGGATGGCTGCCGCCCGGCGGATCGTCTTCGCGCGCTCCTGCGCGGGCGTATCGCGCCAGAGCGCGAACGCTTCCCTCGCGGCGGCGACTGCGCGATCGACCTCGTCGACCGTGGCTTCGGCGGCGATGCCGAGCGATTCGCCCGTCGCAGGCGAGGTGATCGCGGTGCTCGGCCCGGCGGAGGCGTGCCAGGTGCCGCCGTAGTACAGCCCGCGATGCCGCGGCAGGCGCGCGTCGGGCGGCGCGTAATTCGTCTTCACTTCCTTGTATTGCATATCACTCCCCGGTCTTCTTCTGAACGTGACGCAGCAGCGACGACGACACCGCGCGCGAATACTCCGGCGCGACGCGTACGTCGAGCACGGCAAGCGCGCCGGCCTGTACGTCCGCGATCGCCTGCGCGAGCGCAGTCTCGAGCTCAGCGGCGGTGCGCAGCGGACCGTAGCCCTTCGCTCCCTGGCCGCGGCCTAGCAGCGCAAGGTCGAGCGGCGGGTCGCTCATGCGCATGCCGATCCAGCGGTTCTCGACGGGACGGCCGCGCACGCGCGCCATGCGTTCCTGGTGCAGCTCGTCGTTGAAGAACGATTCGTTGTTGGCCACCACGATGAGAAGCGGCACGCGATAGTGCACGCCGGTCCATAGCGCGGTGAGCCCCATCAGATAGTCGCCGTCGCCGAGCACCGCGACCGGCAGCCGGTCGCTCCCGCGCAGCGCAAGCGCGGCCCCGACGGCCATGCCGGGGCCCGAGCCGATGCCGCCGCCGCCGTCGAAGCCGATGTAATCCTGCGGATGCGCGAAGCGGCAGTACTCGCCCGGCCAGCCGAGCGGCAGTCGCACGTACGAGGGCTTGTGCGATGCGAGGGTTGCGGTAGTTACGCGGGCGAGATCCTCGAGCGGCATGCGATCGGCGCTTGCTGCGCGCGGCTCGGGCGCGGCCTCCGGCTTCTTCACGAACCACGATCTCACCGGCGCCGCCGAGCGCGGGCCGAGGGTCGCCAGCAGCGCCGCCACCAGCGCGTCGGGCGGCGCGAGGATCAAAAGATCGGTGGGCGGGAGCGCCTGGTAGTCCGCGTTCCAGCCGTTGTGCACGTACTGGTCGAGCGAGCAGTGCACCACCTTGGCGTGCGGCAGCTCGCCGCCGCAGGCCTGAGCGAGCGTGCCGCCGAGATCGATCCAGTCGAGGCTCAAGATCACGTCGGCATCGCGCACGAGCTGCGTGGCCGCACCGGCGACGTAGAGGCTCGGCGGGAACGGGTGCAGCGGATGCTGCGTGTGAAAGCTCGCGCCCGTCTTGATGTCGGTGAGTGCGATCGCACCAACGCGCTCCGCGAGCGCGACGCGCCGCTCGAAGTCCGCCGCATCGCTCGACACGCGCCCGATCATGAGCAAGGGCCGGTTTGCGCGCTCGAGCAGCCGCGCCGCCTCGCGCACCGCCTCCGGCGCGGGCGCGCCGGTCGACGGAACGGAGAAGCGGTCGAGCGCGGGCAGAGGCGCCGGCGGTGCGGGACCTTCCTCCTGCAGCGCCGCATCGAGGCATACGTACACGGGCCCCTGGGGCGGCGTCTGTGCGATGCGCCACGCGCGCAGGATCGCTTCCAACGCAGCCGCGACCGATCCCGGCTGGTCGTCCCATTTGGTGTAGCCGCGCACAAGCGCGCCCAGGTCGCGCGAGGTGTGGATCCAGTCGACCCACGGCCGGCGCTTTACCGCGTCGATCGGTCCCACGGCGCCGAGCAGCAGGATCGGAATGCGATCGCACCAGGCGTTGAAGATCGCCATCGTCGCGTGCATCAACCCGACGTTGGCGTGCAGCGCCACGGCGAGCGGCTTGCCGGTGACGCGCGCGTAGCCGTGCGCGAGCGCGACCGCGTTCTCCTCGTGCAGGCAGAGCAGCATCTCCGGACGGGTGTTGCCGAGATGGTTGACGAGGCTGTCGTGCAGCCCGCGAAAGCTAGCGCCCGGGGTGAGCGCGATGTAGGGAATGTCGAGCGCGCGCAGGAGCTCGGCGATCGCATCACTGCCCCATGCAGCGTCGCTCCGGACCTCGGCAGCGGTGCGCAACGTGTCGTTCATGAGGCTGCCGACTGTAGCGCATGCGGCCCAGTGCGGCAATGCGCCGCTGGCCCGCAACGGGTATGATCTGCGCTGGCAAGGCGGCTCCGCCAAGAACAAGACCGCCGCCGCACGCATCCATCGAAACGCAGCCCGCATGCTCCTGCGCTGGGTCACTGCCGCCTATCTGGCGTATCTGGCCGTGCCAATTGCGCTGCTCGTCGTCGGCTCCTTCGGCGAGCTGTGGCTCAACACGCTCCTGCCGACGGGTCTCACCGCGCATTGGTATCTCGATGTAGCCGCGGATCCGAGCTTTCGCCGCGCCTTCGGCGCAAGCCTCGCGGTGGTCACGCTCACCTGCGCCGCCTGCGCCGCGATCGGCTTGCCGCTTGCCTATGCGGTGTTTCGCGCCGACAGCGCCCGCGTGCGCGCGCTAGCCCGGGTGCTCTACCAGATGCCGATCGCGCTGCCCCCGCTCGTGCTGGCGTTCGGCTTCATTCTCGTGTTCTCCTCGGACACGCTGCCATGGCTCGGCAGCATCTGGCTGCTCGCCGCCGGGCACGTCGTGCTCGCGCTGCCGTACTTCCTGGCGACGGTGGTGGCAGACATGCAGCGGCTGGGACTGCGCACGCTGGAGGACGCGGCCGAATCGCTGGGCAGCGGGGGATGGCAGCGCTTCGCGCACATCGTGCTGCCGGCGCTCTCCCAGTCGATCCTCGCCGGACTCATCATCGTGGCCGCGCTCTCCATCGGCGAGTTCCAGTTCTCGAACCTGGTGGCGGGGTTTCTCAATCGCACCTACCCCGTCGTGCTGCTGCAGGCTTTCTACGGCGCGACGGGCTTCGCCTGCGCCGCTACCGTCGTGCTGCTCGCGCTGGCGCTGGTCGCGGCGATCGCCGGGAGCGTCACTGCCGGCGGCGCGACGCGTTTCA
>DATJZM010000008.1:0-6644 GCA_035499135.1 Casimicrobiaceae bacterium | reverse complement strand
ACCGTACTCATCAGCTCGCACAACCGCGCCGATCTGCTGGAGCGCACGCTGCGCTATCTCAACGAGGCGCGGCAGCCGCAGGGGTGGGCGGTGAGCGTACTGGTCGCCGCCAATGCGTGCACGGATCGCAGTCACACGCTTCTCGACCTGTACGCCTGCGTCGCCGCAGACCCCGCGACAGGGGCGACGCGACTGCCGCTGCGCTGGGTCGCCGAGCCGCGCCTGGGGAAATCTCATGCGCTCAATTCCGCCATACCGCTCCTCGCGTCGACCTGGGTCGCTTTCGTCGACGACGATCATCGCGTCGACCGCGGTTATCTCGAGAACATCGGCCGCGCGGCCGAGACCTACCCCGATGCGGACATCCTCTGCGGGCGCATCCTGCCCGACTGGAACGGTCGGGAGCCCGCGTGGGTGCACGACGAGGGGCCCTACCGAATCTACCCGCTCCCGGTGCCACGCTACGACCTGGGCGAGCAACCCCTCGCCTCTCCGCACGAGGTCGCCACGCCCGGCGGCGGCAACCTCGTCCTGCGCACCGCGCTCTTCGATCGAGTCGGCGGCTTTTCTACCGCGTATGGCCCGGTCGGGCGCGGACTGGGAGGGGCGGAAGACCACGAGTGGGTGCTCCGCGCCATCGCGGCAGGTGCGCGAGTGCAATACGTGCCCGACATCGCGCAATACCATTTCGTCGATGTCAACCGGCTGACGCTCGGCTACATCGTGCGCAAGGCCTACGAGCGATCGGCCTCGGCGGTGAGGCTCCAGGGCTCGGCTGACGGGAAGGGTCCGGTTCCTCCCTACATGATTCGCAAGGCGCTGGGCTACTCCTTCGGCATCCTTGCCTCGCGGGGACCCGACGAGCGTCGCTTCCAGCTCGTGCGGCTGGCTGCCTCGCTGGGCGAAATCAAGGGGCGGCTGAGCGCACGGCTGGACGAGTCCGCGAAGCAGCGTTCCTGAGCGCCCATGTCCCGGCTGCGCAACTTCCACAAGCTTCTCGATGCGGAGATCCGCGCCAAGAACGTCCGTGCGCTCCGCTATGCCGTGCGCGGGGTTTACTGGGATCTCGCGGGCACCGAGGCGAGCGACCCGGTTTTCATCCTGGGGTGCTCGCGTGCAGGCACGACGATCACCTACGAGACGATCGCGCTCTCCCCTCAGCTGCTGTCGTTCGGGCACGAGATTCCGGAGTTCTGGGACGGGCTGTTCGGACCGAGGAACAACGGCTGGGAGTCGGAGGCCGCCGGCGCCGACGCGGCGCGCCCGGAGCATCGCACGGCCGCCCAGCGCTACTTCTTCCAGAGGCTCGGGCGAGGGCGGGTGCTCGAGAAGACGTGCATCAACGCGATGCGCGTGCCGTATCTGCATCGGCTGTTTCCGCAAGCGCGCTTCGTCTACATTCATCGTGACGGCCGCGACAACGTGAGCTCGTTGATGGACGGCTGGCAGCACGACGGTCATTTCGCGCTTGGCAAGACGCTGGGGGCTTTCCCGTGCCCCGTGCGCATCGACGGAGGCACGTTCAGGGAATGGGCCTTCTTTCTGCCCCCGGGATGGCGCGACTACAACGACGCGGCGCTCGAGGAAGTCTGCGCGCACCAATGGATTAGCGCGAACCGACTCGCCCTGGACGCGCTGCGCCAGATTCCCTCCGCGCAATGGATTCGCGTGCGCTACGAGGACATCTTCGACCGTCCGGTCGAGATGTTCCGCGAAGTCTTCGAGCGGCTGGAGCTGCCCTTCGACGAGCGCGTCGCGCGCCGCTGCGAGGGGCTGGATGCGCGGCCGACCAGCATCGTCGACGGCGCCCCGCGACGCGAGAAATGGCGCGGACGGCATGCCGCGAAGATCGAGCGCGTTATCCCAAGAATGCGACCGCTCATGGAGGAGCTCGGGTATGACGCCGGCCGCTGAATCCACGGTCGTCAGCGTCGTCATTCCGGCCTACAACGTGGCCTGGTGCATCCGTCGCGCGGTCGACAGCGTGCTCGGTCAGGACTTCAGACGTTGTGAACTCATTGTAGTCAACGACGGGAGCACCGATCGGACCGCCGAAGTGCTCGCCGCCTACGGCGAGAAGCTTCGCGCCATCGATCAGCCCAACCGCGGCATGTCTGCCGCCCGCAACGCCGGCATCCGAAGCGCTGGCGGCATGTATATTGCGTTCCTGGATGCCGACGACTGGTGGCTGCCCGGCAAGATCTCGCGCCAGGTGGAGCTGATGGAGAGCCGGCCCGAGGTGGGGTTCTGCTCGACTGCGGCGCGCGTCGAGGACGGCGACGGGCGGCTGCTCAATCAGTGGGGTTGTGCGCAATCGAACACGAACATGCTCGAGACGCTTTTCGCCCGGAACGCAGCAATTGCCGGCGGTTGCTCGGCGGTCATGGTACGCAGGGGCCTCTTCGACCGCGTCGGCATGTTCGACGAGACGCTCGGCGGCTTCGAGGACCCCGATCTCTGGATGCGGCTTGCGGCTGTCTCGGGCTACGCGTGCATCGACGAGACGCTCGCCGTCATTCTTCGCCGTGAACGGAGCGTCAGCCGCAACTTGGATTCCATGCGCAGCGCGGCGTTGCGCTCGATGCGCAAGAACCGCGCGCTCCTTCCCGCTTCGCTACGCGGCGGCTTCTGGCGCGACTGCCTCGCCGGTGTCTACACCGACTACGCCAAGCCCGCCTACCGTGCCGGCCGCCTCGGGCAGGCCTACGCCGATACGCTGCGCGCCCTCCTGCTCTCGCCGTTCGGGCGCGGGCGGCTCTGCCTGGGCCTCCTTCGCGATTTCCTGCTGCAGAGGCCGATGTGAGCATGAGCCCGCTGGACACCGCTGTCCTGACCTCGCTCGCGCGAGGCACGGGAATAGCGCTGCTGGTTGGTGCGGTCACCGCGGTAGTGCTGCTCCTCAAGTCGACGCTCGATTTCACGCGCACCGGCCCGGAGATGGCCGAGGAGGTGCTGACTCACTACCGACTCTACCTCGTCTACTCGCTTGCGCGGCTTGCCGCTTTCGCGTTCGCCATCAGCGCCTTCATGGCTTTCGCGGGGATCGCCGCCTACGTGGCCTGGCTCGTGCTGCTTGGGGCGCCCTATCGGCCTGGCTTGGCGCTCGTCGTCGGCATCCTCGCGGTCCTCGCGCTCACCGCGCGTCAGTTCGCTCGCACGCTGCTCTTCTCACCCGGTGTGATCGCCGCCTCTTCGCTGTACTCGATGACGCATTTCTACTCGGTGTGGCGTCGGCTGACGCCGCGACGCCTGCGTCTAGCCGACCGCGCGCTCCTCATCGCCGCGGGCGCGGGACTCGCTGCAACGGTCCTCGTGCTCGCGCTCGGCGGCGCGTGGATCGCCGCCGCCGTCTTCCTCGCGCTTGCGGCTGCCTGTCTCGTGGTCTTCCGCCAGGCGACGCGCAGCGAGGAGCCCTCGCCGGCCGCCCCACGCCCGCGCTCGCAACGGCCGCCGAACATCGTGCTTATCGGGTCGGACACGCTGCGCGCCGACAGGCTCTTCGGCGCGGGCTATCGGCGCGAGCTCACGCCCAACCTCGCGCGGCTCGCGCGACGCGGGGCGCAATTCACCGATTGCTACGTCCCCTGCGCGCGCACGGCGCCAAGCCTCGTGTCGATGCTCACCGGGACGTGGCCGCACCTGCACGGGGTGCGCGACACGTTCGTGACGCCGGAGCAGACGCACCTGCGCGTCAAGTCGCTGCCGCAGTTGCTGAAGGTCGCAGGCTATCGCTCGGCGATCGTGGGCGACTGGGCCGCCTCGGACGCGGAGAAGTTCAACTTCGGATTCGACCTGCACGACCTGCCTGCCGATCAATGGAACATCAAGTTTCTGCTGCGGCAGGGCCCCAAGGACCTTCGGCTTTTCCTCTCGC
The DNA here is from genome assembly GCA_035499135.1 of Casimicrobiaceae bacterium. GTDB lineage: Bacteria > Pseudomonadota > Gammaproteobacteria > Burkholderiales > Casimicrobiaceae > PALSA-1003. The sequence continues at coordinate 2,770 of DATJZM010000008.1, read as the reverse complement.
TCTTCACCCAGAACGCCTTCGGCAAGGCCTGGCTGCCGGAGGTGTACTACCTCGGCGGCATACCGCTCACGGAGGAAGTCGGCCGCGACACCCGGCACATGATCCGCGCCTTGGCTGAAGACGATGCGCCGTTCTTCCTCATGTCGTTCATGGCCACGACGCACCCGCCGTTCACGTCGAAGTATCCCTATTATTCTCTCTATTCGGATCCGGCCTACTGCGGCGAGTCGAAGTTCATCATGGCGAAGCTGCGCGATCCCTGGGAGATCATCCGCGCCCAGGCGGAGCCGAAGTCGAAGTTCGATCTGGAACAGGTCATCGACCTGTATGACGGCTGCGTGCGCAACTTCGACGACGAGGTCCAGCGCATCCTGGAATATCTCGAGGCATCCAAGCTCTCCGACAACACGATCGTCGTCGTATTCAGCGACCACGGGTTCGAATTCTTCGAGCACGAGACCTGGGGTCAGGGCAACTCGGCCATCGGCGACTTTTCCGCGCGCGTCCCCATCATCATTGCCGACCCGCGCATAGGCCAGGCCCAGCGGGTTACGCAGGTCGTGCGCACGGTTGATATCGCCCCCACCCTCCTCGAGCTCGCCGGCCTCGCGAAGCCGGAATCGATGCAAGGCATCTCGCTCGCTCCACTTTTGCGCGGAGAACCGCTCGGACACGATCTGCCCGCCTTCAACGAGACCGGCGTATGGCTCACGGATCTCCCCGGCACGCCTGTCCAGCATCTGCGCTATCCGCACCTGCCGGAGCTGCTGGAGATTGCGGACAAGCAGGCCGGGATGATTTCGCTCAAGCAGAAGTATGTGGACGTGGTGATCGCGGCAAAGGACCGCATGGTGCGCGTTGGCGACTGGAAGCTCACCTACCAACCGCTGGTCGATGGCGCGATCTACCGGTTATTCAATATTCGCGATGACCCGGGATGCCTGCGCAACGTGATCGAGCAGTATCCGGACGTCGGAGAACGGCTCAAGTCGCTGCTCGATCGATGGATGGACGAGGATCCGAAGTCCGCCCGGCGCGGCAGCCCGGCCAGCATCACTTCGAGGCGCCCGGTTGCACCCCCTCCGATCGGTGGGTTTCCCGCCATCTCCGGCAAGCTGTCGTGAGATGATCGTCCGTGCGCGCGCTCCGTTGCGGCTGGGCTTGGCGGGCGGGGGCACAGACGTGTCGCCTTATTGCGATCGCTATGGCGGCCTCACTCTGAACGTCACGATAGATAAGTACGCTTACACCGTCATCGAGCCGCGCCCCCAAGGAACCGGAGTCCGGCTGGTTGCCGCCGACAACCGCACCGCTTGGGAGGGCGACGCAAGGCCGCCACTTCCGCTCGACGGCCAGCTCAATCTGCACAAGGGCGTCTACAACCGGATCGTGCGCGATTTCAACGCCGGTCGCCCGCTTCCGCTCGTGATGACGACGCACACCGACGCGCCGCCTGGCTCGGGCCTCGGTTCTTCATCGACGCTCGTCGTGTCGATGATCAAGGCGTTCGTCGAATGGCTCAACCTTCCGCTCGGTGAGTACGAGATCGCGCGGCTCGCCTACGAGATCGAACGCATCGACGTCGGCCTGTCCGGCGGTCGACAGGATCAGTACGCTGCGACCTTCGGCGGCTTCAACTTCATGGAGTTCCACCCCGGAGAGCGCGTGGTGGTGAACCCTCTGCGCATCAAGAACTGGATCATCTCCGAGCTCGAGGCCTCGCTGCTGCTCTATTTTGGCGGCGTGTCACGCGACTCCGCGAAGATCATCGACGAGCAGGCTGACAACGTGAAGCGCAACGAGGTCGAGGCCATCGAGGCTATGCATGCCTTGAAGGCCGAGGCCATTGCCATGAAAGAGGCGCTGCTCAAGGGTGATTTCGATGGCCTCGTCGAGTCGCTGAATGCGGGATGGGAAGCGAAGAAGAGGATGGCGCGCAGCATCTCGAATCCGGCGATCGAAGAGGCTTATGCCCTGGCCAAGGAAGCCGGGATGCGTGCTGGCAAGGTCTCCGGCGCAGGTGGAGGCGGCTTCATGATGCTGCTCGTCGACCCGGTGCGGCGCATGGATGTCATGCGGGCAATGCACGAGACGCAGGGCCAGGTTTCCACCTGTCACTTCACGAAGTACGGCACGCAGGGATGGAAGATCTACGCGCCGGGTCGGTCTGGCGAGGGAACCCGCCGCTAATCGGCGGGCCGGTGGCTTGAACGCCCCCTTGTTTCGTGCCAAGGAACAGACCGATGCGCATCTCCCGTTGGGCGGTCCGATCCTGGCGCGGTATCCTTCGGATCGGAGATTTGACTTCAACCTGGGAGCTGCACTGGATGAGCACCGTGCTGTTTGGAAACCCGAGCGACCAGGAGGGAATGGAATTGGGCTGTCAGCGTATGAAGGGCTTCGCCTGATGGATTTCTCCTTCAGCGAAGAGCAGAAGCTCCTGCGCGACAACATCGTCAAGTTCGCCCAACGCGAGCTCAACGAGGGCGTGCGGGATCGCGACCGGGAACAGATGTTTTCGCGCGACCTGTGGCGCAAATGCGCGGCGGTCGGCATCCAGGGGCTGCCCGTGCCGGAAGAGTACGGAGGCAGCGGCTTCGACCCCCTGTCCTGCGCGATCGCCCTGGATGCGCTGGGCTACGGCTGTACCGATGGGGGCCTCGTCTTTTCGCTCTGCGCTCATCTGCTCGCCTGCGTTGTCCCGGTGTGGATGCACGGCAGCGAGGAGCAGAAGCGCCGTTATCTGCCCGGGCTGTGCGACGGAACGCTC
>DATJZM010000007.1:0-4337 GCA_035499135.1 Casimicrobiaceae bacterium | reverse complement strand
CAATGTGGACCTCGGCAAGAAGATCCTCGGCGACTCGGGGCTGCCCATCATCTCTGCCGCCAACATGGCCGACGCCGCGCAAAAGGTCGTGGCAGCGGCAGATCAGCGATAGGCGGATCGAACAGATCTCGCGGCCCTCCGCTCGTGTGACCCGGAGCACAACTGCGTCCCATTCATAAGCGCATACCAAAGCATGTCGATCCTCATCGATAGAAACACGAAGGTCATCACGCAGGGCATCACGGGCAAGACCGGACAGTTTCACACCCGCGCCGGCGCCGCCTATGCCAACGGCAACAATTGTTTCGTGGCCGGCGTGACGCCGGGTAAGGGCGGGCAGAGCTTCGAAGGCATACCGATCTTCAACACGGTGGCCGATGCCAAGGCGGCTACCGGCGCGACGGCTTCGGTCATCTACGTGCCGCCCCCATTCGCGGCGGCGGCGATCGACGAAGCCGTCGAGGCCGGGCTGGATCTCGTGATCTGCATCACCGAGGGCATCCCGGTGCGCGACATGATCCGCACGCGCTACCGGATGCAGGGCAGCAGGACGCTCCTGCTCGGGCCCAACTGTCCGGGCGTGATCACTCCCGACGAGATCAAGATAGGGATCATGCCCGGACACATCCACCGCAAGGGCAGGATCGGCGTGGTCTCGCGCTCGGGCACGCTCACCTACGAGGCGGTGGCTCAGCTCACCGAGCTCGGCCTCGGCCAGTCGTCCGCGGTGGGCATAGGCGGCGATCCCGTCAACGGGCTCAAGCACATCGACGTGCTCAAGCTCTTCAACGACGATCGCGAGACGGATGCGGTCGTGATGATCGGCGAGATCGGCGGCACCGACGAGGAAACCGCGGCGCAATGGGCGAAGGAGAACATGAAGAAGCCGATCGTCGGCTTCATCGCCGGTGTCACCGCGCCGCCGGGCAAACGCATGGGACACGCCGGCGCGATCATCTCCGGCGGCAAGGGAACGGCGCAGGAGAAGCTCGCGGTAATGGAAGCCTGCGGCATCAAGGTCACCCGGAACCCGGCGGAGATGGGCAAGCTGCTCAAGTCGGTGCTGCGGTGATCTTCGCGGGGGAGCGGCGGAGCACGGACCGATGATGAGGTCATCCCGGCGCAGGCCGGGATCCAAGTTTCAGGACTCAACTTGGGCCCCGGCCCTCGCCGGGGCGACGAAGATCATGCGGGGGGCGATAGCTCTGCGCATATGTCATCGTGCGGGCACGCATGATTGATCTCGCGGCGCCCCAATTTCGGGTCGCGCTTGCCGAGATCATTCTCGTCAGGATCCCGAATTGCAACCGATGATCGACCTGTTCGCCACGCAGTTCTGGGTCGCAGTTGCCGAGATCATCCTCATCAACATCCTCTTGTCCGGCGACAACGCGGTGGTGATCGCGCTCGCTTGTCGCAATCTGCCGCTTAAGCAGCGGCGTCAGGGCATCTTCTGGGGAGTGGTCGGCGCGATCGTTCTTCGCATCGCGCTCACCTTCTTCGCGATGAGCCTGCTCGTTCTCCCGTATCTGAAGCTCCTCGGGGGCGTGCTCCTCGTCTGGATCGGCATCAAGCTCATCGCACAGGAAGAACGGGAAGAGCACCGAGTCAAGGCGAGCAAGCGCCTGCTGACGGCGATATGGACCATCATCGTCGCGGACCTCGTGATGAGCCTCGATAACGTGATGGCGGTCGCTGCCGCGGCGAAGGGCCACGCCGTGCTCATGGTTTTCGGGCTCGCGGTGAGCATCCCGATCGTCATCATCGGCAGCCAACTCATCATGCGTTCGATGGAACGCTATCCCCTGGTCATCCTCGCCGGCGGGGGCTTGCTCGGCTACATCGCCGGGGACATGGCCATCGAAGATCCGGTTGTCGAGCCCTGGCTCGTCGAGAATGCCGCCCACGTGGCGAACCTCATCCCGCTGGCCAGCCTCGTGCTCGTCATCGCAGTCGGTTCATGGCTGACGCGACGGCGCGCGCGCACCGCCGGAGGCTGAGTTCTCGCCCGCGCGGTGCCCGCCCGTTCCCCTCGCCTAGATCGCCTGCGCAGCGTACACTCGCCGCGGATGACCGCCCCTAACACGAAGCCACTGCGGCCGTTCAGCGTGCGTTGCGGCGAAGCTCGATGAGCGCTCGCGTTCCGCTCGACGTCGCCAGCCTGTCCCACCCGGGGATGGTGCGCACGCACAACGAGGATTCGATCTTCGTCGACCCCGATGCCGGCCTGGCCGTGCTCGCCGACGGCATGGGCGGCTACAGCGCGGGCGAAGTCGCCAGCGGGATCGCCGTCAACGTCATCAGCACCGGAATGCTGAAGGAGCTCAATTCCGGGCGCGAGCTGTCGAAGGTCGACGTCGCGAGCGGGCTCACGCATGCGGCCCTGCTGCTGCAGCAGCAGATCGCGCTCGCGAACAAAGGTATCTACGACGCCGCGCAGGCGCGTCCCGAATGCGCAGGGATGGGCACCACGCTCGTGTCGACGGTCTTCTTCGAAAATCGCATCAGCATCGGTCACATCGGCGACTCGCGCTGCTATCGCCTCCGCGCGGACAAATTCGAGCAGCTCACCCACGACCACTCGCTGCTCCAGGAGCAGATCGACAGCGGCATGCTGACCGCGGAGCAGGCGAAGTTTTCGCTCAACAAGAATCTCGTTACGCGCGCGCTGGGCATCGAGGCGGTCGTGCCTGCGGACATCTCCGAGTACCGGGTCGAGGCCGAGGACCTCTATCTGATGTGCTCCGACGGCCTGACCGACATGGTCGAGTCGGACGCAGTGCGCGACATCATCGTTGCCAAGCGGGCGGATCTCGCCGAGGCGGCCGCGGAGCTGATCGACGTCGCCAACCAGAACGGCGGCCGCGACAACATCTCGGTGATCCTCGTGCGGGTCCCCGCCGAGTTCCTTCCGAGCGGCGGCTGGCTGCAGCGCTGGATGTCGAAGAAGCCTGCATGAGCAAGCTGGTGCTGTTCATGCCGGACGGGACGACGCTCGACGTCCCGCTCGACCGGGAGCGGATGACCATCGGCCGGCGCGGCGACAACGAGATCTGCCTTCCGAACCTCGCGGTGAGCGGCGAGCACGCCGTCGTCGTCACGATCCTCGCCGACTCGTTCCTCGAGGACCTCGGCAGCACCAACGGCACGCTCGTCAACGGCAAGGCGATCGCGAAGCACTTCCTGCGCGACCGGGACGAGATCGATATCGGCCGCCACAAGCTCGTCTACTGTGCCGACGAAGATACGGTGCTCAAGCCGATTCCGAAAAGAGCGGCTCGCCTGGCCGAGCGAGATTCCGGTGGCCGCGTGGACTCGGCAAAGCCGATCGTGCGCGGGCTGAAGAAACCGCCCGCGGAAGCGCCCGCTGCACAGTGGCCCTCGCTGCCGGTGCCGGAAGCGAACGAAGCTCCGATGCCGGCCCTCGAAGCGACGATGCCTCGCGGCGGGCCGGTCTTGCCGCCGCCGGGAGGACCCGCGATCAGGATACTGACCGGCGCCGGCGCCGGCCGATCCGTTCCGCTCACCAAACCCGAGACGACGATCGGCCGCCCCGGCGTGCAGGTGGCCACGATCGTGAACTCCAGCGAGGGCTTCCTGATCAAGCGTGTCGAGGGACTGCATCCGCCCACGGTGAACGGACAGGCGGTCGGCAACGCCGGCACGCCGCTCGTGCACGGCGATCAGATCGAGCTGGCCGGGACGCGCGTGGAGTTCGTTGCGTCGGACACCCCGCCGGCCAAGACGCAGGGACAGGCGTAACGCGCGCGCCGCAACCGCGGCGCGGCCCGAGAGCCCGGCACTCCGCACTCCCGCATGGCTCAGAGGCAATTCAACATCGTGCACATGGTGCCGCAGGCGCCATCGCGCGCCGCGATGCACGGGCTCTACGGCTATCGTGAAGTGATCGAGACGCTCGCCTGGGGGCTGAAGGACATCGGCCACGACGTGATGGTCTCGGAGAACCGCTTCTACTCCACACGCACCAACATCATCGTCGGCGCGCAGATGCTGGCGGCCGATGCGCTGCAGTCGCTTCCGAAGGAAACGATCATCTACAACTTCGAGCAGCTCGGGGGGCTCGATCCGCGCGAGCTCAAGGACTCGCTCAAGGCCGTCGCGAAGCAGTTTCGGGTCTGGGATTACAGCGAGCGCAACCTCCCGATGTGGCAGACGCTGGGTTCGATTCACCCTGCGGTCCACGTGCCCGTGGGCTGGGCGCCGATCCTTTCGCGCATCGAAAAACTGCCCGCCGCGGACCAGGACATCGACGCGCTCATCTACGGGCTGCCGGGCCCGCTCAGGCTGCAGGTCTTCTCGGACCTCTGCTACCAGGG
>DATJZM010000006.1:0-2072 GCA_035499135.1 Casimicrobiaceae bacterium | reverse complement strand
TTCGATCAAACGCTTGAGTCGCTGCACCTGCTCGGTGAGCACGCGATCCACGCCCGCCGCGCTCTTGTCGAGAGCGCTGGCGGTGGTGCCGTTGACCAGGTAGCCGACCGTCAGGGCGGTGCCGCCGTCTGCGGGCTTCAGCTGGAACGTGAGCACGCCCTCCACCGCCTTCCCTTGCAGCGGACCGAGCGCCGCGGCGAGCCTGAGCAGCTTGTCGCGCAACACGAGAATCACCCGTCCATGCTCGACGCCGCCGTCCTTCCATCGCTCGCAGAAGCAGCCGCCGGGTTCCGCCACCAGGCTCAAGTTGCCGGCATCTTCCGAGTAGGTGTGCTCGGACGACCACCAGCGCTCGACGTGCACGAGCGCGTCGAAGACCGTGCGCGGCGGCGCAGAGATCTTCGCCTCGATCGCGATCGACAAGGTTTCTGCAGCCGATTGCTTCACTTCGCCCCGCGCGGGCAGCGCGACCGCGAGCGCGATCAACAGCCATCCGATCCCACGCGCAACGATCCCCATCCGTCTCTCCCTTCGCTGACCCATCCGTCCGTCCCTACCGCTGCCGCGCATCGGCTCCCGTAGACGACGGTGCTTCACTCGCCTCCCGCATGCGCTTCATCACGTCGGCGAGAATCTCAATGCCGGGCTCGATGCGCTCGGCCGCGATCGACCCGTAGCCCAGGCGCGCGAAGTTGACCGGCGGCTTCGCCGCGGCGAAGAAGACATCACCCGGCTCGATCAGCACTCCCCGCTCCTGTGCCGCTGCGGCGAGCCGTCGCGTGTCGATACCCTCGGGAAAGCGCAGCCAGAACGACGGGCCTCCGGTAACGGCCCGAAAGCTCGCCTCGGGCAGGTGCTGCGCGAGCGCATCCGTCAGAACCCGCGAGCGCTCGGCGGCGGACTGCCTCAGGCGGCGCAGCAGCGCGTCGTGGTAGCCCATGGCGAGAAAAAGGCCGGCCGAGCGCTCGTTGTTCGCGGCAGGATGGCGCAGCATCAAGCGCCGCAGGGCGCGCGCCTCGCGGATCAAGGCGCGGCTCGCGACGATGTAGCCGATGCGAATCCCCGGCGCAAGCGTCTTCGACAGGCTGCTCACGTAGACGACCCGTCCCGCGCGATCCAGGCTCTTCAGCGCGGGCTGCACTCGCCCGTCGACGCCCAGCTCGACCTCGTAGTCGTCCTCGATCAGCACGCGCTCGTGCCCCTCCGCCCAGTCGAGCAGCAGCTCGCGGCGCGCAAGCGGCATCGTGACATTGGTCGGGCACTGGTGCGACGGCGTGACGTATACGTAGTCGCACGCGTCGAGCGCCGCCGAGCGCGCGAGCCCGTGCTCGTCGAGCGGCAGAGCGACCACGCGCGGCGTGCGCGAGGCGAAGATATTGCGCGCGTCGGGGTAGCCCGGGTCCTCGACTCCGACGGTCACCGACGAGTCCACGAGCAGCGTCGCGAGGAGGAAGAGTGCGTGCTGGGCACCGACGGTGACGAGGATCTCGTCGGGCGCCGCCCAGACGCCGCGCCGCGCGAGCAGGCGTGTCTGGATCTGCTCGATCAGGAGCGGGTCATCCGCGTCGATCAGGTCGCCCGCCCAACCGCGCGCAGCCGCGCCCGAAGCCGCCTGCGTGCTGCATTCGCGCCAGCCCGCGATCGGCAGCAAGGCCGGGTCGATCTGGCCGTAGACGAAAGGATAGGGATATTTCTGCCAGTCGGCCGGTTTGACGATGTTGCGTTGCTCGGCCGGCCAGAAGCGCATGCGCGGCCCCCAGGCGAGCGCGGGCCTCGCGTCCCGCAGCTGCGCACGCGACGGGCGCGCGAGCAGCCCGCCGGCTACGATCTCCGGGTTGACGAAATGGCCGCTGCGGCTGCGCGTCTTGAGGTAGCCCTCATTGACGAGCAGTTCGTAGGCAAGGGCCACGGTGTTGCGCGCCACACCGAGCTGGTGCGCCAACACGCGAGTGGACGGCAGCGCCACGCCGACGGGGATCTGCCCGTTGAGGATTGCGCCGACGAGCATCTCGCGGATCTGCGCCTGGAGACTGATCTGGCTCTTGAAAGTCAGCTGGATCAGCTGGTTCCAC
>DATJZM010000005.1:0-12290 GCA_035499135.1 Casimicrobiaceae bacterium | reverse complement strand
GGGTCCTCGTGCTGGACGCCGTCGATTTCGGCCTGCCTCCCGGCTCGCTGATAGTCATGCGCGACGCGGAAGTTCCGGCGTGGACCGCCGCGAAGATGAGCCCGCATCAGACCGGATTCAACGACGTCCTCGCGCTCGCTGCGCTTCGCGGCGACGCCCCGGAAGCGATCACCCTGATCGGGGTGCAGCCGGAAGTGCTCGCCGATCTCGGCGGAAGCCTCAGCGACACAGTCAAGGCACGCCTGCCCGAGGTCGTGGAGCTCGCCGCGAGGGAACTCGCCTCGTGGAGCTTTGCGGGGGCGCGACGTCCCTCGGGCGACTTCGCGTCGCTCAACGCGCCACCCCTGGCAATGGATCTGTACGAATCCGGCCGGCCGACCGAAGCCCAAGCCTGCCGGGTCGGCGATGCCCGGCTGCTCGGCTCGCTTTGGCGTCACGAGCCCTGAACCATGTGCGTCGGCATTCCCATGCAAGTCGTCGAAGCCGCCGAACGGCTCTCCTGGTGCGAGGGACGCGGTCAGCGGCTGCGGCTCGACCTCGCGCTGGTTGGCGAGCAGCCCCCCGGCGCGTGGGTGCTCGCATTCCAGGGCTCTGCCGTCCGGGTGCTCACTCCGGAAGAGGCCGCACAGACGAATGCGGCCCTGGACGCGCTCGAAGCCGCGCTCGACGGCAACACAGACCTTGATGCGTTCTTCGCCGACCTCACCGAACGCGAGCCGCAGCTACCCGCACACCTGAAGCGAGATTTTCCATGACGATGACCGTCGATACCGCAGCGCCTGGAGTGCATCCCTTGCTGGCGCAGCTCTTCTCCAGGCATGGGTACGAGAATGTCAGCGCAGAGAGCATCGAAGCGTTCCTGCAGCCCGCGGGGCACGCGTTGCTGGTGTTCACCGAGGATCCGCTGCGTGTGCGCGAGACCCTCGATCTCGCGGTGATCGTTCCCGAGCTGGCGAGCGCCTTCGCGGGTCGCTTTCGCGTCGGCGTGCTGCTTCCCGCAGCTGCGCGCGAATTGCAGCCCCGCTACGGCGTGCGGCGCTGGCCGGCTTTCGTCGTGCTCCGCGACGGTGCCTACGTCGGGAGTGTCGAGGGCCTGCGCAACTGGGATGAATATGTGAGCGAGCTCGCCCGCTTGCTCGAGGCCGAACCGACCCGGGCGCCAACGATCGGCGTCGCGATCAAGACCGCAGGCAGCGGTGCCTCCGGTTGTGGCGCCTGAACCACGAAGCAGAGGAACGTCATGAAACCGCTCTCGATCCCAGTACGCGTCGTGGGCCCCGGTTCGCAGCCTGAAGAAGAGGAGCTGCAATACCTGGATCTCCCGCGACAGATGAGCACTTTCCAGATGCCGTCGGCGCCGCAGCAGGCGTCAGCCGAGGCCCTTGCCGAATCGATCGAGGTGCTGGCGGAGTTCCTCGATGCGCTCGGGCCATGGGACCCCGCCTCCAAGGCGCCGGGGCCGCGACTCGACGTCACCGGCGTCTCGCCGCCCGCGCTCGCCATCACCAACGAGATGCTCGGCGAAGGCGAGGTCAGCATCCAGGTGAGCGGGACGCGCAGGCTGCGCATCCAGGAGAGCGTCTTCACCGGCGTATGGCGCGTGGTCGAGTTAGCTGCGGACGGGCAACTCGCGGCAGACTGGATCGAAGCAGGACCCGTGCCAAGGGTGGTGATCGATTCGGCGCTTGAGATGGCTGCATCTGCGCCAGCACTTGTCAACCTGCCGAGCGGCGCCATGAACTCGCCGGCGCTCCTGCAGGAGATCCAGGGGCGGATGCACGACTGGCGGCCTTCCACACCGGCACATGTGATCAACCTCACGCTCTTCCCGATGAGTCCGGACGATCACCAAGTGCTCGAACGGGCGCTGCCGGTCGGACCGGTCGCGATGATATCGCGCGGCTTTGGCCACTGCCGGATCAGCTCCACGCTCGCGCGCAACGTTTGGCGCGTGCAGTACTTCAACAGCATGAACACGCTGATTCTGGACACGATCGAGATCGTCGACGTGCCCGAAGTCGCGATCGCGGCGCCGGAGGATCTCGCCGACAGCCGCGCCCGCCTTGGCGAGCTCATCACCTGGATGGGCGAGTCGAGCACCGCGTGATCGCGCCCGTCCCGGGAATGCTGCCATGAAGACCTTCGAAGGTTCGTACCTCGGCGACCGCACGAAGATCGGCCCCGCAACGCGCCTCGAATGCAAGGTGTGCTGGTACGTCTACGACCCGGAGCACGGCGATCCCTTATGGCAGATCCCGCCCGGAACCCCCTTCTACGATCTGCCGCCGCATTGGACTTGCCCCAACTGCGCCTGTCTCCAGGACCAGTTCATGGTGCTCTCCGATGCTTGACGTCGCGGCCCTGCTGCCCGATCCATCCGCGCGACTGGAGGACGCGTTTCGTGCCGTGCACAAGGAAAAGATGGGCGGCTTGCCTTTCCTCAACCCTGTCATTCGCGTCGAAGCCATCGCCTTCGCGCCGTGGAAGGGTTATTGGCTGGGCGTGATGCTGACCCCGTGGTCGATGAACCTTGTCCTCACGCCCCGCGAGCCCGGCGCGTGGCGCCGGCTGCCCCTCGGCGAGAAGAGGCGCTACACGTTCCCCGCCGGGGATTTCGACTTCATCAGCGCTGAAGCAGACGCGATTGGCGACTACATGGCGTGCTCGCTGTTCTCGCCGGTACTCGAGTTCGCCGACCACGAGACCGCACGCCGGACGGCCACGCTCGCGCGCGAGGCGCTCCTCGACGGAGCCAACGCGGAAGCGGTGGCGGGGAAGATGGGGGCGGCAGGGCCACAGGCCTACGCAGCACCCGTGGAAGCATCGCGCGTGCTGACTGATCTCGAGGCAAGGCTCGCGCAGCGTGTCTCCAGGCGTGATCTGCTTCATGGCCGGCTTGCCGGTAGCGACGATGCCGCTCGAGGGTGAATTGCGTGTGCGCCTTTCGTGGAACGGAAGCCGTGTGCAGGAAGTGACCATCAATGCCACCCGCCCGCTCGCAGCCGCAGGATTGTTCGCCGGCAAGTCGCCTGCCTGGGTCGTGGCCACCGTGCCGATGCTGTTCAGCATCTGCGCGAGCGCCCAGGGTGCCGCTGCCGGCAGCGCTGTTGCCGCGGCGGGAGGCGCTGATGACGCGCTCCGCCCCATGCGCGAGCTCGAAGTGATCATCGAAACGATTCGAGAGCACTTCTGGCGTCTGCTCATCGACTGGCCTCAGAGCATGGGACGCGAGGCGGTCTTGGCGCCGATGGCCTGCGTTCGGCGGCTCGCGGCTGCACCGCGAGCGGCGCTCACATCGATGGAGGTGCCCGCCAGGCGCGAGCTGGCTGACGCGCTCGGCACTGCCGCCGCGGAAAGCATCTACGGCATGACGCCGTCGGAGTGGCTTGCCATCGACGATCTCTCGCGCCTTCACGCATGGACGGACCTCGGCGTGACGCTTCCAGCCATGTTGCTCGGCCAGTTGCTGAAAGAGATGCCGCGCCTCGGGACAAGCGACGTTCCGCTGATGCCACCGATTTCCGCCCAAACCCTGGTCGACGTCGTGGCACCCGAGATGCGGCTGAGCCCCGGATTCGCGCGTGCCCCAACTTGGAACGGCACCCCGGTGGAGACCGGCGTGCTCGCCCGGATGCAGTCGCAGCCTCTGCTTACCGCCGTCGCGGCCCGCTGCGGCAATGCCGTTGCGACGAGGATGGTCGCGCGGCTCGTGGAGCTGGCGCTTCTGCTGGAGGAGTTCGCCGGAGTCGCTGCGCCGACGCGGCGCCTCGAAGCGTTCTCGCTCGGTGGCGGCGAAGGCGTGGCCGCCGTGCAGACCGCCCGTGGTTTGTTGCTGCACCGCGCCCGACTGCGCAACGGATCGGTCGCGGACTATCAGATCGTCGCGCCGACGGAATGGAACTTCCATCCGCAAGGCGCTTTCCCGCGAGCGCTGCTTGCCCTCGAGGCGGATGACGATGCCAGCCTCGAGTGGAAGGCACGGCTCACCGCGCAGGCGCTCGACCCGTGCGTGGCATGCCGAATCGAGGTAGGCCATGCATGAGCTGGCGATTGCCGAAAGCGTGCTCGAGATCGTCGAGCGGACGGCACGTGCAAGCGGCGGCGAGCGCGTTGCCGCGGTCTGGCTGGAGATTGGCGCCCTGTCCCACGTTCAGCCCGAGGCGTTGCGGTTCTGCTTCGACGCGGTGACGCGCGACAGCCTTGCCGACCACGCCCGGCTGGAGATCGTGACGACTCCGGGCTCGGCATGGTGCATGCCCTGCGGCGAGACCGTGCCGCTCGGCAGCCTTGGCGAGGCATGCCCCCGCTGCGGCAGCTACCAGCTTGCCGTGTCACAGGGCGAGGAGATGCGAGTGAAAGAGATCGAGATCGCATGACTGTGTAGAGGATCGAGGAGAAATTCATGTGCACGACCTGTGGTTGCAACGATGCCAACGCCCTGATCGAAGGCAAGGCACCTGCGAGCCGGGCCGCTGACGATTCAGCGTCGCACGAACACTGGCACCAGCACGCGGACGGCACGTGGCACAGCCACGTCCACGGCGGCGGCAGCGTCCACCGCACCGGCGCCGGATATGTGCCGCGAGCGCTCGCCGCCGTGCACGCGCCGGGGACTCCTGCGTCGCGCATCGTGCAGATCGAGCAAGACATACTGGCCAAGAACACCGCGATAGCGTCCGAGAACCGGCGCTACTTCGCCGATCACGGCATCTTCGCGCTGAACCTCGTATCGAGCCCCGGATCGGGCAAAACGACCCTCCTCGAGAAAACGATCTCGGCCTGGGGTCGGCGCACGCCCATCGCAGTCATCGAGGGCGATCAGCAGACCTCGCGCGACGCCGATCGCGTGCGCGCCGCCGGCGCCGATGCGGTGCAGGTCAATACCGGCAAGGGTTGCCATCTCGACGCGCAGATGGTCTGCCATGCGCTGACCCAGCTCGCGCCTGCGGACGACAGCCTGTTGCTGATCGAGAACGTCGGCAATCTGGTCTGCCCGTCGGCATTCGACCTGGGCGAGGCGCACAAGGTGGTGATCCTGTCGGTGACCGAGGGCGAGGACAAGCCGCTCAAGTATCCCGACATGTTCCACGCCGCGGCCCTGCTGGTGATCAACAAGATCGACCTGCTGCCCTATGTGGAGTTCAGCGTCGAGACGGCGAGCAGCTATGCGCGTCGCGTCCGGCCCGGGCTGGAAGTTCTTGCGCTTTCCGCGCAGACAGGCGCGGGCTTCGAGCAATGGCTGGCCTGGCTCGAGCGCGGCGTCAGGACCGCGCGGGCGCGCCGTGAAGCCGATGTCGATCAACTGCGGCGCCGCATCGCCGAGCTCGAAACCACGCTGGCACAGCGTGGCGCCGCCGCGCCGCCCGGCTGATCGCCGCGATGGACATTGCGCCGCTCTCTCGCGGTCTCTCGCGCTCCCGCATCGAGGTCCGCGGAGTCGTGCAGGGCGTGGGCTTTCGGCCTTTTGTCTACCGGCTCGCGAACGAGCTCGCGCTCGACGGCTGGGTGAGAAACGACGGCGCGGGCGTCACGATCGAGGTTCAGGGCGATCCGAACCAAATCGCCTCGATGGCCGAGCGGCTGACCCGCGAAGCACCGCCCCTCGCGCGTGTGGAAAGCGTCGCCGTGCAGGCCTGCGCGCCGCGCACGGCCCAGGGCTTCGCGATCTTGGAAAGCGGCCGCGGCAAGGCGCAAACCGCGATCGGCCCCGACAGCGCGGTCTGTGCCGACTGCCTCGCCGAGCTCTTCGACCCGCACGATCGCCGTTATCGCTACGCCTTCATCAACTGCACGAACTGCGGTCCCCGCTACACCATCACGCGCGTTATCCCGTACGACCGCGCCGCGACCAGCATGGCTGCGTTCGAGCAGTGTCCGGCGTGTCTCGCCGAGTACCGCGCCCCCGCGCACCGTCGCTTTCACGCCGAACCCAACGCCTGCCCAGCCTGCGGACCGCGCCTGGAACTCCTCGATGCGACGGGCGCATCGATCGCGTGCACCGATCCGATCGCGGCGACGCTGGCGCGGCTGCTTCGCGGCGAAATCGTGGCCATCAAGGGGCTAGGCGGCTTCCATCTCGCCTGCGACGCGCGAAATGCAACCGCCGTGGAGAAGCTGCGGACACGCAAGTCGCGGGAGGAAAAGCCGCTGGCCGTGATGGTCGCAGGTGCGCCCTCGTTGCTCCCGTTTGCCGAGGTGAGTTCGGTCGAGCGCTGCTTGCTCGCGTCCGCCGAACGGCCGATCGTGCTGCTGCGGAAGCGCCTTGGCGCCGACCAAAGCCTGCCCGGCGTCGCGCCGGGGCTCGCCTGGCTGGGGGCGATGCTCCCGTATACACCGCTGCAATACCTGCTTTTCCACGAGGCGGCGCAGCGGCCGATCGGTACCGACTGGCTCGACGAGCCGCAAGATCTCGTCCTCGTGATGACCAGCGCCAACCCGGGCGGCGAGCCGCTGGTGACAGACAACGCCGAGGCCCTGCGCCGGCTCGCAGGGATCGCCGACTGCGTCCTAGCCCATGATCGCGCGATCCTCACCCGCTGCGACGACAGCGTCCTGCGCGCGGCCTCACAACCGACCGGGGTCGGGTTCCAGTTCGTCCGCCGCGCACGCGGCTACACGCCGCGCGCCATCAAGCTGCCGCGCCCGGGGCCCGCAGTCGTCGCCCTTGGCGGCTATTTCAAGAGCACGGCATGCGTCACACGCGACGACGAAGCATTCGTCTCGCAGCACATCGGCGACCTCGACAACGCACCGACCTGCAGCTCGTTGGTCGATGCGGTCGAGCACCTCTGCTCGATCCTCGCTATCGAACCGAAGATCGTCGCTCACGATCTGCATCCGGACTTCTTCAGCACGCGTCACGCGGCGCGCCTCGCCGGGCGCTTCGACGCACGCCTTCTCGGGGTGCAGCACCACCACGCACACGTGGCTGCCGTGCTCGCCGAGCACGGGGAAGCCGGCCCGACGCTCGGGCTAGCGCTCGACGGCGTGGGCCTGGGCAACGATGGCGGCGCGTGGGGCGGCGAGCTGCTTCGCGTTGACGGCGCACGCTTCGAGCGTCTCGGCCATCTGCGTCCTCTGCGCCTTCCCGGCGGCGATGTCGCGGCGCGCGAGCCATGGCGCATGGCGGCCGCAGCGCTGGCCTGCTGCGACCGTTCGGCCGAGATCGAACGGCGCTTCCACGACGAGCCCGCCGCGTCGACCGTCGCCGCGATGCTCGCGCGCGGCGTCAACGCGCCCGAGACCTCCAGCATGGGGCGCTACTTTGACGCCGCCGCCGGATTGCTCGGCGTCCGCCGCCGCATGGCGTTCGAAGGGCAGGCTGCCATGCTGCTCGAAGGGCTTGCGGATCGGAATGGAGAGGTCGCGGCAGATCCGGCGCTGTTCGCCGTGACCGCATCGAGACAACTCGACCTCACCGCCCTCCTCGCGCGGCTTGCCGACGAGACCGACCCCGGATTCGGAGCCGCGCTGTTCCACGCAACGCTCGTCGCCGCACTCGCGGAGTGGGTGTCGAGCGCGGCGCAGGCTTGCGGCATCGGCAAGGTTGCCTGCGCCGGCGGCTGCTTCCTCAACGCGATTCTCGCGCGCGGCTTGCGAGCTGCGCTCGCCGCGCGCGGCATCACGATGCTCGAGGCCATGGCGGTGCCGCCCAACGACGGCGGCCTGAGCCTGGGACAAGCCTGGGTCGCCATTCGCGCTGCTGCCGACGGGAACTGAGCATGTGCCTCGCGATACCGGCGCTGGTCGTCGCGCTGCCCGAACCGCAGACCGCGCTGATCGACGTCGGCGGTGTTCGCAAGCGCGTCTCCCTCGCCCTCGTCGAAGGCGTCCTGCCCGGCGACTATGTGATCGTCCACGTCGGATATGCGCTGACCCGTCTCGATCCCGAAGAGGCGGCCCGCACACTCGCCACGTTTGCCGCAGCCGGGCTTGGCGATGTTCCGGCGAAGGAAGCCGCGCTATGAAATACATCGACGAGTTTCGCGACGGAACTCTGGCAAAGCGGCTCGCCGCCGCCATCGCGCACGAGGCCCTGCCCTCCCGAACGTATCACCTCATGGAATTCTGCGGCGGCCACACCCACGCCATCTCCCGCTACGGCATCAAGGACCTGCTGCCCGCGAACGTGCAAATGATTCACGGCCCGGGCTGCCCGGTCTGCGTTCTTCCCATCGGCCGCATCGACAGCGCCATCGAGCTCGCCTCGCGTCCCGGGCTGATCCTCACGACCTATGCGGACACGATGCGCGTTCCGGCATCAAAGGGACTGTCGCTCCTCAAGGCCAAGGCTCGCGGCGCGGACATTCGCATGGTGTATTCGAGCGCCGATGCGCTGCGCATCGCGCGAGAGAACCCCGAGCGCGAGGTCGTGTTCTTCGCGATCGGCTTCGAGACGACCACGCCGCCGACCGCCGTGGCGATCGCCGAAGCGAGCGCCGGGCGGCTCTCGAACTTCAGCGTCTTCTGCAACCACGTGCTCACGCCGGCGGCCATCGCCAACATTCTCGAGTCGCCCGAGGTCAGGGAGCTCGGGACGGTTCCGCTCGACGGGTTCATCGGCCCGGCGCACGTCTCCACCGTGATCGGGAGCCAGCCCTACGAGTATTTCGCCGAGGAGTACCAGCGGCCGGTCGTTATCGCCGGCTTCGAGCCCCTCGACGTCATGCAGGCGATCCTGATGCTGGTGCGGCAGCTGAACGAAGGTCGGGCCGAGGTCGAGAACGAGTTCACCCGTGCAGTGACGCGCGACGGCAACGCCAAGGCCAAGGCGCTGGTAGCCGAGGTCTTCGAGCTGCGGCGTTCGTTCGAGTGGCGCGGCCTCGGCGAGGTGCCCTACAGCGCGCTCTGCATCAAGGAGAAGTACCGCGCATTCGATGCCGAGGTCCGCTATGGCGTCGAGTACCGGGCCGTGGCCGACAACAAGGCCTGCGAATGCGGCGCGATCCTGCGCGGCGTGAAGAAGCCCACTGACTGCAAGGTCTTCGGCACGGTATGCACTCCAGAGAATCCGATTGGCTCGTGCATGGTGTCCTCGGAGGGGGCGTGTGCGGCTCATTACACCTACGGCCGCTTCAAGGATGTCCCGGTCGTTGCGACGGCGGCATGAGCGGCGTGCGCCCCGATTACGTGCGGCCCGTGGATTTCAAGCATGGGCGGGTCGACATGAGCCACGGCAGCGGCGGCAGGGCGATGGCGCAGCTCATCGACGAACTGTTCCTGCGGGCTTTCGACAACGAGTGGCTGCGCGCGGGCAACGACAGCGCGCGCTTTGCGGTGCCCGCGGGCCGCATGGTGATTGCAACGGACAGCCACGTCGTCTCGCCGCTGTTCTTTCCCGGAGGCGATATCGGCTGCCTGTCGGTGCACGGCACGATCAACGACGTCGCGATGTCGGGGGCGGCGCCTCTCTACCTCGCGGCAACCTTCGTGCTCGAAGAAGGGTTTCCTCTCGCGGACCTCAAGCGCATCGTGGCGTCGATGGCGACCGCTTCGCGCGCGGCAGGAGTGCCCGTGGTCACCGGCGACACCAAGGTCGTGGAACAGGGCAAGGGAGATGGCGTGTTCATTACCACCACGGGCATCGGCATCGTTCCCGAAGGCGTGGACATCGCGGGCGACCACGCCCGCCCCGGCGACGCCATCATCGTCAGCGGAACGCTCGGCGATCACGGCGTGGCCATCATGTCCCAGCGCGAGAACCTCTCCTTCGAGACGGCCATCGAATCCGACACCGCGGCCCTCCACGGTCTCGTCGCGGCCATGGTCGCGGCGGTCCCGAGGATCCACTGCCTGCGCGATCCGACGCGGGGCGGGCTCGCGACTACGCTCAACGAGCTCGCGCACCAGTCACGCTGCGGCATGCTTATCCGCGAGCGCGAGCTGCCAGTCAAGCCGCAGGTCAGCGCCGCCTGCGAGTTCCTCGGCCTCGATCCGCTCTACGTCGCCAACGAGGGCAAGCTGGTCGCAATCGCCCCTGGTCGGGACGCCGCGCCGCTGCTGGCCGCCATGCGAGCGCACCCGCTGGGTCGTGGGGCCGCCATCATCGGGGAGGTCATCGAAGACCCGCATTACTTCGTGCAGATGGATACGAGCTTCGGGGGCCGCCGCAACGTCGACTGGTTGACTGGCGAGCAGCTTCCGCGCATCTGCTAACGGACGGCCGATGCGGATCCTCTTTCTCGCCCACTCATTCAACAGCCTGACGCAGCGGCTCTTCGTCGAGCTGACCGAGCTCGGTCACGAAGTGTCGATCGAGTTCGACGTCAACGACCGGGTGAGCGAAGAAGCCGTGGCCCTGTTCCGTCCCGAGCTGATCGTGGCCCCCTTCCTCAAGCGGGCGATACCCGAGACGATCTGGCGCGCGCACCGCTGCATCGTCATCCATCCCGGGATCGCAGGTGACCGGGGCCCATCGGCCCTCGACTGGGCGGTCATGAATGGCGAGCGAGAATGGGGGGTCACAGCCCTCGAGGCGAACGGCGAGATGGATGGCGGCGACATCTGGGCCTCGGTGACCTTCCCCATGCGCGTCGCGACCAAGGCGAGTCTTTACCGTCACGAAGTCACCGAAGCCGCTGTCGCTGTGCTGAAGCTCACGCTTGAGCGGCTTGCGCAGCCCGGTTTCAAGCCCGAGCCGCTCGACTACAGCGACCCGCGCGTGCGCGGGCGGCCGCGACCGTTGCTGCGCCAGACGGATCGGTCGATCGACTGGCGTTGCGACGACACCGCAACCGTCCTGCGCAAGATTCGAGCCGCAGACGGCTCCCCGGGCGTGCTCGACACGATAGGCGGTGCACGCTACTACCTCTTCGACGCGCATCGGGAAGGCAGGCTAAAGGGGAAAGTTCCAGGCAACATCATCGGACGCCGCAGCGGCGCGATCTGCCGCGCCACGACCGACGGCGCCGTCTGGATTACGCATTTGAAGCATGCCGAGGCCGGCGCGTTCAAGCTGCCGGCGGCGATGGCTCTCGGCGACGCGCTCTCCGCGGTGGCCGAGTTCCCGCTCCCGCCTCAAGCAGCAGTCGATTACCCGACGTGGCGGCCGATTCGCTACGAGGAGGAAGGGCACGTCGGCTTTCTTCACTTTCCGTTCTACAACGGCGCGATGGGCACCGAGCAGTGCGAGGCGCTGCGCGAGGCGTATGCCTATGCCCGAGCGCGCCCTACCCGGGTGGTCGCCCTCCTCGGCGGTCCCGACTTCTGGTCGAATGGAATCCACCTGAACCAGATCGAGGCCGCGCCGCATCCGGCCGAAGAATCGTGGCGCAACATCAACGCCATGAACGATCTGGTGCGAGACATCGTGCTGACCGATACGCAGCTCACGGTGGCAGCGCTGTCGGGCAACGCCGGCGCCGGTGGCGTGTTCCTCGCCCTCGCCGCCGACCGCATCTGGGCCCGCGAGGGGATCATCCTCAACCCGCACTACAAGGGAATGGGCAATCTGTACGGGTCCGAGTATTGGACCTACCTTCTGCCGCGGCGCGCCGCCGGAGCGTCGGGTCAGGAAGCCATGGAGCGCAGACTGCCGATCGGCGTGCGCCGGGCTCTCGCTCTCGGTCTTATCGACGAGCACCTTGCTCCCAACCCGGCGGCATTCGTGACCGAGGTCGCGCGACGTGCGCATCTTCTGGCCGCCGAGGCATCCTTCGAACGGCTGCTCGGAGCCAAGAAGCGCCGGCGGGCCGCGGACGAAGCCGCGAGGCCTCTCGAGGCCTACCGCAGCGACGAGCTCGAGCGCATGAAGCTGAACTTTTTCGGCTTCGACTCCAGCTACCACGTGGCGCGCCACAGCTTCGTGCACAAGCTGCCGCGCTCGCGCACGCCGGTCTACCTGGCTAAGCACCGGGCTCAACGCCCTCCGCATCGAAACGGTCCGGCGGCGGTCCCGGCCCTTCAATAACAGGCGCGGGCCCTGACCGATCGCCTGTAACGGGCGGTGTAGCACCCCGTGCGCCACGGCGGCGTCGGCCTCGAGCCTGTAGCGCCGATGCAACAGAACGCCTTGCAAAGGCCCCGCCCGTTGATCCAGATCAATGCGACCGATTCAGCAAAATGTAGGGAGGCGATACGATAGCTGCGAAGGCACGGGCCATGAGCGGACGAAACCTCGCCCGCTTCTCTTGGCCCGGGCGGGGAGGTGTTCGATGCGATCCGGATCGCTCTGCACCGCACGAGGGAGGCAATCCATGCGATTCAATTTGATCGCCGGCGCGCTGTGCACCGGCTTGTTCGCGCTCGTCTTCTCCGCGACCGGGCTGGCACAGACGGCGGTGACAGCGAGC
>DATJZM010000004.1:0-3206 GCA_035499135.1 Casimicrobiaceae bacterium | reverse complement strand
GTCGCGCCACCATATCAGAGAGCTGCCGAGAAACTGCGGGTGTAGCGTGCCACTATGGACTGTCAGTCGCGCAAGCGGAAAGCCGGCTGCGAATATCCGCCAAGCGAATTCGTCGACCGCCTGAGCACCCGTCGCAACCTGTAGCGCAGGCCCGAGCAGCCAATCAGCTATTGCGTCGGCGGTGTCCCGCAGCGGGCGGTCGCCGGCAGGGCGTTCAACGATCTCGGTAGCATGGATATAAGACTGTGCGATCCCACCCGCCGCCGATCGCTGTGTCGTATCTGTCATTTATTTGCGAATCCCGGCCCACGAGGCGGGAATAACCCGCGACACAGGCAGAAACAATCGCCGCCAGCCGGCGCTTGGTCCTGTGCCATCGCTGGCGACAGGCCGGTATTGAGAATAGATCGGACTAAATTGGATCGCGTCTGACACTTCATACCCCTCTCCGCTCAAAGCTATTGAATCCGACGCGTGCCCCTCTACCAACAGCAAGAGTGCGGCAATGCCGTCTTCCATGGACGGCCGGTCTCCGGTAGTATGATCCATGGTCACCCGCTCACCGCCATCCGCTACGTTACCCTCCACTCCAGTGCTCACCGACCACCCCAACGACGATCACTCGCCGGACCCGCGTGATGCGGCATTCTACGTTCGCTACGTCGAAATCTGCCGGAGGGCCGGCGTTGATCCTTCGTCGCCGCACCGCGTGCGTGAGCTCGTCAGTAAGTGGAACGCGATGATTCGCGGCGACTCGGCGAGCGAAGGAGACTGAAGTGCTCGCGCCCGCGGTGGCAATCACCTCGGGTGTGCGTCGGCGCAATCAACCGTTCTACGATTTTTGCTTAACCTCGCCATTCACCTGGAAGTAGGTCAGAGATCCGTCCTTGTTGCGCAGGAAGCCGTGGGGGCCAGCGAGGCAGCGATGGGCGTCCGAGCGACGAGGCGAATGCTTCAGCGAGCGGTTGGGTGCGCTTTTTTTGGCGCGCGCGATGCAGCCCGAGGTGCCTTCGCTACGAGGCACAGCTCAGTGAACAGCACCTGAGCGGCGACGTGCGCCGTGTTGCTGGTTGCATCGTACTGCGGCGCTACTTCGACCACGTCGCCGCCGATGATTTGCGCGCCGGCGATGCCGCGCAGGATCGCGAGCACCTCGCGCGGCGTCAGCCCTCCGACTTCCGGCGTGCCCGTTCCCGGCGCGAAGCCCGGGTCGACGCCGTCGATGTCGAAGGTGACGTAGGTCGGCCCGTCGCCGATCACCTTGCGCGCCTTCTCGATCACCGCGGGCACGCCCATCCTCGCAACTTCCTCGACGTGCAGCACCGTCATGCCGCTGTCGAACGAGAATTCCCAGAGAAACTCCGCACCGCCGTGGATGCCGATCTGGATCGAGCGCTCCGGGTCGAGCACGCCGTCGAGCACCGCCTGCCGGAACGGGCCGCCGTGATGGAACTTGGAGCCCTCGAAGATGCCGCCGGTGTCGCAATGCGCATCGATGTGCACCATGCCCACCGGTCGCTTCTTGCCGAGCGCCTTCAAGATCGGATAAGTGATGGAGTGATCGCCACCGACCGCGAGCGGAATCACGCCCGCATCGCGGACCTTCGCGAAGAACGCCTCGATGTCGGCGTGACATGCTTCGAGGCTGAAGCGGCTGCGCATCGGCACGTCGCCCACATCCGCCGCGCGCAGGTGCAGTGCGGGCGCAATTCCGAGCGCGTGCTCATACGGCCCGATGCGCTCGATCGCACGCACCGCGCGTGGGCCGAGTCGCGCGCCGGCGCGGTTGGTGACGCCGAGATCCATCGGCACGCCGACGAGCGCAACGTCCAGACCGTCGAAATTCGCGCCTGCCGCCTCGGGGCGATAGGGCTGGCGCAGGAACGTCGCCACGTCGGCGAACGGCCACTTGCGCTGGTCCGCCTTGGAGAACTCCTGTCGCGCGACGGCGGCAAACGGCGGGTGGAAGATCTCGCCACCCTTGGCGCCGGCATATTTCCGGCGGAGGGCCTTCAGCTTTCTTGCGTCCATCGCACTCCTCCCGAGCGCGGGGCGCCACTGGCGGTCCTACCGCGGGGTGGCCTCCGCGTGGTGCAGCATTCTGCCCGCCGTCTTCGCCACCTGCAGGGTGTCGTAGTAGGCGTAGCCCGCAACGGCTGCAGCGCCGATCAGCGGCACCCAGCGGCTGGCGGAGCTTCCCACGACGCGCTGCGTTACCGAGATGCCGACGTTCGCCAGCAGGCTGTGCAGCGCGCCCCCGGATAGCTCGCGGATGACGATCCGCTGACCGGCGCGCACGACGACATCGCGTGCGAGCTGGCTCCCGGCGTGGCGGAAAAGGCAATACAGCATGTGCGTGCGCGTGAGCTCCATCTCGCGTCCGTAGAGCCCTGCGATGTCGGAGACCATCTGCGCCTGGATGCGCCAGATCGCCACGAGATCGGGCAGGACCGTGAGCATGCCGATCACGCCCGGCGGCAGCGCGAGCGCGCCCGAGATCGCCGCGGCGCGCTGGGCTGCCTTGCGCGAGAGGACTCGCGCTGCGGTCGCGGGATCCTCGCTCGCGCGCCGACGGCTCTCGGGCACCGCGGCAACGACGTTGCCGATCGCGTCGATCACGCTTTCGGCGCGCGTCGGCGCGGGGAGGGAATAGCTGTAAGCCATTGTTTGTTGCCCTGGTTCTTGGAGGCGACGAACGTCTGAGCGTTCCCGTACCCGGGCAGTATACAATCGCGCCAACGCGAGACAGAGGGAGGAGCGATGCGCTTGCCGCATCGAATCGCGCGGCTGGCTGCTGCAACCCTACGCCATCGAATAATGCGCAAGCCGCGCATCAGGCCGTACACCGTATCGCGCACAGCCTATGTCGATTACGACCCGCGCGCGGTCGATGTGGGGCGGGAAGTGGGCGAGCTTATCGAGGATGCCGCCCCCTGGGTCAAAGTCGAGCACATCGGCAGCACCGCGGTGCCGGGGTGTGCCGGCAAGGGCATCGTGGACCTCATGGCGATGTATCCGCCGGGGCAGCTGCGCGCCACCCGCGACGCGATCGACAAGCTCGGCTTCCAGCGCCAGAAGGCCGGGCACGTGTTCCCCGAGGAGCGGCCGATGCGCGTGGGCGCGATCGACCACAACGGCCGGCGCTACCGGCTGCACGTACACGTCATCGCCCAGGACAGCCCCGAAGTGAGCTGGCTGCGCCGCTT
>DATJZM010000003.1:0-43369 GCA_035499135.1 Casimicrobiaceae bacterium | reverse complement strand
CGGTCGGCAGCGCGGAAGCCCTCGAAGGCTTCGATGGGCTCCTGCTGGATCAGGAGGGCGACTGGCTCGTGCGCGAGGTGCGCCTTTACCTCAAGCGCGTCTTGAAGCGCCTCGACGTGTCCTCGCGATCGACGTTCGCCCTGATCGAGCCGGGCTCGTGCTTCACCGGGACGCTGCTCGAGCTAGCGCTGGCGGCGGATCGTTCGTACATGCTCGACGGCGCCCGTGAGGGAGACACGACGCCACCGGCGAGCGTGCGTCTCACCGGGATGAACTTCGGCGCGTTCCCCATGGTGAACGGTCTGACCCGCCTCCAGAGCCGGTTCCTCGATGAGCCGAGCCGTATCGACGATCTGAAGCGCCGGATCGGCCAGGACATGGACGCGCAGGCGGCCGCGGACGCCGGTCTCGTGACGTTCACGCCAGACGACATCGACTGGGACGACGAGGTGCGCATCGCGATCGAGGAGCGGGCGTCGTTCTCGCCGGACGCGCTGACCGGGCTGGAACAGAACCTGCGCTTCGGCGGCGCGGAGAGCATGGCGACGCGGATCTTCGGCCGCCTCTCCGCCTGGCAGAACTGGATCTTCACGCGGCCCAATGCGGTCGGGGAGCACGGTGCGCTCAAGGTCTTCGGCACCGGCACCAAGGCGAAATTCGACTGGAAGCGAACATGAGATCGGGACGAGCGTGGCGATGAGCAGCGTCGACTACAGCGAGAGCATTCCGAACAACGTCGGGCTTGCGGACGATCGCACCCTGCAGCGCGCGCTTGAGCGCTGGCAGCCGCGCTTTCGCGAGTGGTGGGGCGAGATGGGCCCCGAGGGCGCGTCGGACTACGACGTGTATCTGCGCACTGCGGTAAGCGTCGAGCGCGAGGGCTGGGCGAACTTCGGCTACGTGAAGATGCCCGACTATCGCTGGGGTATCTTTCTCAACCCGGCAGAGCCGGGCCGGAAGATCCACTTCGGCGCGCACAAGGGCGAGGACGTGTGGCAGGAAGTGCCGGGCGAGTACCGCGCCAACCTGCGCCGGATCATCGTTACCCAGGGCGACACGGAGCCGGCGTCCGTCGAGCAGCAGCGGCATCTGGGACTCACCGCGCCTTCGCTCTACGATCTGCGCAATCTCTTCCAGATCAACGTCGAGGAGGGCCGTCACCTCTGGGCGATGGTCTACCTTCTGCACCGCTACTTCGGGCGCGACGGACGCGAGGAGGCGGAGGCGCTGCTCGAGCGGCGCTCCGGCGACCGCGACAACCCGCGCATTCTCGGCGCCTTCAACGAGAAGACGCCGGATTGGCTGTCGTTTTTCATGTTTACCTTCTTCACCGATCGAGATGGCAAGTTCCAGCTATGCGCGCTGGCCGAGAGCGGCTTCGACCCGCTCGCGCGAACGACTCGCTTCATGCTCACGGAGGAAGCGCATCACATGTTCGTCGGCGATACGGGCATCTCGCGCATCCTGCAACGGACGGCGCAGGTGATGGCCGAGCACGCGATCAGCGATCCCGCCGATGCGCGCCGCCACGGCGTGATCGACCTGCCGACGCTGCAGCGTTATCTCAACTTCCACTACAGCGTCACCCTCGATCTTTTCGGCGCGGACGTTTCTTCCAACGCGGCGATCTTCTACAGCACGGGGCTCAAGGGACGGTTCGACGAAGCGAGGATCGACGACGATCACGTGCTGGAAGGGGCGACCTATCCGGTGCTCGAACTCGACGCGGGTCGCTTGGTCGAGCGCCCGGCGCCAGCGCTCAACACCCTCAACGAGCGGCTGCGCGACCGCTACATCAAGGACACCATCTCCGGGGCAGCCCGCTGGAATCGGGTGCTCGAAAAGCACGGCATCCAAGCACGCATTACGTTGCCGCACAAGGCGTTCAACCGTGCGATCGGTTCGGCGGCGGGGGCGCGCGTGGCGCCGGATGGGCGCATCATCAGCGAGCAGGAGTGGCGTGCACGCGAGAGCGAGTGGCTCCCGACGGCGGAGGACCGCGCTTACGTTGCCTCGCTGATGGGCCGCGTCGCTGAGCCGGGGCGCTTCGCCAACTGGATCGCGCCACCCGCGATCGGAATCGACCGCCACCCGATCGACTACGACTACGTGCGCTTCGGGTGATGCACAGAGCAGGCACCGGGTTACGGTCGATCGCGCCGCGGCGGGCAGGCACGCCTTGACGACCGGTGTGACCACTCTTGGTCCAAAGCTTGTCGCAACCTCGCGCGACGGCGACATCGCAATCATCACGATCGACCATCCTCCGGTAAATGCCCTGTCGCAGGTACTGCGCGCGGCGCTTTCCGAAGCTGTGGAGCGGGTCGTGGGCGACGACCGGGTGCGCGCGATCGTGCTCGCCTGCGCGGGCGTGACCTTCTGCGCCGGTCCCGACGTGCGCGAGTATGAGGGTTCGCCGCATCCGCCGCACCTTGTCGACGTCGTGCAGCGCATCGAGGACGCGCCCAAGCCGGTGATCGCGGCGCTGCACGGAGAGGCGCTTGGCGGCGGTTGCGAGCTCGCGCTCGCCTGCCACTACCGCATCGCCGCGCCGGGCACGCGCGCCGGCTTCCCCGAGGTCGCGATCGGTCTCATACCCGGCGCCGGCGGCACGCAGCGGCTGCCGCGCCTCGTGGGTTTCGAGACGACGTTGGCAATGATGCTCGACGGCAAGCCGCGGCCGGTCGAGGCGCCGGAGCTGACCGGCTTTGTCGACGAGATCGCCGGAGACGATCTGCTCGCGGCTGCGCTCGCTTTCGCGCGCAATATCGTCGCCGCTGACGCCGCGCCGCGGCGCACGCGCGCTCTGCCGCTGCTCGCCCCCGCGCCGGAAGTGTTTGAGCGCTATGCCGAGGCGATGCGCCGGCACCGTGGCGAAAGCGCACCCGCGCGCATTCTGGCGGCGGTGAAGCGCGCCACCGAGATGGGTTTCGCCGAAGCGGTGGCCACGGCGCGAGCCGACTTCCTCGCCCTGCGTGATTCGCCCGAATCGCGCGCATTGCGTCACGCCTTCTGCGCCGAGCGCGACGCGAAGCAGCCGCCGCAGGGCCTGACCGCGGGTGTCGCGCGCGACATCGCGCGCGTCGCGGTGATCGGCGGCGGAACCATGGGGCGGGGCATCGCCATCGCGCTGCTCGATGCTGGCCTTGCGGTCACCCTGATCGAAGCCGACGAGGCCGCGCTCGCCCGCGCCGTCGACGGGATCGGCGCGCACTACCGCGCGGCGCTCGAGAAGCAGCGCATCGACACGGTGGAGCGCGACTCGCGCCTCGCCTGCCTGACCGGCGCGACCTCCCTGGCACCGGTCCCTGCGGCGGATTGCGTCATCGAAGCGGTGTTCGAGGAGATTGCCGTGAAGCGCCAGGTCTTCCAGGAGATCGATCGCATCGCCAGGCCCGGCACGCTGCTCGCGAGCAACACCTCCTACCTCGACATCGCCGAGATCGCCGCGTTCACGCGACGCCCGCAGGATGTCGTCGGCCTGCACTTCTTCAGCCCGGCGCACGTGATGCGGCTCGTCGAGGTGGTGCGTACACGCTCGACGTCGCCGAGCTCGCTCGCCAGCGCGCTAGCGCTCGTCGAGCGCATCGGCAAGCTCGGCGTCGTATGCATCGGTCGCGACGGCTTCATCGGCAACCGGATGCTCGCGCCGCGCTCGCGCGAGTGCCTGTTCATGCTGGAGGAAGGTGCGTTGCCGCAGGACATCGATGCGGCGCTCGAAGCTTTCGGCTTCGCGCTCGGGCCGCTTGCGGTTTCGGACCTCGCCGGACTCGACATCGGCTGGCGCAACGCCGTGCTGCGCCGTCAGCTCACCGAGCTCGGGGACAGGCGTTGCGATCTGCTCGACCAGCTCGTCGCCGCCGGCCGGCTCGGGCAGAAGACCGGCGCAGGCTGGTATCGCTACGAGCCGGGAAGCCGCACGGCACGTCGCGATCCGGCCGTGGAGGCGCTGCTCGTCGAGCATGCCCGGCGCAAAGACATCGTCCGGCGCACGATCCCGCCCGCGGAGATCGTCGAGCGTTGCCTCCTCGCCATGGTCAACGAGGCCGCTCGCATCATCGAGGAGGGCGTGACTGCCCGCCCGGGCGATGTCGACGTCGTTTGGCT
Source organism: Casimicrobiaceae bacterium (assembly GCA_035499135.1). Taxonomy (GTDB): domain Bacteria; phylum Pseudomonadota; class Gammaproteobacteria; order Burkholderiales; family Casimicrobiaceae; genus PALSA-1003. The sequence continues at coordinate 39,262 of DATJZM010000003.1, read as the reverse complement.
CACCGGCTACGGCTTCCCGCGCTATCGCGGCGGGCCGCTCTGGTATGCCGATCAGCTTGGCGCCGCGCACGTGCTCTCGCGCATCGAGGCGCTGGGCGAGCGGCTGGGGAGGCCGTACTGGACCCCAGCACCGCTGCTGCAGCGACTCGCCGCGGAAGGCGGGCGCTTCCACTCTGCGAGCGGAGGCTGAGCGCCAACTGGCAGCTGGCGCATAATGCTTGCGCTTCACGATGCACGATTTACCGGCCGCGAGGCGGCCGCTGTGTTCAGGCACAACTTCAGCAGCCCTTTTTCCGGCCACCACCGATGAGTAAACGCGACCGACCTCCATTTCGCGCCGACCACGTCGGCAGTTTTCTCCGCCCGCCCGAATTGCTCGACGCGCGCGAGCGCTTCAAGAATGGTGCCATCTCAAAGACGGAGCTGCGCGCCGTCGAGAACAAGGCGATTCGCGACGTCGTGCGCATGCAGGAGGACATCGGGCTGCAGGGCGTGACCGACGGTGAATTCCGGCGCACGTACTTCCACATCGATTTTCTCGAACAGCTCGACGGGGTTGAAGCGAAAGGCGGACTGACGGCGCACTTCCACAGCGCCAAGGGCGACATCGATTTCGCGCCTCCGGTCCTGCACGTCACCGGCAAAGTGCGGCATTCCCGCCCGATCCAGGTAGAGGATTTTGAATTCCTGAAATCGGCAACCAGGCGCACGCCCAAGGTGACGATCCCTTCACCGACGATGCTCCACTTTCGCGGTGGCCGCGAGGCGATCAGCCGGGAAGCCTATCCGGGTCTCGAGCCGTTCTTCGCCGATGTGGCCAAAGCATATGCAGAGGAGCTGAAGGCCCTCGCTCGCGCAGGTTGCACCTATGTGCAGCTCGACGATACCAATCTTGCCTACCTGTGCGACCCGAAGATGCGCGCGGGCGCCCGCCAGCGCGGCGACGACCCCGACGAGCTGCCGCGGCGCTACGCACGTCTCATCAACGCCGCCATCGCCGACCGCCCCGCGGGCATGGCGATCTGCACCCATCTGTGCCGCGGCAATTTCAAGAGCGCCTGGGTGGCGGAGGGCGGCTACGAGCCGGTCGCCGAGGTGCTGTTCAACGAGCTCGAGGTCGACGGCTATTTCCTCGAATACGACGACGCGCGCTCGGGCGGTTTCTCCCCGCTGCGCTTCGTGCCGAAGAACAAGATCGTCGTGCTCGGGTTGGTGACCACAAAGCTCGGCGAGCTCGAGTCGAAGGCCGAGCTCAAGCGGCGCATCGAGGAGGCGGCGAAGTTTGTTCCTCTCGAGCAGGTCTGCCTCTCGCCGCAGTGCGGGTTTTCGAGTACAGTGCACGGCAACGAGATCGCCCGAGAATCACAGGCGGCAAAGCTGCGTCTGATCGTCGAGGTCGCGCAGGAAATCTGGGGGACGTCGTAACCGCGGCGGTTGCGTGTGGGAGGGAAGCGGCCGGATACCCGGCCCATTCCCAACCATGACAACGCAACAAGTCAGCCCCCTCGGATCCCGCGACCGGCCCCAACGGCCGGGAGATGTGCCGGTCGCCCAAGGGCTCCATTTCGCGCGAGCAGCTGGCCATTGCGCTCGAGCGGCAGAAGACCAGCGGCCGCAGACTCGGCGAGGAGTTGATCAAGGCGGGATTCGTGAAACGTTCCGTCGTCAACCGGGCACTGCGCATGCAACGCAGCTTGGGCGTGGCTGCAGTCTGCTCGATCGCCATGTCGACGCTTCTCGCGCCCGACGTGCGCGCCGCTGCGCAGGGCCGCATGCTCGTCACCGCGACCGTGCCGGCGCGGGCCGTTTCGGAGCTGCAAGCGCAGCAGGCGGAGATCACGCTTTCCCCCGCGGATGTCGCGCGCGGCTACGTCGACGTCGCCGTGGGCTCGCGACTCAAGGTGAGCGCCAACGGTCGCGAAGGCTACGCAGTAGACTTTTTCCCGCGGCTGTCGATCTTCAAATCGGTCCAGATCCGCACCTCGTCAGCTGACGCGCGCATCGGTCCTGACGGAGGGACGATGATCGTGCGGGGTCGCCACGGCAGGAAGATGCCGGTCGATCTCTCCTATCGCTTCGAGTTGCGCGAGCACATCGCCCCGGGCACCTACCCCTGGCCGCTTGCGTTAAGCGTGCGGCCGCTCTGAATCAATACGTCACCGTTACGGTGATGCTGTCGACGTAATTGTTGCTGACGCTCACGTCCTGCAGGGGCGGGATGCGACCGAAGGCAGTCTTGTTCTCGGTGCGCCTCGGCTGACCGGAGGTGAGCTTGAGGCTGCCGCTCTGCGACGAGCTGCCGCCGTTGCCGTTTCCCCAGACAGTGGAGTAGGTGTTGGACGTGTAGATGTTGTAACCGAGCTGGTCGGTGGGAATCTTCAGCGTGCGCTGCACGTAGCTATTGCTCGAGCCGGTCGACAGGCTCATGACGTAGCTGACCGTGAGCGGTGGGTTGTCGGCAGCGTCGAGAGAGCAGGTCAGCATGATCGTCGCGTTGCCGTTCGTCGCGGCGGCGTTGAATACGTTGTAGGCGGGGAAGGCCAGCCCGGCCGTCGACAAGGTGCAAGTCACCGCCGACGCGCCGCCGGCCGCCGTAGCAAGGATCAGCACGACAAGAGTGCGCCAGTGCGAGTTCGCGAAAGCTCTCATCGTTGTACTCCGTGGCAGACGAAGCTGCCCAGGTCCGGGAGCGGGTCGGCGCTCGTTGGCAGGTCCGCGTCGAACTCGCAGCTCCTGCCCTTCCAGCTCGCCCGCAACCGGTTGTGCTGGTCGAGGCCGGTGAGGTAGGCCTCGCCCTTTAGTGCTACCGGGAAGTTTTCGTCGCGCCCGACGACGCTCACGAGCGCGCCTGAAGGCAGCGGGGCGCCGTCGTCCAGCATGATGCGCAGCGTCGCCCCGTGTGAGCGCCGCACCGGGAAGTCGACCAGCAGGCCGCTGCGGTAGTAGGGCACGACGTCGATCTTGAGCTTGTCCACTTCCGCGTCGAGCGGCAGGCTGTTCTGGTCGATCGAGACCGGGTTGATGTCGTAGGCACGCAACTGGGGCAGCACGGCGTATCCGTCCGGTCCCGTCTTGCCGGCAGGCTGATTGTCCTGCAGAACGTTAACTCCGGGGTAATCTGCCACGCGCACGACCGCGAAGCTGTCGGTGATCTGGCGGCTCAGGAATGGATGTCCACCGACCATGCCGATGCCGCCCTGGACATCCGCGCGCGCCGTGGTCGTGCCCTGAACGCGCGACGCCCCGATCGAATACGTGCCGTAATTGTTCTGGTAGGCGCCGGTCGCCTCGTAGAGGTCGTTGGTTTGTGCCACCAGCCGGTAGCCGTAGCCTTCGCCGAAGGGCAGGCTCTGCTGCGCGATCAACGAGCCGTAGTGCGCGTTGCCCTGGGTCGCCCCATGCGAGGTGTTGTACGCAGCGCTTACGCTCGCGCGCTCGCCAAACGGGATCGTGATGGACGCGGCGAGGGTTGTCCCGCCGGCGGCGCCAAACGTCTTGGCGCCCGTGACGTTGAAGAACGCCCATGGCCCCAGTCGCACGGAGTAGGCAACGGCGAGGAGATGCTCGTTGGGCTTGCCGTTGCGAAAATCCTGGGCAACATACGAGATGCCGAAGCTGCCGTACTGATCGGCCTGGTAGCCTGCGCTGACGGTCCACAAGCGCAGAGGAACCGGGTTGTCCGGCGTGGCGCCGATCAGGTCGAAGTTCCTGCTGCTCCAGGCGCCGGCGGCGCTGAAGCTGAGGCTGCTGGTCTGGCGCTGGAAACCCAGCGCCGCGAGGCCGCCACCTTTTCCGCTGCCGCCGCTCCCGGCGAGCGCCGCCGAGAACACGCCGATCTCGTTGAGAAGATAACTGGCGCCGGCCCCGGCGACGCCGAGATCGCGCATCGCCTCCGCGTGCAATTCGGCGGTGAGCTCGTCTGTGAGACCGCGGCGATACGTGGCGCTCGCAAATCCCGGACCGTAGTCGTTGCTCTCGGTCCCTAAGTTTTCGCGCTCCCATCCCGCTTCGTATGAAAACTGCTCGAGACCGGCCTTGAGCAGATCGACGCTGGCGTAGAACGGTCGCGTGATCACCTGCTCGCGCCCGAACAGGTCGCGCACGACGAGTTGCACGTTGCCGCTGCCGTTGACGGCGGGGATGTTCGAGATGGAGAACGGGCCGGGCTGAACCGACTTCTGCGCCACCAGCGCGTTGTTCACGAAGACATCGATAGTCGACGGTAGCGCCGCGTGGCCGTTCGCGGCGAGCGACGGAAACGAAATGAAGCCCGGCTGGGTCGCGAAATTGGTACCGTATTGAATGCCGCCGAACTGGACGGCGCGGCCCCAGGTCGCGGGAACGTTTATCGTGTCGCCGAGGACGAGCGTGGTGAGCTTGTCCGGGAAATCGCTGCGCCACGCCGTGTTCAGGCGCACGCTGTCCGTCGAGCCGTTGATCCGTTGCTCCAGCTGGTTCGTCGTGAACACGCCAAAGCCGGTGAAGACGCCCAGCTCGAACTGACCCGAGTACTGAGACGTTCCACCCCCGTGCGACGTGAAGAGATCGTAATTGAGGAAGCCCCCGAGCGTTGAGCGCACAGGTGCCGGGTAATCTGTCGGGGCCGAGACGAGCTGCGAGCCGTTGAACGCATCCGGCGGCGCCGTGATCGAGAGCTGCTGCTTCGCGCTGTCGAAGGCATAGGTCAGCCCGGAGATGGCGTCGAGCGAATAGTAGGTTGCCCCGCGGAAGCTCTGTGGCGTCACGTCCGGGCGCCGCAGTCGCCACTTGTCGAGGCTGTCGCCGGACACGGATATCTTCCCGTCGGCCGCACGCAGCGCAATGACCGTGTCGTTGATGTTCTGGTGGTTCACGTCGACCTGCAGCAGCAGCTCCTCCGCGGGCTGGGCATCTACTGAGCCGGTCGCCATCAGCATGATGAGCGCGCAGCGCGCGAGTCGGCTAGCGATCGAGGCGGACCGGGGTGTCGACTTCGCCCGCATCAGTGAACGCTTTCAGGCGGAGCTCGGTCGCTGACCTCATGCGCTCCGCCGGCGCCGCCAGTGTCCATTCGTGCCGCTCTCCGGCGAGGACGTAAGTGAGCGTCGATTCGTGCGCGAGCGGTTCGCTCGCGTCGGCGAGACGCAGTTCGAAATCGGTGACCTGCACGTGCGCGTTGCCGCTGTTCTGCGCAATGAGTTCGATCGCTCCGTTGGCGCCAAGGCGCGCCGACCACTCGAGCTGACGCGGCGTTGCCGCGATCGGTGCGACGAACACCGGAATCCCGACGCGCAGGGCGACCTGCAAGCCGGTGAAGCCGGGTTTCGGCGGCGGCGGCACTTCCTGTAGGAAAACCCGGAAGGCCAACTCGCTTCTCGGATCCGCCGGGCGCCGCAGCCCCACGCGCAGGATCTGTTCCGCGCCCGGCGCGATCGTCGTCACGGGTGGCGTGATCAGTGCCTCCTGCGTGGCCGAGTACACGTCCTCGCCCTTGTCTTGCGTCCAGGCCATAACGCTCGATTGCACGACGACCGGTTCCTCGCCGTCGTTGCGCACGGTTATGACGGAGTTCGTGACGCCCTTGCTCATCTCGATCCGGATCGGATTGACCTGGAAAGAACCGGCGTCGGCGGTTGGCGCCGCAAGCGCGAGCAGGCCGGCTACGGCAAGAATGGGAAGCGCTGAACGCGAGGTTGTCATGACGAATGTCCGTGGAAAGAATTCGTCAGAAGTTTACCGTCGCCACCACGGTGTCGGCGTAGGCGCCGACGCGCGCGTCCTGACTCGCGAGAACGGTGCCGCAGATGTTGTAGGTCGCGGCCGCGCGGCTGGTCGGCTTGGTGGGCGTGAAGGTCTGCGCAGCGGTCGGGCCCCAAACCTTGCTGCCCGGGAAGACGCAGGCCGTGCCGGGCGTGGCGTTGGGCGCTTGGTAGAGCTGGTACTGCAGCTTGTCGGTCAAGCCCACGGTCGTGATCTGCATGAACCGGCTGGCGCCCGAGTTGTGCTGACCCCGATCCAGAGTGATCTTCGGTGCGGAGCCTTTCGTGCACGCGATGGTTACGGTGCCTGTTGCATTGAGCGCCGTTGTGGCGTTGGCCACGATCGGGTCGTAGGCTCCGAAGGAGAGGGCGCCAGTCTGGATCGTGCAGTTCGCGGCTACGCTCGCGGATACGGCGAGATTGAGAGTGGCTGTCCCGGCGTCGCTCTGCGGGACCAGCGCGCACGCGAGCGCGAGCGCGCAGATGCCCGCGACGAGCGGGCCGGGAAACCGTGGACGATGTGTCGGCATCACGTGTATGCACCTCCACGGGCCGGGCGCTGCGCGTGCCGGCCGCGGACGCGGACCGCCTCGCGGCGGCCGCGCCCGCGGCCGGCGTCCTGCGACGACGCCGGGCCGCCGAGGTTAGAAGTTGACGGTCGCGACGACCGTGTCTTGATACGTGCCGACGCTGACGTCCTGTCCGGCGGAGACGGTGCCGCACACGTTGTACTGGCGCGCGGCCTTGCTCGTCGGCGACGTCGGAGTGAAGATCTGCGCGCCGGTCGTGCCCCAGACCGTCGAGGCCGGGAACGTGCACGCGGTGTTCGGCGTGGTGTTGGGCGGTTGGTAAAGCTGATAGGCGAGCAGGTCGGTGTTTCCGGTGTTCTTCATGTTCCGCTGCGAGCTGGCGGCGTTGGCGCCAAGATCCAGCGTGATGTTGGGCGCCGAGCCCTTGGTGCAGGCAATCGTCACCGACCCCGTGCCATTGAGCGCCGTCGAAGCGTTGGCGACCACCGGGTCGTAAGCGCCGAAAGCGAGTGCGCTCGTGCTGATCGTGCAATTCGCTGAGACGGACGCCGATACGGCGAGGTTCTGCTGGGCACTGCCTGCATGGGCCTTGCCGGCCATGATCGTTGCGCCAAGTCCAACGAGAGCGGCGAGCGCGAGCGACTTCGACAGCGGGGTAAGCGGAAACGTGGTCTTCATGATGCCTTTCCCTCAGAGTTATACATGGATTAAAAACAATTCAATTTCATTAGCTTGGCGCCGTATTCGCGCTTCACTGCCGCCGGGGGAAAGCAAGCCGTATGCCAACCTACTTATTCGGAATATGGCATGCCGCCGACGGTTATAAGTACACCCTGGGCGTCACAATCTCGCGCAGACGCTCGCGCGCCTGGCGGCCCAAACTGCGAGATGTCCGGCACGAGGGCGCAGTGCAATGCCGCGCCGCGGCAGAAAGCCGCGCAAGCCGGTCGGTTGGCCGCGCCGACACATCCGGGTCATACTTGCGCCGTAGCGTTCCTGCGCCGTAGTCCCTGATGTCCTATCTCTCCATCGAGAACCTGACCGTCTCCTACGCCGGCCTGCGCGTGCTTGACAGCGTGAGCCTTGGCGTGGAGCGAGGCGAGATGACGGCGCTCCTCGGCAGCAGCGGTTGCGGCAAGACCACGCTGTTGCGCTCGATCGCCGGCTTCGTCGTGCCCGACGCGGGAACGATCCGCGTCGGCGGCGAGGACATCACGCGGCTGCCCCCCGAGGCGCGCGGCACGGCGATGATGTTCCAGTCCTACGCCCTCTGGCCGCACATGAGTGTGGCGGACAACATCGCCTACGGTCTGCGCATGCGAAGCTGGAAGAAGGACGCAATCGCGGCGCGCGTGAACGAGATGCTGAAGCTCCTGCAGCTCGAGGGGTTCGGCCCGCGGCCCGTCACCCAGCTCTCCGGCGGGCAGCGCCAGCGCGTCGCGCTCGGTCGCGCACTGGCGGTGAGCCCGCACCTGTTGCTGCTCGACGAGCCGATGTCCAATCTCGACTACAAGGTTCGCCTCGAGCTGCGCCACGAGCTGCGCGCGCTGCAGCAGCGCATCGGCATCACCGCGGTGTACGTTACGCACGACCGCGAGGAGGCATTGACGCTGGCCGACCGTATTGCGGTAATCGACGCGGGTCGCATCGTTCAGACCGGCACGCCGGAGGAGATTTTCCACCACCCCTCGTCGGCGTTTGTCGCGGGCTTCATGGGTGCGGATAATGCGCTCGACCTCGCGCGCACCGACGACGGCTCGCTGGTTGCCGCGAGCAGCGCGGGTGAGCGCGCCTCGCGCGTCCGAGCGCACTTCAGGAGCGACGCGGCCCGTCTCGCTTCGTCTGCGACACCAGCGGGCGGCACGGCGGACCTCGTGCTGGAGGGCGTCGTCGCGCAATCGGTTTACATCGGGCAGGGCTATCGCTATCGAGTGCGCACCGACGGCGCCGAGATCTGGGTGCACGCATCGGAACGCGTCGCCGAGGGCTCGACGGCGCGCGTAGTCGTGCCGCGCGAGGCGTTGCTGCTGTTTCCGCAGGAAGGCAAGGCTGTTCAACCCCATACCTAGGAGGAGGACCTCATGAAACTTCGCGTGTTCGCTCTGGTCGTCGGGCTGGCATTCGCCGCCGCGGTAGGTGCCCAGACGACGCTCAACGTCGTCACCGCGGGCGACCAGAACATGGTCGATTACGTAAACAACTACCTGGCGCCGAAGTTCGAAGCGGCGAACCCCGGCGTGAAGGTGCGCGCCGTCGGCACGGGTCCCGGCGATGCAGGCTCGCAGAAGATCTACGAAAAGCTCTCTGCGCAGCAGAAGGCGGGCAACAACGATTGGGACGTCGACGTCGCGGTGATCCACCAGCTCGCCTCGGCGACGATGGTCAACGAAAACCTGCTGATGAAGTACCGCAGCGACATTCCCGCGGGCAAGATGGTGACGCGCGACACGGCGAAGAATGCGCTCGGCGCCAACGTCGACGGCTACGTGCTGCCGATGTTCCACAGCCAGATTGTGTTCGCCTACAACCCGGATCTCGTGAAATCGCCGCCCAAGTCGTTTGCCGACCTCAACGAATGGGTGAGGAAGAACCCGAAGCAGTTCGGCTACAACGGCGTCAAGGGCGGGATGTCGGGCGTGGGCTTCGTCACCGGCTGGGTGTCTGCATATAGCGGCCTCGCCGACAAGCTCGAGAACGGTCCCTACGATCCCGCATCGGGACCGGCGATCGACAAGGCTCTCGCGGGGCTCAAGGAATTCAACCAGTACGTGGTGATGACTCCGGGCAACGCCGGTACGCTCGACATGCTCAACCGTGGCGAAATCGCGATGGGGCCGGTCTGGGTCGACATGTTCTATACCTGGCAGGCAGATGGCCGCATGAGCCCGAAGATCAAGCTCGTGCTCCCGTCGCCAGGATTGCCCGGGCAGCCGATGTACTACGTGATCCCGGCCAAGGCAGCGCATGCCGCGCTCGCCAAGAAGTTCATCGAGCTGGCCGAGAGTCCCGAAGTGCAGGCCGACGGCATCGTCAAGCAATTCAACTGGTACCCGGGCATCGACCCGCAATACGTACAGCCCAAGCTCGACCAGGCCGCATGGAACAAGCTGTTCACCGACGTGTCGCCGACGGACCTGTCGAAGTACGGGCGGCCATTCCCGCTCTCGCCCTACTTCAAGCAAATCACCGAGGGGTACGAGCGCGTAGTTCTCAAGTGACGCAGCTGTCCGAGAGCGAGAGGCGAAGCCTCGCTGCGATCGGAGACAGCTGCGTCATCCCGGCGAAGGCCGGGATCCAAGGGGCACGTTGCCGTCGCGCGGAACTTGGGCCCCGGCCTGCGCCGGGGCGACGCGGGAGGGCGAAGGCCGGGATCCAAGGGGACGTTGCCGTCGCACCGAACTTGGGCCCCGGCTTGCGCCGGGGCGACGGCAACGGGGCTCCGGCGGGATGACGAGGATGTCTACGGTAGCGATGAGAAGTCCGGCCGCGCTCAGACGCGGGCGCGGAGCGGCGCTGGCGCTGATCGCCCCCGCGCTCGCGGTCGTCGGCCTGTTCTTCGTCGCGCCGCTTATGATGTCGGCTGTCGTTGCTTTCAGGGGCGCGGACGGCCGCTTCACGCTCGAGCACTTCGCCAAGTCGTTCGACTTCTACACGACGGACCTGCTGTTTTCGCTGGCGATCGTGGTGATCTCGACGCTGCTGATCGGCGCTGTTGCGATCGCGATCGCGGGCTACCTCACGCTCGGCGAGCACCCGCGTATGGTAGCGATTCTGCGCTGGCTGTACCGCTGGCCGCTGTTCATTCCGTTCGTCGTCGCCGGTCAACTGATGCGAACCTTCCTCGCGAAGAACGGCATGATGAACCACGTGCTGATAGCCAGCGGGCTGATCGAGCCCTTGCAGGCGCAGAGCTTTCTCGACTGGCGCGGCATTGTGATCGCGTTCGTATGGAAGCAGGCGCCATTCGTGACCTTGCTGCTGGCCGGCGCGATGGCCTCGCTCGAGCGGCAGCACATCGAGGCAGCGAGGAACCTCGGCGCGCGGCCGTTGCGGGTGCTCGTCGACATCGTCTTGCCTCAGGTCCGGGGCACGCTGTTGGTGGGACTCGTGCTCTCCTTCGTGACGATGCTTTCGGTACTGTCGGTCCCGCTGATGATCAACCCGAACTCGCCGACGATGATCACGGTTGACGTCGCGTACCGGATCAGCACCTTCGGCGACTACCCGGTGGCGAACGCCCTGTGCCTGCTCACGCTCGGTCTGGCGGCGATCGGGGCCGTGTTCTACCTGCGTCACGCCGCGGTGCGGGTTGGGGGTTGAGGCCGTGACGAACGTTCGGTTCCCTTCGCTGCTGCGCACGCTCGTCGCCGGGATCCTGCTTGCACTGCTCGCGTTCGCGATTTTCGGCCCGCTCCTCAACCTGATGCTATGGGCGTTTGCGGAGCGCTGGTACTTCCCGAGCAAGCTGCCTATCGAGTACGGACTCACGTATTGGTACCGTGTGTTCCAGCCGCGTGGCAATGCGCTCGCCTCGCTCGGCACCAGTATCTGGATCGCTGTGCTGACGGTTCTCGTGAGCCTCGCTGTGGCCATTCCCGCCGGCTACGCCCTGGCGCGGCTGAAACTTCCCTGGCGCGGCGCGATCCTGCTCGTGTTCCTGCTGCCGCAGGCGGTGCCGAATCTCCCCGTGTACGTGAACATCGCGCAGGTGTTCTACCAGATCGGGTTGAACGGCACGATCCTCGGTGTGGTGCTGGTTCACGCCTCGCACGGGCTCGTGCTCGCGGTGTGGATCGCCTCGGCGGCATTCGCCTCGGTCGACGTCTCGCTCGAGGAGGCCTCGCGCAACCTGGGCGCATCTGCCTGGACTTGCTGGCGGACGGTGACGCTGCCGCTCGCGGTGCCAGGGCTGATCGCCAGCGCGATCTTCGTCTTCCTCGAATCGCTCGATGAGTTCACCGGCACGTATTTCGTCGGCGTTCCCGACGTCACGACGCTGCCGCTCCTGATGTTCAACGCGACCATGGGTGGCAACTACCAGATCTCTTCGATCACCGCGCTCCTCCTGCTGATTCCGTCGATCGGCTTCATGCTCGTGGTCGAGCGCTTCCTCAAGGCCGACGTGCTGGCGATGGTCGGGCGCTAGCGCGATGGCGAAGAAGAAGCGGGCGGCCGACGGGCCGCCGAGCCTGAGCGTTGCCGAGGCGGTGGCGACGATCCGCTTCGAGCGTCCCGCCGAGCACAACCGCATCGACCCCGACGACATTCCCGTTCTGCGCCGCTACCTGGAGGAAGTCAACGCGATGCACCAGGTGCGCGTACTGGTGTTCACGGGCACGGGGACGAAGACCTTCAGCTCGGGCTTCACCGTCGGCGCGATCCTCGAGCGTCTCGACCGGAGCTTCGAGGACCTGCTCGACGCGATCGAGGGTTTTGCGCTGCCGACGATCTGCGCGCTCAACGGCAGCGCCTATGGCGGCGCAACGGACCTTGCGTTGTGCTGCGATTTCCGCATCGGCGTGCGTGGCACCGCCATGTTCATGCCGGCAGCGCGCTTCGGCCTGCACTATCATCCGGGCGGGCTGCGCCGCTTCGTCGCGGCCGTCGGCCTCGCCCAGGCCAAGCGCATCTTCCTCACCGGCCAGACGCTGCGCGCGGAAGAGATGCTGCGCATCGGCTTCCTCACCGACCTCGTGCCGCGCTCGGCACTGCGGACCCGGGTCGCGCAGTACGTCGCCGCGATCGCGCAGTGCGCGCCCGGGGTGGTGAAGTCGATGAAGCGACAGCTCAACGCGATCGCAACAGGCGAGGCCGAGGGCAGCTCGCGCGAGGCCTACGCCGCTTCGCTCGCTTCCGAGGAGCTGCGACGCCGCCTCGCCGCCCTGCCGAAGCACTGAGGGTTCGTCCGCTGGGCGCGGCGTTCTGTGCCATCATATGGAGTCGCCCCCGGCGCGCCGGTCGCATCCGTCGTGAGCATCGCCTTCCTCGATTGCCTGCTGCCGCGCGAGGCGCTTGCCGCCATCGCGCCGGAACTGCGTGCGCACCTGCCGACGCCGAGTCCCGACGCCGACGAGGAAGATGACGACGATGAGGACGATGATCGCGGCTCCGGTGGTGGCAACATCGATCCGGATGACGACGATGGGTTGGGGGACGAAGACGACGAGGACGATGAAGAGCCGCTGTGGACGGAGCGCTGAGCCCGGGGGCCCCTCACCGTAACCGACGGGAGTTGAGCGAACGATGGACACGGCCGGGCGCAGGCGCGCTCCGAAGCACGTCGGCGCTGAAGCGCCGCCGCTGCGCTACCAGACGGGCTTTGCGGGCGAGCTCGCGACCGAGGCTCTGGCCGGCGCGCTGCCGCAAGGGCAGAACTCGCCGCAGAAGGTGGCCTACGGTCTGTACGCCGAGCAGCTCTCCGGCACCGCGTTCACGGCGCCGCGCCACGCCAACCGCCGTTCCTGGCTGTACCGCATGCACCCGGCGGCGGTGCACGGCTCGTTCTGTTCGCTCGCCGCGCCGCGGCTGCGCAGCGCGCCGTTCGACGAGGTCCCCGCGCCGCCCGACCAGTTGCGCTGGGATCCGCTGCCGTTTCCCTCGACGGCCACCGACTTCGTCGACGGGCTCGTCACCATGGCGGGCAACGGCGACGCGGCGATGCAGGCCGGTATCGCAATCCACGTGTATGCCTGCAACCGCCCGATGCGCGAGCGCTTCTTCTATGACGCGGACGGCGAGCTGCTCATCGTGCCGCAGGAAGGCGCGCTCACGATCGCCACTGAGCTCGGCGTGCTCGATGCGAAGCCGGGCGAGATTGCGCTCGTTCCGCGCGGCGTGCGCTTCCAGGTCGCGCTGCAGGGGACAGTGGCGCGCGGATACGTCTGCGAGAACTACGGCGCGATGCTGCGCCTGCCCGAGCTGGGGCCGATCGGCGCCAACGGGCTCGCCAATGCGCGCGACTTTCTCGTCCCGGTGGCCGCCTTCGAGGAGCGCGACGGCGATTTCGAGCTGGTGGCGAAATTCGGCGGCAGGTTGTGGAGCGCGCCGATCAAGCACTCGCCGCTCGATGTGGTCGCCTGGCACGGCAACCTCGCGCCGTGCAAGTACGACCTGGCGCGCTTCAATGCGCTGAACACGGTGAGCTTCGATCACGCGGACCCGTCTATCTTCACCGTGCTCACCTCGCCGTCGGATACGCCAGGCATGGCGAACATCGATTTTGTGATCTTTCCGCCGCGCTGGATGGTGGCCGAGCACACGTTCCGGCCGCCGTGGTTCCATCGCAACGTGATGAGCGAGTTCATGGGGCTCGTACGCGGCGCCTACGACGCGAAGGCGGAAGGCTTCGTGCCCGGCGGCGCCAGCCTGCACAACTGCATGTCGGGCCACGGTCCCGACGCGGCGACCTTCGAGAAGGCGACGAAAGCGACGCTCGCGCCGCAGAAGCTCGAGGACACGCTGGCATTCATGTTCGAGAGCCGCTACGTCATCCGGCCGACGCGCTACGCGCTCGAGTCGCCGCAGCGGCAGAAGGATTATCTCGATTGCTGGCGGGACCTCGCCAAGCGCTTCACCGGTAAGCCCTGATGCCGACTGCGAGTGCGGCGCCGAGGTCGTTTGTCGACGTCGCTCCCGATTCGCATTTTCCGCTGCAGAACCTGCCCTTCGGCCTGTTCAGCACGCGGGGCGAGCCGCGTCGCGCCGGGGTGGCGATCGGCGCGCAGGTGCTCGACCTTGCCGTGCTGGAGGAGGCGGGACTCATCTCGGTGGGGCCGCCGGGACGCCGCGTCTTCGATCGCGCCACGCTCAACGCCTTCATCGCGCTCGGTCGGCCCGCATGGAGTCGCGCGCGCGCCCGCATCGGCGAGCTGCTGCGCGAGGACCGCGCGGAGCTGCGCGACAACGCGACCCTGCGCGCACGCGCGCTGGTGCCGATGGTGGAGGCAACGCTACACCTGCCCGTCGAGATTCCGGGCTACACCGACTTCTATTCGTCGAAGGAGCACGCGACCAACGTAGGCTCGATGTTCCGTGACCCGAAGAATGCGCTGCTGCCGAACTGGGTGCATCTGCCAATCGCCTACAACGGCCGCGCGAGCTCGGTGGTGGCGAGCGGCACGCCGATCCGCCGTCCGCAGGGTCAGATCAAGCTTCCGGACGCCGAGCGGCCGGCGTTCGGTCCTTCGCGCAAGCTCGACTTCGAGCTGGAGACAGCGTTCATCATCGGCGAGGGCAATGCGCTGGGCGAGCCGATCCCGATCGCCGAGGCCGAGCGGCACATCTTCGGCGTTGTGCTGATGAACGACTGGAGCGCGCGCGACATCCAGCAGTGGGAATACGTGCCGCTGGGGCCGTTCAACAGCAAGACCTTCGCCACCTCGATCTCGCCATGGATCGTGACGATGGACGCGCTCGAGCCGTTCCGCGTGGTCGGCCCGGCGCAGGACCCGGCGCCGCTGCCCTATCTCGCGCAAGCCGGAGCGCAGGCTTTCGATATCCGTCTCGAGGTCGCGCTCGCACCGGCGGGGAGTGCGACGACGACGCTCTGCCGCACCAATTTCCGCTACCTGTACTGGAGCATGGCGCAGCAGCTCGCCCAGCACACGATCTCGGGGTGCAACACGCGCGTCGGCGATCTCATGGGGTCGGGCACGATCAGCGGCGCGACACCGGACTCGTGGGGAAGCCTGCTCGAGCTCGCGTGGAACGGCACCAAGCCGGTCGCGCTGGCGAACGGCGCGCGGCGTTCTTTCCTCGAGGACGGCGACGAGGTCGTGATGACCGGATGGTGCCAGGGCGAGGGCTACCGCGTCGGCTTCGGCGAAGTGCGCGGCACGGTGCTTCCCGCCTAGAGGTCACCGCGGCGCGGACGCGCTCCCGTTGCCGATACGCTCGAGCAGCAGAATCCGGCGCGGCGTGGTCGGGAGCCACGCGCGCACTTCCCAGCTCCTCAGCACGGAATAGCCCGGGCGCGGGTCGAAGGTCACGCAATAGCGATCGTCGTTGACCCACCACCAGCTCTTGTCGGGCGCCGTGATCTGCGCGACCTTTCCCGCGCGGTAAAAGGCGTTGTATTCGAAGCCGCCGTCGAGGTTCTCCGGCGTCGCGCCGCGCCGCGCGGCCTCCGCGATGGCATCCCAGCGCGCGCGGTTCCACGCGAAATAGTCGTGGCTGGCCGCGGTGCTCAGCAGCCCGAAAGCGAGCATCAGCGCGCCACCGATGGCGACGACGCTGCGATAGATCCGCTGCTGCGGCGTCCCGAGTGCATCGTGCAACAGCAACAGCATGAAGGGCAAGACGAAGAGCAGGTAACGGTCGATGAAGTCGGTGATGGCGAACGGGAGCAGATACAGGAGTACGGTGACGAGCAGGAAGACGCGCCGTGCGTCGGCGCCGCGCTCGCGCCAGCTCTGCCGCACGGCGCCCGCGACCGCGGCGACAAACGCGCCCGCACCAACAGCGGCGGCAATGGCGCAAGCGCGCCAGAATCCTTCGGGCGCCGGTGTGGGCACGTCGCGATGGAACCGCCCGAGCACGTCGAACAGCGTGTAAGGTCCGATCCCGGTAGCGGCGATGACCTGGCCACTGCGATAGGGCGGCACCCACAGCCCGGCGAGCATGCCTGCGGTCAGCGCGAGCGCGACGATCAGCACAATGAATCTCTGCGCAGCGCTGCCTCCGCCACGGCCGAGCAGGATAATCCCGTAAGCGGCGACACCGAGTCCGATGAAGCCGGCGAGCCAGCACACGAGCTTGCTCGACCACAGCCAGTAGAAGGGGTCGCCCGCGAGCAGGCTGCCGAGCATCGGCAGCAGCCGCCCCTCGATGTGCTGCTGGCCCGCCGGCACGCCCGGACCCGTGGCGAGATAGAGCTTGTAGAGCGCGAGCGCGAGGACACATGCCGCGAGGGGCGCCCAAGCGAAGACCCAGTCGCGCCACGGCTGCTGCGATGGCTTGTCATTCATCAGCCTGCGCAGCGTCCACGCGCAGCCGAACGCCACCGGCAGCACCAGGACGACCTGTCGCTGCAATACGCCGAGGGCGCCGAGAAGCGATATCGCCGTCAACGTCGGCCACGACATCGGCCGCTCGCTCGCAAGCTGACGCAGGCAGAGCGCCGCGAGGGGCATGGCGAGCGCTATTGCGTAGACATCGGTCATGTAACTGTTGGCGAGATCGAGCCACCATGGCGTGGTGACCACAGCGACTGCGGCCAGCAGCGCTTGCGCGGGCGTCAACCCTGCCGCGCGATACATCCAGAGCATCGCGACCGAACCCGCGAGGGCCACGGCCTGCGTCACGTGCCGCAGCGCGGAGAAAGAGAAGCCGAAGAGATCGACGGTGGCGCCGCCGAGCAACGTCTGCGGCAGAAGGTTCATCCCGATCCAGTCCGAGAGGCGCACCCGATGCTCGGACAGGAGCCAGAGCACGCTCTGGGTATACGCCCAGTCGTCCTTGAGCGGGAACTCGCCGCGCGGCTCGATGACGAGGAAGAGCGCGATCTGCAACGCCAGGAGCAGCGCCGTCGCCTGGCGCCAATGCATTGTGCGCAGATTCACCGTCCTGATGCGGCTGGGATGCAAAAAGTGTATCGTTTTCGCTGCGGTCTCGCCATGGTGGCCGAGCCAGTTCGAGGATTGCTCATTCATGTACGCGCAACTAGTCGACACAGGCGCCAAGAAGGTCCGCTCGCTCGACGAGCTCACTCCCGAGGAACGGGAGTTCCAGGCGCGGATCGACGCCGACATCAAGATCGAGCCCAAGGAGTGGATGCCCGAGGCCTACCGCAGGACGCTGATCCGCCAGATCTCGCAGCACGCGCACTCCGAGATCGTCGGCATGTTGCCGGAAGGCAACTGGATTACGCGCGCGCCGACGCTCAAGCGCAAGGCGATCCTGATGGCGAAGGTGCAGGACGAGGCCGGGCATGGCCTGTACCTCTACGCGGCGGCGGAGACGCTGAACGTCTCGCGCGACCAGATGGTCGCCGATCTGCACTCTGGCAAGGCGAAGTATTCGAGCATCTTCAATTACCCGACGCTTACCTGGGCCGACATCGGCGCCATCGGCTGGCTCGTCGACGGCGCGGCGATCATGAACCAGATCCCACTCTGCCGCTGCTCCTTCGGCCCGTACTCGCGCGCCATGATCCGCATCTGCAAAGAGGAGAGCTTCCACCAGCGCCAGGGCTTCGACATCATGATCAAGCTCTGTCAAGGGACTGCCGAGCAGAAGGCGATGGCGCAGGATGCGCTCAACCGCTGGTGGTGGCCATCGCTCATGATGTTCGGTCCGCCCGACGCCGACAGCGTGCACAGCGCGCAGTCGGCGCAATGGAAGATCAAGATCCTCTCCAACGACGAGCTGCGCCAGCGCTTCGTGGATCAGACCGTTCCCCAGGCGGATTACCTGGGCATAACGATGCCGGATCCGCTTCTCAAGTGGAACGAGGGGCGCGGCCACTACGACTTCGGTCCGATCGACTGGGAGGAGTTCCACAACGTCATCAAGGGCAATGGTCCGTGCAACCGCGACCGATTGCGCACGCGGGTGAACGCCTGGGAAGATGGCGCCTGGGTGCGCGAAGCGGCGCTCGCGCACGCGGAGAAGCGCGCCGCGCGCAACGCGAAACAAGCCGCCTAGCAAGGAGATGCAACCGCAATCGTCATCCCGGCGCAGGCCGGGATCAAAGTTCAAAGGCCGATGGGGCCCCGGCCTCCGCCGGGGCGACAGCCTGAAAGCAGCACGGGAGCGATGAGCATGAGCACAAGCGAATGGCCACTGTGGGAAGTCTTCATCCGCTCGCAGCACGGGCTTGCGCACAAGCACGTCGGGAGCCTTCACGCGCCCGACGCGGAGATGGCGATCAAGAACTCGCGCGACGTCTACACGCGTCGCAACGAAGGCGTCAGCATCTGGGTCGTGCGCTCCGCCGACATCGCCGCCAGCTCTCCCGGCGAGAAGGAGCCTCTCTTCGAACCGGCCAACAGCAAGGTTTACCGGCATCCCACCTTCTTCCCGATGCCGGACGAGGTGAAGCATATCTAACGATGGGCAGCGACAGGCAACTCTTCGATTACCTCCTGCGGCTGGGCGACAACGCGCTCGTTCTGTCGCAGCGGCTCGGCGAGTGGGTTGGGCACGGCCCGGTGCTGGAGGAGGATATTGCGCTCACCAACGTCGGGCTGGATCTCCTCGGCCAGGCGCGCCTGTGGTTCGCTTACGCGGGGGAGGTCGAGGCGCGCTTCGCGGGCTCGGGGCGGGGCGAGGACGCGCTCGCCTTTCTGCGCGAGTCGGGCGACTTCCGCAACCTGCTCCTGGTCGAGCAGCCGAACGGCAACTACGCGGACACGATGGCGCGGCAATTCTACTTCGACCAGTGGCATGTGCTGCTCCTCGGGGCGCTCGCGAGCTCGCGCGACGCGCGCATTGCCGAGATCGCCGCGAAGGCGGTGAAGGAGGCAACCTACCACGCCGAGCGCAGCGCCGACTGGGTCGTACGGCTCGGCGACGGCACCGACGAGAGCCATGCGAAGATGCAGGCGGCGATGGACGATCTGTGGACGTACACCGGAGAGATGTTCGACGCCGACGAGACGGAGGCCGCGCTCGCTGCCCAGGGCATCGCCTGCGATCCGCGCACGCTGGAAGCGCCGTGGCGCGCAGCCGTAGGCGTAGTGCTCGGTGAGGCGACGTTGACCGAACCAGCGGGGGGCTGGATGCAACGCGGCGGGAAGCGCGGCGTGCACAGCGAGCACCTTGGCCGGATGCTCGCGACGATGCAGCATCTGCAGCGCGCCTTCCCCGGAGCGCAGTGGTGAGCGCACAATCGGTTGCCGAATACCATCGTCTCGCGGTCGACGCCGTGTGGAAGGCGCTCGCGGCGGTCACCGATCCGGAGATCCCGGTGATCTCGGTCGTGGACCTGGGCATCGTGCGCGCCGTCGAGTGGCGCGAAGACGTGATCGTGGTGACCGTTACGCCGACCTACTCGGGCTGCCCGGCCACCGAGCTGATCGCGGCGGACATCGACCGGGCGCTTGCCACGACCGGCATCGGCAAGTATCGGATCGAGACGCGCCTCGCGCCCGCGTGGACGACGGATTGGATCGCGCCCGCAGCGCGCGAACGGCTCGCCCGCTTCGGCATCGCGCCGCCGGGGCGCAGCGCGGTGGACGGCGTGCGTGCCGTCGACACGAGCGCGCTCTCGCGCCGGCCGGCGGAGACTATTCCGTGCCCGCGCTGCGGCTCGGAGCGCACGCGCGAGCTATCGCGCTTCGGCTCGACGCCGTGCAAGGCTCAGTACCGCTGCGAGGATTGCCTCGAGCCGTTCGACTATTTCAAGCCGCACTAAGTCACGCTTGAGCAAGTTCCACCCGGTCGAAGTCGCGAGCGTTGCGCGCGAGACGCGCGACGCCGTCGTGCTGCGCTTCGCGATCCCGCCATCACTGGAGCAGGCCTTCCGTTTCGTGCAGGGACAGCACCTTACGCTGCGCGCCGACATCGACGGCGAGGACCTGCGCCGCTCCTACTCGATTTGCTCCGCGGTGCAGGACGGCGACCTGCGCATCGCGGTGAAGAAGGCGCCGGGCGGGACGTTCTCGACCTGGGTGAACGAGAACGTGAAGACGGGGACAGTGCTGGATGTCATGCCGCCGATGGGGCACTTCAACGTGCCGCTGCACCCGGCCAACCGCAAGCATTACGTCGCCTTCGCCGCCGGCAGCGGCATCACGCCGATCATCTCGATCGTCAAGACTACTCTCGCAGCGGAGCCGCAGAGTCGCTTCACGCTCTTCTACGGCAACCGTTCCACCTCGGCGGTGATCTTCAGGGAGGAACTGGCCGACCTCAAGGATCGAAATCTCCCGCGTCTCAACATCGTCTACGTGATGAGCCGCGAAGCGCAGGACATCGCGCTCCTGAACGGGCGCATCGACGTGCAGAAGGCGGGGGCGCTGCTAGCCCACTGGGTCGATCTGTCCGAGGTCGACACGGCTTTCATCTGCGGTCCCGACGGCATGATGCAGGCCGTGTCCACGGCGCTGCAGGCCAGAGGCTTTCCGAAGTCGCGGATCAAGATCGAGCTCTTCGCCGCGAGCATCCCGAAGCACGAGCACAAGGCACCCGCACAGCCGGCGCCCGGGCGCGCGGAGTGTGCTGTGACGGTCGTCATCGACGGCGCCCGGCGTGAGTACACGCTGGAGAAGGGCAAGGAGAACATCCTCGATGCGGCACTTCGGCAAGGGATCGAGCTGCCGTATTCGTGCAAGGGGGGCGTGTGCTCGACCTGCCGCGCCAAGCTCGTCGAGGGCGAGGTGGAGATGGACGTCAACTTCGCGCTCGAGGACTACGAGATCGCGCGCGGGTTCGTCCTTTGCTGCCAGAGCTATCCCGTGACGGACAAGGTCGTCGTCGACTACGATCACGTTGGATGAACGGGTAAGGCGATACAATACTTGTCGCCCCGGCGGAGGCCGGAGCCCAATTTGTGTCTGTGAACTTGGATCCCGGCTGCGCCGGGATGACTGAGGAGGGTCTCCCGTGCCGCATCCGTTGTTCGAGCGCCACCGCGCGCTGCTCGATCAGGCGCTCAACGCGATCGCCGTGCGCGGCTACTGGAGCGCATTCCCGGAGAGCCCCAAGGCCTACGGCGAGCAAATGCCCGCGTACGGCAAGGCGGCGTTCGAGGCGCTGCTCGGCAAGCCGTTCCCGCTGACGCTTCCCGCCGCGCGCGGCAGCGTGGGCGGTGAGGTCTCCCCTTACGGCATGCCGCTCGGCGTGACGTACCCGAAGGTCGATCTCGACGCTCTCTTTACGGCGATCGCCAAGGCCGAGGAGGGCTGGCGCAAGGCCGGGCCCGACGTGTGGCTCGGCGTTGCGCTCGAGATCCTCACCCGCATCAACAAGCGGAGCTTCGAGATCGCCTACGCCGTGATGCACACGAGCGGCCAGGCCTTCGTGATGGCATTCCAGGCCGGCTGCCCCCACGCGCAGGATCGCGCGCTCGAAGCGATCGCCTACGCCTACGACGAGATGCGCCGCGTGCCCGCCACGGCCTACTGGGAGAAGCCGCAGGGCAAGAACGAACCGCTGAAGATGGAGAAGCACTTCCGCATCGTTCCCCGCGGCGTGAGCCTCGTCATCGGCTGCAACACGTTCCCGACGTGGAACGGGTATCCGGGCATGTTCGCGAGCCTCGCGACCGGCAATGCGGTCGTGGTGAAGCCTCATCCCAACGCGATCCTGCCGCTCGCGATCACTGTGCAGATCGCGCGCGAGGTGCTCGCGGAGGCAGGATTCGATCCGAACGTGGTGACGCTCGTCGCGCACCTGGCCGGCGACGACACCGCGCAGAAGCTCGCCATGCGGCCTGAGGTAAAGCTCATCGACTTCACCGGCAGCAGTGCCAACGGTGAATGGTTGGAAAAGAACGCGCGGCAGGCGCAGGTGTACACCGAGAAGGCAGGCGTGAACCAGATCGTTATCGACTCAGCCGACGACATGAAGGCAGTGGCGCGCAACATCGCGTTCTCGCTCTCGCTCTACACCGGGCAGATGTGCACGGCGCCGCAGAACATCTACGTGCCGCGCAGCGGCATCGACACCGGCGAAGGGCACCTCTCGTTCGACCAGGTGACGCAGGCGATCGTCGACGCTGTGCAGAAGCTCGTCGGGGATCCGGCGCGCGCGGTCGAGATCCTCGGCGCCGTGGTGAACGACGGCGTCGCGCAGCGCATCGACGCGGCGCGGAGCCTCGGCGCGATCGTCCTCGACAGCCAGGCGATCGCGCACCCGCAATTCAAGGACGCGCGCGTTCGCACCCCGCTCATCGTCAAGCTCGACGCGAAGGACGATGCGAAGTACCTCAAGGAATGGTTCGGCCCGATCGCCTTCGTGATCGCCACCGACGGCACGGCGCAGAGCCTCGACATCGCGCGGCGCGCGGTGCGCAATCATGGTGCGCTCACGCTGTCGCTCTACTCGAGGGACCGGGCGGTGACCGACGCCGCCATCGCCGCCGCAGAAGACGCCGGCGTTGCCCTGTCGATCAATCTCACCGGCGGCGTGTTCGTCAACCAGTCGGCAGCCTTCTCCGACTACCACGGCACCGGAGCCAATCCCGCCGCGAACTCCGCGCTCACCGACTCCGCGTTCGTTGCCGGCCGCTTCCGCGTCGTGCAGCACCGGATGCACGTATGAGCTACGAGAATATTCTCTTCGAGAGCGGCGGCGGCATCGCGCGCATTACGCTCAACCGACCCGACCGGCTCAACAGCTTCACCGACGCGATGCATGCGGATCTTCGCGACGCGCTGGCGCAGGTGAAGGCCGATGCATCGCTGCGCGCGCTGCTCCTCACCGGCGCTGGGCGCGGCTTCTGCGCCGGGCAGGACCTCTCCGAGCGCGAGGTTCCGCAAGGGATGGAGCCGGTCGACATCGGCGCCACCATCGAGCGCAACTACAAGCCGCTGGTGCTGACGCTGCAGACGCTGCCGATGCCAGTGGTCTGCGCGGTCAACGGCGTGGCGGCGGGGGCGGGCGCGAACGTTGCGCTCGCCTGCGACATCGTGATCGCCGCGAAATCGGCGAGCTTCATCCAGGCGTTCTGCAGGATCGGCCTCCTGCCGGACGCCGGCGGCACCTACTTCCTGCCGCGGCTCGTCGGCATGGCGCGGGCGAAGGGGCTCGCGCTCACGGGTGACAAGCTGTCGGCGGAGCAGGCGGCCGAGTGGGGGCTCATCTGGAAGTGCGTCGAGGATGCCGAGCTGATGCCCGCCGTCGAGGCGCTGCTGCAGCAGTTCGCCGCTGCGCCGACGCGCGCGCTTGCCGGCGCGAAGGAGGCGCTGAGCGCTGCGGCGAACACTACGCTACGGGCGCAACTCGACGTAGAGCGCGACCTGCAGCAGGCACTGGGACGCAGCGACGACTTCCGCGAGGGTGTCGCCGCGTTCCGGGCGAAGCGACCGCCGAAGTTCGCGGGACGCTAGGGCCGTGGGCGAGCATCACCCGGCAGCGACGGCGCAGGAGGCGCAAGCGCTCGCCGAGCGGGTCGCGCAGGCGATGTACGCCCGCGACCGCGCCTCGCAGACGCTCGGCATGAAGATCGCGACGGTAAGCCCGGGGCGCGCCGAGCTGACGATGACGGTGCGCGCGGACATGCTGAACGGCCACGCCATCTGTCACGGCGGCTTCATCTTCTTGCTCGCCGACAGCGCGTTCGCCTTCGCCTGCAACAGCTACAATCTGACTACCGTCGCCTCGGGCTGCTCGATCGACTTCGTGGCGCCGGCACATGAGGGCGACCGCCTCATTGCCATCGCTCGCGAGCGCAGCGCGAGCGGGCGCACCGGCGTGTACGACATCGAGGTCAGGAATCAGAACGGCGAGACGGTGGCGCTCTTTCGCGGCAAGTCCTACCGCATCAAGGGGCGCGTCATCGAGGAAGCGTAGGAGGAGCCATGCCGGCCAGGAAGCCCGCGCCCGGCGATCTGGAGTCCATCGAAACGGCGAGCCGCGACGAGGTGCAGGCGCTGCAGCTCAAGCGCCTGCAGTGGACCCTGCGGCACGCCTACGATCACGTTCCGCACTACCGGCGCGTGTTCGAATCCGCCGGCATGCACCCGAACGACGTGACGTCTCTCGCCGATCTCGCGCGGCTGCCGTTCACGACCAAGAAGGAGCTGCGCGAGAACTATCCGTTCGGCATGTTCGCCGTCCCGCGCGAGCAGGTGGTCCGGATTCACGCCTCCTCGGGGACGACCGGCAAGCCGACCGTCGTGGGCTACACGCGCGCCGATATCGACGTCTGGGCAACAGTAATGGCGCGCTCGATCCGCGCCGCGGGCGGACGCGCCGGCGACATCGTGCACGTCGCGTACGGCTACGGGCTCTTCACCGGAGGACTCGGCGCGCACTACGGCGCGGAGAAGCTCGGCTGCACGGTGATCCCGATGTCGGGCGGAATGACCGAGCGCCAGGTGCAGCTCATCGCGGACTTCCAGCCGACGATCATCATGGTCACGCCGTCCTACATGCTCGCGATCGCCGAGGAGATGGAGCGCCAGGGCACTGACCCGAGGAGTTCTTCGCTCAAGATAGGCATCTTCGGCGCGGAGCCCTGGACGCCCACGATGCGGCAGGCGATCGAGGCCAAGCTCGCCATCGACGCGATCGACATCTATGGGCTGTCGGAGGTAATCGGCCCCGGCGTGGCACAGGAGTGCATCGAGACGAAGGACGGGCTCACCGTGTGGGAGGATCACTTCTATCCCGAAATCATCGATCCCGAATCCGGGCGCGTGCTACCCGACGGCGAGAAAGGCGAGCTGGTCTTCACCTCGCTTACCAAGGAAGCGCTACCGATCATCCGCTACCGCACGCGTGACCTCACGCGGCTGTTGCCACCCACCGCGCGCTCGATGCGGCGCATCGAGAAGATCACTGGCCGCTCCGACGACATGATCATCATCCGCGGCGTGAACGTGTTCCCGACGCAGGTGGAGGAGCTCATCCTCAAGCAGGAAGCGCTCGCGCCGCACTACCAGCTCGAGGTCACACGGCCGAAGCACCTGGACGAGATGGCGGTCCTGGTCGAGCGCGCACCGGGCGCAGGGAGCGCCGACGCCGACTCAGCGGGGGCGAGGCTCGCGCACGCGATCAAGAGCCTGATCGGCGTCTCGGCGGAGGTGCGCGTCGTGCCCAGCGGCGGAATCGAGCGCTCGATCGGGAAGGCGAAGCGGGTGGTGGACAAGAGGCCGAAGGAGTAGGTGCCTGAATACGACCGCAGCGCGCAGCTCGGGGTCGATCTCGCCGACGGACCGCGCACGCTCCTGAACGAGTGCGCCAATGCTGTCATGCCGACCTTCGTAGCTCTGCTCCGCGGTGTCAACGTCGGCAAAGCCAACCGCGTACCCATGGCCGCGTTCAGATCGCTTCTTGCCGCCCTTGGCTACACTGGCGTGAGCACGCTGCTCAACAGCGGTAACGCCGTCTTCTGTGCCGCGGCAGGCGCGCCATCGAGGCACGCGCAGGACATATCGGATGCTCTGGTCAGCAAGCTCAAGGTCGAGGTGCCGGTGATCGTGAAGTCGGCAAGAGAGCTCGCCACAATTGTCTCGCAATGCCCGATCCAGGTCGGACCGGCGGATCACTCGCGTTTCCTGGTCGCCTTCGTTCAGCAGCCGAAGTCGCTGTCCACCTTGTCATCACTCCGCTCGCTCGTGACGCCGCCCGAGCGCTTTGCGACCGGCAGCCAGGCGGCCTATCTGTTCTGCGCCAACGGCATGCTGGAAAGCAAGGCCGGAAAGGCCCTGCTAGGGAAGACCGGCAAGTCGGCAACCACGAGAAACTGGGCCACCGTGCTCAAGCTGCATACTCTGGCGAAAGGCGGCGCGTGAAATTCTGGAAGTCGAACGGCGCGACCGCAATGGAAGGCGGTGGCGCATGATTCGAGCTAGGCATCGGCGCCCTCGATTCGGTCTTGCGCGATGCGTCCTGGTCGCTCTCGTTCTGGCCGCCACCACCGTTGCACTCGGCCAGTAACCCCGTCTGGACGCTCCGAACGTCGTCGAGATTTCGCCCACGCTTGTCACTTCGGGGCAGCCGTCGGCCGCAGCACTCGGCACGCTAATCCAAAGCTTGCGTATACGGCCGTTTCGGGCGTTTTGGTCCCCGAGGGCGCATGGCGGCGGCTGATCGAAGACGAGTTGCGCAAACACCAGGTCGCCTTCGGGCTGCTCTGATCACCTCGGATAGCGCGGCCCGAGGTGCACTCGCCCGGATGCCGGCGGCGGTATGTTGCGCGGACGGCGGCCAGCCTTCAACGACGATACCCTCGCGCGCGGGCCCGGTGCGGCGGCTCGGCACCGGAGAACTATCCCGCTTTTTGCCGAAGACGGATGGCGTTGGCGTAGCACAGGACCTTGGTAGGGGTAGTCGTGGACCCTGTCGCACGCGGCTCGTCCACGCAGGCGACGTTCACGAGACCGTCTGCGCCCGCGCGGCTGGCCTCGGCCTTGAGCGCGGCCACAGCTTCGCCCTCGCTCGGATAGGTGGGCAGCCAGAACGCCGAGCGCCACGAGTCGACCCAGATGCGGCGCACCACGTCGTACTGATTGGGCGGGAGATTTCCACCGTCGTAGACCTTCACATCGCCGGCGGCCTTGATCTCGCTCGGCGGCGCGCTGGCGCAACCCCAGAGCAGGCATACCGCAAGAGCCGTCGCCATTGAAAATCGTGAGCTTGAGCGTTTCATCTTGGTGTCCGTCGAGGAGTGACGCGCGCTTCGCGTCGGCCATTATAGTTCGGGATCCGGGCACGACGCAGCCGGGCCGCCGGGGTCAACGCTCGAACACCCGAAGTCCAGGTGGCTCAGCCGATTTGCGCTACCATTGAGCGATGCTGCCCGAAGGTTCTTCATCCGTATCGTGACCGGAAAGAAGTTCGCCTCGCAAGCGGACCTGGATGACAAGCAGGTCAGCTTCGACAAGCTCTCCGAGCACGCCTACGCCTACACCGCGGAAGGCGACCCGAACACAGGCATCGTCGTCGGCGACGGCGCGGTGATGGTGATCGACACGCAGGCCACACCCGTGATGGCGCAGGACGTGATCCGCCGCATCCGCGAGGTCACCGACTGGCCGATCCGGTACGTCGTGCTCTCGCACTACCATGCGGTGCGCGTGCTCGGCGCTTCGGCGTACGCGGCGGAACACGTGATCGCCAGCCGCGACACCTATGACCTGATCATCGAGCGCGGCGAGGCGGACATGAGGAGCGAGATCGAGCGCTTCCCGCGCCTGTTCCGCGCGGTCGAGTCCGTCCCCGGGCTAACCTGGCCGACGCTCGTCTTCGAGAAACGGCTGACGCTGTGGCTCGGCAAGCTCCAGGTCGAGCTGCTGCAGCTCGGTCGCGGCCACACCAAGGGCGACACTGTCATCTGGCTGCCGCAGGAGAAGATCCTGTTCTCGGGCGACCTCGTTGAATACGGCGCGACGCCTTACGCAGGAGACGCCTACCTCACCGATTGGCCGGCCACGCTCGATGCCATCGCCGCGCTCGGGCCGGAGAAGCTCGTCCCCGGGCGCGGCGCGACGCTGCAGACACCGGAAGCCGTGCGCGCGGGACTCGACGGCACGCGCGCGTTCGTGAGCGAGATGTTCGCCGCAGTCACGCGCGGCGCCGCGGCGGGCAAGGATCTGCGCGCGGTCTACAGGGAAGCGTACGACGTGCTCAAGCCGAAGTTCGGCGAATGGGTGATCTTCGATCACTGCCTGCCGTTCGACGTGAGCCGCGCCTACGACGAGGCCACCCGCTATCGCGATCCGCGAATCTGGACCGCGCAGCGGGACAAGGAGCTGTGGGAGGCGCTCGAGGGATAGACCTTTGTCGCGCGTTCTCGCATCCGCGTGAAGACTTACACGCATCCCGTCTTTCCCTACACCAGGCCGGCGGAGCTCGCAGGCTCGCTGCGGCATTGGCCGGTCATCGTCGTCGGCGCAGGGCCGGTGGGCCTCACGGCTGCCATCGATCTCGCGCAGCGCGGCATCGACGTGCTCGTGCTCGACGAGGACGACACGGTGAGCGTGGGCTCGCGCGCCATCTGCTGGTCGAAGCGCACGCTGGAGGTGCTCGACCGCCTGGACTGCGGCGAGCGCCTGGTGCGCAAGGGCGTGGGCTGGAGCGTCGGACGCGTCTTCTTCCAGGACGAGCAGGTCTATCAGTTCGATCTGCTGCCCGAGCAGGGCCATCGCCGGCCGGCGTTCATCAACCTGCAGCAGTACTACGTCGAGCAGTTCCTCGTCGAGCGCTGCTCCGAGCTGCCCGAGGCGGAGCTTCGCTGGCGGCACAAGGTGGTGGGCGTCA
The DNA here is from genome assembly GCA_035499135.1 of Casimicrobiaceae bacterium. Classification (GTDB taxonomy): domain Bacteria; phylum Pseudomonadota; class Gammaproteobacteria; order Burkholderiales; family Casimicrobiaceae; genus PALSA-1003. The sequence goes on along the minus strand of DATJZM010000003.1, from coordinate 11,127 downwards.
CGTCGCAGCCGGATCGCATCGCGGTGCGCGTCGCCACCCAGGACGGCGAGTACACCGTCCAGACCGACTGGCTCATCGTGGCCGACGGCTCGCGCAGCGCCATTCGCTCGATGCTCGGGCTGGAGAGCGAAGGCCAGGTGTTCCACGATCGCTTCCTCATCGTCGACATCCATATGCGCTCGAACTTTCCCGCCGAGCGGCGGTTCTGGTTCGACCCTTCGTTCCACCGCAATCAGTCGGCGCTGCTGCACCGGCAGGCCGACAACCTGTGGCGCGTCGACTTTCAGCTCGGGCCCGACGCAGATCCGGAGGAGGAGAGGAAGCCCGAGCGGATCATGCCGCGTTTGACGGCGATGCTCGGCGAGAAGGCGGAGTTCGACATCGAATGGGCGAGTGTGTACACGTTCCAGTGCCGGCGGATGCACTCCTTTCGTCACGGCCGGGCCCTTTTCGTCGGCGACGCCGCGCATCTCGTCTCGCCGTTCGGCGCACGCGGCGCGAACGGCGGCATTCAGGACGTGGACAACCTCGTCTGGAAGCTCGAGCTGGTGCTCGAGGGCCTTGCGCCTCCCGCGCTCCTCGACAGCTACGACACCGAGCGCACGTATGCGGCCGACGAGAATATCCGCAACTCGACGCGGAGCACCGACTTCATCACTCCCAAGAACGCGGCGAGCCGGACGTTCCGCGACGCCACGCTGCTGCTCGCCAAGCGGCATGCTTTCGCGCGGCGGCTGATCAACAGCGGCAGGCTGTCGCTGCCGGCGATGCTCGAATCATCGCCGCTCAACACGCCGGACGGAACCGCTTTCGAGAGACGGATGCAGCCGGGCACACCGGCTGCGGACGCGCCGGTCGAGGGCCCGCGGGGGAGGTGGCTGCTCGACTATCTCGGCGGGGAATTCACGCTGCTCGTGTTCTCCGCGGAGTTGCGCCATGCGCTGCTGCACGAACTCACCGCGCTGGCGAGCGAGCCGATCCATTGCCGCAGCGTCATCGTCTGCGAGCAGGAATCGCCGGCGCAACCGGGGCTCACGCGCATCGCGGACCCGAGCGGGGCGGTCGCGGAGCGCTACGACGCCCGTGCCGACACGGTCTATCTCTTCCGGCCCGACCAGCACGTCTGTGCGCGCTGGCGCGTTTTCGATCTCGCCGGAGTGCGTGCGGCGATCGCTCGCGCGACCGGGCAATTGCTCCACTGAGCCATGCTCAACACGGAACCGAACATCGCCGCGCCGGACGACTTCTACGAGGAGCTGATTGCGCTGCATCGCGGCCTGAGCGGCGAGCAGAGCGCGCTGGTCAACGCCAAGCTCATCCTGCTGCTCGCCAATCACGTCGGCGACATGGGGGTGCTGCGCGCCGCCATGGCGGCAGCGAGGGAAGACGTCGTGAAGAACGGTTGAGGCGTTGCCGCCCGGCAGCACATCGGCGCGCCGAGGCGTGACTGAACCGGCGGCATCGATTAGGATTCGCTCTGCAGTTCATCCGCGGCGCTACCCACCCCTCGCGAATCCCATGAGCTACGAAAGCATCGTTGTGGAAACCCACGGCCGGGTCGGCTTGATCCGCCTCAACCGCCCGCAGCGCATGAATGCGTTGAACGACGCGCTTGCCGCCGAGCTCGCGCTGGCCCTCGGCGCCTTCGATGCGGATGCGGGCATCGGCGCCATCGTAATTACCGGCAACGACAAGGCCTTTGCGGCCGGCGCCGACATCGGGGCAATGGCCGAATGGAGCTACCAGAAGGTCTATGCCGACAACTACATCACGAGCTGGGAATCGGTGCGGCACACGCGCAAGCCGGTGATCGCCGCGGTCGCGGGCTACGCGCTCGGTGGCGGCTGCGAGCTGGCGATGATGTGCGACACGATCATCGCCGCCGACACGGCGAAGTTCGGGCAACCGGAGATCACCATCGGGACAATGCCGGGCCTGGGCGGGACGCAACGACTGCCTCGCGCCGTCGGCAAGGCGAAGGCGATGGACTGGTGCCTGAGCGGCAGAATGATCGATGCCGCCGAAGCCGAGCGCAGCGGGCTCGTATCGCGTGTGGTTCCTGCCGAGAAGCTCCTCGACGAGGCCCTCGCGCTGGGCGGCAAGATCGCGAGCTACTCGCTGCCGGTGGTGCTCAAGGTCAAGGAGTCGATCAACCGCGCTTACGAGTCATCGCTCGCCGAGGGCCTGCAATTCGAGCGGCGGGAGTTTCACTCGAGCTTCGCCCTCGACGACCAGAAAGAAGGCATGCGCGCCTTCGTCGAGAAGCGCAAGCCCGACTTCAAGAATCGCTAGCAGGTCAGCGGCATGCGCAACGCGTTCACGAGGTTCTTCGCGCCGCTGCTTGTCGCCATGCTGGCCGGCTGCGCCAGCACGACGATCACCGACAGCTGGTACGACGCGAGTTACACCGGTGGCATGTTCAAGCGCGTGATGGTGCTGGCCGTCACGCCGAACATGGTCTCGCGCCGCACCTTCGAGGACATCTTTACCGCGAAGCTGCGCGCCGCCGGCATCGAGGCCATTCCCTCCTACCAGTACCTTCCCGCTGCGGGCCCGGCCCCCGAGCCGGCGCTGGACGCCGCCGTCGCCCAGGCGAGCGCGAATGGGCTGCTGATGACGCATTTGCTGCGCGTCGATCGCCAGATCGTCGTGACGCCAACCTACGCGCCGCCGTTCCGGCCGGGCTTCTACGGCTATTACTCTGCGTGGGCTGCGTATCCGGAAGTCTCGACGTTCGATGTCGCGGTCGCCGAGGTCAACCTGTTCGACGTGAAGACCAAGCGCCTCGTGTGGGGCGGTACGACCGAGACTTTCAATCCGCAATCGGCGAGCAAGGACAGCGGCGGTTTCGCCGACGCCGTCATCGCCGCGCTCGCCAAGCGCGGCCTGGTTCCCGCGCCCAAGTAGAGCGCCCATGGGTGCCCTGGTGGTTCCTTCCGGCGCCCGCATCATGGAGCGCTGCGAGGCACTCGCCCGCTGCTCCGAGCAGCCCGATGGCCTCACGCGCGTCTACCTTTCGCCCGAGCAGCGCGCAGCCAATGCTCTCGTGCTCGGCTGGATGCAGGAGGCGGGCATGAGCGCGCGGCTCGACGCCGCTGGCAACGCCGTGGGACGCTACGAAGGCGATCGCCCGGGGCTGCCGTGCCTGATGCTGGGCTCGCACCTCGACACGGTGCGCGACGCGGGCAGGTACGACGGGATGCTCGGCGTGGTGTGCGGCATCGAATGCGTCGCTGCGCTGTCGAGCCGCAATCGACGACTGCCTTTCGCGCTCGAGGTCGTCGGCTTTGCAGACGAGGAGGGAGTGCGCTTCAACGCTACCTTGCTCGGCAGCCGCGCTGTCGCGGGAACTTTCGATCGTGCGAACCTCGATCGCGCGGACCGCGAAGGGATCACGATGCGCGAGGCGATGCGCAGCTTCGGCCTCGATCCGGACGCGATCGGGCAGGCGGCGCGGCGGCGGCAAGACCTCCTCGCCTACGCGGAGCTTCACATCGAGCAGGGCCCCGTGCTGGAGGAGGAGGGCCTGCCCGTCGGCGTGGTGACCGCGATCAACGGCGGCAACCGCTTCTCGGTGGAGCTGACGGGCATGGCGGGCCATGCGGGGACGGTGCCGATGGGACTGCGCCGCGACGCTCTCGCCGCGGCGGCCGAGTGCGTGATGGCGGTGGAGCTGATTGCGGGCAGCGAACGGGAGCTCGTCGGCACGGTGGGAAAGATCGAGGCGCTGCCCGGTGCGATCAACGTGATACCGGGCCGCGTGCGCTTCTCGGTCGATGTTCGCGCGCCCACTGACGCGCAACGCGAGCGTGCGGCGGAAGCGATCCGCGGTGCTTTCGCCGACATAGCGCGGCGGCGCCAGGTGACGCTCGACTTGCAGTTGCTCTGGGAGGCGAAGACGGCCCCCTGCGCGTCCTGGCTGCAGGATCAGATCGGCGCTGCAATCGCAGCCGAGAACATCGGGGTGCGACGGCTGCCTTCCGGTGCAGGGCACGACGGCATGGCGATGATCGCGATCGCCGATGTCGGCATGCTCTTCGTGCGGTGCAAGGACGGCATCAGCCACAACCCGGCGGAAGCGATCACGGAAGCCGACGCCGGCACAGCGGCGCGGGCCTTCCTGCGCTTCATCGAGCATTTCCGCGCGCGGCACGGATGACCAAGGCGGATCCGCGCGCCGTCATCGGAGAAACGCTTGCCGCGGGCCGCGACGAGGCGGTGCGCTTTCTCGCGGAGCTGGTGAAGGTCCCCTCGGACAATCCGCCGGGCGACTGCGCGCCGCACGCCGCGCGTGCCGCGCTCCTGCTCGAGCACCTGGGCTTCGCGGTGGAGAGACATCCGGTGCCCCAGGAGCTCGTGCGCGCCAACGGCATGGCGAGTTGCGTCAATCTTGTAGTGCGCGAGCGCTTCGGCCCCGGCCCGATCATCGCCTGCAACGCGCACGGCGACGTCGTGCCGCCGGGCGAGGGCTGGACCGCCGACCCTTACGGAGCCGAGGTGCGCAATGGAACGATGTATGGCCGCGGCGCGGCGGTGTCGAAGTCGGACTTCGCGAGCTATGCCTTCGCGCTGCTCGCGCTGAAAGCGGCGAGCGCAGCGGGTGCGAGACTCGGCGGGGCGGTCGAGTTGCACTTCACGTACGACGAGGAAGTCGGCGGGCAGATCGGCCCGGCGTGGCTGCTGGCGCAGGGAATCACGCGCCCGGATTACGCGATCTCGGCCGGCTTCGCTTACGGAATCACCATCGCGCACAACGGCTGTCTGCATCTCGAGGTGGAAGTGAGCGGCAAGTCGGGTCATGCCGCCGAGCCGGCGAAGGGCGTGGACGCGCTCGAAGCGGCGAGCGCCATCCTCGGCGACCTCTACGCGCTGCGCCGCGGCTACGCCGCGATCCGCTCGCGGACGCCCGGCATCAAATCACCCACCCTCGTCGTCGGGCTGATCGAAGGAGGTGTCAACACGAACGTCGTGCCTGATCGTGTGGTGTTCCGCCTCGATCGGCGCATCATCCCGGAAGAGGATCCGCGCGAGGTCGAGTCCACGCTCACCGCCGCGCTATCCAAGTCGGCGGCGCGCTGGCCGGGCGTGACGCTTTCAGCGCGACGTGTGCTCCTCGCGGCGCCGTTCGTCCCGATCCCGGGACAGGAGAAGCTCGTCGCCGCAATCCGGCGCAGTGCCCGAGCGCTGCTCGGCGAAGACGTGCCGACGCACGGCGTTCCCCTCTACACCGATGCGCGACACTACAGCGCGGCCGGCGTGCCGACGGTCCTCTACGGCGCGGGGCCGCGGACTCTCGAGGAGGCGCGGGGGCACCGTGCCGACGAGAACCTCCGTCTCGATGATCTGCACCGCGCCACCGAGGTCCTGGCGTTGTCGTTGCTCGACCTGCTCACGGCGTGCGCGTGATGTCGACCGGCGGCGAGGGTACCGCCTCGACCCGGCTGACGTCGCTCGTCGCCGCGCTCGGTATCGCGCAGATCGTCTCCTGGGGCACGCTCTACTACTCGATCGCAGTGCTGGGCGAGTCGATGTGCGCCGACCTGGGAATCTCCTCCACGAGCTTGTTCGGCGCATTTACGCTCGGACTGCTCGCCTCTGGCGCTGCATCGCCGATCGTGGGCCGGCTCATCGATGCCAGCGGTGGCCGGCTGGTCCTTTCTTCGGGATCCATTCTGGGCGCGATCGCGCTGGCAACGCTGGCCTCGGCCAACGGGATCGTCTCGCTCGTCGCCGGCTGGGTTCTCGCGGGGCTCGCGATGGCGGCCTGCCTCTACGATCCCGCCTTCGCCACCTTGCACCGAACGACGGGCGCGGCGTATCGGCGGGCGGTGACCGCGCTGACGCTTTTCGGCGGCTTCGCGAGCACGGTATTTTGGCCAGCCTCGCAGTGGCTTCTCGAACGGCTGGGCTGGCGCGAAGCGCTGTGGATATTTGCCGTGTTCCACCTCGTGCTTTGCCTGCCGCTGCACCTGTTTTTCGTGCCGGGACGCGGCGAGGACAGCTTCTCAGCCGTTGCTGCTCAGCGAGACGAAGGCGCCGCAGATCAGTTGGCGCGACGGCTCCGTGTGCCGCCGCGGGCCGCCTTCCTGTTGCTGGCCGCCGCGCTCTCGCTGGCCTCGTTCCTGTCCGCAACGCTCTCTGCACACCTCATCACGCTGCTCAAGTCGGGTGGCATGGCGGTTCGCGACGCCGTCATCGTCGCTTCGCTGGTAGGTCCGATGCAGGTGGCCGGTCGCATCGTGGAGTTCAGCTTCGGCCGTCGGCTGTCCGCGGTCCAGGTCGGAGCGATCGCCTTTGTTCTGATGCTCGCCGCCATGGCGTGCCTCCCGCTCGTAAGGAGCTCTTGGTTGCTCGCAATAAGCTTCGCGATGCTCTACGGCTGGAGCAATGGCGTGATGACAATCGTGCGCGGGACCGTGCCTGCGGCGCTCTTCGGCCGCGCGGGCTACGGCGCGCTGCTCGGAAAGCTCGCCTTGCCGTCGTTCGTGGCGAAGGCGGTGGCGCCCGTGGCGTTCACGGCGGCACTGGCGGCCGGCCTAGCGCGCGAGCACGCGCTTTGGGTACTCGTCGCGATTGCGGCTCTCGCCTTGCTCAGCTTCCGCTTTGCGGCCGGCGGCAGTCAGCTCCGCGCTTGAACGGAGGCACGTCGGCGCTGCTGACCTGCGCGACCGCCCAGCGATTGGCTGCGGCGTCCTGCCGCGATGTGCACGACGACCATGGGCACGAGCGCGAGGCCGACGACCCAGTGCAGGATCGACACTGGCGGTCGCGTCATCTCGTCAACCAGGTAGTACAGGGCATAGCCCGAAAGAACAAGGAGCGCGAAAGTGCTCGCCACCGCCAGGCCGCTGAAGCGATTGCGCCCCAACACCCAAGCGCGGCGCGCATGCGCTGCGCCGATCGCTCCGAGGGCCAGCATGGCCACGAAAGCCGCAGCCCCGTGCACCTTTAACGCCAGCGATTCCCGGCCGACGCGCGCGATGTCGTCGGCGCTGCCGTAATGCACGCCGAGCCACCAGATTCCGCTCAGGAACAGGGCGGCGAGGACAGCGTAGAAGGTGCGGCGCGCGGCTGCGCCGAGTCTCAGCCGCTCGGCGAGCAACCTCTGCATCCGTTCGTGACCGCGCGACACGGATGCGTTCCGGCTTCAGGCCCCGGCCACCATCGTGCTCTCGAGGCGCGTGCAGCGCCACCGGCCCCGCGCCGGCGAGAGTACAACTGCATCGGCCCGGTAGGCGCGCAAGATCCCCTGCGCCCCGCGCCCGAGGAGCGCCACGACCTTCGTCAGCGCGTCGGCCACCATGCAGGTGGACGCGATGACCGAAACCGTGCGCGTGCTAAGTACGGGCAGGCGCAACCGAGGGTCGATGAGCGGCGCCGCCCAGCGCCGGTCGCGCCGGCGCCGCTGACCCCCATAGGCGCTTGTCGCAACAGCGCCATCGACGAGGGTCACGAGCGGGAAGAGAGCACCCTGCGGGCCGCCGGTCCGCACGTGCACCGGCTCGCCACGCGTGCCGAACACGCGCAGGTCGCCGCCCGCGTTGACGCGGCCAGCGGTTGCTCCGTTGACACGCAGCGCGTCGATTGCACAGTCCACAGCGTATCCCTTCGCGATGCCGCCCAAGTCGAGCACCAGCGGCTTTGCATAGCGCAGGGCCTCGCGGCTCAGCTCCACGTCGCGCCAACTCGCCACGCCCGGCGCGGCGGCCTGCGGCGGGAGAAACCCCAGCGCCGCAACCTGCGCTCCCACGGTCGGATCGAAGACGCCTCGCGAGCGCGTGGCGATATCGAGCGCGCAGCTCAACACCCTGCGCAGGTCATCCGAAATCGGCTGCGGATCGGATGCGGCGAGCGCATTGACCCGAGACAGTTCGCTCCCGGCATCGTGGCCGGAGAGACTCTGGTGAATGCGTGCGAGCTCCGCGCGCGCGGCGAGGAGAGCGCTTTCGAGCATCGACTGCGATGGGGCTTCGGCCGCGATTTCGACCAGCGTGCCGAGCAGCAGCCACGAGCGACGCGCGCAGTGCGCTGACTCAGGCATGTGCGAGAGCTTTCGCGTAAAGGAGCAGCAGCCGGTGCACCCCTTCGGTGACGTGGCGACACGAGAGTGTTGCTCCAGAGATGTTGCGAATGTCCGAATCGAGTCTCACCGGGTCGTCGGGGCGCTTGCCGATGAACTGCGCCCGCCAGGCGGGGAGCCGTATCGCGTCACCGTGAGATTCCCTGTAGGCCAACACCTCAAGCGACTTGACTGCGCCGTTGCTATCGAGAGCGAGGCCGTAGGTGATGAGCTCCACCTTGCCGATCACCTCGTCGAGCATGAACCAGCCAATCGGCCGCTCGCCGGCGCGTACCCGCCATATGCGCGGCTCGACGGTGAAGCGGCCGGCATCGCGGCTGATCGCCAACTTGACCTCGGGCGCGATCAGCACCTCCTCGAACGCCGTGGCATCGGGAAACGCGGCCCGCTGCGCCGCCTCGGTCGTGAAGTAGACCGCGGCGTAGGCGACGTTGCAAACCGGAGCAACGAGGGTCGCTGCCGCAGGTATCAGCCACTCACGTCGCATCGCGCTTCGAAATCAGAAGTTGAGTCCGAAGCCCAGCTGGAAGCTGTTCTTGGAGGAATCGATGCGGAACTGCTGATAGTCGGCCTTGAACACGATGCTCGGGGTGACGTAGAAGTCCGTGCCGATGGTCCAGATCTGCTCGGTGGGCGACGTTGGCACGCCCAGGCCCTGCGGCACGGACGCGTACGCGGCGGCCGTGTTCACCCATTCGTAACGGGTGAAGGGGGTGAGCGAATAGTCGTTGTACGACCAAATGTTTCGCCACGCGGCCTGGACATAGCCGCCGAAGAAGAGCTGCGGCACAGGCGTGGGCTGACCGATGAAGGTCAGGTTGAGCGCCTGTGTATCGCTGATGGTACCGCGCGAGTATAGAGCCGCGAAGTCGAACGGTCCGGGCTGCCAGCGGGCATGCGCTTCCCATAGCGTTACGCGCGCGTCCTGCGCGGGAAAATCCGGCACGCCCTGACCGGCCTTGCCGGTGAAGTAGGTTCCCCCGAGGGTCCAGCCGGGGACGCCCACGTAATTGACCGAGACATATCCCGACAAGTCCTTCGCCGCCGCGAGCGAGAGCTCCTGATGGATGCTTCCGAGCGGGGAGTCGCGGCCTTCCTGCGAAGACGGATCCCAGTTGGCCAGATTGAAGCCCGTGGTGAGGCCGACGTTCCAATCGAGCCCCCATTCGGTTCCGCCGTACACGGCCACGCCCCCCTCGCGCCAGGTCGTCGGGATGATCGACGTCTCGACGAAGTTGCGGAACACGCTGTAGTACTGCGTCGGCTCGTGGTGCTCGTTCAGAAGGCCGATCGGGATCAGGAACAAGCCGGCGCGGCCGCCGACCCGATCGGTGAACTGGCGCTCGGCGTAGAACTGCTCGATTTCCACTTCGCCCTTGTCATCGGCGGAGGAGACCGCGTGCTCAAGCTCGAGCTCGGCGGCCATGCGCGTGCGATCGTCGAAGCGGTGGCTCCAACCAAGCACGGCACGCGCCAGATCGGCGGTTGTCTGGCTCGAGTCGTGGACGGGACGCGAGTAGGCGATTTCCCCGTAGCTGAAGAGCGTGGTAGCGCTTTGCTCCTCCGCCTGAGCGCTCACCGTCCGCTCGAGCCGGTCCACGCGTTGCGCGAGCTCGGACGGCGGTGCCGTCGCCGGCGCGCTCGTACCTGCGACCGGAGCGGGCGCGGCCGCCTGGACCGCGGGCGCCGGTGCCTGTCCTCGTTGCGTCGCGAGTTCCTTCAGCTGCGACCTCAGTTGCTCGATCTGTGCGCGCAGATCGGCAATCTCGGCCTGCAGCGAGGCTTCGTCTGCCGCCGCCAGCGGGGAGGCCACGGCGGCGACGACAGACAGGAGCAAGCGTAGGCGCTTAGAGGTGGACGTGCACCCGCTGACGGGCGAAAGCAGGGCAGGGTTGCGGATCATCGAGAGACTCCTGGATGCAGAGGCGGGGAACGCAATCCGAGGCAGGGGCGGCGCCCTAGGGGGCAGGGGCTCCGCCCGGTGCGTAGCCGTCGGTCAATGCGTTGAGAAAAGCTTCGAGATCGTCGAGCTCGGCCTCGCTCAAGCGCGGAGCCTCGCCCGGATGCCGGTCGTACGGAACCTCCTGGGTGTTGACGTTGCCGTGCAGGGCGGGAGGCAGATCATTGAACTTCAGCACCGCACCATCGGGTCCGATCGGGTAGAACTCCTCGGGGTTGGTATCGCGCCGGACGTAGAAGCGCAGCGCATCGCGCAGCGTCTTGAACTGCCCGTTGTGGAAGAACACTTTTCGCGTGGCCACGTTGCGCAGGGTCGGCACCTTGAAGGCCCCGCAGAGGTCCAGACGCTCCGACAGGTCGGTGCGCTCGGGACCGCACAGGCCCATGTCGACATAGTTGGGATCGGCGTTGGCGGGAATGTCGGGGTTGCGCGGCACGCCGAGGTTGTCGTACGTGAAGTCGGTGAACATCGGTGACTCGTGGTTCGGCCCGCGGCCACTTGGGTGACAGGCGTTGCAGTTACCCTTGTCGGCGCGGTTGAACAGCGCGAGGCCGCGTAGCTCGGCATCGCTCAGCATCACCTTTCCGGCGAGGAAGTAGTCGTACTTGGAATCGAACGGCCGGAAGTCGGAATCCAGCGTCTGGTACTGCGCCAGAGCGAAGGTCACGGCGAGGACGGTCGCCTCCGGGTCGGAAAAGATGTTGTCTCCGAACACCTGGCGGAACTCGCCCGCGTAGGGCGTTTGCGCCAGGCGAACAGTCAGGTCGGCCGGGCTCGCATTGGCCATTTCGTGCGCCGCGAACAGCGGCCTCAGCGCCTGGGTCAGCAGGTCCTTGGCGCGGCCGTCGCGGTTGAAGCCGCCCGTCGGCGTTCCATCCGGCGCGAAGAAGAACCCGGGCATGAAGCTGATGTATTGCAGCGAGGGCACGGCCCGGAACCCAGGCACGTCGAGATTCGCGCCTCCCAGCTGCACGGCAAGGTCGTTGCTCTGGGCGTGGGCATGGGCCGGGTCGTGGCACGTCGCGCACGCCATGGCGCCGGAGGCCGACAAGCTCCGATCGGCGAAGATCTTTTCCCCGAGCGTGAA
>DATJZM010000002.1:0-6404 GCA_035499135.1 Casimicrobiaceae bacterium | reverse complement strand
CTCCTGCCGCTGCGCTTCTGCCTGCGCCGCTGCGACTCGCGCGGCTTCCTGGCGCTCGGCTTCGAGTCGTGCAGCCTCGGCGCGCGCCGCTTCTTCCTGACGTGCGAGCTCTCGCCGCTGCGCCTCCAGTTGCGCCGCCGCGAGCCGCGCAGCCTCCTCGCTCTCAGCTTCCAGTCGTGCGGCCTCGGCGCGCGCCGCTTCCTCCTGACGTGTGAGCTCCTGGCGCTGCGTTTCGAGCTGTGCCGCGGCGATTCGCGCGGCTTCCTGGCGCTCGGCTTCGAGTCGTGCGGCCTCGACGCGCGCTGCTTCTTCGCGACGTGCGAGCTCCTGACGCTGCGTCTCAAGCTGCGCCGCTGCCAGTCGTGCGGCTTCCCGTGCGACTTCGCCAGCATCTTGAGGCGCCGGCGTCACGATCTCGGGGCTCGAAGCGCTTGGTGCTACCGCAACGAAAGGCGTTGCTGCCGAGGGAGCCGCACTTACGACCGGCGCGCGCGCGTCGGATGGCGCCGCATGAGCGGACGCCTCGGCGCGCGCTGGTGCTTTCGCAGGGGCGGCGCGGGGCGCGGAGCTTCGCTCGGGCCTCGCTTCTGGCGCGATCGGGACCGCCGGCGGCTTTTCCTCCGGGGGCGAGACAAGGGATGCGACCGCGGGCTCCGCAGCCGTGACTTGCGTCGGAGCGAGCACGACGCTCAGCTCGGGTGCCTCGACCCGTCGCTCTCCCCAGGGGAAGCCGAAGCCCGGAAGCCCGAGTCCCTCGCCTCCGAAGGTCAGGCTGAACAGCAACGCGTGAATCAGCAGGGAGAGCAGCAGCGCAAAAACTAGTCGTTCGCGTTCGTGGCTCATGCGTTGTCGAGTCGAAGCGGACGTTGCGTCTTCTGCAGAAGCGCTATCGTCTGCGAGCTTACCCGATCGCCGTGGCGGACGTCACGGACGCGTGAGCACTGCGTCCCGTAGCCCATCTCGCGGGCTACGAGCCTCCGTACGATGGACTGCGCCTCGCCGGTGTCCGGGAAGATCGAGGAGTTACTCGCTGGCGTTCTGAGTGGGCTGCGGACGGCGAACGTAGGGATTGCCAGTCGGGTAAGGGTCCTTCAAGGCGATGGAGCCGGTCTCCAGCAGGGACTTCAAGTTGGAAATGACCTTCGGCCAGAGGCCGGACACCGCCTCGATGAATTTCGACGGCTCGCGCTCGACGGCGTGGGTGATGGTGAGCTTGACCGTCGTTCCGAAGGGTTCCAGCTCCATCGTGCACTGCGAGTCGCCTTCGGCCCTGAGGTCCGGCTGGATCTGATGCTGCCAGCGGATCACCAGGCGCCGCGGCGGCTCGGCTTCGACGATCTCGCCGGCGTCGTAGATCTGGCCGTCGCCGGCCACCATCTTCCACGGGGAACCCGCCGTGAACCGGCATTCGCAGCGCATGCCGAACCAGTACTGTTCGATGAACTTCACGTCGGTCAGCGCTGACCACAGCTTCTCCGGCGTGGTGCGAATGTAGGTCACGTAGACAAAGGTCGATCTAGGCATTAGCTTTCTCCAGTCGTCGCCTGAGGTCGGCCAGCGCCTTCAGACGCGGCTTCTCGAACTTGGCAATCCAGCGCTCGTAGATCTCCTGCAGCGGCACCGGATTGAGGAAGTGCAGCTTCTCGCGGCCGCGCCGCACTGTGGCGACCAGGTTTGCCGCCTCGAGCACGCCCAGGTGCTGCGTCACGCCCTGACGCGTCATGTCCAGGTGCTCGCAGAGCTCGTTGAGGGTGCGGCCGTCGTGCGCATGCAGCAGGTCCAGCAGCCGTCGCCGGCTGGGATCGGCGAGCGCCTTGAACAGCGCGTCGGTGTCGTGGCGCTCTGGCATGGGCCATATGCAAGTAATCGCTTGCCTGAATGATATGCAAGCAGCGCCTTGCATGTCAAGCGGCGGTTAACGCCGCGATTCGTCACCGCCGCGCGACGCGATGCTGGAGATGAAGAAGGGGAACACGGATGCCGAAGGCCGGCTCATCCTCTGCGACGCACTGGCGGAGGCCGACAGCGAGCATCCCGACCTACTGCTCGATTGTGCTACGCTGACCGGCGCTGCGCGTGTTGCGCTCGGCCCCGAGCTCCAGCGTTCTACTGCGACGACGACGAGGTCGCCGGCGGGCTTGTGGCAGCGGGAACGGCGGCAGGCGACCGCTATGCGCGCCCTCGATGAATACATCCGCCGGCGCTACGCGTGATCATGACGAAACTTTCGTAGTCGTGATTTGGTGATCGACCGACGAAGCTTTCTTGGCGCGCTGGCCGCAGGACTCATCGCCCTGCCGCTGGCACGTCCCGATTGATCGATTCCATGAGCACGCGACGTCTCCCCGCCAGGAACGAACTCACCATCTGCTTCGCCCACGTCGCCTATCGCATGGGCGAGCGCTTCGCCCTGCGCGACACGGGCCTCGACTGGTTCGAGGTGCGCAGCCTCGAAGATCTGAAGGCGCGCATCGAGGACGTGGACGTGCTGCTCTGCTCCGGCTTGTGGCGAAACGAGCTGATTCCCGCGGCGAGCAGGCTCGTCTTCATCCAGTCGATCAGTGCCGGCACCGATCAGTATTCCCGCGACGCGCTTGCTGCGGCGGGCATTCGTGTGGCTAGCGCGCAGGGCGTGAACGAGCGCGCTGTCGCCGAGCACGCGATCGCCCTGATCCTCGCCTTGGTGCGGCAGATCCCCCAGGCGCGCGACAATCAGGCTGCGAAGAGGTGGCGCGGCATGATCGGGGACATCTCGAGGCGCGAAGACGAGCTCGGCGGCAAGACGCTGCTCGTCGTTGGCATGGGCCGCATCGGCTCGCGGCTCGCTGCGCTCGCCAAGGCCTTCGACATGCGCGTGATCGCCGTCCGGCGCGATCCATCCAAGGGTGCGGGAGCGGCCGACAGGCTCGTCGGCGAGGATGAGCTGCTGGGCATGTTGCCGCAGGCCGACTTCGTCGCGCTCACTTGCCCGCTCACGCCCAGGACCGAGAACCTGATCGACGCGAAGGCGCTCGCGGCGATGAAGCCCTCGGCCTACCTCGTAAACGTCGCGCGCGGCAAGGTGGTGAACGAGCCGGCGCTTATCGAGGCGCTCGGACAGAATCGCATCGCAGGCGCCGCGCTCGATTGCGTGTGGGAGGAGCCGCTGCCCGCCACCTCGAGCTTTTGGGGCGTCCCCAACGTGCTGATTACGCCGCACACCGCCGGCGAGACGCGCCGCTACGAGGACAACGTAATCGACCTCCTGCTGGAAAACCTCGAGCGCCTGTGGCGCGGCGAAGCCGTGCTGCGGAACCAGTTCGTCTGACGTTCGCATCGCCTCGCGAGGCTCGAACATCTGCTTCGCTCAGCGTGGCTGCGGGCCTGTCAGGTCGCGTTGACGATAGGCTGACTGCACTCGCGACACGAGCCGCCTGGCAAAGAGCCTGAAGAATACGTAAGACAGACAACCGCTGAGAAAGAACGAGAAACCCGCGATCACATAGACGGCCAAGGGCTGCCTGGGCACGGATTAGACGCATCCCCCTGTCCGACGGCAAGAGCGCCTTGGCGGCTGATACCATGGCGCCATGCTCTTGCGCGTCTCCGCTGGCGGGCTCTCACTCGATCGACGACGCGCGCACCTTCAATCAAGAGGAACGAGATCGTGATAAACCACCGTCGCAAATACGGCCTCTTCGCTGCTCCGCTTGCGTGGATGTTGACCTTCGCCGCGCCGAGCGCGAACGCTTTTGACCTCGTCGTGCATTCGTCGATGGTGCTCAAGGCGCTGAAGACTCAGGTCTTCAATGAGAAGGGCCGCTATTACCTGCAGCGACCCGACCGGTGCAGCGATCCGTATCTGGAGAATCCGACCGTGTCGTTCAAGCAAGGCCGGGTCTATATCGGCGCGCGTTTTGCCGGAAAGATCGGGGCGTTGATCGGCGGCGTGTGCAAGTCGGCGACCGAACCGGGTGACGTCACGCTTTCGGCGCGGCCGGTTCTGCGCGGGCAGCAAGCCGCATTGGACGACGTGCGCTTCGAGGCTGCGGACAACCCGATCGTCGCTGCGGCGTTGCAGAGCCTCCTCGGCGCCAACGCGCTCTCGAAATTGCACATCGACCTTCTCGAGGCGGCGCGGGCCCTCACTGCTCCGGAGAAGACGACTCCCTACTCGATCGCCATCCGGGCACTGAGGTTCAGCGACCTTGGGGTGCAGAACGAAGAGCTTCGCGTCGCGGTGAACGGCGAAGTGGAGATCCGATAGGTCAGGACGACGACGAGGCTGCGAGACTCGGTTCCCGGCGAGGAAGATCGACCGTCAGCAATCTTCGGTCCGGCGAAAAGAGATCGTACTTGGTCAGCTCGTTCATGGGCACGAAACGTATCTGGCTTATCTCCGGCGAACGCGGCTTGACTTGACCGGAGGCCAAGGCTCGGCGCAACCCCGCGAATCCACTGCGAGGCTCACACCGAAAATAGAAGTCGAGTCGATAGGGTCCGGGCTCTTCGGCGATGTACGGCACCGCGTCGATTCTGAGAACGCCGAGCACCGTGATCTCGATGCCGAGCTCCTCCAGTATCTCGCGTCGCAAAGCCGATTCGATGGCGTCGTCGGGAGAATGGACGCCGCTCGCACTCGTCGGATCTCCGGCGATCGACTCGAGCGATCCGCCAGGAAGGCCCCATGCGCCTTTTGGGCGATAACTGTGCTCGACCAGAAGCACTTCCGGCGCGGAGCTGTTCTCGTCGATCATGACTGCGACAGCACCGACCAGCCATTTTCGAGCGAGCATACCCTTCATGAATCCGGCGAGCCGCGGCGGAAACAGCCGCCACACCGAGAGCGCGAGCTTGTGCAGAGCCGGGCGGCGTTCGATGAAATGCGCTATCCACGTGAACATATCGGGTTCTCGGCGGCCGTTCGGGCACCTTCGCAATTGGTGTCGAGATAATCCCACGCCGTCGACCTGTCGTACACCGTGTCCGGTCGAGCTGGCTTGACCCTCCGAGCGCAACGGCGTAGCGTGCGCCGGTCTGCGCTTGTCGACTCCGGAGTCGAATCATGAGAAACGGTTTGTGGGTAACGCTCACGGTCCTGCTGATCCCTTTGGCATCCGCCGCGACGCCCGGTGACGGCGCCGCTGCAGGGCAGCGCCTGCACCAGGCGAATTGCACCGGCTGCCACGATTCGAGCATGTACACACGCCCGAACCACAAGATTCGGTCTCTGGACGCGCTGGAGCACCAAGTCGAGGGCTGTGGCCATGCGGCCAAGAAGGAATTCTCAGCGACCGAGATCCGGGACCTGGTGAAGTATCTGAACGACAGCTTCTATCACTTCAAGTAACCGCGGCTCGCGGGCGACGCTCGCATCGGATCCGCGCTCCCGGGATGCGCAGGCGGCAAGAACGTAAGGACCAACGAGGCCTGGGTGCGGCGTCGACACGCCGCGAGCTGCTGATCGCGCTGGGCGCGACGCTGACAACATGGCCGTTCGCGCTGCGCGCGCAATCGTCTGGCAAGGTTCCGCATATAGGCTACATCTCGCTCGGCTCGCCCCGCAGCAACGGCGCGTTTCTCGACGCGTTCAAGGCTGGGCTCCGCGAGCTGGGGTACATCGACGGCAGGAACATCGTCATCGACGTGCGCTGGGCCGGCGATTCTCCCTCCGCTCTTCCCAGCCTTGCGGGGTCCCTGGTCAAGGACCAGCCTAGTGCCATCGTCGGCACGTGCATCCCCTCGACGCGAGCGGCGAAACAGGCTACCCAGACGATTCCGGTAGTGATGTCGGTCGACGGCGATCCGGTCGCGGCGGGCCTCATCGCCAGCTTCGCACGGCCCGGGGGCAACGTCACGGGCACAGCGACGCTGTTCGAAGAACTCATCCCCAAGTGGCTGGAGCTTCTTACCACCGCCGCGCCGGGAATCCACAACGTCGCGCTCCTCCACAATCCCCTCGATGTCGTCGACCCGTTCTACGCTGGACAGGTCGCGCAAGCTGCAAAGCAGGTGAGCGTCGACGTCGTTCAGTTCGAAGCAAA
This sequence comes from Casimicrobiaceae bacterium, assembly GCA_035499135.1. Taxonomy (GTDB): domain Bacteria; phylum Pseudomonadota; class Gammaproteobacteria; order Burkholderiales; family Casimicrobiaceae; genus PALSA-1003. The sequence continues at coordinate 381 of DATJZM010000002.1, read as the reverse complement.
TGCGGACGCACCGGCAAGGCTCGACGCGGCGTTCGCCGCGATGAGCGAGAAGCGCGTTGGCGGCGTCGTAGTTCTCACGGAGGCCTTCTTTGCCGCCGAGGTCGAGCGCGTCGTCTCGCTCGCGCGGCGCTACAAGCTGCCTGCAATCTACGGCTTCCGCGAGTTCGTTCGGGCCGGAGGCCTGATGAGCTATGGCTTGAGCTTCCGGGACTACTACAAAGGCGTTGCGCGCTACGTCGATGCGGTGCTCAAGGGAACCAAACCCGCCGATCTGCCGGTCGAGCAGCCGAGCCGGATCGAACTCACCATCAACCTGAACACTGCCAAGAGCCTCGGCCTCACCATCCCGCAGGCGCTGCTGCTGCGCGCGAACGAGGTGAT
>DATJZM010000001.1:0-9582 GCA_035499135.1 Casimicrobiaceae bacterium | reverse complement strand
TCGACTACGAGGTCGAGCCGAAGTTCGACGGTCTGGCGGTGGGCATCACCTATCGCCAGGGCGCGCTCAAGGTCGGCGCCACGCGCGGCGACGGAGCGAGCGGCGAGGACGTGACCGCCAACCTGAGGACGATCAACGCGGTGCCGCTGACGCTCGGCGCGAAAGCGCCGCCGCTGCTCGAAGTGCGCGGCGAGGTCGTGATGCTGCGCCGTGATTTCGAGCGGCTGAACGCAGCGCAGACGGCCAAAGGCGAGAAGGCGTTCGTCAATCCGCGCAACGCGGCGGCGGGCGCGCTGCGCCAGCTCGATCCGAAGGTGACGGCGAGCCGCCGGCTTACCTTCTTCGCCTACGGCGTAGGAGAGGTGGACTGGGGCGCGGCAAAACCGCCGGCGAGCCAGGAGGCTTTGCTCGAACGGCTCGAATCGCTGCGCCTGCCCGCGACCAAGGAGCGCAAGGTGGTGCGGGGTCTGAAAGGGCTCATGTCGTTCTACCACGCCATCGCGGCGCGACGCGCGTCGCTGCCGTTCGACATCGACGGCGTCGTGTACAAGGTGAACGACTTGTCGCAGCAGGAGCGTCTCGGCTTCGTCTCGCGCGCGCCGCGCTTTGCGCTGGCGCACAAGTTCCCCGCGGAGGAGATGCCCACCGAAGTGCTGGCGATCGAAGTCCAGGTTGGACGCACCGGCGCGCTGACGCCGGTGGCGCGGCTCAAGCCGGTGTTCGTCGGCGGCGTGACGGTCACCAACGCGACGCTGCACAACGAGGACGAAGTGCGGCGCAAGGACATGCGGATCGGCGACACGGTGATCGTGCGCCGTGCCGGCGACGTCATTCCGGAAGTGGTGCGCGTCTTGCCGGAGAAGCGCCGGCGCGGCGCACGCGAGTTCGTAATGCCGAAGAAATGCCCGGAGTGCGGCTCGCACGTCGTGCGCCTCCCCGACGAGGCCGTCGCGCGCTGCTCCGGCGGGCTGGTCTGTCCCGCGCAGCGCAAGCAGGCGCTGCTGCATTTCGCCGGACGCCGCGCGATGGACATCGAGGGGCTCGGTGAAAAACTGGTCGACCAGCTCGTCGACGCCGGGCTCGTGCACACGCCGGCGGACATCTACAAGTTGCGCGTGGACACGCTGGCCGGCCTCGAGCGCATGGCCGAAAAGTCGGCCGCCAACGTCGTCGCCGCCATCGACAAGAGCCGCGAGACCACGCTCGCCCGATTCGTCTTCGCCCTCGGGATCCGCCACGTGGGCGAAGAATCCGCCAAAGACCTCGCGCGGCATTTCGGCAGCCTCGACGACCTCATGGCCGCGGACGAATCCTCGCTGCTCGAGGTGCGTGACGTCGGACCGGTGCTGGCGGAGAGCATCCGGCAGTTCTTCGCCGAGGCTCACAATCGCGGCGTGATTGCCCGGCTGCGCACCGCCGGGGTACATTGGCCGGAAGCGGCGCCGCAACGGGAGGCGCGCGGCGAGCTCGCGGGAGTGACGTTCGTGCTGACCGGCACGCTGCCGTCGCTATCGCGCGAGGAGGCGAAGGAGCTGATCGAGAAGCGTGGCGGCAAGGTCGCCGGCAGCGTCTCGAAGAACACCGCCTACGTCGTTGCCGGTGCCGAGCCGGGCAGCAAGCTCGACCGCGCCGAGGCGCTCGGCATTCCCGTGCTGGACGAGCGGGGGCTGCGGGCGATGCTGCAGAGGAAGGGTTGAGCGTTGGGAGCCGATCTCAGTACGAGGCATAGCGATGGCATTCGGTAAGGTAACCAAGGCCGTGTTTCCGGTCGCCGGACTCGGAAGCCGTTTCCTGCCGGCGACCAAGGCGAGCCCCAAGGAAATGCTGCCGGTCGTCGATAAGCCGCTGATCCAGTATGCGGTGGAGGAAGCCGCGTCCGCCGGCATCACCGACATGATCTTCATCACCGGCCGCAACAAGCGCGCGATCGAGGATCACTTCGACAAGGCGTACGAGCTGGAGACCGAGCTGGCGGCGCGCAATAAGACCGAGCTGCTGGAGTCGCTGCAGGGCGTGTTGCCCCGCGGCATCAACTGCATCTACATCCGCCAGTCGGAGGCGCTGGGGCTCGGCCACGCGGTTCTGTGCGCAGAGCCGGTGATCAACGGCGAGCCGTTCGCCGTGGTGCTCGCCGACGATCTCATCGACGCCAAGGTGCCGGTCATGAAGCAGATGACCGATATCGCCGCGGCTGAGCAGTATTCGGTCATCGGCGTCATGCCCGTGCCGGCGGCGAACGTCGGCAGCTACGGGATCGTCGAGACCGCCGAGGCCAACGCGCGATTGAGCCGAGTCACCCGGATCGTCGAGAAGCCGAAGCCGGGAACGACGCCGTCGACCCTGGGGGTGGTGGGGCGTTACGTGCTGACTGCGCGCATCTTTCACCACTTGCGCAGCATGCCCGCGGGAGCCGGTGGCGAGTTGCAGCTCACCGATGCGATCGCCCGCCTGCTCGACGACGAAAAAGTGCTCGCCTACGAGTTCGAGGGGCGCCGCTATGACTGCGGCACGAAGCTCGGCTACCTCGAGGCGACCGTCGAGCTTGCTCTGAAGCATCCGGAGGTCGGCGCCGGCTTCGCCAAGTTCCTGCAGCAGCGATGACGTTCAACGAGCTTCGTTACCTTGTGGCCGTTGCACAAGAGAGGAGCTTCGGCCGCGCAGCACAACGCTGCTTCGTGAGCCAGCCGGCGCTTTCGGTGGCGATCCACAAGCTCGAGGAGGAGCTGGGTGCCCGGCTCTTCGAGCGCGGCAAGGCCGAGGTCACGGTCACGCCGGTCGGAGAGCGAGTAGTCGAGCAGGCGCAGAAGGTGCTCGAGGAGGCGGCGCAGATTCGCGACATCGCCAAAGCGGGTCGCGATCAGCTGGTCGGGCCCTTTCATCTCGGTGTGATCTACACCGTGGCGCCGTATCTGCTGCCTGACCTGATTCCGGCGCTGAAGCGTCGCGCACCGCGGATGCCACTCGAGATCGAGGAGAACTTCACCGAACAGCTCGAGGGCGCTCTCAAGGCGGGTCGGGTCGACGCGGCGATCGTCGCGCTACCCTTCGGCCCTCCGGGCATCGTGACCGAGTTCCTGTACGAGGAGCCGTTCCAGGTCGTGGTGCCGCAGCAGCATCCCTGGGCGAAACGCAAGAGCGTCGCTTCCGCAGAGCTCGCCCGCGAGCACACCATTCTCCTCAACGTCGGCCACTGCTTTCGCGATCAGGTTCTCGAATCGTGCCCCGAGCTCAACCGCGGCGAGGCACCGGTGACACGCACCAACTCTCTGGAGACGGTACGCAACATGGTCGCCTCCGGGCTCGGCGTCTCGGTGCTCCCGCGCGACGCCCTGACGCCCAAATACCACAGCCGGCTCGTCGTACCCGTGCCGTTCGCCAAACCCGTGCCCTCGCGGCGCATCGCGCTCGCCTACCGCAAGAGCTTCCCGCGTCCGGCGGCGATTGCAGTCATCGGCGAGGCCGTAGCCGCGTGCCGCGGCGGACCGCGATCGCGCGGCGCGGCGCGGGGTCGGCCGCATCGAATTCCCACAGAGGAGAGCAGCACATGATTTCCGAGCTCAAGGGCAAGGCGGTTCTGATCACCGGCGCGTCGACCGGAATCGGTGCCGCGGCAGCGCGGGCGTTCGGCCGCCTCGGCAGCCGCGTCGCGATTCACTACAACGCGAGCCGCGAGGCCGCGGAGCGGGTGGCTGCCGACGTGCGCGCCGCCGGCGGCGAGGCCGCGCTGATCGGTGGCGACGTCACCCAGGCGGAGAACGTGAAGCGGATCGTGGCCGAAGCGCTCGCCGCCTTCGGCCGCATCGACGTGCTGATCAACAACGCCGGCGGGCTGGTCAAGCGCACGCGGATCGAGGACTACGACGAGCAGTTTCTCGCCCGCGTCATCGCCTTGAACGTGACCCAGGTCGCCATGTTCATGCGCGAGGTGATCCCGGTGATGCGGAGGCAGAAATGCGGGAGCGTGATCAACGTGAGCTCGATCGCGGCGCGGCACGGCGGCGGCGCGGGAGCCATCGTCTACGCCGGCGCAAAGGGCTTCATCTCCACCGCCACGCACGGCTGGGCGAAGGAAGTCGTCGCCGATGGCATTCGGGTCAACGCGGTGTCTCCCGGCGTGATCGTCACGCCGTTCCATGAGCGCTATTCGACGCCCGAGCAGCTCAAGGCCATGCAGGCGACGATTCCGATGAACCGCCTCGGCACGGCCGAGGAGTGCGCGGGGACCTTCGTCTATCTCGCCTCGGACGCGATGAGCGGCTACGTAACCGGACAGGTGATCGAGGTCAACGGCGGACAGTACATGCCGTAGCGGGCGACGGGGCGATCGGTTCGGCGCGCCCCGTCAGTCGAGACCCAGCAGCACCGGCAGCTCCTCGAGCGAGGTGATGACGGCGTCGGGCCGCGGAGCATGGCGCTCGAGCGGGGCACCGTCGCGATTGACCCAGAACGCGGTGAAGCCGAACGCCTTGGCGCCAGCGACATCCCAGCCGTTTGAGGAGACGAAACCGATGCGCTGGGGCGCGAGCTTGAGATGATCGACCGCGAGCTGATAGACGCGCGGGCTCGGCTTGTAGATTCCGGCGCTGTCGGCCGAGAGAATCGCATCGAGATGCAGGGCGAGCCCGGTCGACGCCGCCAGCGGCTCGAGCATCGCCCGCGTTCCGTTCGACAGGATCAACCGCGGCAGCGGTGCGAGGGCCGCAAGCGCGCCCACCGCCTCGGGGAATGGCGAGAGGTCGAGATAGGCATCGAGCAGCCGGTGCCGCTGCGCGGGCTGCACGACGAGGCCGAGCCCGTCCACCGCGTGATCGAGGGCGTGCGCGGTGAGCGCCGCGAAGTCCTCGCGGCGCTGTGTCGCGCTGAGCATGAGGCTCTGCAGCCAGGTGTATTCGAGTTGCTTCCTTCGCCAGGAGCGAGCGAGCCCATCGCCTCGTCCGGGGAAGAAGCGCTCTGCCACCGCCGCCACTGTGTGCACGTCGAAGAGCGTGCCGTAGGCGTCGAAGACCAGTGCGTCGACTCGAAACGTTCCAGCGGAGTTTGCAATCATTTCGCTTTCCCGTGGCCGAATCGGCCTTCATTGCATGCAAAAATCATACTGCCGGCGGCCAGAAATGCGGATCATGTGCAAAAAAATAGGGGTTACACTCGCGTGCAACCCCTCGGTTCCATGGTGGGCGATACTGGGATCGAACCAGTGGCCCCTGCCGTGTGAAAGCAGTGCTCTACCGCTGAGCTAACCGCCCGCGCGAACCCAGACAGGAGCGGATATTTAATCACAGCGCCAAAACGAGGGTCAAACCCAGGAACGGAAATGTTCATGGCAGTCCTGGACAAAACAAGCACCACGATGGTGCGTCACGCGGGGCCGAAGCGGCCCGGCGGGTGGGCCCTTCCTGCCGCAGATTTCGCTAAGGTTATACTGAATAAAGCAAAAACTTCCTTGGCTCAAGTCTTGCTGAAATGAGCGCTGAGCTCCCCTTAAAGCGACATGCCGCCGGCCACCTATGACGAAATGTCCTCGCCCGAGGGGGGCGTGCGGCAGCATTACCAGGCGTTTTCGGACTGGCTCAAGCGCACCCCCGGCGACAAGATCGCTCAGAAGCGGGAGGAGGCGGAGCGTGCCTTCCACCGCGTCGGGATCACCTTCGCAGTCTACGGCGATGAAGGTGGCACCGAGCGCCTCATCCCCTTCGATATCGTTCCGCGCATCATTCCGGCGGCCGAATGGCGGCTGCTCGAGCGCGGGCTCAAGCAGCGCGTGCACGCGCTGAACCTGTTCCTGAGCGACATCTACGGCGAACAGAAGATTCTGAAGTCCGGCGTGGTGCCCGCCGAGCGCGTGCTCGGCAACACCCAGTATCGGCGCGAGATGCAGGGCGTGCGCGTGCCGGGGAACATCTACGCGCACATCGCCGGCGTGGACATCGTGCGCGCCGGTGCAGGCGAGTACTACGTGCTCGAGGACAACCTACGCGTTCCCTCCGGCGTCTCGTACATGCTCGAGAATCGGAAGATGATGATGCGCCTGTTCCCCGAGCTGTTCGCGACGCAGGCGATCAAGCCGGTCGATCACTATCCGGACCTGCTGCTGGAGAACCTACGCGCCGTGGCGCCCGCGGGAGAGGAGACCCCCGAAGTTGCGCTGCTCACGCCGGGCGCCTACAACTCCGCCTACTTCGAGCACGCCTTCCTCGCGCAGCAGATGGGCGTCGAGCTGGTCGAAGGGCAGGACCTGTTCGTGCAGAACGACACGCTGTACATGCGCACCACGCGCGGGCCGCGACGGGTCCACGTGCTCTACCGGCGCGTCGACGACGATTTCCTCGATCCCACGGCGTTCCGCCCGGACTCGATGCTCGGCGTCCGCGGGCTGTTCGCCGCCTACCGGGCGGGGCGCGTGACGCTCGCCAACGCGATCGGCACCGGAGTGGCCGACGACAAGTCGATCTACCCGTTTGTGCCCGAGATGATCCGCTTCTATCTCGCGGAAGAGGCGATCCTCAAGAACGTGCCGACGTGGCAGCTGCGCGTCGAGGACGATCTGCGCTACTGCCTCGACCACCTCACGGAGCTCGTCGTGAAGGAGGTGCACGGGGCAGGCGGCTACGGGATGCTCGTCGGCCCGGCCGCAACGCTCGCCGAGCGCGAGGCGTTTCGCGGCCGCATCGTGGCCAACCCCGACAAATACATCGCCCAGCCGACCCTTGCGCTGTCGACCTGTCCGACCTTCGTCGCCTCCGGACTGGCACCGCGGCACATCGACCTGCGACCTTATGTGCTCTCGGGCGAGGCGATCAATCTGGTGCCGGGCGGGTTGACCCGGGTCGCGTTGCGCGAGGGCTCGCTGGTGGTGAACTCCTCGCAGGGCGGGGGCACCAAGGACACCTGGGTGATGGCGCACTAGAGACCCAACATGCTCTGTCGCACTGCAAACGAGCTGTACTGGATGGCCCGGCATATCGAGCGGGCCGAAAACACCGCGCGCCTGCTCGACGTAACTTATCGCATGTCGCTGCTGCCCTACGAGGTCGCCGAGTCGGGGCTTGCGTGGGCGCAGCCGTGGGCGGTCCCGCTGATCACCTCGGGGCTGGCGACGGCGTTCTACGAGCGGTTCAAGGAGCTCTCGGCCGAGAACGTGCTGCGCTTCATGATTTTCGACGTAACGACGCCTTCCTCGATCTACTGCTGCCTGCGTGCGGCGCGCGAATCGGCGCGCTCGGTGCGCGGCGCGATCACCTCGGAGATGTACGAGGATCTCAACTCGGCGTGGCTCGACATGCGCACTTACGACTACGAGCTGATCGAGGCGAACGGCGTGTCCGAGTTCCTTGACTGGGTAAAGATGCGCTCGCATCTGTTTCGCGGCGTCACCTTCGGCACCATGCTGCGCGACGAGGCGTATCACTTCATCCGCCTCGGCACGCACATCGAGCGTGCTGACAACACGGCGCGCATTCTCGACGTCAAGTATCACACGCTGCTGCCCTCGGCGGCCGACGTCGGCGGCGCGGTGGACTACTATCAGTGGGGAGCGCTGTTGCGCTCCGTGTCGAGCTTCGAGTCGTACCGCAAGATCTACAGCGACGTCATTACGCCGCTGCGGGTCGCGGAGCTCCTGATCCTGCGCGAGGACATGCCGCGCTCGCTGCACTCCTGCACGAACTTCATCCACGAGACGCTGGAAGTGCTCTGCGACCAGAACACGCGCGAGATCGAGCGAGTATCCGGAGAGCTCCATTCCAGGCTGCACTACGGCAAGACCGAGGAGATCATCAAATTCGGCCTGCACGAGTATCTGATGGAGTTCCTCGACCGGATCTCCGCTCTGGGCAACGAGATCAACCGAACGTTCCTGGTGCCGACTTACTGAGTCTTCGATCCGGTAGAATCGCCTCCCTCGGCAACGTAGACCGCTTATCATGACCTACTGCGTGGCCATGTCGCTCGATGCGGGCATGATCTTCGCGTCGGATTCGCGCACCAACGCCGGCGTCGATCAGATCGCCCGGTTCTCGAAGATGCGCGTGTTCGACCGCGAAGGGGACCGGGTGATCGTGGCGTTGAGCTCAGGCAATCTCTCGCTTACCCAGAATGCGCTCAGCCTGCTGGACCAGCGGGCGCGAACCGGCGAGGGAAGCGTACACCTGTGGAACGCGACCTCGATGTTCGACATCGCCCGGCTCGTGGGTGACGCGCTGCGCGAAGTGAAGACACGCGACGGACCTTACCTGCAGCACAACAATATCGATTCGCACGCGAACTTCATCGTCGGCGGGCAGGTTCGCGGCGAGGCGCACCGGCTCTTCGAGGTCTACAGCGAGGGCAATTTCATCGAGGCTACTCCAGACACCTGCTATTTCCAGATCGGCGAAAGCAAGTACGGCAAGCCGGTGATCGACCGAGTGGTGAAGCGCAGCACGGGGCTGCTCGAGGCGACCAAGTGCACGATCGTCTCCTTCGATTCGACCATGCGCTCGAACATATCGGTCGGGCTGCCGATCGACCTGGTGGTCTACGAGGCGAACTCGCTGCGCATCAGGCTGCAACGACGAATCGAAGAGTCCGATCCCTATTTCCAGATGATCCACACGCAATGGGGCGAAGGCCTGCGCCGGGTGTTTGCGCAGCTGCCCAATCCGGAGTGGGACTAGCGGCGCTTGCATGGCCATCCGCGTCGCGCTGCAGCATCGCACCACCTATAACTTCGACCGGCTGGTCAATCTGGGGCCGCACGAGATCCGCTTGCGGCCGGCCCCGCATTGCCGCACGCCCGTCCTCGGTTACTCGCTCGAGGTGCGGCCGTCCGAGCATTTCCTGAACTGGCAGCAGGACCCGTACGGGAACTGGGTCGCGCGACTCGTCTTTCCCGAGCGCACCCAGGAGCTCGAGATCGTCGTCGATCTGACGGCCGACATGACGGTCGTCAATCCGTTCGACTTCTTCGTCGAGGCCTACGCCGAGCACTATCCGTTCGCGTATTCCGCGGCGCTCGCCAAGGAGCTGATCCCCTTTCTCGAAACGCAGCCGCTCACGCCACGCCTCGCCGCGTGGCTCGAGCGCTTCCGCGCCACGCTGCAGCCCGGCGAGAGCACGGTGGCAATGCTCGTGCGACTCAACCACCTCCTGCAGAGCGAGATCCGCTACCTCGTGCGGATGGAGCCCGGCGTGCAAACACCCGAGGAGACGCTCGAGCGCGCCTGGGGGTCGTGTCGCGATACGGGCTGGCTCTTGGTACAGATCCTGCGGCAACTGGGCCTCGCCGCGCGCTTTGCCTCCGGCTACCTGATCCAGCTCGTCGCCGACATCAAGCCGCTCGACGGCCCGGCGGGGCCCGAGCGCGACTTCACCGATCTGCACGCCTGGGCCGAGGTGTACCTTCCGGGCGCGGGCTGGGTCGGGCTCGACCCGACTTCCGGGCTTCTCGCCGGCGAGGGTCACTTGCCGCTCGCCTGCACCGCGGAGCCCGGCAACGCCGCGCCGGTGATCGGATTCACCGATGTCTGCGAGGTCACCTTCGATTTCGCAATGAAGGTCTCGCGCGTACACGAGGACCCGCGTGTCACGAAGCCCTACACCGAGGTG